>LNET01000109.1 GCA_001464055.1 Burkholderiales bacterium Ga0077543
GTGGTGGCTCTTGATCGTGACGGCCTTCTTGGTCTTGGCGCCGCCGCTCTCGATCACGTCGGGGTAGATCGTGCCCTGCGCCAGCCATTTAGCGCCCTTGGCACCCGCGCTGGTCAACTTGGCGGCTTCCTGCTTGAACACGGTGACGAACTCGCTGCCGATGATCTTGCGCTTGGCCTCGGGGTCGGTCACGCCGGCCAGCCTGCCCAGGAACAGCGCGCTGGCGTCGACGCGGATGACCTTGGCGTGCAGCCGGCCCACGAACATGTCCATCACCATGTCGCCTTCGTTCAGGCGCAGCAGGCCGTGGTCGACGAAGACGCAGGTGAGCTGGTCACCGATGGCGCGGTGGATCAGCGCCGCGGCCACGCTGCTGTCGACGCCGCCGCTCAGGCCCAGGATGACTTCCTCGTCGCCCACCTGCTCGCGGATCTTCGCCACGGCCTCGGCGATGTGGTCGCGCATCACCCAGTCGGGCTTCGCACCGGCAATGTCCAGCACGAAGCGCTCGAGCAGGGCCCGGCCCTGCACGGTGTGCGTCACTTCGGGGTGGAACTGCACGCCGTAGTAACGGCGCGCCTCGTCGGCCATGCCGGCAATGGGGCAGCTGGGCGTGCTGGCCATCAGCTTGAAGCCTGGGGGCAGCGCGGTGACCTTGTCGCCATGGCTCATCCAGACCTTCAGCATGCCGTGGCCTTCGGCCGTGGCGAAGTCCTGGATGCCGTTCAGCAGCTTCGTATGCCCATGCGCCCGCACCTCGGCATAGCCGAATTCCCGGTGCGTGCTGGCCTCCACCTGCCCGCCCTGCTGCACCGCCATCGTGAACATGCCGTAGCAGATGCCCAGCACCGGCACGCCCAGGTCCCACACGGCCTGCGGCGCGCGCAGGTCTTGTTCTTCGTAGGTGCTGGCGTGGCTGCCGCTGAGGATGATGGCCTTGGGCGCAAACGCGCGCACGAAATCGTCACCGACGTCGTTGGGGTGGATCTCGCAGTAGACATGCGCCTCGCGCACGCGGCGGGCGATCAGTTGCGTGACTTGCGAACCGAAGTCGAGGATGAGGACTTTGTCGTGCATGGCATCGAGGCTCGAGACTGAAGGCGGCAGGAAATCGGTTCAGGGCGTGGCGGCGGCTTCGGGGGCGCGGGCCAGCCGCATGCGGCGGAAGTGAGACCAGGCCAGCCACAGCGCCACCGCCTGCAGCAGCGCGCAGGCGAAGAACGGGGCCCCGATGCGCCAGTCGCCGGCCGGATAGTGCGACACCAGGCCCAGCAGCGGCGCGCCAATGGCCGGCGCCACCACGGCCATCAGGCTGTTCAGCGAGCTGATCGAGCCCATGGTCTGGCCCTGGTGCTTGGCATCTGCCGCGCCGGAAATCAGGCTCTGCAGGCTGGCGGCCACGGTGTTGCCCAGGACGTTGGCCGCGATCACGGCGTACATCATCCAGCCGCTGCTGGCCAGGCCCCACAGCGCATAGGCCAGGGTCGACGACACCAGGCCCAGCACCGCCAGGCGCTGCGGCGTGAAGCGCTTGAGCAGCCGGCCGAGCAACACGCCCTGCACCAGCGCCGACACCACGCCCACGGCAAACAGCGACCAGCCGTTCTCGGTGGGGCCCCAGCCGAACTTGAAGGTGGTGTACAGCACCCAGGTGGTGTACAGGGTGAACTGCGCCAGGCCCACGAAGGCCAGCACCCACACCAGGGGCGCGGTGTCCTTCAGTGCCGCCAGCTGCTTCAGTGCCGCCACCGGGTTCGCACGGCTCCAGGCGAAGCCGCGGCGCTTCTCCGGCGGCAGCGATTCGGGCAGCACGAAGTAGCCGTAGACCAGGTTCATCAGCGCCAGCACGCCGGCGGCGATGAAGGGCCAGTGCAGGTCGATGCCGCCCAGCAACCCGCCGATCACCGGCCCCAGGATGAAGCCGATGCCGAACATCGCGCCCAGCATGCCGAAGCGCTTGGCCCGGTCCTCGGGGGCGGTGATGTCGGCCACATAAGCATTGGCCACGGCCGCATTGGCCTGCATGCCGCCGCCGATGACGCGCGAGGCGATCAGCATCCACAGCGACGTAGCGAAGGCGGTGGCGAAGAAGTTGATGGCCAGTCCGCAGAAGCCCAGCAGCAGCACCGGCCGCCGGCCGAAGCGGTCGGACAGCGCGCCCAGGATGGGCGCGCCAAAGAAACTGGCCAGCGCGAAGGAGAAGGTGACGACGCCGTACCAGTAGGTCTGTTCCGACGGGTCGGTGGTGAACTTGCCCACCAGGGCCGGCAGCACCGGCACGATGATGCCGATGGCCAGCATGTCGATCAGCACCACCAGCATGATGAAACGCATGGCGGCAGGCCGCGCGGCGGCGGCAGGCGGGGGCGCCACGGGGGGCCTATTCGAGGCGGTAATTCGGCGCTTCCTTGGTGATCTGGACGTCGTGCACGTGGCTTTCGCGGATGCCGGCGGTAGTGATTTCGACGAACTCGGCCTGGGCCTGCATCTGCGCGATGGTGGTGCAGCCGCAGTAGCCCATCGCAGCGCGCAGGCCGCCGGCCATCTGGTGGACGATGGCGACCATGGTGCCCTTGTAGGGCACGCGGCCCTCGATGCCTTCGGGCACCAGCTTGTCGGCGTTGGGGTTGCTGGTCTCGTCGGCTTCCTGGAAGTAGCGGTCGGCGCTGCCGGCGCGCATGGCGCCGATGCTGCCCATGCCGCGGTAGCTCTTGTAGCTTCGGCCCTGGTAAAGGATGACCTCGCCCGGGGCTTCCTCGGTGCCGGCGAACATGCCGCCCATCATCACCGTGCCGGCGCCTGCGGCAATGGCCTTGGCGATGTCGCCGCTGTAGCGGATGCCGCCGTCGGCGATCAGCGGCACGCCGCTGCCCTGCAGGGCCGTGGCGACGCTGTCGATGGCCATGATCTGCGGCACGCCCACGCCGGCGACGATGCGCGTAGTGCAGATGCTGCCCGGGCCGATGCCCACCTTCACCGCGTCGGCACCGGCTTCCACCAGGGCCAGCGCCGCGGCGCCGGTGGCGATGTTGCCGCCGATGACCTGCACGTCGGGATAACGGCGCTTGATCCAGCGCACACGTTCGATGACGCCGGCGCTGTGGCCATGGGCGGTGTCGACCACCAGGGCGTCGACGCCGGCCCTGACCAGCAGGTCCACACGTTCCTCGGTGCCGTCGCCCACGCCCACGGCCGCGCCCACGCGCAGCTTGCCCTGGCTGTCGCGCGCGGCGTTCGGGAAGTTGGTCTGCTTGGTGATGTCTTTCACCGTCATCAGCCCGCGCAGTTCGAAAGCGTCGTTGACGACGAGCACACGTTCGAGCTTGTGGCGGTGCATCAGCGCCTTGCCTTCTTCGAGCGTGGCGCTTTCGTTCACCCAGACCAGGCGCTCGCGGGGCGTCATCACTTCGCGCACCGCAACGTCCAGCCGGGTCTCGAAGCGCAGGTCGCGGTTGGTGACGATGCCGACCACGGTCTTGCCGTCGAGCACCGGGAAGCCGGAAACGCCATGCTGCCTGGACAACGCCATGACCTCGCGCACGGGGGTGTCGGGCGACACGGTGATGGGGTCACGCAGCAAGCCCGATTCGTAGCGCTTCACGCGGGCCACCTCGGCCGCCTGCTGCTTGGGCGTGAGATTCTTGTGCACGATGCCGATGCCGCCTTCCTGGGCGATGGCAATCGCCAGGCGGGCTTCTGTGACGGTGTCCATCGCTGCCGAAACCAGGGGCAGGTTCAGGCGAATCTGGCGGGTGAAGGCTGTGGACAGGTTGGTGTCGCGAGGCAACACCGTTGAGTAGGCGGGCACCAACAACACGTCGTCGAAGGTGAGCGCTTTGCCGAGTAGGCGCATGAAAAAGGCTCCAGACGCAAAAAACGATTATAGGTAGCCCGCCACCCTGCGCGGCAGCGTGACCGACTGCACAGCAGCACCCCACCCCCCCGGCACTACACTGGCGGGATGCGCGGAACCCTGCCAAAACCCATTCACCGGCTGCCCGTTCTGGCCACCCTGCTGGGCCTGGCCCTGCTGTGCAGCGCCGCGCAAGCGCAATGGACCTGGCGCGACAAGGACGGCCGCGTCACGGCCAGCGACCTGCCGCCCCCGCGTGAGGTGCAGGACAAGGACATCATCAGCCGCCCGAACGCCCGGCCCGCACCGGCCCGCCCGGCGCCTGCGGCCAGCGCTGCTGCCGCACCGTCGTCGGCCGCGCCAGCGGCGCCACCCGCGGACCGCGAACTCGAAGCCCGCAAGAAGGCTGCCGAAGCCGAGAAGGCCGCCAAGGCGAAGGCCGAGCTCGAGAAACAGAATGTCCAGCGCGCCGACAATTGCCGTCGCGCCCGCGCCCAGGTGGTGGCGCTGGAAAACGGCCAGCGCATGGCACGGGTGAACGACAAGGGCGAACGCGAAGTGCTCGACGACAAGGGTCGCGCCGAAGAGACCCGGCGCGCCCGCGACATCATCGCTTCGGACTGCCGCTAGCCCCGGCGGCCTTCGGTTCTGCGCGCTGGCCCTTGTAGCGCAGCCGCCGCGCTTCTTTCGGGTCGACGCTCAAGGGCCGGTAGATTTCCACCCGGTCGTTGTCTCGCAGTGCTGTGTCGTGTGCTTTCACACGGGACCAGATGCCCGCTTTCAGCTCGCCCAGCGCCAGCCCATGGCGTGCGAGCAGGCCGCTGGCTGCCAGGGCGTCGGCCAGGGTGGCGCCGGCGGGCAGGTCCAGTGCCAGGGCGTCCACCTGCCCGGGCGCAGGGCAGTACAGCACTTCAACGCGCACCATAGACAGCCTCGGCGCGGCGAACGAAGGAATCGACAAAGGTGGCCGCCACCTTGTCGAACACCGGGCTCACCACCACCTCCAGCGCCTTGCTGGAGAAGGCATAGCGCAGGTCGAATTCGATGCGGCAGGCCTGCTGCGGGCTGTCTTCGCGGCCGATGGGCTTGAACAGCCAGGTGCCGTCGAGCAGCGAAAACGGCCCGTCGACCAGGCTGACGGTGACCGATTCGCCGGGCACGTGCAGGTTGCGGGTGGTGAAAGCGTGCTTCACCCCCATGTAGGCCAGACCCAGACGGGCGGTGATGCCGTCGTCGTGCTGCTGCAGCACTTCGGCCTTGTCGCACCAGGGCAGGAACCGCGGGTATTGCTCGACCGAGGTCACCAGTTCATACATCTCGCTGGCCGAGTACCAGAGCAAGACCGACTTTTTCACGTGCTTCATACAATACGTTGATTGTAGGAGCGCCCATCAGCAGGCAGCCCATGGCCCACATCGCAGAAAACCGCCGCGCCCGTTTCGAATACAGCATCGAAGAGCAGTTCGAGGCCGGCATGGTGCTGGAAGGCTGGGAAGTGAAGGCCATCCGCGCCGGCCAGGTGCAGTTGACCGACGGCTATGTGCACATCCGCGACGGCGAGCTTTTCCTCATCGGCTGCCGCATCAACGCCCTGCGCGCCGCCTCCACCCACATCACCCCGCAGGCCGACCGCACCAAGAAGCTGCTGATGAAGAAGGACCAGATCCGCCGTCTGGTGGGCAAGGTCGAGCAGAAAGGCTTCACCCTGGTGCCGCTGAACCTGCACTACAAGGGCGGACTGGTGAAGGCCGAGATTGCGCTGGCCAAGGGCAAGGCCGAACACGACAAGCGTAACACCGAGAAGGAACGCGACTGGAACCGGGAAAAGGGCCGGCTGATGCGGCACAAGGTCTCGTCCAAGAGCTGAGGGATCAAGCCCCGAAGGCGAGGGCCATCGCCTGCGCCAGGTCGGCCTGCAGGTCGGCCACGGCTTCGAAGCCGGTCGAAAATCGCACCAGGTGGCCTGGCCAGGCCTGCCCAGGCCGCAGCTGCTTCATGTCGTAGGGCACCACCAGGCTAACCGGGCCAGCCCAGGAGAATCCGATCTTGAACAGCTTCAGGCCATCGACGAAGGCGTCGACCTGCGCGGCACTGAAGCGCCCGTCGAACAGCACCGAAAACAGCCCGGCGGCCTGCGTACAGTGCGCCTTCCAGTGCTCGTGCCCGGGCGACCCTTCCAGCGCCGGGTGCAGGACCTGCACGACCTCGGGCCGGGCCTGCAGCCACTGCGCCAGCGTGCGGCCGGTGGTGTCCTGCGCGGCATAGCGCAGCGCCACCGTCGCCAGCGAACGCAGCACCAGTTCGGCGTCGTTCGCGGCCACGCCCTGCCCCGTGCGCATGTGGGTGAGGTGGATGCGCTCGTGCAGTGCCGCGTTGCGCGTGCAGACCGAACCCATCAGCACGTCGCCACCGCCGCTGGGGAACTTGGTCAAGGCCTGCATCACGATGTCGGCGCCCAGCTCGAAGCCGTTGAAGGCCAGGCCGGCGCCCCAGGTGTTGTCCAGCGCCGTCGTCACGCCATGGGCATGGGCGATGCGGGCCAGTTCGGGCAGGTCGGGAAACTCCATCGTCACCGAGCCCGGTGCTTCCAGCCAGATGAGCCGGGTCTTCGGGCCCAGCAGTGCCGGCAGCGCAGCCGGGGCCATCGGGTCGTAAAAACGGTGCGCGATGCCCCAGCGCGCCAGTTCGTTGCGCGCCAGTTCACGGCTGGGACCGTAGACGTTCGCTGGCAGCAGCAGTTCGTCACCCTGCGCCAGCAGCGCCTGGTTCACCAGGGCGATGGCCGCCAACCCGCTGGGCACCAGGGCGCAGTGTTCGGCGCCTTCCAGTGCGGCGATGCGCGCTTCCAGCGTGAAGGTGGTGGGCGTGCCGTGCAGGCCGTAGGTGTAGCCGGTCTTGTGGCGCCAGTCGCGCGCGCGCATCGCGGCCACGTCGCCGAAGATGACGGTGCTGGCCTTGTGCACGGCCACCTGCGGGGCATGAAAGCCGGCAGGCGGCTGGTAGGGGTGGTGGATGAGATCGGTGCGGGGGTCGCGGGCCATGGGCGCTTTCGGTGGGCGGGCAGACGATGCTGGCAGTGCGCCATTCAGACCGGCATGGCGACCAGGTCGTGCCCGTCGGTGGCCACGATGCGGGCACGCGTGAACTCGCCCACCTTCAGCGTCTTGCTGGCTTTCTCGGGTGGCAGCAGGCGAACGGTGCCGTCGATCTCGGGCGCGTCGGCATAGCTGCGGCCGGTGCCGCCCTTGCGGCCGAGCGCAGGGGCGTGGTCCACCAGCACCTGCATCGTGGCACCGAGGCGGCGCTGCAGCTTGCGCGTGGACACCTCTTCGGCCACCGCCATGAAGCGTGCACGTCGCTCTTCGCGCACTTCTACCGGCAGCATGCCCGGCAATTCGTTGGCGGCAGCGCCCTGCACGGGCGAATAGGCGAAGCAGCCGGCGCGGTCGATCTCGGCTTCACGCAGGAAGTCGAGCAGAGTCTCGAATTCAGTCTCGGTTTCGCCCGGAAAGCCGGCAATGAAGGTGCTGCGCACCACGATTTCCGGGCAGGCCGCCCGCCAGGCGGCCAGGCGTTCGAGGTTGCGTTCACCGCTGGCCGGGCGCTTCATGCGCTTGAGCACATCGGGGTGGGCGTGCTGGAAAGGCACGTCCAGATAGGGCAGGACCTTGCCTTCGGCCATCAGCGGCAGCAGTTCGTCGACGTGGGGATACGGGTAGACGTAGTGCAGCCGCACCCAGGCCCCGAAGGGCGCGGCCAGTTCGCCCAGTCGAGCACACAGTTCGAGCATGCGCGTCTTCACGGGCTGGCCGTCGAAAAAGCCGGTGCGGTACTTCAGGTCCACCCCATAGGCGCTGGTGTCCTGGCTGATGACCAGCAGTTCCTTCACGCCTGAATCGAACAGCGCGCGCGCGTCGCCCAGCACGTCGCCGATGGGGCGCGAGACCAGGTCGCCGCGCATGCTGGGGATGATGCAGAAGGTGCAGCGGTGGTTGCAGCCTTCGCTGATCTTCAGATAGGCGTAATGGCGTGGCGTGAGCTTGATGCCGGCCACGCCGCGAAATTCCTCGCGCGCCGCAGGCACCAGGTCCACGAAGGGGTCGTGCGGCTTGGGCACGTGCAGGTGCACCGCGTCCATCACTTCCTGGGTGGCGTGCGGCCCGGTGACCGCCAGCACCTTGGGGTGGATGCTTTTCACCAGGTTGTCGCCACCCTGCCCGGCCTTGGCGCCCAGGCAGCCGGTGACGATGACGCGGCCGTTTTCGGCCAGGGCTTCGCCGATGGTGTCCAGGCTTTCCTTGACAGCGTCGTCGATGAAGCCGCAGGTGTTGACGATGACCAGGTCGGCGCCGGCGAAGGTCTTGCTGGTCTCGTAGCCCTCGGCACGCAGTTGCGTGAGGATGAGTTCGGAGTCGGTCAGCGCCTTCGGGCAGCCCAGGCTGACGAAACCGATGGTGGGCGCCGGCGAGGAAAGGGGGGTTGGGGTGTCACTCATCACCCGGATTTTCCCCCATGCCGGCACGGCCGGCGGCGCCATTCAACGCTTGGGCGGAAAACCCGGCACGCCCGGGAACAGGGTGCTGGCCTTCTGCATCTGTTCGAACAGGCTGCGGCTTTGCTCGACATAGCTGCCCATCAGGCCCTGCAGCGCCGCGGGCTGGCCGCTGAGGAACTGCGTCCACAGCTCGGGCGACAGCTGCTTCGGGTCGTACAGGCCCTTGCTGCTTTGCAGGAACTGCGCCTGCATGTCGGTGAAGGCCTGCAGGTTCTTTTCGAGCATGGTGCCCATCACGCCCTGCATGGCGTGGCCGTAGAAACGGATGATCTGGGCCAGGGCCTGGGTGCTGAACATCGGCACGCCGCCCGATTCTTCTTCCAGGATGATCTGCAGCAGGATGCTGCGTGTGAGGTCTTCGCCAGTCTTGGCGTCGCGCACCTCGAAGTCTTCGGCGCCCAGCACCATGCGCTTGACGTCGGTCAGGGTGATGTAGCTGCTGGTCTGGGTGTCGTAGAGGCGCCGGTTGGGGTACTTCTTCAAGGTGCGCAGCGCCACGGGTGCGGCCTGGCCCGCTGCGGCAGGCGCTTCGACTTCGGCGGGGGCTGCGGGGTTTGCTGCGGATGCAGCGCCAGCCTTGGCGCGTCTGGAAGTCGGCATGCGGGGCGCTTTCAGCGTTGACTGATGGATTTCCGCATTCTAGGGACGCTGGCCAGCAGGATACTGCCTGTTTTCCCTGCCGCACCGCTCAGGCAGCCGCCGGGGTCGTGCGGCCACGGCGTCGCTGCACCCAGGCCAGCAGCTGGCCCGGCAGGCGCCACACGAAACGCAGCAGGCTCAGTGTGGCCAGGGCTTCCAGGAAAGTCAGCATGAAGGCCGGGAAAGCGCTCCAGCGTTCCTCGCGGCGGCGGTACTTCGCGATGGCGCGGTCGCGCGCGATCTCGATGCTGTCGTAGAAGCTGGGAATGACCAGCAGCGTGAGGAAGGTGCTGGTGATGGTGCCGCCGATGATGGCCACGGCCATGGGCCGGTAGAACTCGCCGCCTTCGCCGATGCCGATGGCCACCGGCAGCATGCCGGCAATGAGCGCGAAAGTGGTCATCAGGATGGGACGCAGGCGCTTGCGGCCGGCGGCCATCAGCGCTTCCTCGCGGTCCATGCCTTCGGCCTCCAGGTTGCGCGCGGCGTCCAGCAGCAGGATGGCGTTCTTGGCCACCAGACCCATCAGCATGATCACGCCGATGAGGCTCATCAGGTTGAGCGTGCCACCCGTGAGCAGCAAGGCCACGACCACGCCGATCAGGGACAAGGGCAGCGACAACATCACCGCCAGCGGCGCGGTGAAGCTGCCGAACTGCATGACCAGGATCAGGTACATCAGCCCGATGCCCGACACCAGCGCCGTACCCATGGCGCCGAACACGGCCTGCTGGTCGCGCGAGGCGCCCGCCAGTTCCAGGCCGTAGCCGGGCGGGAAGTCGATCTTCTCGGCCAGCTTCAGGGCGTCGGCCGTGACTTCGCCCGGGCTGCGGCCCTGGGCATTGGCGGCCACGCTGATGGTGCGCTTGCCGTCGGCGTGCTGGATCTGGCTGGGGCCCTTGCCCATGGTGACGGTGGCGATCTGCTCCAGCGGCACCATGCGGTTGCTGCCGCTGACGGCAATGGGCAGGCGCTCGATGTTGCTGGCGTCGACACGGTCGTTGGGGTGCAGCCGCACCGAGACGTCGCGGGTCTGGCCAGAAGGGTCGACCCAGTCGCCGACCTCGACACCGGCGAAGGCCACGCGCAGTGCCTGTGCCGCGTCGTTGACCGAGATGCCCAGGGAATTGGCCAGGCCACGGTCGAGTTCGATCTTCAGTTCGTCCTGCGGATCCTGTTCCGACAGGCCCACGTCCACGGCGCCAGGCACCTTGCGCAACTCGACCATGAACTGGTTCGTGATCTCCAGCAGCTTGCGCGAATCGGCACCCGTGAAGCGAATCTGCACGGGCTTCTGCGTGCCGCTGTTCAGGTCTTCGAGGACCGTGTATTCGGCACCGACCAGGCGTGCGGTGAGCTTGCGCAGGTCGGCAGCGATCTCGATGTGGTTGCGCTCGCGTTCGGTGCTTTTGCCGATGTCGACGAAGATGCGGCCGCCGCCTGCGCGCACCTGGCTGTTGGTGGCCTTCGTCTCGGGGATGGTGCGGGCCAGGGTCGCGGCGGCCTCGATCTTCAGCCGGGCGTATTCCAGGCTGCTGCTGCTGGGGGTGCGCACCTCGATGGCCAGCGTGCCGGCGTCGGAACTGGGCAGGAAGCTGGAGCCCCCGAACTTCATCTGCAAGGCCACCGCCGCCACCAGGCTGAGGACGGCGAAAGCGGCCATCCAGCGGCGGTGGTGCAGCGCCCAGGCGATGACCTGGCCATAACGTTCGGTCTGGTGGTCGAACCAGTGGTTGAAACGCTGAAGCACCCGGCTGATGCCTTTTTTCGGCGCGTGGTGGTAGCCGGGCGGGTCGCCCCAGTAGGCACTGAGCATCGGGTCGAGCGTGAAGGCGATCAGCAGGCTGACCATGACCGAGGCCACCACCGTCAAGGCAAACGGGCGGAACCATTCGCCCGACACGCCGGGCATGAAGGCCACGGGCACGAACACCGCCACGATGCTGAAGGTGGTGGCGGCCACGGCCAGGCCGATCTCGGCGGTGCCGTTCATCGCGGCGGTGCGACGGTCTTCACCCATTTCCATGTGGCGCACGATGTTTTCGCGCACGACGATGGCGTCGTCGATGAGCACGCCGATGGCCAGCGACAGGCCCAGCAGACTCATGAAGTTCAGCGAGAAGCCGAACAGCCACACCGCGATGAAGGCTGCGACGACGCTGGTGGGCAGGCTGAGCGCGGTGATCAGCGTCGAGCGCCAGGAGTTCAGGAAGACGTAGACGACGAAGATCGTCAGGCCGGCGCCGAAGACGAGGGCGTGGATGACGTTGTAGAGGCTGTTGTAGGCGTTCTCGCCGCCGTCCTGGGTGATTTCCAGCTTCGTGCCGCTGGGCAGTTCCTTGCCCATTTCGGCCACCAGATCGCGCACGTCGTCGGCCACCGACACGGTGCTGGCGTCGCGGGTGCGCGTGACCGAAATACCCACGTTCGGGTTGCCATTGCGCAGCGAGAAGCCGCTGATCTCTGCAAACCCGTCGGCCACCGTGGCCACCTGCGCCAGGCGCACCAGTTCGCTGCCGCGGCGCTTGATGACGATCTGCTCGAATTCCCGCGGGCTTTCGATGCGGCCCACCAGCCGGATGCTCTGATCTTCGAGCTTGCCGCGCACCTTGCCCACCGGGGCGGTGGCGTTCTGCGTGCGCAGGGCGTTCACGACCTCGGACACCGAGACCTCGAATTCGCGCAGCTTGTCGGCGTGCAGCAGCACCGAGAGTTCGCGCCGGAGCGCCCCGTTGACATTGACCACCGCAACGCCGGCGATGCCGCGGAAGCGGTCGGCCAACTGGTCTTCGGCCAGGCGCGAGATGGCCGCGAAGTCCTGGGTGGTGGACGACAGCGCCAGCTGCATGATGGGCTGGGCGGTCGGGTCCACCCGCGTGAGCACGGGTTCGCGTATCTCCAGCGGCAGCTTGAAGCGCACAGTGCCGATGGCGTTGCGAACCTCTTCGACCGACTCGGTCATGTTCTTGTTGAAATTGAAGAACATGACGATGCTGGCGCTGCCCTCGTTGGCCGTGGCCTGGACACGGTCGACGCCGGAAATGCCCTGCAGCGCCTTTTCGATGCGGTTGATGACTTCGCGTTCCACCGTCTCCGGGCTGGCGCCCGGGTAGGCGATGTTGACGACGAGGATCGGCTGCTCGACGTCGGGAATCTGGTTCACGCGCAGCTTGCTCAGCGCAAGCAGGCCGAGCGCCATCATGGCGATGATGAGCACCACGGTGGCCACCGGGCGCTTGATGCTGAAGTCGGACAGGAACATCGCAGGCCCCTTGTTCGGTCAGCGCGCAACCGGCACGAGTGCTGGTGCGGGTGCTGTTGCTGGTGCGGGTGCGGGTGCGGGTGCGGCTGCCGGTGCGGGTGCCGGTGCGGACGCAGCAACCGGCACGGGCACGGCCACGGGCCCAGCTTGCACCGGCACTGCTGCCAGTTCCAGCTTCTGGCCGTCGACGAGGCTGCTGCCGGGCTTGCGCAGCACCCGGTCGCCGCTGGCCAGGCCCGACAACACCGGGAACTCGCCGCGGCGCGGGTCGCGTTCGCCCAGCTGCACCGGCACCCTGCGCAGCGTGTCACCCGCCACGCGCCAGACGCTGGTGCTGTCGCCCGCCCGCACGATGGCGGCTTCGGGCAGCATCAGGGCCTGGCGGGTACCGGATTCGATGCGACCCTCCGCAAACAACCCGGCCACACGCGGCATGGCGCTTTTGTCAGCGAAGGCCACCACCACCTCCACCTGCCGGGTGGTGGCATTGGCGGTGGCGTCCACGCGCTCGACCTTGCCTGCGAACTCGACCTGCGGAAAACCGTTGACGCGGAAGCTGACGGCCTGGCCGAGCTTGACTTCATGCATGCGATCGGCCGTGACCAGGCCTTCGAAACGCATGCTGGCAGGGTCGATGACCTTCAGCAGTTCCTTGCCCACTGCGGCAGTGTCGCCGGCGGAGACCTTGCGTTCGCTGACCACCCCGTCGAAGGGCGCGCGGACTTCGGTGCGTCGCAGCTGCTGGCGCGCGCTGACGGCGCGGGCGCGGGCGGCGGCCAGATCGCTTTGCGCATTGTTGCGGCGGACTTCGGCATCTTCCAGCGCCTGAAGGCTGGTCATGCCCTGGGCCTGCAGGGTCTTCAGGCGCTGGGTCTGGCGTTCGGCCTGATCGAAGGCCTGGCTGACGGCGCGCACCGACTCCTCGGCGCTGTTCAGGCTGTCGCGGATGGCGGTGTCGTCCAGACGCACCAGCAGGTCACCCCGGCGTACCGGTTCACCGTTTTCCTTCATGACCTGCAGCACCACGGTGGAGATTTCGCTGCGCAGGTCGGCCCGGCGCTCGGGCTGCAGCAGCCCGGTGATGACGGGCCCGCCGGCCAGCAGGCTGGGACTGAGGGTGCGCAGGTCTTCGGGCGCGACCAGCAGCACGGGCGCAGACGCGGCCTGCGCCTGGGCCAGCGCCAGAGCGGCTGACGCTTCAACGGCGGCTGGCTGGGTGGCCGAACCGGACTCTGGGGCCTTCCCGCAGGCGGCGAGCATGGTCAGGATGACAGGCAAGAGAAAAGATGGACGCATGCGCAAGTGAACGCCGACCCTGAAAACCACTGCCGGACGCTGAATAGATGATCAGGAACGATAGCCTACCGTCACGCCTGGCTGGCCCGGTGATCGATGCGACGAACGGCCTGGGGCGGGGTGTGAGTCATCGGCTGGAACGCTTGAAGGAAGTGTGGGCAACCGTTGAGGGCCAGGGCGCGGCCGGGGGGACGGACCCGCCAAGAGGACTGGGCGACGGGGCGTCGGTCAGAGGAAAGACTCGCACCGACCACGGGCTTCAGGTCGCCTTGTCGGCAAACGCTATGCTGTGGCGTAGCCGCATGCGCGCCGAGTCCGTCCCGAAGCGTCCCTGGCCCTCGGTGGGGAACCAAACCACCTTCTTCTCATCCCCCAACCATGAACATGAACCCATTCAACCCTCCGGCCAGCCCGCCCCGCCAAGCTGCGGGTTTGCAGCGTGTGTTGCAGGGTCTGCTGCGGCTGGGCGCGGGCATCGTGGCTTTTGTGCTGATGCTGGGAGCGTTGGGTCTCGGGCTGATACTGGCGCTGGGTTTGGTGACGTGGGCGCTGGTGCGAGGCCGAAAACCCGGCCTTGGCGTGTTCCGGACCACCTATCATCGGGCCCGCCAGACCCGCTATCAGACGCCGCAGAGCGGTGGCAACGTTGTTGATGTTGAAGTGCGGGAAGTGCAGGAAGTGCGCGACAGGCGCGAGCAGGGTCTGGGCTGAAGTAGCGTTGGCGGAAGGCAGCAGAGACTGCTGGCGAGCGACAAGCCTGTACGGACCAGGCAGCCCGGAAGGCTTGCAGAACGCGAGGCCCCCACTCGGGTGACCCCGTCAGGCTGATTGAATCCGTAAAGCGCGGCCAACAGAATCGGGAACATGACGACAGCCCGAGTCACCCGCAGCGAAGCATCACGAGGTGCCGATGTTTCGGCCTTTCGGGTCTGCAAGAAGCTGGCGCCAAGCAGCCGCGGTGCCATCACCCTGGCCAGCAACTTCGGCGAGTCGCTGGTTTGCGTACGCCACCGCGTCGACCCGGAAGCCCGCTACCGCTACACCACGGTCGAACTGCTGGTCGAGAAGAGCGAGGTTCGCGTACGCGAACCGAAAATGGTGCACATTCGGCTACAACATCGGGAGGCCAAGCTCCGGGTGCTGGTCTTGGCCGCAGGAGGCAAGTGGGACTTCAAACTGAAGCTTTGGGTGCTGCCCAAGCGAGTGGTGACCGTTCTGCGCCTGACCCACCGTATCGTGCAAACCCCGTAGCTACCTATCGAATCCGCATTTAGCCACCTACTCCATCCGTAGCCGCATGTGGATGCGGGTAGTGACGTTGGGGTGATGGCGAAAACACGTTAGGCGTCGCAAACCACCACCGAGATATGCCGTCGCTACGAAAAACTCAGTCCCATGGACGCATCGGTGAAGCCGCTGTCACCGCCAAGTGCTGGATGAATGGCATACCAGCTCACAACACAAACGGACTCCGGGCAAACTTTGCCGGCTCAGACCTCATCGTCGATACGGACGACCCGAGGCGCAAGCTGCTGATTCAGGTCAAGACAGGATTCTCTCCAACGAAGGGCCAGGTCTATCTCACTCAGGCATCAGGAGAAGCAGACCTAAAGGGCGACAAGTTCCACGCGGACTTCGTCGTCTTCGTCAACATTGACAAGAAGGCTGGCGAAGCCCACACCCACGATGGCTCCCTCGATTTCCAGCACTTCACCTACTACGTCGTCCCGGGGGATGTCGCGAACCAGCTATTTCGTAGCGCGGTTCAGCGTGAGCATGCGCGGCCACTCATCAAGACTGGCGGCACGCGGAAGCTCGGAAACATGGCTGTGAACGTCCCGCCGGACTCCGTCTCCGTTTATAGGGACAACTGGTCTCAGCTTCGCTCCCGTGCAAGCGACGCCTAACCCAATACTGTTCGGTTAGATTATTCTGACCTACAATCCCCACCGTCGCAACACGACGACGGGTAGGACATGGCACGAACCAAGGCGGTGCTT
>LNET01000110.1 GCA_001464055.1 Burkholderiales bacterium Ga0077543
CGCCCACCTGGACGCCACCGTGGTGCTGAGTCGCGACATCGCCTCGCTGGGCATTTACCCCGCCGTGGACCCGCTGGACAGCACCTCGCGCCAGGTCGACCCGAACGTGGTGGGCCAGGAGCACTACGAGACCACGCGCGCCGTGCAGTCCACGCTGCAGCGCTACAAGGAACTGCGCGACATCATCGCCATCCTGGGCATGGACGAACTCAGCCCGGAAGACAAGCTGGCCGTGAGCCGCGCGCGCAAGATCCAGCGTTTCCTGAGCCAGCCCTTCCACGTCGCCGAGGTGTTCACCGGCAGCCCGGGCAAGTACGTGCCGCTGAAGGAAACCATCCGTGGCTTCAAGATGATCGTGGAGCAGTCGTTCTACCTGGTTGGAACGATCGACGAGGCCTTCGAGAAAGCCAAGAAGATGCAGTAAACGGCGCAATGAGCGGCGCATTCGGCCGCCAGGCGTCGTTGCGCTCCTCGCCGCACGGGTGTGCGGCTGCGGGGCGCGCCCAGCCAGGCAGCCGACTGCTTGCTCCTTGCACCGTTTACTCCGATTGCTGACAGAGAGAACACCACCATGGCCACACTGCACGTCGACGTCGTCAGCGCCGAAGAACTGATCTTCTCCGGCGAAGCCACCTTCGTCGCCCTGCCGGGCGAAAACGGTGAACTCGGCATCCTGCCGCGCCACACGCCGCTGATCACCCGCATCAAGCCGGGCGCCGTGCGCATCATGCGTGCCGACAACAAGGAAGAGGAGTTCGTCTTCGTCGCCGGCGGCATCCTGGAAGTGCAGCCGGGCACGGTGACCGTGCTGGCCGACACCGCCATCCGCGGCCACGACCTCGACGAGGCCAAGGCGCTGGAGGCCAAGAGGCTGGCCGAAGAAGGCATGCGCAATGCCAAGAGCGACATCGACCTGGCCGCGGCCCAGGGCGAGTTCGCCGCCATGGCCGCCCAGCTTGCCGCCATCCAGAAACTGCGCAAGAAGTAACCGCGCTGGCGGCCGTACCGCCCCGCTTCCCAGCGACTCAAGCCCTTCTCGGCCCTGCAGGCACACGCCGCCTGCAGGGTCGATGTCCTTTTGGCGGGCGTTGGATCTGGATACAGCTTGGGTGACGGGTGGGGCCACACTCGGCGCAGTCCAAGGCAAGAGGGAGTTTCCATGCTGAATCACTGGAGGGCCATGCTGCCCGGCCTGACGCTCGCGCTCGTCGCACAGGCCTTGCCCGAGCCGGCCCAGGCCCAGACCCAGAGGATGTCGCGCGCAGACGCCGTGCGCCTGGCCGATCAGGCCAGCTTCGGCGCGAGCGAAGCATTGCTGGCGCAGATCCAGTCCCAGGGGGCTTCGGGCTGGCTGCAGGGTCAACTGGCCTTGAACACCTCGCGCTATACCCGCGGTGGCGGGCCCGAGGTTCACCAGAACGTCCAGGCCACCTTCTTCTGTGACCTCCCGCCGCATGCCGGGCCCAACTGCTGGCGCGACTGGTTCTCGACCCAGCCCCTGCTGTGGGATTTCTACCGCAATGCCATCACCCAACCCGACCAGCTGCGCCAGCGCGTGGCCTTCGCCCTGCAGCAGATGGTGGTGGTCAGCGGCCTGGAGGTCAGCGGCACTTACGGCATGCGCCGCCATTTCCAGGGGCTGCACGACCTGGCGCTGGGCAACTATCGCCAGGTGCTGAGGCACACGTCGCTGTCGCCCGTGATGGGCGACTTCCTCAACAACGCCAACAACGACAAGAACGCGCCCAACGAGAACTACGCGCGTGAACTGCTGCAGCTCTTCAGCATCGGCACCTGCATGTTGAACCCCGACGGAACGCTGCAGGGCGGCAGCTGCGTCCCCACCTACGACAACGCCATGGTTCGCAGCTATGCCCAGGCGCTGACCGGCTGGACCTATCCAGCAGGCGGCAGCGCGACCTGGGGCTGCTGGCCGGTCGGCACCCGGTGCACCTTCTACGGCGGCGACATGGTGCCGGCACCCACCCTGCACGACACCGAGCAGCGCCAGCTGCTCGGTGGCGTCGTCAAGCCTGCCGGCAGCACGGCACCGCAGGCGCTGGAACTCGTGCTCGACAGCCTGATGCAGCATCCGAACATGGCGCCCTTCATCAGCCGCCAGCTCATCCAGTTCCTGGTGACGAGCAATCCGACGCCGGCCTACGTGCAGCGCGTCAGCGAGGCTTTCCGCACGGGTCGATACGCCACGAGAGCGGCCCAGGTCGGCACTGGCGCTCCTGGCGATCTCTCCGCCACCGTGGCCGCGATCCTGCTCGACTACGAGGCCCGGGCCGTCCAGCGAACGCCGTTGGCCACTGCCGGGCGACTTCGGGACCCCGTGCTCTTCATGACCGGCGTGCTGCGCGGCCTGAACGGTTTCAGCGACGGCGAAGCGATGTCCTGGTGGTGGGGCGAAGCCATGCGTCAGCATGTCTTTCGCTCGCCCTCGGTGTTCAACTTCTATCCGCCAGACTACCCGGTGGCAGGCAGCGAACTGCAGGGCCCGGCCTTCGGCATCCACAACGCCAACACCGCGCTGGCGCGGCTGAATTTCCTCGTCTACCTGCTGGACTGGGGTGGCAGTGCGCCCGACGCCAGCATCCCCGGGGCGCTGGGAACGCGGGTCAGGCTGGACGCCTTCCTGCCCGACGCACCCGACCCGGCCAAGCTGGTGGATCGCATCTCCAGGATGGTGCTGGGCGATGTTCTGCCTGTGGCCGTGCGCCAGCCCGTGATCGAGGCCGTGACGGCCGAGTCCCAGCAGAACAGCGGCAGCAACTGGCCGACACGGCGCGTGGCCATGGCCGCTTACCTGATCTACGGCTCGCCCCAATACCAGGTGCAACGATGAAATCCCAAAGCAAGAAGATGCCTGCCCAGCCGCTCGACGCCGTGGCACGCCGCCAGTTCCTGCAGCGGGCCGGCAGCCTGGCCACCGCCCTCGGTCTGGGTGGCGCCGGCGCACTGACCACCCTGCGGCCGGCTCACGCGGCCGACTACAAGGCGCTGGTCTGCGTCTTTCTGTACGGCGGCAACGACGGCCAGAACATGGTCGTGCCCACCGATGCCAGCCGCCATGCCCAGTACGCGGCCGCCCGGCCCGGCCTGGCCTTGCCGCGCAGCGCCTTGCTGGCGCTGGGCAGCACGGGCTTCGGCCTGCACCCGGCTCTGGCGGCATTGCAGCCGGCCTGGCAGCGTCAGGCGTTGGCACCGTTGTTCAATGTCGGCCCGCTTTTTGCGCCCGTCACCAAGGCCGAGTACCTGTCCGCTCCTGCGAATTCGCCGCTGCGCCCGGACAGCCTGTTTTCGCATTCCGACCAGCAGACGCTGTGGGAGTCATCGACCACATCGGCCATGGCACGCACGGGCTGGGGTGGACGTTCGGCGCAGGCCCTCGGCATGGTCAACCCGGTGATCTCGCTGGGCGGCAACGGTCGCTTCGGCCTGTCCGACCAGCAGACACCGCTGGTGCTGCCTGGCCCGGGTGACACCTTTGGTGCCCACACCCTTCAGCCTTCGGACATGGGCTGGGCACCGATGGCCGCGCGCAAGCAGGCGATCGACGCGCTCTACGCGCAGCAGTTCGTGGGCGTGCTGCCGGCGGCCTATGCGCGCCAGCAGCGCGAGGCATTCCTGGTGTCGCAGCGTCTGGGCGCGCTGGTCGCGCGCCAGCCACTGACGGCGGGCAGTTCGGCGGCGCTGGACGCCGCCTTCGCACCATTGATCGTCAATGGCCGGCTCAGCACATCACCCGCGCGCCAGCTGTACCAGGTGGCCAAGTTGATCGACGGGCGCGCGACCGTACAGGGCGACCGCCACATCTTCTTCGTGCAGCAGGGCGGCTACGACACCCACGCCAACCAGGCGCTGACCGGCGACCCTCTGGACGGGCAGCATGCCCGCCTGCTGAAGGATCTGGGCGACGCATTGGCGGCGTTCGACCGCGCCATGGTGGCCATCGGCATGGACCAGGCGGTCACCAGCTTCACGCAAAGCGATTTCGGCCGCACCCTCACCGGCAACGGCAGCCAGGGCACCGACCACGCCTGGGGCAACCACCAGCTGGTGCTGGGCGGGGCGGTGCGCGGCGGCACCACCTATGGCCAGTATCCGCAGCTGGCACTGGGCGGGCCCGACGACATCGGCGTGCACAGCTGGGAACGCCAGGGTCGGTGGATTCCCACGAGCTCGGTCGACCAGTACGCCGCGACCCTGCTTTCCTGGTTCGGAGCCAGCGAAGCGATGCTCGACCAGGTGCTGCCCAACCTGCGCAATTTCGGCAGCGCACGCAACCTCGGTTTTGTCTAGGCGCGGCGCGGCGTTAACCTCGGCCCGTCGCACGGACAGGTCGGGGACACATGCCATGAGCAAGTCGAAGGACAAGGATTCGAAGAAGGATTCCAGCAAGAACGGCAAGAACGGCAAGAACGGAGGGATCGGCAAGGCCGAGTACCTGGAGAAGCTGAGCGCGCTCGAGCTGGAGCTGAACGCTGTTGCGCGCTGGTTGCAGCACACCGGCAAGCGCCTGATGGTGCTGGTCGAAGGGCGCGACACCGCGGGCAAGGGCGGCGTCATCAGCGCCATCGCGGGCAGCCTGAACCCTCGCACCACGCGCAGTGTTGCCCTGCCCAAGCCCACCGAGCGCGAAAGCACGCAGTGGTACTTCCAGCGCTACGTGCAGCACCTGCCGGCCGCTGGCGAGATCGTGCTGTTCGACCGCAGCTGGTACAACAGGGCTGGGGTCGAGCGGGTCATGGGCTATTGCACCGAGGCCGAGACCGCGGCTTTCCTGAAAGCCGCGCCGGTATTCGAGCAGATGCTGGTCGATGACGGCATCATGCTCTTCAAGTACTGGCTCACCGTGGACCAGGCGCTGCAGGAAGAGCGCATCGCCGAGCGCCTTGCCGACCCCCTGAAGCGCTGGAAGCTCAGCCCCATCGATCTGCAGGCGCGCCAGCGTTATGCCGACTACGGCAGCGCCCGCGACCGCATGCTCAAGGCCACCCACACCGCCGCCGCGCCCTGGGTCCTGGTCGACTTCAACGACCAGCGCCGCGGCCGGCTGGCGCTGATCCGCCACCTGCTCGACGCCATTCCCGAGCACAAGGTACCCGAGCAGCAGATCGAGGTGCCGCCCCTGGGCCACGATCCGCAGGTCGAGAGGTTGAAGGCGCCGTTCAAGCCGATCTAGCGCCGCTGTGGCATGCTGCACTGCAGCAGGCCGTACAGGCAGCAACAGCAGGAGTGCAGATGAACAGCATGGACGTCGAAGTCATACGCAGTGCGATGGCATGGATGGACCGCGGCCACCGCGTCGTGCTGGGTACGGTGGTGCGGACCTGGGGCAGCAGCCCGCGACCGCCCGGCAGCCTGATGGTCATCCGCGACGATGGCCAGGTGGCAGGTTCTCTGTCGGGTGGCTGCATCGAAGACGACCTGGTCGACCGCGTCAAGCGTGGCGAGCTGGCGCCCCGCCTGCCGCAGGCCGTGACCTATGGCGCCAGCGCCGAGGAAGCCCGGCGCTTCGGCCTGCCCTGCGGCGGCACGGTGCAGATCGTGCTGGAGCCGCTGCACGCGGGCAGCCAGCTGCGCCTTCTGCTGGCGGCCATCGAGCAGCACCGCGTCACCCGCCGCCGGCTGGAAATGGCCACCGGCCTCGTGGCGCTGCTGCCCACGTCCGACGGTGATCTGGTGCGCTTCGACGGCCAGGTGCTGCAGACCGTGCATGGCCCGCGCCAGCGCCTGCTCATCATCGGCGGCGGGCAGCTCAGCCGCTATCTGGCCAGCATGGCCGTGATGCTGGACTACGGTGTCACGGTCTGCGAGCCGCGAGACGAGTACCACGAAGGCTGGGCCGGGATTGCGGGTGTCACGCTCAGCCGCGTGATGCCCGACGACCTGGTCATCGCGATGAATCTCGACGCTCGCAGCGCCGTGGTCGCGGTCACCCACGACCCCAAGCTCGACGACCTGGCCTTGATGGAGGCCCTGAAGACCCCGGCGTTCTACGTCGGGGCGCTGGGTTCCCGTCGCAACAACGACGCCCGACGTGCCCGCCTGCGCGAGTTCGACGTCGGCCCCGCCGAAGCGGCGGCGCTGCGTGGCCCGGTGGGGCTGAACCTGGGCGGGCGCACGCCGCCCGAGATCGCGCTGGCGGTGCTGGCCGAGATGACTGCCCTGCGCCACGGAATGCCGCTGGGCGGCGCACTGGCCGACTGGAGGGGTTCGGACACGGCCTGCAGGCTCGAAGCCTGAGCCTCGTCAGGCCTGGCCGCAAGGCGCTTCAGCGCAGGTCGGCGCGGTTCGGCAGTTCGTTCGGGTTCGACTGGCCTTCAGCCAGCGGAAAGTGCTGCGACAGCAACGCATCGACGGCCGCGATGGCCTGCGCCAAGCCAGCCTCGAACCGACCGGCTCGGAATGCGTCGCGCATGCCGGCCAGGATGCTGTCCCATTGCGCCTGCGGCACATGGCGGGTCAGGCCGCGGTCGGCGACGATCTCGATGGCGTGTTCGGCCAGCAACAGGTAGATCAGCACGCCGTTGTTGTGCTCGGTGTCCCATACCCGCAGCTTGCCGAACACCGTCACCGCGCGCTGGCGCGGCGTGGCGTCGCGCCACAGGTAGGACAGCGGCAGACCGGCTTCCACGCACAGCCTGATCTCGCCGCTGTGCCGCGTCTCGCTGGCCGTGACCTGGGCCTCCAGCCGCGCCAGCGCGGCTTCATCCAGCGCGCGGGCACTGTCGGTTTCGTCCAGCCAGCGGTGCTTGAAAATTCGGGTCAGGCTCGGCATCGTCGTGTTCCTTTGCCAGGCTACCAGCTGCCCGACGAGCCGCCGCCGCCGAAGTTGCCGCCGCCGCCCGAGGAAAAGCCGCCACCACCACCGCCACCCCAGCTGCCGCCACTGCCGCCGCCCCAGCCCCCGATATGCGGCAGGTTGCGGCCGCGCGAACTGCGGCCGATGGCCGAACCCACACCGAACAGCCCCACCAGCACCAGCGAGACGAGCCCGGCACCGGCTGCCACCAGCAGGCTCGCGGTCAGCCACCAGCCCAGACCCCCGGCAGCACCTGCCGTCAGCACCGAGCCGAACTTGCGCCCGAAGATGCCGGTGAGCACGCTGCCCAGGATGGGCACGCCGATGAAGAAGAACATCAGCAACTCGTCGAACTGCAGCCCCTGTTTCGCGCCCTGGCGCGCCACCGGCGCTGGCAAGCCTTCGCCCGAGATCCGGGCCATCAGCGCGTCGACGCCGGCGTTCAGGCCGCCGGCATAGTCGTTGTTGCGAAAGGCCGGGCCGATCTGGCGGTCGATGATCTGCCGCGCCGCCAGATCGGGCACCGCGCCTTCCAGAGCCTTGGCCGGGGCAATGCGCAGCTTGCGGTCGTCCTTGGCCACGACCAGCAACAGGCCGTCGCCGACTTCGCGGCGGCCCAGCTTCCAGGCGTCGCCCAGGCGCTGGGTGTAGTCGGCAATGTCCTCGGGCAGGGTGCTGGGCAGCATCAGCACCACGATCTGCGGCCCCGCCTGCGCCTCGAAGGCCGCCAGCTTGGCTTCGAGCGCGGCCTTCTGTTCGGGGCCGAGGGTGCCGGTCAGGTCGGTGACCCGGGCATTCAGCGGCGGCACCGCCACCAGGCCGTCAGCGCCAGTCTGAGCCCAGGCTCCGCTTGCCAGCAGCCATGCCGCCAGCAGCAGCGCCATCAGGCGCGTGGTCATGGCAGCCTTCAGCCCGGGCCTACTTCGATGCTGCCGCGGCGGGTGCCGCTGGCTTGTCGAAGCTGACGGCCGGTGGCGTGGATATCGCCGCCTCGTTCTGCACCGTGAAGCTGGGCTTGACGCGGTAGCCGAAGACCATGGCCGTGAAGTTCGTGGGTACGCTGCGCACCATCACGTTGTAGTCGGCCACGGTCTGGATGTAGCGGTTGCGTGCCACGGTGATGCGGTTCTCGGTGCCTTCCAGTTGCACGCGCAGGTCCTGGAAGCCCTGGTTGGCCTTCAGGTTGGGGTACTGCTCCACCGTCACCAGCAGCCGGCTCAGGGCTCCAGACAGTTCGCCCTGGGCGGCCTGGAACTTGTTGAACGCCTCGGGGTTGTTGATGAGTTCGGGCGTGGCCTGGATGCTGGTGGCCCTGGCGCGGGCCTCGATCACCTTCGTCAGCGTTTCCTGCTCGAAATTGGCCTCGCCCTTGACGGTGTTGACGATGTTCGGAATGAGGTCGGCGCGGCGCTGGTACTGGTTCAGCACCTCGCCCCAGCTGGCCTTGACGGATTCGTCCAGGCGCTGGAAGTCGTTGTAGCCGCAGCCGCCCAGCAGCAGCGTGGCCGCCAGCAACAGCGCGGCCGTCAGCTGGCGTGTCAATGCACCGATCATTGTCGATCTCCTCGAGGTGTTCGCATGGCGACGCACTGTACCCCCACGATCGATCCACGCTCGACCCCCGAACCGCCCTGGCTGCCGGCAGTGGCACCACCGCTGCCGGCGAAGGCAGCTTCGCGGCGCCGTGGGCTCGGGGTCGGCGGCGGCGCCAGACACTTCTGCGCTGGCACCGCTGCAGGGGATGGTGCCGCAGCCGCGTGCCGGGTTCCAGACCCGGGGCGGCCGCTGATAATGGGCAGATGAACGCACCACTGGTCAACGACACCTTCCTCCGCGCCTGCCTGCGCCAGCCCACCGACTACACCCCGCTCTGGCTGATGCGCCAGGCCGGCCGCTACCTGCCTGAATACAAGGCGACGCGGGTGAAGGCCGGCAACAGCTTCATGGGACTGGCGACCAACGTCGAATACGCCACCGAAGTGACCTTGCAGCCACTGGACCGCTTCCCGCTGGACGCGGCCATCCTGTTCAGCGACATCCTGACCGTGCCCGACGCCATGGGCCTGGGCCTGAGCTTCGGTGCCGGCGAAGGCCCGCGCTTCGCCCATCCGCTGCGCGACGAAGCCGCGGTCATGGCGCTGCAGGTGCCCGACCTGGACAAGCTGCGGTATGTCTTCGACGCCGTCACCTCCATCCGCAAGGCGCTGAACGGGCGCGTGCCTCTGATCGGGTTTTCCGGCAGTCCCTGGACCTTGGGCTGCTACATGGTCGAAGGCGCGGGCTCGGACGACTACCGCCTGGTCAAGACCATGATGTACGCCCGGCCCGACCTGATGCACCGCATCCTGGACATCAACACCCAGGCCGTCACCGCCTACCTGAACGCGCAGATCGACGCCGGGGCCCAGGCCGTGATGGTGTTCGACAGCTGGGGCGGGGTGCTCGCCGATGGCAACTTCCAGCGCTTCAGCCTGGACTACACGCGCCGCGTCGTGGCTGGCCTCCAGCGTGAACGCAGCGACAACGGCGTGAAGAGCCGGGTGCCGGTGATCGTCTTCACCAAAGGCGGAGGCCCCTGGCTCGACGAGATCGCCGGCATCGGCGCCGACGTCGTCGGCCTTGACTGGACCGTCAACCTGGGCGCAGCCCGCCGCCTGGCCTGCGACCGTGTCGCCCTGCAGGGCAATATCGACCCGAACGTGTTGTTCGCGCCGCCCGAGGTGGTCGCCCGCGAGGCCGCGGCGGTGCTGGACAGCTTCGGCCGCCCCCAGCGTGCCGACGGCAGCTGGGACGGCCATGTGTTCAACCTGGGTCACGGCATCAGCCAGTACACCCCGCCCGAGCATGTGGCTGCACTGGTCGAAGCCGTGCATGAGCATTCGCGGCGGCTGCGCCGCTAGGCGTCCGTGGCCGGGCTGGGTCGGGCAGGTGCTGGCGGGGTGCAGCCGATGTTCACTCGTCGCCCCCTGAAAAAGCGAGTGAGTGAACGCTCAGGGCTTGACTTATCCCCACGAGCGATGTTCGGCACGACGGCAAAGAAAGTTTGCTGCGCTGCACCCAGGGATTTCCCGAAAACTATGCTAAGTGCTTGATTTTTATGAATTGCGAGCGCTGCCCCCAAATCGGGCAAGCGGGCCGGAGTCTCGCAGAATCAAGCACTTGGAGGCGCTGGACGCAGTTTTCCCACAAAGTTATCCACAGTTTCGGTGCACAGCTGGAAAAGTTATTGCCAATCATGGACTTGCCAGCGTTCCTTGAGGTGGAAACTGGGTTTCACGCGCAAGTGAGGCCTTCCTCGCCCGGCCTGCCGTGAGCGAGCCCGCTCGCAGTGCCATCGAAGGCAGCGTGATCCTGGCCGTGGCCGTGGAAACGCCGCGACACTCGGGTGTCGGCAGTCTGCTGGACTACACCCATCCTTTGGCCTTGCCGGCCGGCACCCTGGTCGCCGTGCCCCTGGGCAAGCGAGTGGTGCCGGGCATCGTCTGGCACCGGGCGGACGACGCGCCCGACGCCGGTGTCGAGCTGCGGCCGGTGGCCGCGGCGCTGGCCGCCCTGCCGCCCCTGGGCGCACCCTGGCGCGCGCTGATCGAATTTGCCGCGCTGTACTACCAGCGGGGGGTGGGCGAACTGGCCTTGTCCGTGCTGCCGCCAGAACTGCGGCAGCTGGACGACACCCAGCTCGCCCGGCGCATCAAGCGCCTGCCGGCCGCCACGCCGGCCGCTTCTGCCGAGCCTGCATTGCCGGAACTGAGCGAGCAGCAGGCCCAGGCACTGGATGCCATGGCTGGCTTGCAGGCCGCAGCTGCGCCAGGGGCGCCGCCGCCGCCGATGCTGCTGCACGGCGTCACAGGCAGCGGCAAGACCGAGGTCTACTTGCGTGCCGCTGCCGCGGCCCTGGCGCGTGGGCAGCAGGCGCTGGTGCTGGTGCCCGAGATCAATCTCACGCCGCAACTCGAAGCGCGCTTTGCCGCGCGTTTCCCGGGCCGCGTGCTCGTCAGCCTGCACAGCGCGCTGACCCCTGCGCAGCGCCTGCGCCACTGGCTGCTGGCCCACACCGGGGTTGCCGACCTGGTGCTCGGAACGCGGCTGGCGGTGTTCGCCAGTCTGCCCCGGCTGGGCCTGGTGGTGGTCGACGAGGAGCACGACCCTTCCTTCAAGCAGCAGGAAGGCGCGCGCTACTCGGCGCGCGACCTCGCGGTCTGGCGTGCGCATCAGGCCGGGGTGGCCGTGCTGCTGGGGTCGGCCACGCCCTCGCTGGAAACCTGGCAGCGGGTGCAGGAGGGCCGCTACGTGCGCCTGGCCCTGCCGGCGCGGGTGGGAGGCGGCGCGATGCCGCGCGTGCGCCTGTTCGACATGGGTGCGCTGCCCAGGCAGGAAGGCGTGGAGCGGGTGCTGGCACCGCCGGTGCTGGCGGCCATCGAAGCCCGCATCGCCCGCGGCGAGCAGAGCCTGGTGCTGCTGAACCGCCGCGGTTTCGCCCCGGTGCTGCACTGCAGCGCCTGTGGCTGGAAGAGCGGCTGCCCGCATTGCAGCGCCTGGCGCGTGTTCCACAAGGTGGACCGCACGCTGCGCTGCCACCACTGCGGGTTTGCCGAACGGGTGCCCCGGGCCTGCCCCGACTGCGGCAATCTCGACATCGCCCCCATCGGCCGCGGCACCGAGAAACTGCAGGAACAGCTGGCGATCCTGTTGCCGGCAGCGCGCATCGCGCGCATCGACGCCGACACCACGCGCGCGGTGGGTGAACTGGAACTGCAGCTCGCCGCGGTCCATGCCGGCGAGGTCGACGTGCTGGTGGGCACCCAGATGGTGGCCAAGGGACACGACTTCAGGCGCATCACCCTGGTGGTGGCCGTGAACCCCGATGCGGCGCTGTTCAGCAGCGATTTCCGCGCCCCGGAGCGGCTGTTCGCGCTGCTGATGCAGGCCGGCGGCCGTGCCGGCCGCGACGCTGCCCAGGCTGCTGCCAGCGAGATGTGGGTGCAGACCTGGCACCCGCGGCATCCGCTCTATGCCGCGCTGCGCGCCCACGACTTCGAGGCCTTTGCCGCCAGCCAGCTGGCCGACCGCCGGGGTGCCGGCCTGCCGCCGTTTGCCAGCCTGGCACTGCTGCGCGCCGAGGCACGCACGGTCGAAGCGGCGGCCGGTTTCCTGCAGGATGCCAGCGCCCTGGCCCAGGCCTACGCAGGGGTCACCGTCTACCCGGCGGTGCCACCGCACGTGGCGCGCGTGGCCAATGTCGAGCGCCTGCAAATGCTGCTGGAGAGCCCGGGCCGCGGTGCACTGCAACGCATGCTGTCGGGCTGGCTGCCCGAGCTGCAGGCCTTGCGCAGCCGCCACAAGGGCCTGCTGCGCTGGGCGGTCGATGTCGACCCGCTGGTGATCTGAAAGGCGTGGCGATGGCCGCGACCCGGTTCGGGTGGGTGGCCGCGCGCCTTGACTGCCGCGTTCCGGGTCGTGAACACACTCCGGGTTGCCCCCGGCTGGCCCCGGCGTCGTTCAGCCCGGTCTCAACCGGGCAGCACGCGCTGCAGCTGCAGTGCCTCAGCCACATGCGCCGTGCCCACCTGCGGTGCATCGGCCAGGTCCGCAATGGTGCGTGCCACTTTCAGCACACGGTGCAGGCGACGGCCCGACCAGCCCAGCTTTTCGGCCGCGGCCTGCAGGAAGCGGCTGGCGGCGGCGTCCACCAGGCAGTGACTGTCGATGTCGCCCGCCTCCAGTGCGGCGTTTGGCCGACCCTGGCGATGCAGGGCCCGGACGCGCGCAGCCGCCACGCGCTGCGCGACCGTGGTGCTGGATTCGCCGTCGGGGGCGGCCATCAAGGCTGCCGGGCTGGCGGCCAAGACCTCCACTTGCAGGTCGATGCGATCCAGCAGCGGGCCAGACAGCTTGCCCTGGTAGCGGGCCACCGCGTCGGGGGTGCAGCGGCAGGCGCGCGCGCCCGCACCTGGAGTGGCGGCGGCACCCAGCCATCCGCACGGGCACGGGTTCATCGCGGCGACCAACTGGAAGCGCGCCGGAAAGATGGCCTGGTGCGCGGCGCGCGAGATCGTCACCTGCCCTGTTTCCAGCGGCTCCCGCAACGCCTCCAGGGCGGCGCGCGGAAACTCGGGCAGTTCGTCGAGGAACAGCACCCCGGCATGGGCCAGCGAGATTTCGCCCGGTCGCGGCGGCGAGCCACCGCCCACCAGCGCCACGGCACTGCAGGTGTGGTGCGGGCTGCGCAGGGGCCGCTGGCGATGGGCTGCGCGGGTTTCGCCGGAGCGCGTCAGCCCCTGCAGCGCGGCCGCGGCCAGGGCTTCGTCCTCGGCCAGGGGCGGCAACAGGCCGGGCAGGCGCTGCACAAGCATGGACTTGCCCGTGCCCGGCGGCCCCACCAGCAACAGGCTGTGGCTGCCGGCTGCAGCGATCTCCAGCGCGCGTTTGGCGCCGGCCTGGCCTTTCACGTCACGCAGGTCGGGTCCGGGCGGGGGTGTGAATGTCGGCCATGGTTGCGCCCGCGCCAGCGGCACCGCGGCGTCGCCCGGCAGCAGTGCGGCCACGACCTCGGCCAGCGAGCGCGCCCCGCGGACGTCCAGGCTGGGCACCTGGGCGGCCACGCGTGCGCTGGGACAAGGCAGCACCAGCTGCCTCGGGCCGGGCGGCTGGGCGGCGCCACGCGCGGCCAATGCCAGCGCCAGGGCGCCGCGTACCGGGCGCAGTTCGCCAGCCAGCGACAACTCGCCGGCGAACTCGGCCGCCGCCAGCTTGGCCGGGTCCAGCAGTCCGCCCGCAGCCAGGATGCCCAGGGCGATCGGCAGATCGAAGCGGCCCGACTCCTTCGGCAGGTCGGCCGGGGCCAGGCTGACCACGACACGCTGGTTGTGCGGAAAGCTGAAGCCGCTCTGCAGCAGCGCAGCACGCACTCGTTCGCGGGCTTCCTTGACCTCGGTGTCGGCCAGGCCGACCAGCGCAAAACTCGGCAGGCCGTTGGCGAGCTGAACCTCGACGTGAACTGCCGGGGCGTCGAAGCCCACCAGCGCGCGGCTGGCAACGGTGGCCAGTGACATGGCGTCTTCCTCCTGGATGGGCATTGTTCCCGCCGACTCTTGCCGGGCCATGCACCAATGCGGGCTCCCCTCGAAAGAGTGCACCCATGTGGTGCATTTCCGGGGCGCCGGGTTCGGTGCAGGACTTCGGTTGCAGGCGGTCCTGCCCCTGCAGTGCCCGGCCTCGCGGCGGGGTGTGGCACAGAAGCTGCAAACCACCTGGGCAACGGGTCGGGGCGGCGCTCCGGACTGCCCGCGCAGCACCCCGCACATCCATTTTTGAGACCGTAGGAGAAGACCATGAAGATGGTGACCGCCATCGTCAAGCCGTTCAAGCTTGATGAAGTGCGTGAGGCCTTGAGCGGCATCGGCGTTCAGGGCATCACGGTGACCGAAGTCAAGGGTTTCGGCCGGCAGAAGGGCCACACCGAGCTGTACAGGGGTGCCGAGTACGTCGTCGACTTCCTGCCCAAGGTAAAGATAGAGGCCGCCGTGGACGATGCCATCGTCGACCGCGTCATCGAAGCCATCGAGGGCGCGGCGCGCACCGGGAAGATTGGCGACGGCAAGATCTTCGTCACCTCCCTCGAGCAGGTCGTGCGCATCCGCACGGGCGAAACCGGCAAAGACGCGCTGTAACCGGCCGTCGTCACGGGCACCCCACGACATTCAAAGAAAACGCCACCATGAAAAAGCTGATTTCCATCATTGCCCTGGGCCTCGCGGCCTGGGGCTTCAGTGCGTCCGCGCTGGCGCAGGACCCCGCAGCATCGGCCCCGGCGGCTTCTGCGGCGGCCATCGCCGCGCCGTCGGCAGCGGAAGCCCCGGCGCCCGCCATGGCAGCAGAAGCGGCGCCTGCTGCGGCCGAGGCCGCACCCGCCGCAGCGCCACCGGTCCCCAACAAGGGCGACACCGCGTTCATGACGATCGCCACCGCCCTGGTCGTCCTGATGACCATCCCGGGTCTGGCACTGTTCTACGGTGGCCTCGTGCGCAGCAAGAACATGCTGTCCGTGCTGATGCAGGTGTTCGTCATCTTCTCGCTGATTTCGGTGTTGTGGGTGGTCTACGGTTACTCGCTGGCATTCACTGCCGGGAACCCCTACTTCGGCACCTTGGACAAGCTGTTCCTGAGCGGCGTCACGCCCGACTCGATCGCGGCCACCTTCAGCAAGGGCGTCTACATTCCCGAATTCACCTTCATCGCCTTCCAGGGTACTTTCGCGGCCATCACCACGGCGCTCATCGTCGGCGCGTTCGCCGAACGCATGAAGTTCTCTGCCGTGTTGTTGTTCGCGGTGATCTGGTTCACCTTTGCCTACCTGCCCGTGGCCCACATGGTCTGGTACTGGGACGGCCCTGACGCCATCACCGACGCAGCAAGCCTGGCCGCCGTTACAGCCAATGCTGGCGCGCTGTGGGCCAAGGGAGCCTTGGACTTCGCCGGCGGCACGGTGGTCCACATCAACGCCGCCGTGGCCGGTCTGGTGGGTGCCTACATGGTCGGCAAGCGTGTGGGTTACGGCAAGGAGTCCATGACGCCGCACAGCCTGACGCTGACGATGGTGGGCGCTTCTCTGCTGTGGGTGGGCTGGTTCGGCTTCAACGCCGGTTCGAACCTCGAAGCCAATGGAATTGCCTCGTTGGCCTTCATCAACACGATCGTGGCCACCGCCGCAGCGACGCTGAGCTGGTGCGCAGCGGAATCCCTCCTCAAGGGCAAGGCTTCGATGCTGGGTGCGGCTTCTGGCGCAGTGGCCGGGCTGGTGGCGGTGACACCCGCCTGCGGCTTCGTCGGTGTGGGTGGAGCGCTGGTCATCGGCCTGATCTCCGGCGTCGTTTGCCTCTGGGGCGTGACCGGCCTGAAGAAGATGCTGGGTGCCGATGACTCGCTGGACGTGTTCGGCGTTCACGGCGTGGGCGGCATCGTTGGCGCTCTGCTGACCGGTGTGTTCGCCAGCCCCAGCCTCGGTGGCATGGGTGCTTGCGACTACATCGAGAACAAGTGCGGCGTGTTTCCGGGCATCGGCGCCCAGGTCTGGATCCAGGCACAAGGCATCATCTACACCGTCATCATCTCGGGTGTGGTGGCCTTCATCGCCTACAAGATCGTCGACCTGACCATCGGGTTGCGTGTTCCCGAAGACGAAGAACGCGAAGGCCTGGACATCACTTCGCACGGCGAGACCGCCTACAGCAAGTGAGACTGAGTCCCTGATCCGACAGCGGCGGCCTTTTGGCCGCCGCTGTGCTTTGTGGCCGGCATCCCTAGAATCGGCGCATGGTTCCTCATCTGATCACTGCACTGAACGGCCCCATCAACGAACTCGAGCAGCGCGTGCTGGAGAGCATGCCTGCCATCGAGCGCTGGTACCGTCTGGAATGGATGGAGCACACGCCGCCGTTCTATTGCTCGGTGGACCTGCGCAACGCCGGCTTCAAGCTGGCCCCGGTGGATACCAACCTGTTCCCGGCGGGTTTCAACAATCTCACGCCAGAAATGCTGCCGCTGGCTGTGCAGGCGGCCATGGCGGCCATCGAGAAGATCTGCCCCGAGGCCAAGAACCTGCTGTTGATTCCCGAGAACCGAACGCACAACAGCTTCTACCTGATGCATCTCCAGCGTCTGGTCGACGTCTTCACGCAGGCGGGCTTGAACGTGCGTCTGGGGCAACCCGATGCCGAAATCACCGCCCCCACCGTCCTGGCCCTGCCCGATGGTGGCGAACTGGTGCTGGAACCGCTGCTTCGCAGCAAGCGCAGGCTAGGCCTGAAAGACTTCGATCCCTGCACCATCTTGCTCAATAACGATCTGTCGCAAGGTCCGCTGCCGGCCCTGCAAGGTCTGCACGAGCAATACCTGCTACCGCCGCTGCACGCCGGCTGGACGGTTCGGCGCAAGAGCCGCCACTTCGAGAGCTACGAGGAAGTGGCCAAGAAGTTCGCCAAGCTCCTGGGCATGGACCCCTGGCTCATCAATCCCATGCACGGCCAGTGTGGGCAGGTCCAGCTGCAGGACCCAGCCGGACTGGAGTGCGTGCAGACCCATGTCGACGCCATGCTGACCAAGGTCCGTCGCAAGTACAAGGAATACGGTATCAACGAGCGTCCGTTCGTCGTCATCAAGGCCGACGATGGCAGTGGTGGCATGGGCCTGCTGACTGTGCGTGACGCCAAGGAAGTCGAGGAACTGCGCCACCGCAGCCCCGACACGCGGCTCGGGGCCGGCAGCCCCGCCGACATGGCCCCCGAGGTCATCATCCAGGAAGGCGTGCCGACCTACGAGCGCATGAACGACGCCGTGGCTGAACCCGTGGTCTGCATGATCGACCGCTATGTCGTGGGCGGCTACTACCGCGTCCACGCCGAACGCGGCATCGACGAAAACCTGAACGCGCCTGGCTCGGCCTACGTGCCGCTGGCCTTCGCGCCGCAGAACCAGTTGCCCAAGCGCGGCGCCAAGCCTGGAGCAAGCGCCCCCAACCGGTTCTACATGTACGGCGTGATCGGCCGGCTGGCGATGCTGGCGGCCAGCTACGAACTCGAAGCCACCGACCCCGAGGCCGAGGTCTACGATTAGCGCCAGCCCCGGCGGCGCACGGCCCATCAGGCCATCTTGAAGACCGCGACGGCCTGAACGAGTTGCTGGGCCTGTTCTTTCAGGCTCTCCGACGAAGCGGCGCTTTCTTCCACCAGCGCCGCGTTTTGCTGGGTGACCTGATCCATCTGCGACACCGCCCTGCCGACCTGGGCCACGCTCTCGCTCTGCTGGCTGCTGGCAGCGCTGATCTCGCCCACGATCTCGGTGACGCGCCGGATCGAGGCCACGACATCCTGCATGGTCGCACCAGTGCGATCGACCAGGGCAGCGCCCTTCTCGACGCGCTCGACGCTGGCACTGATCAGCGCCTTGATCTCGCGCGCTGCCGACGCCGAGCGCTGTGCCAGGCTGCGCACCTCCGACGCCACCACCGCGAAGCCACGGCCCTGCTCGCCCGCACGTGCCGCTTCCACGGCTGCATTCAGCGCCAGGATGTTGGTCTGGAAAGCGATGCCGTCGATGACGCCGATGATGTCGGAGATCTTGCGGCTGCTTTCGCTGATGTCCTTCATCGTTCCCACCACCTCGCGCACCATCTCGCCGCCCTGGCCGGCGACCGTCGACGACGTGATCGCGAGCTCATTGGCCTGGCGGGCGTTGTCGGCGTTCTGGCGTACGCTGGCGCCGAATTGGTCCATCGAGGCCGCGGTCTGCTCCAGTGAGCCAGCTTGCTGCTCGGTACGCCTGGAAAGGTCGGCATTGCCACCGGCGATCTGCAGGCTGGCGCTGGCCACGTTCTCGGCGTTGCGGCGCACGGCGCGAACGGTGTGCGCCAGCTTGTCGGACATGGTCTTGAGCGTGGCCAGCGCGCTGTCGCTGTCGCCGGGCTGCAGTTCGATGCTCACCGACAGGTCGCCGGCGGCCACGGCGCTGGCCACGCGCTTGAGTTCTTCGGGCTCGGCGCCCAGCGCACCCATGACCTGGATCACCTTGCGCGAGAAGGCGATCATCCCGGCCGAAACGAGCAGCACCATGCCCAAGACCAGGTTCCGGGCAAAGACGGCCTCCTTGGCCACACGGTCGATCTCCGCGTCGAGCATCAGTCCCTGGCGCGCATTCTCTGCAGCCAGCGGACCCAGCAGCTGGTTGCGGGCCGGGATGGTGGTGGCCAGGAGATGGGCGAATGCCTCGTCCTTTTTGCCTTCCTCGATCAGGCGGATGTTCTCCGCACCTGCACGCCAGAACGCGGCCATCAATGCAGGCAGGGGCTCGAAGGCCTGGCGACCTTCGGGGGTCGACATGGCCTGGCCGAACTCGGCCAGGGTCTTGTCGAGGCTCGCCTTCTGTTCCTGGATGCTGGCAAGCGTGCTGCTCAGTTCCTGCGGCGTGCGGGCCAGCATGGCATGGCGAACATGCAGCGAGGTGCGCGTGACGTTCAGCTCGATGTCGGCAATGCGCTGCAGCTGGGGGACGCGCTTGTCCTTGACCTTCTGCGCGTAGTTGGCCTGCCCGTCCAGCAGCACCCACACGGTCACCGCGAGCGCGGCCATCGAGACAATGAGGACTGCGCTGGCGCAATAGATCAGTTGTTTCAGCGACAGTCTCTGGGTTCGCATGGGAAGGCTCCGGTTCGGGTCTTGCCTCAAGTGGAGGCAACGACTTCAGCAGGGGCGGCCTCAAATCTGAAGTGCAACACCCATCGCGTAAGGTGTGCACATGGATCAGACGACGCAGTACCGCCAGCTTCAGCCCGAGGACCGGATGACGA
>LNET01000111.1 GCA_001464055.1 Burkholderiales bacterium Ga0077543
CGGCTTCGGTCAGCGTCGTGGCGTCGGCAATGACGAAGGGCACGTTCAGAAGTCGTGCCAAAGTCTGGGCCAGCAGCGTCTTGCCACTGCCGGTGGGGCCGATCAGCAGGATGTTGCTCTTGGTGAGCTCGACCTCGTCCTTGCTGCCGGCCATGTGCTTCAGGCGCTTGTAGTGGTTGTAGACCGCCACCGACAAGGTGCGCTTGGCCACTTCCTGCCCGATGACGTACTGGTCCAGGCTGGCCTTGATCTCGCTGGGAACCGGCAGGTCCGACTTGGTGGTCTTGCCGCCTGCGGTCTCGGCCGGCACCTCATCGCGAATGATGTCGTTGCACAGCTCGATGCATTCATCGCAGATGAACACCGACGGACCGGCGATCAACTTCTTCACCTCGTGCTGGCTCTTGCCGCAGAAACTGCAGTACAGAACCTTCTCGGCGGAAGCGCCCTTCTTTTCGGCCATGTCAGTGTGAGCGGGGGGAGTTGCGCAAGTGCTGCGGATGATGATAGATCAAAGGCCCAGGACCTCGCTGGGAGGAACTGGGCCCCGAAGCTGGCACGCTTTCGCGCTTGATCAGCCCGGGCGCTTGTCCAGCACCTGATCGATCAGGCCGTACTCTCGGGCCTCGGTGGGGTTCATCCACAGGTCGCGTTCCATGTCGGCGGCAATGCGCTCCACCGGCTGCCCGGTGCGGTCGGCATAGATGCGGTTGAGTTGCTCCCGCGTCTTGATGATCTCGCGGGCCTGGATTTCGATGTCGCTGGCCTGGCCCTGCGCACCGCCGCTGGGCTGGTGGATCATCACGCGGGAATTCGGCAGTGCCGCACGCTTGCCCTTCGCCCCAGCCATCAACAGGAAGCTGCCCATGCTGGCAGCCATGCCCATGCACAAGGTGGACACGTCGGGCTTGATGAACTGCATGGTGTCGAAGATCGACAGGCCTGCGCTGACGCTGCCGCCCGGGCTGTTGATGTAGAGGAAGATGTCCTTGTCGGGATTCTCGCTCTCGAGGAACAGCATCTGCGCCACGACCAGGTTGGCCGTGCCGTCGTTGACCGGACCCACCAGGAAGATGATGCGTTCACGCAGCAGCCGGCTGTAGATGTCGTAGGCACGCTCGCCACGGCCAGACTGCTCGATGACCATGGGCACCAAGCCCAGGCCGACGGTGTCTTGAACGCTCATTCTTGGATTCCTCAGGATGCAGTCATCAATTCGTCGAACGGTAGCACCTTGTCGGTCACCTTCGCGCGCGACAGGACGAACTCGGCGACGTTGTTCTCGATCACGACGGCTTCGACCTCGGCCATGCGCTGCCGGTCACCCAGATACCAGCGCATCACCTCGGACGGCTTCTCGTAGCTTTGCGCCATTTCCTCGATGTGCGCCTGCAGTTGCTCGGGCTTGGCCTGCAACTTGTGCGTGCGCACCAGTTCGGCCACCACCAGGCCCAGGCGCACGCGGCGCTCGGCCTGGGGCTGGAAGATCTCGGCGGGAATCGGCGCCGTATCGGCGTCTTTCACGCCGCGCTGCTTCAGGTCGGCGCGGGCGCCTTCGATCAGGCGGTCGGTCTCGCCAGCCACCAGCGCCTTGGGCACGTCGAGCTCGGCAGCCTGGCTGAGCGCATCCATCACGGCCGCCTTGTTGCGCGACAGCACGCGGAACTTCACTTCACGCTCGAGATTCTTCTTCACGTCAGCGCGCAAGCCTTCGACGGTGCCGTCCTGGATGCCCAGCGACTTCGCGAAGGCCTCGTCCACGACGGGCAGGTTCGCAGCCTCGATCTTCTTCACCGTGACCAGGAAATCGGCTTCCTTGCCTGCCACTTCCGCGCCCTGGTAGTCGGCCGGGAACTGCAGCGGGAAGGTCTTGCTCTCGCCCAGCTTCATGCCGCGGACGGCCTGGTCGAACTGCTCGAGCATCTGGCCCTCGCCAATGATGAACTGGAAATCCTCGGCGGCACCGCCGGCGAAGGGTTCGCCGTCGATCTTGCCTTCGAAGTCGATGCTGACGCGGTCACCCTCGACAGCGCCTTCGTCCTTGCCACGCAGACCGAAGGTGCGGCGCTGCTTGCGCAGGATTTCCACCGTGCGGTCGATGGCGGCTTCCGAGACTTCGGTCGACACGCGCTCGACGCTGGCCTCGGCCAGGTCACCGATCTTCACTTCGGGGTAGACCTCGAACGTGGCATCGAAAGCCAGCTGGCCTTCGGGCGAATCGTCCTTCTGGGTGATGCGCGGGGCACCGGCCACGCGCAGCTGCGCTTCGCTGGTGGCCTGGTTGAAGGCCTCGCCGACGCGGTCGTTGACCACTTCGTACTGCACAGAGTAGCCGTAACGCTGGGCCACCACCGACATCGGCACCTTGCCGGGGCGGAAGCCGTCGGCCTTGACGGTGCGGGAAAGCTTCTTCAGGCGCGACTGCACATCGCCGTTGATGGTTTCGGCCGCCACGGTCAGGGTGATGCGGCGTTCGAGCTTTTCGAGGGTTTCGACTTGGACGGCCATGGTTTGAAGTGGGTGGGTCTGTAGATTGCTGGGGCTGGGGCAACGCATGCGTGGTGCGCGGGGCCGGACTCGAACCGGCACGCCCGTGAAGGCGTCAGGACCTAAACCTGGTGCGTCTACCAATTTCGCCACCCGCGCAGGTGGTTGGGTCGCTCAGCGGCGAACCCGCGAGTTTAGCGCGAGCTCACCCTGCCACCGGCGCAGGCTCCTTCTTCACGCGGAACCAGGCGGCGTACATCGCCGGAAGTGCCAGCAAAGTCAGGGCCGTGGCGACGATCAGGCCACCCATGATGGCCACCGCCATCGGCCCCCAGAAGACGCTGCGCGACAGCGGAATCATCGCCAGCACAGCCGCCGCCGCGGTCAGGACGATAGGCCGGAAACGCCGCACCGCGGCTTCGACGATGGCGTCCCAGGTTGGCACGCCAGCACGGCGGTCCTGCTCGATCTGGTCGATCAGGATCACGGAATTGCGCATGATCATGCCCATCAGCGCGATCACCCCCAGCAGCGCGACGAACCCGAACGGCCGATTCAGCAGCAACAGTGCCGCAGCCACGCCGATGATCCCGAGAGGGCCCGTCAGGAACACCAGCATCGCGCGGCTGAAGCTCTGAAGCTGCAACATCAGCAGCGTGAAGATGATGAACAGCATCACCGGCACGCCGGCGGCAATCGAGCCCTGGCCCTTGCTGCTTTCTTCGACCGCACCCGCAATCTCGATGCGGTAACCCGGCGGCATCTGCGCCGCCAGCTTCTGCAGTTCGGGCCACAGCTGGGCCGTGACGGTGGGGCCCTGCACCCCTTCCACCACGTCGCCCTGCACCGTGACAGCGTAGTTGCGACCCTCTCGCCACAGCACGCCAGGTTCCCAGCGCAGTTCGATCTTCGCAATCTGCGTCAGCGGCACCGACCGGCCGCTGCTGGTGGGCAGATAGGCATTGCTCAGGTCGGTGATGGCGCGGCGCTCGTCGATCGGCTGCCGCAGCACGATGTCGATCAGCTTGTCGCCTTCCCGGAACTGGCCGATGTTGGTGCCCGACAGGATGGTGCGCGAAGCCTGGGCGATGCTCTGGCTCGAAATGCCCAGCGCCCTTGCCTTGTCCTGGTCGACATTCAGGCGCAGCACCTTGATCTGCTCGTTCCAGTTGTCGTTGACGCCGCGCATGCTGGGGTTGGCGCGCAGCAGCGCCTTGGCCTGGTCGGCCCAGCCGCGCAGTTCGGCCACGTCGACGCCGACCACGCGAAACTGCACCGGGTAGGGCACCGGTGGGCCGTTCGGCAGCAGCTTGACGCGGCCACGCACTTCCGGAAATTCGGTGGCCAGCAGTTCAGCCATGCGCAGGCGCAGCGCCTCGCGCTCCTGCAAACCCTTGGGCAGCACGATCGCCTGGCTGACGTTGGCCTGCGGAAAGACCTGGTCCAGCGGCAGGTAAAAGCGCGGCACGCCACTGCCCACCCAGGTGGTGACGCTGGCGACCGTGGGCTCCTGCATCATCCGGGCTTCGAAGCGCTTGGCCACGGCCTCGCTCTGCTGGATGGTCGAGCCTTCCTGCAGCCACAGGTCGACCATCAGTTCGGGCCGGCTCGAATCGGGGAAGAACTGCTGCTGCACCCGCCCCATGCCGACGATGCCCAGCGCAAAGCTCAGCAGGGTCAGGCCGATGGTGATCCAGCGGTGATGCACGCACCAGTTCACGGTGGCGCGGAAGCGCCGGTAGAAGGGCGAGTTGAAAAGCTCGTGCTCGTGCGGCGTGCCGCTCGCGGCCGTGGCTCGGGTCTTCAGCAACCGCCAGCCCAGGTAGGGCACGAAGTACACGGACACCACCCAGGAGATGACCAGCGCCGCTGCGGTGACTGCGAAGATCGCGAAGGTGTATTCGCCCGTCACGCTCTGGGCCAGGCCGATGGGCAGGAAACCGGCCGCGGTGATCAGCGTGCCGGTGAGCATGGGCATGGCCACCAGTTCGTAGGTGAAGGTGGCGGCGCGAACCCTGTCGTAGCCTTCCTCGAGCTTGCGCACCATCATTTCCACCGCAATGATCGCGTCGTCAACGAGCAGGCCCAGCGCGATGATCAGACTGCCCAGGCTTATCTTGTGCAGCCCCACCCCCCAGTAGTACATGGTGACGAAGGTGATGGCCAGCACCAGCGGTATGGTGATCCCCACCACCAGCCCCGGCCAGATGTCGATGCTGAACTTCAGGAACCCGGGTCTGGTGTGCAGCCCCAGGCTGACGAAGCTGACCGCCAGCACGATCACCACCGCCTCGATCAGCACGGCCACGAATTCATTCACCGAACGGCTGACCGCCTTGGGCTGGTCCTGCACCTGTTCGATGTTCAGGCCCACCGGCAGGTCGAGCCGGGCCTGCGCCACCGCCGCCTCCAGGCGTTTGCCCAGAGTGATGATGTCGCCGCCCTTGCTCATCGAGATGCCGAGCGCCACGACCTGCTGGCCCTGGTGGCGCACCATCACGGCCGGCGGGTCGCTGTAGTCGCGGCGGATGTCGGCCAGGTCGCCCAGCCTCAGCGTGCTGGCCGCGCCAGTCGCCGGGTTGACGGCCCGGATGGGCAGCTGCTTCAGGGCATCGACCGAAGTGAACTGCCCGGCCACGCGCACCTGCAGGTTCTCGGCGCCGGCGTTCAGCACGCCAGCCCCTTCGACTGCGTTCTGCGTGCCGATCTGAGTCAGCACCTGGCCGAAGTCCAGCCCCAGCTGTGCCAGCCGCTTGTGCGAGATCTCGACGAAGATCTTTTCGGGCTGGGCACCGAAGACCTCGACCTTGGCGACGTCGGGCACGCGCAGCAGCACTTGTTTCACGCGGTCGGCGTAGACACGCATGTCCTCGGGGCTGAAACCGTCGGAGGTGATCGCCAGGATGGAGCCGTAGACGTCGCCGAAGTCGTCGTTGAACACCGGGCCGATGACGCCGGCCGGCAGGGTGCTGCGCATGTCGCCGATGCGCTTGCGCACCTGGTACCAGCTGTTCGGCACTTCACCTGGCGGTGACGAATCCTTCAGCTGCAGGATGGTCAGGGACTCGCCGGGCTTCGTGTAGCTGCGGATCTTGTCGGCCTGAGGCACTTCCTGCAGGGTCTTCTCGATCTTGTCGGTGACCTGCTCGGCCATCTGCTGCGCCGTGGCCCCGGGCCAGAAGGCCTGCACCACCATCGCGCGGAAGGTGAAGGGCGGGTCTTCGTCCTGGCCCAGCTGGAAGTAGGCGACGCTGCCCATGACGAGCAGCACCACCATCAGATAGCGGGTGAGCGCGGGATGGTCCAGCGCCCAGCGACTGATGTTGAAACGGCTCACGGTGATTGCAGCGGGCGCGGCGGGGCTGGCGTTCTGGCCGGTGTCGGCGTTGTCCATGGCGGCCTTCGGCGGGTCAGCGGCTGGCTGCCGGGGCGGCGGCGGCCGGCGCGGCATACAGCTTCACTTTCTGCCCGGGCGACAGGACGTGCACGCCGGCTGTCACCACCTGCTGGCCAGGGCTCAGCCCGCCGGCGATGACGACGCTGTTGGCATCGGCCCCGGCCACGGCAACGGGCTGCACCCGCACGGTCATGCTGGCCTCGTCGACCAACCACACGGCCGACCGACCCTGGCTCTGGAACAACGCCGACAGCGGGATCTTGGCCACCCCTTCGGCCCGCGGTCCAGGCACCAGCACGGTCAGCGTCTGGCCCAGCTGCACAGGGGTGTTGCCGAGGTCGGCCTTGACGGCGAAGGTGCGGGTGGTCGGGTCGGCCGCGGCCGCCACTTCGCGCACCGTGGCCGGCAACAGGGCGGTGCTGCCCCAGGGGCGCACCTGCAGCGTACCGGCCCGGCCTTCCAGGGCCCGGAACGCAGCCACCGCGTCCTCTGGCACCGAAAACACCGCATCGCGCGGGCCGTCGTGGGCCAGGCGCAGGACCGGTGCCCCAGTGGCCAGTACCGCCCCGGGTTCGGCCTCGACCGCGGTGACGATGCCTGCCGCCGGTGCCAACAGCACCGCGTATCCGGCTTGGTTGCCCTGCACGCCGACCTGGGCCCGGGCCTGGTCGAGCTGCGAGGCCGCCGCCAGCAGGCTGGTTTCTCGTCGCTCGAGTTCTGCGCCGCTGATGAAGCCTTGGTCCTTCAGTTCCTTGAAGCGCCGCAGTTCGGCGGCCGCCAGCGCATGGCTGGCCTCGGCCGACCGCAGCGCGGCCCGCGCGGCGTCCTGGCCCAGTTTCAGGTCTGCAGGGTCCAGCCGGGCCAGCACCTGACCGGCCTTGACCCGATCGCCGAGGTCCGCGCTGCGGCTGGTCATCTTGCCGCCGACGCGGAACCCCAGGCGAGACTCGGTCCGTGCGCGCACATCGGCGGCGAATTCCTGGGTGGAGCCTGCACTCTGGGCAGACACCGTGAGCGTACGCACGGCCCGCACCGGCTCGGGTGGCGGAGCCGGCCTGGAACAGGCCGACAGACCGGCCACGATGACGAGCAGCACGAGCAATCGGGTGGGTTTCGGGGCGTGCAAGAGCAGCATGGGGCGGATCCGTGACTGGCGTTCAGGGCGGGTCAGGCGTTAATGACTGACCGGTCAGTAATATAAGAAGGCCGAATCGCACTGTCAATCAACCCCGCGCAGCCTTGCGCAAACGAGGCGGCACCCGGCCACCGGCAGAATCGGGGCCGTGCCCGTCGATCATTACGAAAACTTTCCCGTCGCTTCCTTCCTCTGCCCGCCGGCCCTGCGCCCGGCCGTGGTGGCCATCTACCACTTCGCCAGGACCGCCGACGACATTGCTGACGAAGGCATGGCCGGCAGCGCCGAGCGCCTGGCGGACTTGCAGGCCTACCGCACCGATCTGCGGCTGACCCTGGCCGGCCAGCCTGCCGGGCCGCGGTGGCCTGGGGTGTTCGGGCCACTGGCGCAGCGCGCGGCTCAGTTCCAGTTGCCGGCCGCGCCCCTGCACGACCTGCTCGACGCCTTCGAGCAGGACGTTCGCAACCCGGTGTATGCCGATCGGGCGGGCCTGCTCGACTATTGCCGCCGTTCGGCCAACCCCGTGGGCCGCCTGCTGCTGCACCTGTACGGCATCCAGGACGCGAGGTCGCTGCAGCAGTCGGACGCCATCTGCACGGCCTTGCAGCTCATCAATTTCTGGCAGGACCTGAGCGTCGACGGACCCCGTGGCCGGTGTTACGTGACCGAAGCCGACAGGCAGGCGCATGGCGTGTCGGCAGCGGACCTGCGCGCTGCGCGCGACAGCGCCGCCGGCCGCGCCCTGGTGGCCGCACTGTGCGGCTGGGCACATGACCTGATGCTGCAAGGTGCCCCGCTGGCTACCCGGGTGCCCGGCCGCGCGGGCTGGGAACTGCGCGGCGTCGTCGCAGGCGGCCTGCGCATCCTGGAGAAAATCGCGAAGATGGACCATGCCGCCCTGTCCCGCCGCCCCACCCTGTCGTCCGCCGACCTGCCCTGGCTGCTTTGGCGCGCCGCCACGCTGAAGCGACTGGCCGCATGACGCCCGAACAATACGTGCAGGACAAGGCCGCGCGCAGCGGGTCTTCGTTCTATTACGCCTTCCTGTTCCTGCCGCCACCGCGGCGCGCGGCCATTACCGCCTTTTACGCCTTCTGCCGCGAGGTCGACGACGTGGTCGACGAGGTTGCCGACCCCAGCGTCGCGGCGGTGAAGCTGGCCTGGTGGCGCGACGAAGTGGTGCGTTCGTATGCCGGCAAACCCAGCCACCCGGTCATGCTGGCGCTGATGCCGCGCACCACGGACTACGGCATCACGGCCGAGCACCTGAACGCGGTCATCGACGGCTGCTTCACCGACCTGCAGCAGACGCGCTTCCTCGACTATCCGGCGCTGCAGCGCTACTGCCATCTGGTGGCCGGAGTGGTGGGCGAAGTCGCGGCCAACATCTTCGGCCGCAGCAGCGAAGCCACCGTGCAGTACGCCCACCAGCTCGGCCAGGCGATGCAGCTGACCAACATCATCCGCGACGTGGGCGACGACGCGCGCCGCGGCCGCATCTATCTGCCGGTGAACGAGTTGCAGCGCTTCGAGGTGAAGGCCCATGAAATCCTGAAGCGCGAACGCCCCTGGGGCTACAGCGAACGTTTCACGGCACTGATGAAGTTCCAGGCCGATCGCGCCCACGCCACCTACGACGCGGCCCTGGCGCTGCTGCCGGAAAGCGACCGCACGGCGCAGAAACCGGGGCTGATGATGGCCAACATCTACCGCACGCTGCTGCGCGACATCGAAGCCCAGGGCTTCCAGGTGCTGCATCAGCGCACCTCGCTCACCCCTGTGCGCAAGCTGTGGCTGGCGGCGATGACGCAGCTGCGGGGTCGCTAGCGTGCCGCAGCGCCTTGCCATCGTGGGTGGCGGCTGGGCAGGAATGGCGGCCGCGGTGCGCGCCACCCAGTCCGGTCACCGCGTCACACTGTTCGAGATGGCCGGCCATCTGGGGGGCCGGGCGCGCGGCGTGACGGTGGGCACGCGTGAACTCGACAACGGTCAGCACATCCTGATCGGTGCCTACACGCGCACGCTGGACCTGATGCGCAGCATCGGCGTCGACCCCGAAACCGTGCTTCACCGCCAGCCGCTGACATTGCGCTACCCCGACGGCCGCGGGCTGCAGATGCGCAGCGGCCACCCCGTGCTGGCTTTCGTACGGGCAGTGGCCCAGTGCCGCGGCTGGGGCTGGCGCGACCGCAGCGCGCTGCTCACGGCCGCAGGCCACTGGGCGGCAGCGGGATTCCGCTGCGCCCCAGGCACCACGGTCGCCGAGCTGTGTGCCGGCCTGACCCCGGCCGTGCGCGAGATCCTGATCGACCCGCTGTGCGTTGCCGCGCTCAACACACCGGCCCAGGACGCCAGCGCCCAGGTGTTGCTGACGGTACTGAAAGACGCGCTGTTCTCCGGCCGCGGGTCGGCCGACCTGCTGCTGCCCCGGCGCCCGCTCGACGCCCTTCTGCCCCACCCCGCCCACGCCTGGCTGCAAGCCCGTGGCGCACAGCTGCGCTTCAACCGCCGGGTGCAAAAGCTGCAGGCCCAGGACGATGGCGGCTGGAAGGTTGACGGCGACCCCTTTGACCAGGTGCTGCTGGCCTGCAGCGCGGCCGAAGCAGCCCGGCTGGCCGAGGCACATGCCCCAGCCTGGGCACCACGGGCCCAGGCCCTGGCCTACGAACCCATCGTCACCGTTTACCTGCAGTGCCCGGGCGCGAAGCTGCCTTCGGCCATGACGGCACTGGTGGAAGGCACCCAGGCGCCAGCGCAATTTGCCTTCGATCACGGTGCGCTGGGCGCCAGCCCCGGCGTGTTCGCCTTCGTCATCAGCGGCGCCCGGCGCTGGGCTGAAGCCGGCGCGGAAGTCACCGCCCGGGCCGTGCTGCAGCAGGCCCGCTCGGCTTTTGCCGCGGGCACCTGGCCAACACCGCCCGTGCTGCTGAAGGTGCTGGTCGAGAAGCGCGCCACCTTCCGCTGCACACCCGCACTCGACCGCCCGCCAATGCACCTGATGCCAGGGCTGCTGGCCGCCGGTGACTACATCGAGGGTCCCTACCCGGCGACGCTGGAAGGTGCAGTCCGCTCCGGCGAAGCGGCCGTCGTGCTCATGGACGCCGCGTCGCGGAACCCGCCGTCCCGCCCGAGCCAGGCGCCGGTTCCACCGACGGTGGCGACGGGCTCGTCGTAGGGGGAACATCGACCGCAGGTTCGGCAGGCGGGGGCGCCGGGCTCGGCACCGGCTTGGGCATGGCCCGGACTGTTCCCGCCGCGCCCGCAGCCCGAACCGAATCGGGGACCGCAAAGGGTGCGGCCAGCGGTTCGCCTACGAACATCGCCTGCTGCGGCCAGGCCACGCTCTTCCAGTAGGCCTCCATCGCCGTGCTGCCCTGCAGGTAGTGCAGCAGCAGCACCTGCGGGTGCGGAAACTTCTGCAGGTGGTTGCAGGGCTCGCTGACAGTGCCGTGGCTGGCCGTGGCGCCCGAGGCGATCCACTCCATCACCGTGCTTTGCCCGTGCCAAGGGTCGATGGCTCCGCCGTAGGACGTGAGATGGTCGCCCAGACCACCCGGTACCCAATCCAGCGGGCTGGCGAAGTCCAGCCGTGCCGAACCCGTCGTCGCCAGCAGCACGCGGCGCGCGGCTGGCAAAACGAGCGCAGGCTCCACGCGCACGTTCACGCCCATCCCGGCCATCGGCCCGGCCGGTGGATACAGGACGGTACGGACTGCCCTGGGCGTGTCGTTGGTCAGCAGCATCATCACGCTGACCGGCTGCCGGTCACGCAGGGCCAGGCTGCCATCGGCCAGCGCGCCGCGGTCGATGAGTTCCCGCGCTGCTTCGATGCTGGGTGCCGCCAGGTGCATCGACAGGCGCATGCCCAGTTCGGCGTAGGGCTCGGCCGTCGGCGAGTTGAAGTACTTCGAGGGCCGTGACGGCTTGCAGCTGTTTTCGCACAGCGCTGCGTCGTAGCCGAGGGCCAGTGCGCCTCCGATGGAGTTGCAACCCACCGCATAGGGCTGCGCCCAGGCCAGGACGACGGCCTGGGTCTTGCGACCGAAGCGCAGGTCGATGCGTCCGCGCAGATGCTCGAACTCTTCGACCGTGAGCGTGCTGCCCGTGGGCAGGCTCACCCGCAACACCTGCTGGCGTGTCAAGCCGCGACGGCGCACGTAGTGCTCGCCCACGGCCACCGAATACGGGTCAGCGGTGTTGATGACGAGCCCGATGTCGGCAGCCCGCAATCGGCCCTGGATGCGCGACACCGCCACCCAGGCTGGCGCCGGGCGCGCAGGGCTGGGCGGCAGTTGCGTGGAGGCCGCCGGTTCGGCGGGCCGCTGGGCTGCGGCTGGCGGCAACACCGGATAGCGTGGCGCCGGAGCGCTGGCGGCTTCTGCAGCCTGGCGGATGGCGTCCACCACTTCAGGCCGCAGTTCTGCCGCGGCGCCACCCACACCGGCAAGCTCCGAGCCAAGTTCCGGTATGCAATTCCGGTTTCCGCGATGCAAAATGTCATTCGACGCCCATCCGCCCACCAGGAACGTGAACTCCATCGTATCGACATGAGCGACAAGGCTGCAGCCACCCCCACCATCCAGGTTCTGGAAAGGGCGTTTGCCGTGCTGGACATGCTGGCCTCACAGCAGGACCCGGTGTCGCTGAAGGACATCAGCGAGCGCACCGGCCTGCACCCGTCGACGGCGCACCGCATCCTGAACGATCTGGCCATCGGCCGCTACGTCGACCGACCCCAGGCCGGCAGCTACCGGCTGGGCATGCGCCTGCTGGAACTGGGCAACCTGGTGAAGGCCAGGCTGGACGTGCGCGATGCGGCGCTGGTGCCGATGCGCGAACTGCACAAGCTGACCCATCAGCCGGTGAACCTGTCCATGCGCCAAGGCGACGAGATCGTCTATATCGAACGCGCCTACAGCGAACGTTCGGGCATGCAGGTGGTGCGCGCCATAGGAGGCCACGCGCCGCTGCACCTGACGTCTGTGGGCAAGCTGTTCCTGGCCCACGACGACCCGGCAAGGGTTCGCAACTACGCCACCCGCACGGGCCTCACCGGCCATACCCGCAACAGCATCACCGACCTGGCGCGCCTGGAACGAGAACTTCAACAGGTGCGCCTGCACGGCTGGGCACGCGACGACGAAGAGCTGGAACTGGGCGTACGCTGCATGGCGGCAGGCATCTTCGACGACCAGGCCAGGTTGGTGGCGGGTCTGTCGGTGTCTGCGCCGGCCGACCGACTGGAAGAGTCGTGGCTGGAACGCGTCAAAGCCACGGCTGCAGAAATCTCTACCGCGCTGGGTTATCGCGCCTGAACCGCGGGCGTCACCGAAGGCGCACTGGCCGACACCGGGATGAACTTCGTTGAGCTGGCGTCGAGCGAAGGCAGGAACTGCGTCTCGGCGATCCACTTGCGCAGGCGCTCGGCGTCGCCAATGCGCGAATATCGGCCTGCCGAGTCCAGAAGCACCATGATGAGCTTGCGGCCGGCCAGCTCGGCCTGCATCACCACGCAGCGCCCGGCGGCCGCGATGTAGCCCGTCTTCTGCAGGCCGATCTCCCATTCCGGGTTGCTGACCAGACCGTTCGTGTTGCGGAACTGCACCTGCCTGGCGCCGACCGGCACGCTGGCTTCGAGCGAAGTCGACAGCTCGCGGATGATCGGGTGCTGCATGGCGGCGCGCACAAGCTGCGTCAGATCACGCGCGCTGGACTGGTTGTCGCTGGACAAGCCGGTGGGCTCGACATAGCGGGTGTCGAACATGCCCAGTTCGAGTGCCTTGCGGTTCATGGCCGAAACAAAGGCCCGCATGCCACCCGGGTAGGTGCGGCCCAAGACGTGAGCCGCACGGTTTTCCGACGCCATCAGCGACAGGTGCAGCATTTCGCCACGGCTGAGTTCGGTGCCCATCTGCAGGCGTGAACGACTGCCGGCGGTGGCATCGACATCGTCCTGGACCACGGCCAGGTGCTCGTGCAGCGGCAGCCCGGCTTCGGTCACGACCAGGGCGGTCATCAGCTTGGTGATCGAGGCAATGGGAAGCACCGCCTCGGAGTTCTTGCTGAAAAGCACTTCGTTGGTGTCCTGGTCGACGACCAGGGCAACGCTGGACTTCAGGTCGAGTTCGTCGTCGACGGCGTGCAGACCGTAGATCTGGCCGAAGGACGGACGAGGCGGTGGCGGTGGCGCCAGGCGGGCAGCAGCGCGGCGCTTGGGTGCCCGCAGGCCGTTTCCTGCCACGGTGCTGGCTTGACCACGATTGCGGGGCTGGACCTTCGCGGCACGGGCAGCACCCGAGGCCTTGGCCTGCTTCGCCCTGGCGTTGCCCTGCTTAGCCTTGGCCTGCTTCGGATTGTTGGCGGCGCGGGCCGGTTTGGCGGCTGCCTTGCGAACGGGCTGTTCCTTGGCCTTGGCGGTCTTGCTGGCCTTCGGCTTTGACTGGGTGCTGGCATGGCTCAGAGCGGGTGCCACGCTCAGACTCAGGGCGATCAGGAACCCGGCCAGGCCATTCAGTACTCGTCGAAATCTGTGTTCCATGGCCGTCCTCGCTCACCTGCCGATCCAAAGTGTAGGCGACTCGAAAAACACATGCAAGATCAAAAACTTGGCACTATTTCTTCAAGTCGAACTTCGTCTGCAACGGCAGGTGCGCAAAGACCGGTTCAGCCCTGTGCGGCAACCCTCTCGGCCTTGCTGTGCAGCTTGTTCAGGGCTGACAGGTAGGCCTTGGCGGATGCCACGACGATATCCGGGTCGGCACCCACGCCGTTGACCACGCGCCCGCCATGCTGCAGGCGGACAGTGACCTCTCCCTGGGATTCTGTGCTTCCGGACGTGATGGCATTGACCGAATAGAGCATCAATTCCGCGCCACTCTTCACCCTCGACTCGATCGCACGCAGGCTGGCATCGACCGGGCCGTTGCCGTCGCTCTCGGTGTGGAACTCCTCGGAACCTGCGGCGAAGGCGACCTTGGCATGCGGCCGCTCGCCGGTTTCGGACCTCTGCGACAGCGACAGCAGGCGGTAATGCTCGGCCTCGGCAGTGACGCTTTCGTCGCTGAGGAGGGCCAGGATGTCCTCGTCGAAGATGTCGCTCTTGCGGTCGGCCAGGTCCTTGAAGCGGGCGAAGGCCGCGTTCATCTCCTGTTCCGACTCCAGCGTCACGCCCAGTTCCTGCAGACGCTGCTTGAAGGCGTTGCGGCCCGACAACTTGCCCAGCACGATCTTGTTCGCGGCCCAGCCCACGTCTTCGGCGCGCATGATCTCGTAGGTGTCGCGCGCCTTCAGCACGCCATCCTGGTGGATACCGCTGGCATGGGCGAAGGCGTTTGCGCCGACGACGGCCTTGTTCGGCTGCACGACGAAGCCGGTGGTCTGGCTGACCATGCGTGAGGCCGGCACGATCTGCGTGGCGTCGATACCCAGGTCGAGCTTGAAATAATCCCGCCGCGTGCGCACGGCCATCACAACCTCTTCCAGGCTGCAGTTGCCGGCGCGTTCGCCCAGGCCGTTGATGGTGCATTCGACCTGGCGCGCGCCGCCCACCATCACCCCGGCCAGCGAATTGGCCACCGCCATGCCCAGGTCGTTGTGGCAGTGCACGCTCCAGACCGCCTTGTCGCTGTTCGGCACGCGTTCGCGCAGGGTGCGGATGAAGTTGCCATAGAGCTCTGGAATGGCATAACCCACGGTATCGGGGATATTGACCGTGGTCGCGCCAGCGTCGATCACGGTTTCCAGCACCCGGCACAGGAAGTCCATGTCGCTGCGGTAGCCGTCCTCGGGCGAAAACTCGATGTCGTCGCACAGGTTGCGCGCGAAGCGCACCGACTGCAGGGCCTGCTCGTGCACCTGGTCTGGCGTCATTCGCAGCTTCTTCTCCATGTGCAGCGCACTGGTGGCGATGAAGGTATGGATGCGGGCCCTGGCGGCGCCCTTGAGGGCCTCGGCGGCGCGTGAGATGTCGCGGTCGTTGGCCCGGGCCAGCGAGCACACGGTGGAGTCCTTGATGGCATCGGCAATCGCCTTCACGGCCAGGAAGTCGCCGTTGCTTGACGCGGCGAAGCCGGCTTCGATCACATCCACCCGCAGGCGCTCGAGCTGCCGGGCAATGCGCAGCTTCTCGTCGCGCGTCATCGAGGCGCCGGGCGACTGTTCGCCGTCGCGCAAGGTGGTGTCGAAGATGATGAGCTTGTCGGTCATGGCGGGCTTTCGGTGGGGTTCAAGCAGGCAGCGTGAAGAACGAAAAACGGCCCGCTGCTTGCGCTGGCGGGCCGTTGATCGGAATGAATGGGAAATAAGGTCAAGCAGCGATCAGCGCACCCGCAGGGCTCCTAGCAGGCTTAGCGCGATGATGGCTGTAGACACTTTCACCTTTGGAATGTAGCACGGACCAGCCATCACTGATGCAGACCCTTTTCGTCGGGCTCGTCGGTCGAGATTGCGATCACGCTCACCGGCTTGCCTTTCATCTTGCGCCAGACATACATGCCGTAGCCCGACAGACCGTAAGCCACGAACACGGCAAACAGCACGATGGGCGGATGGATGCTGACGAAGGCGATGCCCAGCGCCACCGCGACGATGGCCGCAAATGGCACGCTGCGCCGTCCGCCGAAGCCCTTGAAGCTGTAGAACGGGACGTTGGTGACCATCGTCAGGCCGGCGTAGAGCGTGATGGCCCAGGCCGTCCAGGCGATCCAGGGCGTGTTCGAAACGTCCTTGAAACCTGCATCGTCCATCACCAGGATGAAGCCGATGACCAAAGCCGCCGCCGCCGGACTGGGCAGCCCCTGGAAGAAGCGCTTGTCGACCACACCGATGTTGGTGTTGAAGCGCGCCAGCCGCAATGCAGCCGCGGCGCAATAGACGAAGGCCGCGATCCAGCCCGGCTTGCCCAGGCCCTTGAGCGACCATTCCAGGATGATCAGCGCCGGGGCCAGGCCGAAGCTGACCATGTCGCACAGACTGTCCATCTGCTCGCCGAACGCACTTTGCGTGTTCGTCATGCGCGCCACCCGGCCATCCAGGCTGTCCAGCACGGCAGCGCAGAAAATGCCGATACAGGCCACGTCGAAGCGGCCGTTCATCGCCATCACGATGCTGTAGAAGCCCGCGAACAAGGCCGCCAGGGTGACGGCATTGGGCAGCATGTAGATGCCCTTGCGCCGGGGGCGCAAGGTGGCCGGGTCGGTGCCCTCGCCTGCTTCGGCGCCGGCGGAGCGCAAGTCGTCGTTCATGCAGTGAAGGATACGCCCGGCCGGATAGCCATCAATTGCGTGTCTTGTCGACGAGCTTGTTGGCCTTGATCCAGGGCATCATGGCGCGAAGCTTTTCGCCCACGACCTCGATCGAATGCTCGGAGGTCAGGCGGCGGCGGCTCAGCAGGGTGGGCGCGCCAGCGCGGTTTTCCAGGATGAAGCTCTTGGCGTATTCGCCGGTCTGGATGTCCTTCAGGCACTGGCGCATGGCTTCCTTCGTCGCTTCGGTGACGATGCGCGGGCCGGTGACGTACTCGCCGTATTCAGCGTTGTTGCTGATCGAGTAGTTCATGTTCGCAATGCCGCCTTCGTAGATCAGGTCCACGATCAGCTTCAGCTCGTGCAGGCACTCGAAATAGGCCATCTCGGGCGCGTAGCCGGCTTCCACCAGCGTCTCGTAGCCGGCCTTGATCAGCTCGACCGTGCCACCGCACAGCACGGCTTGTTCGCCGAACAGGTCGGTCTCGGTTTCTTCGCGGAAGTTGGTCTCGATGATGCCGGCCTTGCCACCACCGTTGGCCGCGGCATAGCTCAGCGCGAGGTCGCGTGCGCGGCCGCTCTTGTCGGCATGCACGGCGATCAGGTGCGGCACGCCGCCACCCTGCGTATAGGTGTTGCGCACGGTGTGGCCGGGGGCCTTGGGCGCCACCATCCAAACGTCGAGGTCGGCACGCGGCACGACCTGACCGTAGTGCACGTTGAAGCCGTGGGCAAAAGCCAGCGACGCGCCTTCGCGGATGTTCGGTTCGATGTCCTGGGCATAGACGGCGCCGATCTGCTCGTCGGGCAGCAGGATCATCACGACGTCGGCGCCCTTGACGGCTTCTGCGACTTCAGCCACCTTCAGGCCGGCCTTCTCGACCTTGGACCAGCTGGCGCCGCCCTTGCGCAGCCCGACGGTGACCTTGCAGCCGCTGTCGTTCAGGTTCTGGGCATGGGCATGGCCCTGCGACCCGTAGCC
>LNET01000112.1 GCA_001464055.1 Burkholderiales bacterium Ga0077543
CCGCGGCCGAGCTGAGCCACCGCTCCATAACCGACCGCTTTTTGCCCGACAAGGCCATCGACCTGATCGACGAGGCCGCGGCCAAGATCAAGATCGAAAAGGACAGCAAGCCAGAAGCCATGGACCGGCTCGACCGCCGCTTTATCCATCTGAAGATCGAACGCGAAGCCGTGCGCAAGGAAAAGGACGAAGCATCGGTTCGCCGCTTCGACCTGATCGAAGAAGAGATGCTGAAGCTGCAGCGCGACCTGAACGACCTGGACCAGATCTGGAAGTCGGAAAAGGCCGCGGCGCAAGGCAGCGAAGACCTTCTGGCCGAACGCGACAAGGTGCGTTCGCAGATCGAGGAACTCACGCGCAAGGGCAACTTCGACAAGGTGGCCGAGCTGCAGTACGGGCGCCTGCCGGAAATCGAAAAGCGCCTGAAGGCCGCGCAGGACACCGAAACCGGCAAGGCCAAGGCCGGCCGGCCGCAGCTGCTGCGCACGATGGTCGGCGCCGAAGAGATCGCTGAAGTGGTGTCGCGGGCCACCGGCATTCCGGTCAGCAAGCTGATGCAGGGCGAACGCGACAAGCTGCTGCAGATGGAGAGCAAGCTGCACGAGCGCGTGGTGGGCCAGGACGAGGCCATCAGCGTGGTGGCCGACGCCATCCGCCGTTCACGCGCCGGCCTGTCCGACCCCAACCGGCCGCTGGGCAGCTTCCTGTTCCTGGGCCCTACCGGTGTGGGCAAGACCGAGCTGTGCAAGGCACTGGCCGGTTTCCTGTTCGACAGCGAAGACCACATGATCCGCGTCGACATGAGCGAGTTCATGGAAAAACACAGCGTCAGCCGCCTGATCGGCGCGCCGCCGGGCTACGTGGGCTACGACGAGGGTGGCACGCTGACCGAAGCCGTGCGCCGCAAGCCCTACAGCGTGCTGCTGCTGGACGAGGTGGAAAAGGCCCACCCGGACGTCTTCAACGTGCTGCTGCAGGTGCTGGACGATGGCCGCCTGACGGATGGGCAAGGGCGCACGGTGGACTTCAAGAACACCGTCATCGTGATGACCAGCAACCTGGGCAGCCACCTCATCATGCAGATGGCCGGCCAGCCCAGCGCCGACATCCGGGACGCGGTGTGGGTCGAGGTCAAGCAGCACTTCCGGCCCGAGTTCCTGAACCGCATCGACGAGACCGTGGTCTTCCACGCGCTGGACCGCCAGCACATCGAGGACATCGCACGCATCCAGCTCAAGCTGCTGGAGCAGCGTCTGGAGAAGCTCGAGATGAAGCTCGAGGTGTCGCCGGCGGCTCTGTCCGAACTGGCCAAGGTGGGCTTCGACCCGGTGTTCGGGGCGCGCCCGCTGAAGCGGGCGATTCAGCAGCGCATCGAAAACCCGGTGAGCAAGCTGATCCTGCAGGGCAAGTTCGGCCCCAAGGACGTGATCCCGGTCGACGTGAGCGCGGAAAACGGCAACGAGTTCAGCTTCTCGCGCGTGGTGCACTGAGCCGATCAAGCGAACGCCGCGGGACCGGCTTCGCCGGACCGCTGGCGTTGCCCCTTGAGGGGGTGAGCCAACAAGAAACAGTCCAGTGGACTGTTTCTCGCGGCGAACGCCGAAGGCCGCTCCGGGGTGGTCCTATCTCGGCGGTTCGACCCGTTCCAGCTGCATGCGCGCCAGCGTCAGGTTGCTGGCGCTGGCCAGCAGCACCATGTGCAACGCCACACCCGGGTGACCGGGCACCGGGCGCAAGAGCAGGTGGTGGCTGGTGGTGCTGATGCCGGCCTCGGCACGGGCCGGGCCCAGGCCCAGCGCGCGTGAGGCGTCGTTCATCGCGGCCAGCAGGGCAGCGCCCTGCTGGGCCAGCCTTTCGGCGGGGGGCTGGCCGCCGTTGTGTGCCATCACCTGCATCGAGTGCGTGTCGAACACACAGGCACTGACGGTGCCCTTGATCAGCGCACAGCGATCCACGTAAACCTGCCAACGGGTGCCACCGGGCACCGGCATCGGCATGGGAGACGCCAGCATCGGCGCCATCTGCGGCGCCTGCATGGGCGCCGGCCGGGGCGAACCCAGCGATTCCAGCGGCATCGGCTCGGTGGTGGCTTCGGTGCTGGGCACGTCGGGTTTGGGGACGGCACGTGACAGCTCGGTGGGCAGTGCACGTTGCCCGTTAGGGGTGCCGTGCAGGCGGTTCCAGGCGCCGCCGACGAAGGTCCACACGTGTTTCGGCTTGGCGGCGTGGGGTGTCACGTGCACGGCCACCGGTGTCTGGTTGGCCAGCTGGGCGCCTTGTGCGGCCAAGGCGATGCTGGACCCCAGCGGCACCATCAGCAGGTCGCGGTTGGGCCAGGGGCCACGC
>LNET01000113.1 GCA_001464055.1 Burkholderiales bacterium Ga0077543
CGTCAGCACCCCAGGCCCGCGGCCGGGTGGTCAGGTCGCCGTCGCGCATCGCGTCGATGTGGAAGGCCACTTCCTTCAGGCCGCCGTCGAGAACCTTGCGGAAGCTGACGAACAGATACCAGACCCCGAACAGGCCGAGCACGAGAACTGCCGTGGTGATCTGACGTTCGGTTTCCAGGCCAGAGACACGAACCTCGATCAACTCGCCCAGCTTGGCCAGGGTCTTGTCCTGGGCCACCAACACGTCCTTCAGGGCTTCGTCGCCCGCCGACAACAGCTTCGCGGCTGATTCGCTGGAGGCCGCCAGCTCGTGGAAGGCGTGCAGCTTCTTTTGTGCGCCCTCGGTACCCAGCTCGTCGGCAATGGTCGGATGCACCGTGGCGATCTTTGACATTCCGGCCGACCAGCGCTCGTCGCTCAAGTCGCCCAGCACCTCCAGGGCGGCGATGCGCTTGGAGAACGCCGCCGACGGCTGGTGACCGCTGATGACGGCCACGCTCATGTCACGCATCTGCGCCAGCGACTCGGCCACCTGGGGCAATGCACCCAGGCTGTTGTCCATCAGATAGTAGGTGTCGAGATCGGGGTCCAGGGTCAGGTTGGAGTTGTCCGTGGACGTGGTGATGAGCGCAATGAATGCGGCCAGCAGTTCGTTGTGTGCTTCCATGACCTTTTCGGGACCGCTGGACGCAGGAGGCAGGGCCCGGGCCTGCGCGAGGAGGGTCGCGTAGGCCTTGTCGGTGACCAGTTCAGCGCCCATGGCGGCTTCGGCCGCGGCCAGTTTCTTGAAGGCAGCGTCGAGCGAGGCCTGCAGTTCAGCGCCATTCGGAGCCGGCTTGCCGGAGACCGCCTCGGCCATGGCCGCCTGGCGCTGGTCCTGCAGCGCACCCAGCAAGGGCATCGCTTCGCGGGCATAGGCGACACCGACGAGTTCCTTCGCCGAAAACGCCACCGCAGCACCCTTGTCCTTGTAGTAGGTGAAGGCCAGCCAGACGATCGGCACCATGAACATGGCCGAGATCACCATCGCCTTGGCGCGAAAGCCGATGGCGCGGAACAGGCGTATGCCCGGAGCCCAGATCCCGTGGTAGCGGAAGAATTCGGAGAGTGCATTGCCTGAGCTGGGAGCGGGCTGCAGGCTGCTCCGGTTGTCAGGGGCGCTGGTGGCAGAAAAGGCGTTGGCGCTCATGGGGTGTTTTGTCGGTACGACCTTGTTCAGGCCACGATCGGCCTGAATCATTGTCGGAAGGGATGGCTGCCAACTTGAGGGGAATTGAGACCGGGTTGCCCCGCAGTTCGAAGTCTGCCTGCCATCCTTTGAGACAGGAACCGGGTCAATCCTGCGTCATGCGCTCCCAGGCGGCGGCACGCCAGGCACAGGCCCAGGCCAGCAGGCCCGCCGCGGCGGCGGCCAGGAACAAGGGCGTGTAGCCCATCCTTTCGATCAGCCAGCCCCCGCCCACACCGCCCAACACCCCGGAAAACCCGTAGCCCAGCGTCGTGTACAAGGCTTGGCCCCGCCCGCGCAGGCGGCCAGGAAAGTAGCGCTGCACCAGCTGGATGCAGGCCGAGTGGTGGCCGGCAAAGGTCACGGCGTGGGTCAGCTGCGACAGCACCAGCAGCGCCAGCCCCAGCGCGGCCGGGCCGGCCGGCAGCAGGTCCTGCCCGGCCAGGGCCACGGCCACGAAGCGCAGCGCCGTCAGCAACGCCACCAGCTTCAGCCAGCCATGCGCGCTGAAGCGGTGAAACCAGCTGCCCTGCAGCCAGAAGAAGGCGATTTCCACCGCCACGCTGACGGCCCAGAGCGCGCCGACCATGGTCTTGCCATAGCCCAGGTGCACCAGGTACAGCGAAAAGAAGCTGTACAGGCTGGTGTGCGCCAGCACCGTGAAGAACACCGAGCCGAAAAACCAGGCCACCTCGGGCTGGCGCAGGCGCTGCAGCACCGGCGGCGCGGGCTCGTCGTGGTGAACCTCGTCCTGCGTGGCCGGCAGGCGCAGCGCTGCCAGCAGCAGCAGGCCGTTGACGGCCGCCACGAAGGCCGGGAAGACAGCGATGCCGACCCTTTCCAGCAGCGCGCCGAACAAGGTGACCGACGCGATGAAACCGACCGAACCCCAGACCCGCACCCGGCCGTAACGCTTGGGGTCGACCCCGTCGGCGGTGTTCAACAGCTGCGCCAGCGTGGCCTCGTACAGCGGCACGACGCCACCGTTGGCCAGGAACAGCAGCGCCGTCACCACCGCCACCGGCACCGCTTCGCGCACCCCCAGCAGGCCCAGCGCCGACAGCAGCGCGCCGGCGCAGGCCAGGCGGATCAGCCCGACGCGGCGGCCACGGTGGTCACCCAGCCAGCCCCAGGCATAAGGCGCGAAGATGCGCGTCCAGCTCTGCAGCGAGGCGATGGCGCCGATCAGCAGGGTGGAAAAGCCCAGCGACTGGAACCACAGCGGAGCATACGGGTTGAACAGCCCCACCGCGGCGAAGTAGGTGCCCGACAGCGCGCCGTAGGCGGCCAGCGGGGATTTCATCCGTGGGCGGGAGCGTCGGCGACCGGGGCTTGGGCGGCAATGGCGGCCTGCGCCAGCTGCACGTCACCGCACTGCGCGCGGTGGCGCAGCGCATGGTCCATCACCACCAGCGCCAGCAGCGCTTCGGCAATGGGCGTGGCGCGGATGCCGACACAGGGGTCGTGGCGGCCGAAGGTCTCCACCACCGTGGGTTCGCCCTGGCGGTCGATGCTGCGGCGCGGGGTGCGGATGGAACTGGTGGGCTTGATGGCGATGCGCACCACCAGGTCCTGTCCGGTGCTGATGCCGCCGAGCACGCCACCGGCCTTGTTGGCGGCAAAACCTTCGGGCGTGAGTTCGTCGCCGAAGCTGCTGCCGCGGGCGGCGACGCTGGCGAAGCCGTCGCCGATTTCCACGCCCTTCACGGCGTTCAGGCCCATCATCGCGTAGGCGATGTCGGCGTCGAGCTTGTCGTAGAGCGGCTCGCCCAGGCCCACCGGCACGCCGCGGGCGCGCACTTCGATGCGCGCACCGCAGCTGTCGCCGGCCTTGCGCAGGGCGTCCATGTGGGCCTCGAGCTGCGGCACCAGGCTGGCGTTGGCGGCGAAGAAGGGGTTGCGATCGATCTCGGCTTCGTCTTCGAAGGGGATCTCGATCTCGCCCAGCGCGCTCATCCAGCCCGTGAACGTGGTGCCGTGCTGCTGCTGCAGCCACTTGCGCGCCACCGCACCGGCGGCCACGGTGGGGGCGGTCAGCCGGGCGCTGCTGCGGCCGCCGCCGCGGGGGTCGCGCAGGCCGTACTTGCGCCAGTAGGTGTAGTCGGCGTGGCCGGGGCGGAAGGTATCGAGGATGTTGCCGTAGTCGCGGCTGCGCTGGTCGGTGTTGCGGATGAGCAGCGCGATCGGCGTGCCGGTGGTCAGGCCCTCGTAGACGCCAGAGAGGATCTCCACCGCGTCGGCCTCGTTGCGCTGCGTCACGTGGCGGCTGGTGCCGGGGCGCCGGCGGTCGAGTTCGCGCTGGATGTCGGCTTCGGCCAGTGCCAGCCCGGGCGGGCAGCCGTCGATGACGCAGCCGATGGCCGGGCCGTGGCTTTCGCCGAAGTTGGTGACGCGGAAAAGTTCGCCGAAGGTGCTGCCAGACATCGGTGGATTGTAGGCAAGGCCGCCATGCGACGGCCTGCCGGCCTACACGCGCCCCAGCCAGCCTGCAGCACCATACTGTGCGAAAGACCATGGAGCAAACCGTGAAGGAACATCGAACGGGGCGCGGTGCCAACGTGTGCCGCCTGGGTGCACTGTGCCTGGCGCTGGGCGCGCAGGCGGCGGCCCAGGGCGCGGCGCCCACGCCGCCCGAACCTGCCGGGTCGACCCTGGGCGAGATGGCCGAGACGACCCAACGCGCCGCCCGGTCGACCGCCGAATGGCTGGCGCGCGGCATCGACGGCTGGTTTGGCAGCGACACCTACGACGACGTTGACCGCGTCAGCGATGGTCGCCTGAACATCAGCCTGTTCAAGCGCCAGGACCAGGACCCGAGCCTGGACGTGCGTTTCGACGCCCGCTTCAGGCTGCCCAACCTGGAGAAGTCGGCCTACCTGTTCGTCGGACGCGACGACCGGCGCGAAGCCATCCAGGACACCCCGGACCCCGATTCGCTGCGCCAGCGCCTGCGGGCCGACGAGCGCAACGACCGCTCTTTCCTGGCCGGTCTGGGCCTGGGACTGCCCAAGGGCTTCGACCTGCGCCTGGGGCTGAGCTCGCGCCTGAAGCCCTACACGCAGCTGCGCTGGCGCCAGCGCTGGCAACCGACTCCGGCGCAGCGGGTGGACCTGCGCCAAACCCTGTTCTGGACGGGCGAGGACAGGGGTGGCTCGACGACCGCCCTGTCCTGGGAAGTCGATCTTTCGCCAGTGTGGACCCTGCGCTGGCTGAATGCAGCCACCATCACCGAAGTTTCGCGCAATGTCGAGTGGTCCAGCAGCCTGGGCGCGCACCGGCTTTTCAGCGGACAGCGGCTGCTGTCGGCCGAAGCCGTTCTGGCCGGTGAAGGAACCCGAGGCACGGGCCGCGGTGCCAACGACGCCGGGCTGCTGCTGAAGTGGGAACAGCCCCTGCATCGCGACTGGCTGCGAGGCGAACTGGTCGGTGGCCATTTCTGGCCCCGGCCGGACCGACACAGCGAACGCGGCCGGGCCTGGGCGCTGGGGGCCAGCCTGAAACTGCAGTTCTAGGCTTCAGGCCGCTTGCCGTCGTCGCCTTTCGCTTCGGGTTCCCCGTCGCGTTCGGGCCAATCGCGGATGTAGGCCTTGAGCAACTTGTTCTCGAAGTCCTGCGCGTCGACCACGGTCTTGGCCACGTCGTAAAACGAGATCACGCCCATCAGCGTGCGCCGGTCCAGCACCGGCATGTAGCGGGCATGGCGCAGCAGCATCATGCGGCGCACTTCGTCGACACCGGTTTCCGGGGTGCAAGTGAGAGGCGCGTCGTCCATCACCGAACGCACATGGCGCGTGCCGACGCTGCCGCCACCGGCCACGACGGCGCTGATGACTTCGCGAAAAGTGAGCATGCCGGCGACGTCACCGTGCTCCATCACGACGAGCGAGCCGATGTCCAGTTCGGCCATGGTCCTGACGGCTTCGTGCAGGGTCTGGTCGGGCGACACGGTGTACAGCGTATTGCCCTTGACGCGCAGGATGTCGGTGACTTTCATGCAATCAATATAGCCCACAATGCCTGGAGAAATCTCAAGCTCGACGGCTCAGGAGACCCCCATGCCAGGTGCTGGCGATCCCGCATTCGACACCCTGGCGCTGCACGCCGGTGCCACACCCGACCCGGCCACAGGCGCGCGGGCGCTGCCCATCCACCTGAGCACCAGCTTCGTCTTCGACAGCAGCGAGCACGCCGCCAGCCTGTTCAACCTGGAACGCTCGGGCCACGTCTACAGCCGCATCAGCAACCCCACCAACGCAGTGCTGGAAGAACGCATCGCGGCACTGGAAGGTGGGGCAGGCGCCATTGCCACGGCCAGCGGGCAGGCGGCGCTGCATCTGGCCATCTGCACCATCGCCGGGGCCGGCAGCCACATCGTTGCCAGCCGGGCGCTGTACGGCGGCAGCCACAACCTGCTGCATTACACGCTGGCGCGTTTCGGCATCACCACGAGCTTCGTGCCGCCCGGCGACGTGGACGCCTGGCGCGCCGCCATTCGCCCGCAAACGCGGCTGCTGTTCGGCGAAACCCTGGGCAACCCGGGGCTGGACGTGCTGGACATCCCGCGGGTGGCCGCGGTCGCGCACGACGCCGGCCTGCCGCTGCTGGTCGACAGCACCTTCACCACGCCCTGGCTGATGAAGCCTTTCGAGCATGGCGCCGACCTCGTCTTCCATTCGGCCACGAAGTTCCTGTCGGGCCATGGCACGGTGGTGGCCGGGCTGCTGGTGGACGGCGGCCGCTTCGACTGGGACCGATCCGGCCGCTTCCCCGAACTGACCGAGCCCTACGCCGGCTTCCACGGCATGGTGTTCAGCGAAGAAAGCACTGAAGGCGCCTTCCTGCTGCGCGCAAGGCGCGAAGGCCTGCGCGACTTCGGCGCCTGCCTCAGCCCGCACAGCGCCTGGCTGGTGCTGCAGGGCATCGAGACCCTGCCCCTGCGCATGGCGCGCCATGTGGAGAACACGCGCAAGGTGGTGGCCTTCCTGGCCGGCCACGCGATGGTGGCGCGCGTGGGCTACCCCGAGCTCGAAGGCCACGCCAGCCATGCGCTGTGCAAGCAGTTGTTGCCCCGCGGTGCCGGCGCCGTGTTCAGCTTCGACCTGAAAGGCAGCCGCCGCCAGGGCAGCACCTTCATCGAGGCGCTGAGGCTGTTTTCGCACCTGGCCAACGTGGGCGACTGCCGCAGCCTCGTCATCCACCCTGCCAGCACCACGCATTTCCGCATGGACGACGCGGCGCTGGCCGCGGCCGGCATCACGCCCGGCACCATCCGGCTGAGCATCGGCCTGGAAGACGCCGACGACCTGATCGACGACCTGAAACGCGCCTTCAAGCTGGCCGAGAAGGCGGGTGCCGGGGCGGGTTCATGAAGCTCGTCGTCGACGGCCGAGAGGCCTACGCCTACACCGGAGGCAAGCCCTTCGATCCCGCCCTGCCCTGCATCGTGTTCGTGCACGGTGCGCTGAACGACCACAGCGTCTTCACGCTGCTCGCGCGCTGGTTCGCGCACCACGGCCATGCCGTGCTGGCGGTGGACCTGCCCGGCCACCGTCGCAGCGCCGGCCCGCCGCTGCACAGCGTCGAGGCCATGGCCGACTGGCTGCTGGCGCTGCTGGACGCGGCCGGCGTGCAACGCGCGGTGCTGGCCGGGCACAGCATGGGTTCGCTGGTCGCGCTGGAAGCCGCCGGCCGCGCCCCGGCCCGGGTGGTGCAGCTGTGGATGCTGGGCACGGCCTACCCGATGAAGGTGTCGCCAGCGCTGCTGCAGGCGTCGCTGGAAACACCGCTGGCCGCCATCGACATGGTCGTGGGCTGGTCGATCTCGACGCTGGCGCCCAAGCCTTCCTACCCCAGCCCGGGCGTGTGGCTGCACGGCGGCTACCGCGGGCTGATGCGGCAGGTGCTGCAGGGCGAGGCCGCGGGCGGCAGCCCCATCTTCCACATCGACTTCAGCGCGTGCAGCGCCTATGCCGGCGCCGAAGCCGCGGCATTGCGGGTGGCCTGTCCTGTCCACTTGGTTCTCGGCGCGGCCGACCAGATGACACAGCCCCGCGCCGCCGCCGGCCTGGCCCAGATGCTCAAGGCCACGGTGCACAACGTGAAGGCTGGTCATTCATTGATGGCCGAGGCGCCCGATGCAGTGCTGGCAGCGCTGCGCCGGGCCTTGGGGGTCTAGCCGGGCGCACCTGGAGTTCTTCAGGCTGTCGGCCAAGTCGATGTCGGGTGCAGCGGGAGCCGGCTTGCGGGCGATCGGCCCTGCGCGGCCGCAGGCCGCTCAGGGCCAGGTAACGTCACTCGACCCCCATCGCCCGTGCTTCGTCGGAAAACGCGGGCAGGCTTGAAAGCCGGCTTCTAAGGTCGCCCCATCACTTTGGGAGACCTTGATGAAGATGCTTGCCGCGAGGGCTGTTGGCTGGCTGGCTCTGTGGCTGCTGCTGTGTGCCCTGCCGGTGCTGGCCGGCACGCCATTCGACCGCCCGCCAGGCCATCTGGTGACCGTGCCCTGGTTGCAGCAGAACCTGGGTCGGCCCGAGCTCTTGCTGCTGGATGCCTCGCCCCGCGGCCGGGAACCGGCCAGCCGCATACCCGGCGCCGTTGCGGCCGAACTGTTCAGCTTCGGCCCGCGCGAGCCGGCGCGGGCGCAGATGCAGCAACTGCTGCAGTCCTGGGGCATCAGCCCGGGCCGGGCCATCGTCATCGTCGACGAGGGTGGCAGCTACCAGGCCACGCGCCTGTTCTGGGACCTGCTGCACCAGGGCGTGCCGGCGCAGGACCTGTTCATCCTGGACGGCGGCATGGCGAAGTGGAAGGCCAGCGGTGGCGCGCTGAGCCAAGGCCCCGCGCCGAAGCCGCCGGCGGGCACCGCCCAGCTCGGCCCGACAGACCCGAGCGTGCGCGTGCGCCTGCCCGAATTCCTGGCGGCCACCGCCGACCCGGAAGCGAACGTGATGCTGGAAGCCCTGGACCCGGACTACTTCTACGGCGGCGCCGGCTTCTTCAACCGCCCCGGCCATGTGCCGCATGCCAAGCTGATGCCCAGCGACGACTTCTTCAACGACGACAAGACCTTCAAGTCGGCGCCAGAGATCGCCCGCATGCTGGACTACCTGGGCGTGCGGCCGGAACAGCAGGTGCTGACCTATTGCGGCGGCGGCGGCGCGGCGGCAGTGCCTTTCTTCGCCTTGAAGTACCTGCTGGGCTACCCCCGGGTGAGGATGTTTGCCGAATCACAGATGGGCTGGCTGCAAGACCCACGCGAACTGCCGGTATGGACATATGCCGCGCCGCAGTTTATGCGCGACACCCCCTGGGTCAAGGCCTGGGCCAGCCCGATGCTGAAGTCATTCGGACTGTCGACGGTGAGCCTGGTGGACGTGCGGCCAGCCGAGGTGTTCAGGCTGGGCCATCTGCCGCTGGCGGTGAACCTGCCCGCCCTGGCCTTGCCTGCGCCAGGCCGGAACACCGAAGCATTGAAGCAAAAGCTGGCCCAGGCCGGGGTGCTGCCCAGCCACGAGGCGGTGGTCGTCTCCGAGGGGGGCTTGAACGAACGCTCGGCGCTGGCCTTCGTGGCGCTGGAACGGGCCGGACTGAAGAAAGTGTCGATCTACCTGGACAGCGTGGAGCTCTGGGCCGAAAAGGGCCTGGACGTGGCGCGACCCACCGTCGGTCAGAGCAGCCCTGTCGATCCGGCCCGTCCAGACCGTACAGCGGGCCCGGCCAGTCCAGCACCGCTGGCGACCAGTGCACACGCCAGCAGCGCCACGCGCAGAGCCGACCCGCTTGCTGCCCCAGGGCTCTTCCCCGTGGTGCTGCTGGCCACGGGCCTGCAGCCGCTGCGCAACGCGCCGCCAGGCCGCGTGCTGTACCTGCCTTACACCCGGCTGCTGAATGCCGACGGCAGGCCGAAGGCGGCCTCGGAAATCTGGAACATGCTCGACCAGGCGGGCGTGCCGCGCTACGCCGAGGTGCAGGTGCTGGCCGACGCCCCTGGCGAGGCGGCCATGGGCTATGTGCTCTTGCGCTTGATGGGCTGGCCCGACGTGAAGGTGGTGGCCACGGCGCGCTGAAGCTGGACCGAATGCACGCCAGCCGCAACCCGCCGCTGACCAGAGCAAAAGCGGCCCAGGGCCGCTCAAGGGCGGCCCAGCGCCTGCGCCAGGCTGATGCGTTCGAACTGCGCCGCGGCCCGAAAACCTGCGGTCGCAGCGCTGGGCGGCACCAGCAGCGCGTCGGCCAGTGCGGCCATTTCGGTGCGGGCCGGGTCGCACAGCAGCACCAGCCGCGGCGTGCCATCGCCTGGTGGCTCGCTGATTTGCTGCACCCAGTCGATGCCGGCCAGGGCTTCGATCACGGGCTCCAGCTGCAGCGGGTCGGCACGCAGCGCCACCGCCAGTCGCGCCAGCGACAGCCCGCGCTGCGGCGTGTCGCGCACTTCGGCCAGGCGCTGCAGCAGGGCCAGGGCGATCTCGAAACGGTAGCCCGGCGTCGGCGCCCGGCGTACCACCCGCATCTGCAGGCTGGGCGCATAGGCCGCGATCACCGCGCCCAGCAGCACGATCACCCACACGAGGTAGATCCACAGCAGCAGGATCGGCGCCGTGGCGAAGGCGCCGTACAGCACCGAATAGGTCGGCACCGATTGCACGTACCAGCCCAGGGCTGCCTTGGCCGCTTCGAAGGCCAGGGCCACGAACAGCCCACCCGACCAGGCATGACGCCAGCGCACCGGCGTGTTCGGCACGTAGTGGTACAGCGCCGCCGTGGCGCCGGCCAGCAGCAGGAATTCCAGCATGTTCAGCAGCAGGCTCACGCCCCCTGGCAAGGCCGCGACGAGGCCCCGGTTGGACGACAGCGCATACAACGTGAGCGACAGGCTCACCCCCAGCACCAGCGGTCCCAGCGTCAGTGCCGACCAGTACACCAGAATGCGCTGCGCCAGGGAACGGGCCTTGCGCACACGCCAGATCGCGTTCACGGTTCGGTCGATGGTCAGCACCAGGGCCAGGGCGGTGGCCACCAGCAGCAGCAGCCCCGCAGTGCCCAGCCCGCTGGCCTTGCCGGCGAACTGCGTCAGCCAGCGCAAGACCTGCACGCCGATGTCGTCGGGCACCAGGCTTTGCAGGAAGTACTTCTGCAGCGCGGCCTGGAACGAAGCGAAGATCGGGAACGCCGAAAACACCGCCAGCATCACCGTCACCAGGGGCACCAGGGCGATCAGGGTGGTGAAGGTCAGGCTGCCGGCGGTCAGCCCCAGGCGGTCCTCGCGGAAGCGCTCGCGCAGGGTGCGCAGGGTTTCGAACCAGGGCCAGTTGCGCAGGGTCGTCAGCAGTTCGGCACCGCGCTCGGACAGCGCGGCGCGCCAAGCCACCCTGCTGGTGGGGTGCGCACTCATGGTGTCTATCATGCCGCATGAGCTCTGCCACCACCGCGTCGCCCCAGGAACCCTTGACCCCGCCACCGCGCGAGCCCGACAACGTGGTACGCAGCACCCGGGCCGCAGCCCTGGCCGGGTTGCTGGCGCTCATTGCCCTGGGCCTGGCCTGGGAACTGTGGCTGGCGCCCACCGGCACCGGCACGCTGGCGCTGAAGGTGGTGCCGCTGGTGCTGTGCCTGGCCGGGCTGTGGCGCCACCGCATGTACACCTTCCGCTGGCTGAGCATGCTGGTCTGGCTGTACTTCCTGGAAGGCGTGACGCGGGCCTGGACAGAAACCGGCATCAGCCGCGGGCTCGCCGTGCTGGAGATCGTGCTCAGCCTGTTCCTGTTCGCCTGCAGTTCACTCTATATCCGCTGGCGGCTGCGCCAGGCCCGGCTGGCTGCTGCGGCGGCGCAAGAGCCGGCAGCGTGAGCGCCGCGCTCGTCCAGGCCCTGCGCGACCGGCTCGGTGCGGCGCAGGTGCTCACCGAAGGCGACCTGTCGGCCTGGGAACTGGACTGGCGCCGCCGTTGGCGCGGCCGCGCCCTGGCCGTGGCGCGGCCGGGCAGCACCGCCGAGGTGGCGGCCGTGGTGCAGGCCTGTGCGGCGTTCGGCGTGGCCATCGTGCCGCAGGGTGGCAACACCGGCCTGGTAGGGGGTGGCGTGCCCAGCGCCGACGGCAGCCAGGTGCTGCTGAGCCTTCAGCGCCTGAACCGGGTGCGGCGGATCGATGCCGCCAACCTGACGATGACGGTGGACGCAGGCTGCGTACTGCAGACCGTGCAGCAAGCCGCAGCCGAGCATGACCTGCTGTTCCCGCTGAGCCTGGCCGCCGAAGGCAGCTGCACCATCGGCGGCAACCTGGCCACCAATGCCGGTGGCACGCAGGTGCTGCGCTGGGGCAATGCCCGCGACCTGTGCCTGGGCCTGGAAGTGGTGACGGCCCAGGGCGATGTCTGGGACGGCCTGAGCGGCCTGCGCAAGGACAACACCGGCTACGACCTGCGCGACCTGTTCATCGGCAGCGAAGGCACGCTGGGCATCATCACCGCGGCCACCCTGAAGCTGGCGCCGCAGCCCGCCGCCAGCACCACCGCCCTGGCCGCCTGCCAGACGCTGGACGACTGCGTCGCGCTGCTGGCGCGCGCGCAGTCCCGCCTGGGTTCGGGCCTGACCGGCTTCGAGGTGATGGGCCGCTTTGCGCTGCAATTGGTGGCCCGACACTTCCCCGCCCTGCCCCGTCCGCTGCCCGAAGCACCCTGGACCGTGCTGCTTGAACTAAGCGACCCCGAAAGCGAACAGGCTGCGCGCACCCGCTTCGAAGGTTTGCTGGGCGAAGCACTGGAAGGCGGCGTGGTGCAGGACGCCGTGGTGGCCGAGAGCATCGCGCAGGCCCGGGCGCTGTGGCATTTGCGTGAATCGATCCCGCTGGCCCAGGCCGAGGAAGGCCTGAACATCAAGCACGACATCTCGCTGCCGGTGTCGGCCATCCCGGCCTTTTGCGCCCACACCGACGCGCTGCTGGAACATCACTTTCCAGGCGTGCGCCTGGTGAACTTCGGCCACCTGGGCGACGGCAACCTGCACTACAACGTGCAGGCCCCGGCCGGCGCGGATGGCGCGCGTTTCCTGGCCGAACACGAACACGGGGTGAACACGCTGGTGTTCGACGCGCTTGAACCACACGGCGGTTCGTTCTCGGCCGAGCACGGCATCGGTGAGCTCAAGCGCGGCGAACTCGCCGCACGCAAGTCGCCTGTGGCGCTGCAGATGATGCGCGGCATCAAGTCGGCGCTGGATCCTCAAGGCCTGATGAACCCGGGACGAGTTCTTTAGCGGCCGTCCACGTCAGTCTGCGCCTACTGCAGCGGACCCTTCAGGGCCACCGGCACCGGGATTGCGACGGTCTCGATGCCTTCTTCCAGGAGCGCCGCGCGCTCGTCGGCCGTGGCCTGACCGCGGATGCCACGGTGCTGTGTCTCGCCGTAATGGATTCGCCGGGCTTCCTCGGCGAACTTCTCGCCCACGTCTTCGGTACGCGCCATCAGCTCACGCACCGCGTGCATCCAGGCCGTCTGAAGGCCGCCGTCCTGCACGTCGGGCAGGGTCGCGCCCGGCACGGGCAGCTTGGCAGCGGGGCCTGCCTCGGCCACCACCGGCTCGCGTGCGCCCGAAAGGTTCAGGCGGGGCGCCGAGGGCAAGCGAACGATGGCGCTGTCGCCACACAGCGGGCATTGGAGCAGGGCCTGTTCGTTTTGCCGGATGAATTCTTCTTCGGACGCGAACCAGCCTTCGAAGCCATGGCCATGGGCGCAACGAAGATCCAGTACTTTCATGGATGCATCTTACGCAGCGCACCGCCACCCGAGCGCCGGCAGGGCATCAGGCCGCCGGCTGCCAGTGCAGTTCGCGCGCACCCGCACGCCAGCGCTGCAACAGGTGCAGGCCGACGACGGTCTTGACGTCAGGCAGTTGACCGCTGGCGCACAGGCTGTCGAGCTCGGCCTCGCTGCGCAGCACGACCTCGACGAACTCGCCTGCGTCGAGCTGTTGCCGGCCGGGCTTCAGGCCACGCGCCAGCCAGATCCAGATGCTTTCGCTGGAATAAGCCGCGGCGTTGTGGATCTCCAGTCCAAAAGCCCATTCACTGGCGACGTAGCCGGTTTCCTCCAGCAGTTCACGCTGCGCGCAGGCCAGCGTGGTTTCGCCCGGGTCCAGCTTGCCCGCAGGCAGTTCCAGCAGCACCCGGCCCAGCGGGTAGCGATGCTGGCGCACCAGCACCAGACGGCCGTCGTCGAGCAAGGCCACCACCGCCACGGCACCGCCGTGCTGGATGTATTCACGCGATGCCAGATGCCCATCGGGCAGGCGCACTTCGTCGCGCACCAGATGCAGGAAACCGTCGTGCAGGACCTCGCTCTTGCCGGTGGCGGTTTCCGTCAGGTGCGCGTCGGCAGCGGCCATGGCCAGGGTTCAGGTGGCCAGGGTGCGCACGATGGCGTCGCGGCACAGTGCCATCAACCCGCCCGAGAACAAGCCGAACAGCAGAACTGCAGCGCCGTTGGCGGCCAGCAGCACGCCCACGCCCTGGGTCTGGCCGACGGGTGCGGTCTGAGTCGGTGCGTCGAACCACATCACCTTGACGACACGAAGGTAGTAGAAGGCGCCGATCAGCGAGAACACCACCGCCACCACCGCCAGCACGATGTACAGCGTGACGTTGGTGCTGACCAGGGCCTGGATGACCGACAGCTTGCCGAAGAAGCCCACCATCGGCGGGATGCCGGCCAGCGAGAACATGAACACCGTCATCACGCCCGCCGCCCAGGGGCTGCGCCGTGCCAGGCCGGCCAGGTCGTCGATGTGCTCGGACTCGAAACCTTCCCGCGACAGGAACATGATCATGCCGAAGGTGCCCAGCGTCGTGAGCACATAGGTGACCAGGTAGAACATGGCCGAGCTGTAGGCATTGCCCGCCGACACCGTGTTGCCGCTGACCACGCCTGCCGACATGGCCAGCAGCACGAAGCCGACCTGCGCGATGGTGGAATAGGCCAGCATGCGCTTCAGGTTGCTTTGCGCAAGGGCCGCCAGGTTGCCCACAGCCAGGCTCGACACGGCCAGCACGATGAACATCTGCTGCCAGTCCAGGGCCAGCCCCATCATGCCTTCCACCAGCAGCCGGATGGTGATGGCGAAGGCCGCGAACTTCGGCGCGCCGCCGATCAGCAGCGTGACCGCCGTGGGCGCGCCCTGGTAGACGTCGGGCACCCACATGTGAAAAGGCACGGCGCCCAGCTTGAAGGCCAGGCCGGCGACGACGAAGACGACGCCCAGCACCAGCACTTCCTGGTTGATGCGGCCGGTGGCAATGGCTTCGAGCACACGCGGGATCTCGAGCGAACCCGTGGCGCCGTACATCATGCTCAGGCCGTAGAGCAGGAAGCCGCTGGCCAGCGCACCCAGCACGAAGTACTTCATGGCGGCTTCGGTGCTGACGGCATGGTCGCGGCGAAGCGCGGCCAGCGCATACAGGCTCAGGCTCATCAGCTCCAGGCCCAGGTACAGCACCAGGAAGTGGTTGGCGCTGCACATCACCGAGATGCCCAGCAGCACGAACATCGCCAGCGTGAAGAACTCGCCCTTGAGCATCTCGCGGCTGCCCAGCGTGGGCCTGGCGTAGGCCAGCGTGATCATCACGCTGATCGCCGCGAAGAAGGCCAGCAGGTGGCCCATCGGGTCGGTGACGACCATGCCGCCCATGCCATAAGCCGTCTCGCCGGCGTTGTGGCGCATCAGGTGCAGGGCCGCAAACACGCCGATGCTGGCCTGGGTCAGCCAGAAGGTCAGGCGGCGTTGCTCGTCGCGGCTTTCCAGGTCGATCAGCAGCACCGCGCAGGCAGCCACCAGCAACCAGATTTCAGGGACCAGCACCGACCAGTTCATTGCACTCATTCTTGTTCGTCCTGGACGGGTTCAGCTAGGCAGCTTAGAGGTGGCCACATGCTTGAGCAGTTCGGCCACCGACACGTTCATGACGTCGGTGAAGGGCTTGGGGTACAGGCCCATCCACAGCACCGCGATGGCCAGCACGGCAAGCATCGTGAATTCGCGCGCGTTGATGTCCTTCAGCGCCTTGACTTCGTCGTTGGCGACATCGCCGAAGTAGACACGCTTGACCATCCACAGCGTGTAGGCCGCACCGAAGATGAGCGTGGTCGCGGCCAGCAGGCCGATCCAGAAGTTGTATTGCACCGCGCCCAGGATGACCATCCATTCGCCGACGAAACCCGCCGTGCCCGGCAAACCGCAGTTGGCCATGGCAAACAGCACGGCGAAGGCTGCGAACTTGGGCATGGTGTTGGCCACGCCGCCGTAGCTGGAGATCTCGCGGCTGTGCATGCGGTCGTAGAGCACGCCGATGCACAGGAACATCGCCCCCGAGACGAAGCCGTGGCTGATCATCTGCACGAGACCGCCGGCCACACCCAGGTCGTTGAAGATGAAGAAGCCCAGGGTGACGAAACCCATGTGGGCGATGGAACTGTAGGCCACCAGCTTCTTCATGTCCTGCTGCACCAGCGCCACCAGGCCGATGTACAGCACCGCCACCAGGCTGAGCGTGATGATGAGCCAATCGAATTCACGTGCGGCATCGGGAGCGATCGGCATGCTGAATCGCAGGAAGCCATAGGCCCCCAGCTTCAGCATGATGGCCGCCAGCACCACCGAGCCGCCCGTGGGCGCCTCGACGTGGGCGTCGGGCAGCCAGGTGTGCACCGGCCACATCGGCACCTTGACCGCAAACGCGGCGAGGAAGGCGAAGAACAGCAGGCTTTGCGCTGGCAGTGGCAACGGCAGCCTGTGCCAGGCGGCGATCTCGAAGCTGCCGCCGCTCTTGAAGTACAGGAAGACCAGCGCCACCAGCATCAGCAGCGAACCGGCCAGCGTGTACAGGAAGAACTTGAAGGCGGCGTAGACCCGGTTCGGGCCACCCCAGACACCGATGATGATGTACATCGGGATCAGCGTGGCTTCGAAGAACACGTAGAACAGCAGGCCGTCGGCGGCCGAGAACACGCCCACCATCAGGCCCGACAGGATGAGGAAGGCCCCCATGTACTGGGCCACCCGCTCGGTGATCACTTCCCAGGCGGCAACGACGACGATGACGGTGATGAAGGCCGTGAGGGGCACGAACCACATCGACAGCCCGTCCACACCCAGGTGGTAGTAGACGTTGAAGCGCTCGATCCAGGGCATCTTCTCGACGAACTGCAGCGCAGCAGTGCTGTTGTCGAAGCGCGTGATCAGCGGCAGCGTGACCAGGAAGGACGCGATCGATCCTGCCAGGGCCACGCCGCGGGTGACGCCGGCGTTCTCGTCGCGGCCCGTGGCCAGCAGCAGCACACCGACGGCGATGGGCAGCCAGATGGCGAGACTCAACAAGCCCATGGGGTCCCTCTTCCTTCGTTCTTGTTTTGCATGGTCGTGGTCACAGGCATCAGCGCATCAGGCTGCTGAAATACGGCCACAGCTGCCAGGTGAGCAGGCCGAAGATGCCGAGCATCATCACCAGCGCATACCAGTACAGGTGGCCGGTCTGCACCCGTCGCACGGCACCGCCCAGGGCACCTACGGCTCGCGCCGAGCCGTTGACGATGGCGCCGTCGATCAGTGCCTGGTCGCCGCCCTTCCACAGACCCAGGCCCACGACGCGGGCACCTGCAGACAGCACGTTTTCATTGAACCAGTCGAGGTAGTACTTGTTCTCGAGCACGGTGCGCAGGGGCTTGAGATGGCGGTCCAGTGCTGCGGGAATCGACGGCATCTTCAGGTAGAAGAGCCAGGCCGTGAACACCCCTGCGGCGGCCAGCCAGAAAGGCAGGGTCTGCAAGCCGTGCAGGGCCATCGCCGCGGCGCCGTGGAACTGTTCGGCCAGCACGGCCATGGCCGGATGCTTGGCGGCGTCGACGGTGATCGCGTCCTTCAGAAAATCGCCGAAGAGCATCGGCTGGATCGTCAAGAAGCCGATCAGCACCGAAGGCAGGGCCAGCAGCACCAGGGGTGCGGTCACCACCCAGGCGGATTCGTGTGGCACGTGGACATGCGCGTGGCCTTCTTGGCCATGGTCGTCGTGTGCGTGGTCGTGGTCGTCTTCCGGCGGGAAAGGCTTGTGACGGAAGCGTTCCTCGCCATGGAAGACCAGGAAGTACATCCGGAAGGAATAGAAGGCTGTGACGAAGACCCCTGCATAGATCGCCACCATCGCAAACGTCGCCCCCGGCAGGTTGCTGTGGTGCGAGGCGATCAGGATGCTGTCCTTGCTGTAGAAGCCGGCGAACAGCGGCGTGCCGATCAGGGCCAGGCTGCCCAGCAGCGCCGTGATCCAGGTGATGGGCATGTACTTGCGCAAGCCGCCCATGTTGCGGATGTCCTGATCGTGATGCATGCCCATGATCACGCTGCCGGCGGCCAGGAACAGCAGCGCCTTGAAGAAGGCGTGGGTCATCAGGTGGAACACCGCCACGCTGTAGATCGACAGGCCGAGCGCGACCGTCATATAGCCCAGCTGGCTGAGTGTGGAATAGGCCACGACGCGCTTGATGTCGTTCTGGATGATGCCCAGGAAGCCCATAAACAGCGCCGTGATGGCGCCGATGATGAGCACCAGGTTCAGCGCAGTGTCCGAGAACTCGAACAGCGGGCTCATGCGCGCGACCATGAAGATGCCGGCCGTCACCATGGTGGCGGCGTGGATCAGTGCCGAGATGGGCGTGGGGCCTTCCATCGAATCGGGCAGCCACACATGCAGCGGGAACTGCGCGCTCTTGCCCATCGCGCCCACGAACAGGCAGATGCAGGCCACCGTGATGAGCATCCAGTCGGTGCCGGGGAAGGTGAGCTTGGCCAGTTCAGGCGCCTTGGCGAAAGCCTCGGTGTAGTTCAGGGTGCCGGCATACGAAGCGATCAGGCCGATGCCCAGGATGAAGCCGAAGTCGCCGACCCGGTTCACCAGGAAGGCCTTCATGTTGGCGAAGATGGCCGTGGGGCGCTTGAACCAGAAGCCGATGAGCAGGTAGCTGACCAGACCCACCGCTTCCCAGCCGAAGAACAGCTGCAGGAAGTTGTTGCTCATCACCAGCATCAGCATGCTGAAGGTGAACAGGCTGATGTAGCTGAAGAAGCGCTGGTAGCCCGGGTCCTCTTCCATGTAGCCGATGGTGTAGATGTGCACCATCAGGGACACGAGCCGTGAGGCCGTCGACGAGGAAGCCGACCTCCATGACGAGCCGGCCCACGACCATCCATTCGTAGAGCGTCTGGTTGTAGCGCGCGCCGCCCGCCACCTGCGCCAGCACATAGGCCGAGCAGATGAACGAGATGAGCACACCCAGGATGGTGAAGAAGTGAGCGCCGCGGCGGCCGACGATCTTGCCCGCCAGACCGGCGATGAGGGCCCCGGCCAGCGGGGCCAGTGGAACTGTGAGCAGCAGGCTCGTGGAAAGTGTCGAGGCCATTGGGGGTTCAGCCTTTGAGGTCGTCGAGTTCGTCGACGTTGATCGACGACCGGTTGCGGAACAACACCACCAGGATCGCCAGACCGATGGCCGATTCGGCCGCGGCCACCGTCAGGATGAAAAACACGAACACCTGGCCAGCCATGTCGCCCAGGTAGTGCGAGAAGGCAATGAAATTGATGTTCACGGCCAGCAGCATCAGTTCGATGGCCATCAACAGCACGATCAGGTTGCGCCGGTTCATGAAGATGCCGACCACCGACAGCGCGAACAGGATGCCGCCCAGGCTGAGATAGTGGCCCAGGGTGATGGGACCCAGGCTCATGGTGCGGCTCCCTTGTCGCCAGGCTTGGCGTTGTCGGTCGGGGCGCTGGCTTGTTCAATGGTCGGGGGCACCTTGACGATGCGCAGGCGGTCGGCCTTGGTGGCCAGCACCTGTTGCGACGGGTCCATGTGGCGGCTGTCCTTGCGGGCCCGCAGCGTCAACGCGATGGCTGCGATGATGGCCACCAGCAGCAGCACCGCCGCCAGCTGCAGCGGGTACAGGTAGTTGGTGTAGATCTGGATGCCCAGCAGCTTGGTATTGCCCAGCTCCAGCGCGCGCGCAGTAGGTTCCGGCGCCTCGAGGTTGAAGCCTCGCATCAGCACCAGGGCCATCTGCAATGCGATGACGGCGCCCACCAGTCCGGCCAGCGGCAGGTGCTTCCAAAAACCCTCCCGGAAACCATCCGAATTGACGTCGAGCATCATCACGACGAACAGGAACAGCACCATCACCGCGCCGACGTAGACCAGCACCAGCGTGATGGCCAGGAATTCAGCCTGCAGCAGCATCCAGATGCAGCTGGCACTGAAGAAGGACAGCACCAGGAACAGCGCAGCGTGCACCGTGCTGCGTGCGGTGATGACGCGAAATGCTGCAAACAGCAGGACCGCGGCAAAGGTATAGAAGAGACCGGTGGTGGTGTCCATGTGTTGTCGTTGTTCGGCCTGTTGACCCATGCTCCCCTGCGGCCCGGCCCGGCCGACCGGCAGGCAGCACCGTGCCTTGCGGGGAACTCCGGGAACCGGCGAGCTTGGGGCCCCTATCTGTATTTCGCGTCGGCCGCGCGGCTTGCGGCAATCTCTTTTTCGTAGCGGTCGCCCACGGCCAGCAGCATGTCCTTGGTGAAGTACAGGTCGCCGCGCTTTTCGCCGTGGTATTCGAAATGGTGGGTTTCGACAATGCTGTCGACCGGGCAGCTTTCCTCGCAGAAACCGCAGAAGATGCACTTCGTCAGGTCGATGTCGTAGCGCTTGGTGCGGCGGCTGCCGTCCTTGCGCACTTCGCTTTCGATGGTGATGGCCATCGCCGGACACACCGCCTCGCACAGCTTGCAGGCGATGCAGCGTTCTTCGCCGTTCTCGTAGCGGCGCAGTGCGTGCAGACCGCGAAAGCGCGGGCTCTGCGGCGTCTTCTCTTCCGGGAACTGCACCGTGATGTTCTTCGACAAGAAGTGACGCCCGGTCAGCGCCATGCCCTTGAACAGTTCGGTGAGCAGCAGGCTGGAAAACACCTGCCGGATGGTGCTGAAGGTACTCATACAGGTTTCCAGATGCTGAAGGGCGACTGGATCCACAGGCCGACCACGACCAGCCAGACCAGGGTGATGGGAATGAAGACCTTCCAGCCCAGACGCATGATCTGGTCGTAGCGGAAGCGCGGGAAGGTGGCGCGCACCCACAGGAACATCGTGGCCACGCAGAAGACTTTGATGGCCAGCCAGATCCAGCCCGGAATGAAGTCCAGGAAGGCCACAGGTGAGAGCCAGCCGCCCAGGAACAGCAGCACGGTGAGCATGCTGACCAGGATCATGTTGGCGTACTCGGCCAGGAAGAACATGGCAAAGCTCATGCCCGAGTACTCGATCATGTGGCCGGCGACGATCTCAGATTCGCCCTCGACCACGTCGAAGGGGTGGCGGTTGGTCTCGGCCAGGCCGCTGATGAAGAAGACGACGAAGATGGGCAGCAGTGGCAACCAGTTCCAGCTGAGGAAGCCCAGGCCCATGTCGGCAAACTGGCCACGGCCCTGCTGCGCGACGATCTCGCTGAGGTTCATGCTGGCAGACACCATCAGCACCACCACCAGGCAGAAGCCCATCGCGATTTCGTAGCTGACCATCTGCGCACTGGCTCGCAGCGCACCCAGGAAGGCGTACTTCGAGTTGCTGGCCCAGCCGGCGATGATGACGCCATAGACCTCGAGGCTGGTGATGGCCATCAGGAACAGCAGACCGGCGTTGATGTTCGCCAGCGCCACGTCGGGACCGAAGGGGATGACCGCCCAGGCCGCCAGTGCGGGCATGATGGTCATGACTGGCCCCAGGAAGAACAGCGGCTTGTTCGCGGCCGTGGGGCGGATGATCTCCTTGAAGATCAGCTTCACCGCGTCGGCAATGGGCTGCAGCAGACCACCCGGCCCGACGCGGTTCGGCCCCGGCCGGATCTGGCTCCAGCCGATGGCCTTGCGTTCCCACAGCGTCAGGTAGGCCACGCAGCCCATCAGTGGCAGGACCACGGCGACGATCTTGATCAGGCTCCAGATCACCAGCCACAGGGTCGGGCCGAAGGTGGCCGTGCCGAATTGTTGAAGTGGCTCGAACATGGTCAGGGCGCCTTCACGGCTTCGACGGTGATCTCACCGAACATCGGGCCCAGCCCGGCGGTCATGGGGTGGCCGGCGGGCACGCGCACGGTCCGGTTGGCCAGGCTGGTGTCTTCACGCGCAGGCAGCACCACCGCACCTTCACCCTGCGCCACCAACACCCTGCCACCGGCCCGCAGGCCCAGTTGCCGCCAGAGCGTCGAAGGCAGGCCGACAACCGGTTCGCCACGCGCGTCGGCCGTGAGCTGCAGCGAAGTGGCCCGGCGCACGAGCATGTCGGTGGCGTAGATGGGAACGTCGGCCAGGCGTTGCAGTTCCTGGCCGGCAGGAAGGGCACCGGGCGCCAGCGTCGCGGCGGTGCTGTTGTCCAGCCGCGTGGGCAGCGAGGCCGGGTCGCCAAGTGCCTCTGCGCGCACCTCTTCGGAAGTCTCGAAGTCGAAGCCCGGCAAGCCGAGCAGGTTGCCCAGCACGCGCAGCACCTTCCAGCCCGGACGGCTGTCGCCCATGGGCTTGACGACGCCGTGGAAGCCCTGAACGCGGCCTTCGGCGTTGACGAAGGTGCCCGAGGTCTCGGTGAACGGGGTGATGGGCAGCATCACGTCGGCTACCTCGGCCGCCGCGTCCTTGAAGCTGGTGATGGCCACGACCAGGCCCGAAGCCGCGAGCGCACGGCGCGCAGCAGCGGCGTCGGCAGCGTCGAGGATGGGCTCGGTGTTCAGCAGCAGCAGGGCCTTCATCGGCTCGGAGAGCATCTGCCGGGCGTTCAAGCCGCCCGGCCCGGGCAGGGCGCCGACCAGCTGCGCACCGACGCTGTTGCCGGCGTCGCCGAGCACACCGACGCTGGCGCCGGTGTGGCGTGCGATCCAGCTGGCCAGGGCCAGCAACCTGGAAGCCTGCGGATGCTGCATGGCCGACTGGCCCAGCAGCACGGCCTTGCGCTCGCCACTGCGCAGCGATGCGGCAGTCGCCTGCGCTTCAGGGCCGGGCGTCACGCCGTCCAGCGGCAATGGATCACCGCCCGCCTGGGCCACCGCCACGGCCACTTCGGCCAGGGCCTGCGGCCAGGCACCGGGCGCGGCCGTCATGCGCGTGGCCAGCGGCAGCGCCCAGTCGTCGTGCACGGCGTGCAGGCTGTGAACCTGGGCACCGTGGCGTGCCGCCTGGCGCAGCCGCTGCGCGAACAGCGGGTGGTCCTTGCGCAGGAAGGAGCCGATGACAAAGGCCCGGTCCAGCTTGGACAGGCCGGCCACCGGCAGGCCCAGCCAGCGGGCATGGCCCGCGGGCGCCGCGTGCGTGAAGTCGCTGTGGCGCAGGCGGTGGTCGATGCTCTCGCTGCCGATGCCGCGCACCAGCTTGGCCAGCAGGTGCAGTTCCTCGGTGGTGGACATCGCATGGGCCAGCGCACCGATGCGGGCGGTGCCGAACTCGGCCTTCACGCGCTTCAGGCCGTCGGCCACGTAGCCCAGGGCCGTGTTCCAGTCGACAGCCTGCCATTGACCGCCCTGCTTGATCATCGGCTGCGTCAGCCGCGCTTCGCTGTTGACGGCTTCGTAACTGAAGCGGTCGCGGTCGGCGATCCAGCATTCATTGACGGCGTCGTTCTCGAGCGGCACGACCCGCATCACGCGGCCGGACTTCACCTGCACGATGAGGTTGGCGCCGGTGCTGTCGTGCGGGGAAACCGACTTCCGGCGCGAAAGCTCCCAGGTGCGGGCGCTGTAGCGGAAGGGCTTGCTGGTGAGCGCTCCGACCGGGCAGATATCGATCATGTTGCCCGAGAGTTCGCTGTCCACCGTGCCACCGGTGACGGTGGTGATCTCGCTGTGCTCGCCGCGGTGGATCATGCCGAGCTCCATCACCCCGGCCACTTCCTGGCCGAAGCGCACGCAGCGTGTGCAATGGATGCAGCGGCTCATCTCTTCCATGCTGATGAGCGGGCCCACGTCCTTGTGGAAGACGACGCGTTTTTCTTCGTCGTAGCGGCTGGCGCTCTTGCCGTACCCCACGGCCGGGTCCTGC
>LNET01000114.1 GCA_001464055.1 Burkholderiales bacterium Ga0077543
CACCGTGGTGCTGAGCACCCAGCACGACCCCAGCCAGAGCGAAACCGCCACCAAGATGAAGGCCAGCTTCACCGAGGCCATCATCGAGGAGCTGATCAAGCCCGTGCTGCCCAAGGAGTGGCTGCAGAACACGCGCTACCTGATCAACCCCACCGGCCGCTTCGTCATCGGCGGCCCGCAGGGCGACTGCGGCCTCACCGGCCGCAAGATCATCGTCGACACCTACGGCGGCGCCTGCCCGCACGGCGGTGGCGCCTTCAGCGGCAAGGACCCGTCCAAGGTCGACCGCAGCGCTGCCTACGCTGCGCGCTACGTGGCGAAGAACGTGGTCGCCGCCGGCCTGGCCAAGCAGTGCCAGGTGCAGGTGGCCTACGCCATCGGCGTGGCCAAGCCGATGAACATCACGGTCTACACCGAAGGCACCGGCGTCATCAGCGACGAGAAGCTGGGCGCGCTGGTGGCCGAGCACTTCGACCTGCGCCCGAAGGGCATCATCCAGATGCTCGACCTGCTGCGTCCGATCTACGAGAAAACCGCCGCCTACGGGCATTTCGGCCGCGAGGAGCCGGAATTCACCTGGGAGCGCACCGACAAGGCGGCCGCGCTGCGGGCGGCGGCGGGCCTGTAAAGCCCGACAGCCCGCGGGCCGCGCCCGCGGGCTTTCACTGTCACATCTCCAGGTCGGCCTGGATGGCCGCGATGCCGGCCTTGGCGCACACATCGTCGGCATCGCCCGTGGGCGCGCCCGACACGCCGATGGCACCCAGCAGGCTGCCGCCACCCTGGATCATCACGCCGCCGCCAAAGGCCGCCACGCGCGGCATGCTGCGCAGGCCCGACGAGGGCTGGCCGGGCTGCGTGGCCCGGCCCAGTTCGGTGGTGTCGGTGCGGAAGCTCACGGCCGTCCAGGCCTTGTCGGCGGCCACGCCGGGCGTGTGCGGGCCGGCAAACCGGTCGCGGATCAGGGCCTGGGTGACGCCGGAACGGTCCACCACCGCCACCGCCACCTGAAAGCCTGCCTTGCGGCAGGCCGCCAGCGCGGCATTGACCGCCCTCTGGGCAGATTCGGGCGTGAGCATGCGCACGCTGAAGGTGGCGTCGTCTGCGGCGGCGGCCGCCATCGGCAAGGCGCTCAGCGCGGTCGACAGCAGCAAGGGGGTCAGGGCATGGATTCGCATTGCGGTCTCCTTGGAGTGGACCGGCGCCTGCACCCAGGCCGGCACCGGGGGTTGCATATCAGCCATGGCTGATGCTTGAGTGTGGCACAAGCGGTGGGCCTTCAGGCGTCCACCAGCCGGCCCCCCTGCCGCGCCGCTGCACCCTGGGCCACCAGTTCATCCACGAGCGCGCGCCCCCAGCCCTCGTTCGCCGCCGCGTCGACCCCGCCCTGCGCCTGCATCAACGCTGCCACCAGCGGCGTGGCGCGCGCCCAGGGCATCAGGTCCTCTTCCGCCATCGCGCCTTCTTCCATCAGGTGGTACTTCACCAGCACCTTGAAGGCGTAGCGCGCATGCCGCTCGGGGCTGGCGCGGAAGGCGGCCAGGCGGGAACGGGCACGGTCCAGCGCCGCGGCCACGTCTGTGAACGGCGCGCCGTGGCCCGGCACCACCACCTTCACGGGCAGGCCGGCGATCAGGTTCAGCACCGCTTCGACGTCGTCGAAACCGGGTTCGCCTTCCACCTCGGGGAAGACCACGCCGAAGCCGTTGCCCCACAGCGCGTCGGCCGACAGCAGCACGCCCGTGCCTTCGTTGAACAGCATCACGCTGTGCGGGTCATGCCCTGGCGCGGCCAGCACCTGCCAGCCCGGCCAGAGCCGGCCCCCGGCCTGCAGCGCCTGGCCCGGCACCATCTGCTGGCTGGCCACGAAGCGGTCCACGCGCTGGCCGGTGGCGCGGTAGCTCAACTGCTGCTCGTCCCAGGCCGCCACGGCCTGGGCATGGCCCGGCGGAATGCACAGTGGCGCAGCGAAGGCCCGCTGCAGCGTGGCGTTGCCGCCGCAATGGTCGGAATGCAGGTGGGTGTTGACGATGCCGGCCAAGGGCTGCCCGCCCAGCGCATGCTGCACCAGGGCCAGGGTCTGGGCGGCGTGGTTCACATGGCCGGTGTCCACCAGCAGCGCCCCCTTCTGGCCGGGCGCCGGGTGGATGAGGATGTTGTTGGACGACAGCCACCCGCGTTCCAGCACGGTGAGACCGCCGAGCCCGTCCAGGGTCTGCGCGTTCATCGTGGCATTCTGGGTCAGGCCCGGGTTTCCTGCGCTGCGCAAGCGCCTTCCTGGCGCGTGGTGTCGCGGCATCATCGCAGCATGGCCCACACCCTGACCCTGGACGAAGTGAAGCGATACGCCGTCGCCCGTTCGCTGTTCAAGCCGACGACGCTGCCGCGCGCCATCGCCCGGCTGGGCTTCGTGCAGGCCGACCCGATCCGCGCCCCGGCCCGCGCTCAGGACCTGACGCTGCGTCACCGCGTGGCCGGCTACCGTGCCGGCGACCTGGAGCGGCGTTACCCACAGCTGGCGGTGGAAGAGGACTTCTTCGTCAACTACGGTTTCCTGCCGCGCGCCACCCACGCGCTGTGCCACCCGCGCACGGCGCGCACGGTGTGGCCGAAGGCGACCTGGACCCAGGCCCGGGCGGTGCTGGACTTCGTGCGCGAGCGCGGCGTGGTGCACCCGCGCGAGGTCGACGCACAGTTCCAGCACGGCAAGAGCCTGAACGGGTTCGGCGGCAGCAGCAATGCCAGCACGCAGTTGCTCGACGGCATGCACTACCGCGGCCTGCTGCGGGTGGCGCGGCGCGAAGGCGGCGTGCGGCTGTATGCAGCGCGGCCGGAGCAGCCGACGGCGGCCGATGCGGCAGCGGTGCTCGACACCCTGGTCGATGTCGTCGTGGCCAAGTACGCCCCGCTGCCCGAGCGTTCGCTGGGCGAGCTGGTATCGCACCTGCGCGCGGCCGTGCCGCAGTGGACCGACCTGCGCCGCGCCGCGCTGGCCCGCGCCAAGGTTCGGCTGCCCTCGGCCTTGGCGGGCGGGCTGCGCTGGTACTGGCCCGCGGGCGAGAACCCGGCTTCGCGCCGCCACGCCGTGCCCGAAGCGGTGCGCCTGCTGGCCCCGTTCGACCCGGTGGTGTGGGACCGCCGCCGCTTCGAAGCCTTCTGGGACTGGGCCTATCGCTTCGAGGCCTACACCCCGGCGCCCAAGCGGCTGCGGGGCTACTACGCGCTGCCGCTGCTGTGGCGCGACCAGGTCATCGGCTGGGGGAACCTGGCCTGGCGTGACGGGTGCCTGCAGGCCGAGCTGGGCTATGTGGCGGGCCGCGCACCCCGCGACGCCGGCTTTCGCCAGGCGCTGGACGACGAACTCCAGCGCTTCACCCGCTTCCTGGCACCGCGGTAGCCCGGGCTTGCAGCAGGGCTGCCGCCACTTCGGCGAAGCCGCTGCCGCGCTCGCCTTCGGTGATGTAGGCCGGCCAGTGCTGCAGCTGGGCTGCAAAGCGCCGCAGGTTGGCCACGCCCACGCTCAGCGGGAAGGCCTGGAACATCGGCTGGTCGTTGGTGGAGTCGCCCACGTAGACCCAATGCGGCAGTTCGCTGGCCAGCGTGCGACCGAACAGCCGCTGCAGCATCCACTGCGCCGCGGTGAGCTTGCTGTGGCGGCCGAACCAGCCGTTGACGTGGATCGAACTCACCGTGGCGACCATGCCCTCGGCCTCCATCAGGCCCACCACACGGGCAATGGCGGCCTCGTCCAGGTGGGCAAATTCGCTGTGGTCGATGGCGATGTCGGTGGCGCGGCCAGCGCTGTCGCGGGCCAGCGTCGCGCCCGGCACTTCGCGCAGCACACGCTCGGCCACCCGGCGCAGCTGGGCGGCGTTGGTCTGGCGGGTGGCGGCATCCTGAACAAACTCGGTCAATACCGCGTCGTCCTGTCTGACCAAGGCCACCGCGCCGTTTTCTGCGACGATGGCCCGAACCGGCCAGTCGCGCGCGAAAGCTTGGCTCCAACCCAGCGGCCGGCCCGTGATGGCAACGACCGGCAGGCCGGCGGCGGCCAAGGCCTGCAGGGATCGCAGCGCGGCGGCTTCGATCGTGCCTTCGCGGGTCAGGGTGTCGTCGATGTCGGTGAACACGCCGCGTGCGCCGGCCAATGCGGCCTGTGGGCACAGCGACCATGGCACGGAACGTGGAACAACACCGGACATGGAGCCAGTGTGACATGCAGGATTCGAACGCCTCCGCTACACTGCATGGCTTCCGAGGAGCGTTGCAACCTTCCGCCATTTATTGGCGCGCAGGCCAGGCTCGGAACCTCAATTGCAACCGCGCTCACCTGCACGCAGTCCGTCGTGGGTGAGTCGAATTTCTCCCCCCACGACGTGTGCGTGCAGGTCCTTCCACTGAATGGAGCCTGCTCATGAACGCCGTCCTCAAACCCGTCAACAACACCGATTTCCACGTCGCCGACCTGTCGCTTGCCGACTGGGGCCGCAAGGAAATCAAGATCGCCGAGACCGAAATGCCCGGTCTGATGGCCATCCGCGAAGAATTCGCCGCCATCCAGCCGCTCAAGGGTGCCCGCATCACCGGCAGCCTGCACATGACCATCCAGACTGCGGTGCTGGTGGAAACGCTGCAGGCCCTGGGCGCCGACGTGCGCTGGGCAAGCTGCAACATCTACAGCACCCAGGACCACGCCGCCGCCGCCCTGGTGGTGGCCGGCACGCCGGTGTTCGCCTACAAGGGTGAAACGCTGGCCGACTATTGGGACTACACCCACCGCATCTTCGAATTCGGCGCCAAGGGTGCCGTGCACGAAGGCCCGAACATGATCCTGGACGACGGCGGCGACGCCACGCTCCTGATGCACCTGGGCAAGAAGGCCGAAACCGACCCCAGCGTGCTGAGCCACCCGCACAGCGAAGAAGAAACCGTGCTGTACGCAGCCATCAAGGCCAAGCTGCTTGAGGACCCCACCTGGTACAGCCGCAAGGGCGCGCAGATCATCGGCGTGACCGAAGAAACCACGACCGGCGTGCACCGCCTGAACGAGATGTCGGCCTTGTCGGCGGCGTATTCCATGGTGACGATCTTGTAGCCTTCCATCGCGGCCTGCAGGGCATTGATGGGGTCGATCTCGGTCACCCACACCTGCGCCGACAGCGCACGCAGGGCC
>LNET01000115.1 GCA_001464055.1 Burkholderiales bacterium Ga0077543
CAGGTTCAACGCGAAATTCTGCTCGCGGTTGCGCGCGGTCACGCCCCAGACCGAGTTTTTCGCGTGGGTGTACTCGCGCAGCGTCTTCAGCACCGCGGTCTTGCCAGTGATCTCGGTGACGCGGGCGTACAGCGGGATCGCGCCCGGTGTTTCCAGGTAGACGAACTGATTGATCAGCAGGCTGGGCACCAGCGGTCCGCTGATGCGGTAGTAGGTGAAGCCGCCCTGCTGCCAGCTTTCCATGGTCTTGCCATGGCGTTCCCAGAAGTCGGCCGGCAGCGCCAGCACGCCGGTGTAGAGGGTCTTCCAGCGTCTTGTCGTTGAAATAGTCCTCGGCCGGCAGGCCCAGGGCGCGCGCCTTCACGCGCATGTTGATGTCCTTGGACACCAGCACCACTTCGCGGTCCTTGCGCTGTTCGCGCAGCGCCTGCACCACCCCCAGGATCTGGTTGTCGGCCTTGCCCTGGGGCAGGCCGGCGGGCAGCTTGATGTCCAGCAGCATGGTCTGGAAGTACAACTTGCCGCCAGCTTCGCGGTGCCCGGTCTTGGCCAGCGGGATGCCGCTGGCGGTGTCGAGCACGCTGTCCTTTTCCGCCAGCGCAGCCAGCGCGTCGAGTTCGCGGCTGACCTGGCGCACGCTGCGCGCGACCTCGCTCATGCCTTTCTTGTGTCCGTCGAGTTCCTCCAGCGTGATCATCGGCAGGAAGACGTCATGTTCCTCGAAGCGGAACAGGCTCATCGGGTCGTGCATGAGCACGTTCGTGTCGAGCACGAACAACTTCGCCGGACCCGTGCCGCGCGGCGTGCGCGCACGCCGCTGGGGGGCGGGCACGGGCGCCGGTGCCGCGGCGCGGGCGGGGGCTGCCGCGGGCACGTTCGCCGGCGCTGGTGCAGCCGACGCGGGGGTTTTGGCCAGGGCGACCACGGGCGGGTGCGCATCCAGCAGGTCGAGCGTGGTCTGCGCCGGCGCGTCCGCGGCGGCACGCCCCTTCTTCGTGCGCTTTTCGGGCTTCGGGGCGGGCTGGGCTTCGAAATCGGTCCCGCGCAGCATGTCGGCAGGGCGGGTGGGAGGCTTGGGCAAGGGCATGGGGGGCGCTCAGACAGAAAAGCCGCACGGGCCAGGCCGGTGCGGCTTCGGGTTCAGGGGAGACAGCAGGGCGGGCAAGGGGCCGGCTCAGGCTGCTTTCTTCAGGCCTTTGACGGCCTTCAAGACCTCGTCGACATGGCCGGCCACCTTGATGCCACGCCATTCCGCGCGCATCACGCCCTGGGCGTCGATGAGGAAGGTGCTGCGCTCGATGCCCTTGACCTTCTTGCCGTACATGATCTTGTTCTTCACCACGCCGAACATGTGGCAGAGCTTTTCTTCGGTGTCGGCGATCAGCTCGAAGGGAAGCTCCAGGTTCTGCTTGAACTTCTCGTGGCTGGCCATGTTGTCGCGAGACACGCCAAAAACCACGGCGCCAGCCTTCAGGAAGTCCTTGTGCTGGTCGCGGAACTGCATGGCTTCGGTGGTGCAGCCGGGGGTGTTGTCCTTGGGGTAGAAATACAAGACCACCGCGTGGCCCAGGTGCGACTGGGGCGTGAACTTCACGCCGCCGGTGGCGAGGGCTTCGAATTCCGGGAGGGATTTATTGACTACAGGCGTCATGGATGAGTCTCGGAAAGCGCAGTTGTCCTGCCTGTTTGCCGCTATTCACGGCGCAATCCAAGATTATAAAGTCTTCGCGACGACTGTCCGGTACTGGCTAGGACTCGATCAGCAAAGCGGCCACGACCGAGCGGCCCTCGCTGACCAGCACGTTATAGGTGCGGCAGGCTGCGGCGGTGTCCATGGTCTCGACGCCGATGCCGGCGTTGATCAGGCTGGCCTGCAGCCGCGGGTGCGCGAAGCGCAGGCGTTTGCCACTGCCGAAGATCACCAGTTCCGGCTTCAGGGCCGCCAGCGCCGCGAAGTCGTCGGCCTGCAGTTCGTCGAAGCCCGACACGGCCCAGGACCGGACCTCGCCCGCCCAGGGCACGACCAGATGCTGGACAAAGGCGCTCGTGCCGACATACACCCGGCCGGGTTCGTGGCGGGTGATGGTGTTGACGCCGGTGGCGGTATCGGGCTGGAACTTCATACGTGGATAATTCTAGGTTCCTCAGCGCAAAGCCCCCCGGGAAGCCACTGCCGTGAACCCCATCGCCAAATCCGCCAAGCTCGCCAGCGTGGCCTACGACATCCGCGGCCCGGTGCTGGACAAGGCCCGGCAGATGGAAGAAGAGGGCCACAAGATCATCAAGCTGAACATCGGCAACGTGGCCGCATTCGGGCTGCTGCCGCCTGACGAGATCGTGCAGGACATGATCCGCAACCTGCCCGATGCTGCCGGCTACACCGACAGCAAGGGCCTGTTCGCGCCGCGCAAGGCGGTGGTGCACTACACCCAGGAAAAGAACGTGCGTGGCGTGACGGTGGACGATGTCTACCTGGGCAACGGCGCCAGCGAGCTCATCCAGATGAGCATGCAGGCGCTGCTCAACGACGGTGACGAACTGCTCATCCCCACGCCCGACTTCCCGCTGTACACCGCGGTGGTGGGCCTCAGCGGCGGCGTACCGGTGCACTATGTCTGCGACGAGCAGGCCGGCTGGTTGCCCGACATCGAAGACATCCACCGCAAGATCACGCCGCGCACCCGCGGCATCATCGTCTGCAATCCGAACAACCCCACCGGGGCGCTGTACCCCGACGCGGTGCTGCTGCAGATCATCGAACTGGCCCGGCAGCATCAACTGGTGGTGTTTGCCGACGAGATCTACGACAAGACGCTCTACGACGGCAACACCCACACCAGCATGGCCAGCCTGGCCGACGACGTGCTCTTCGTCACCTTCAACGGGCTGAGCAAGAACTACCGCAGCTGCGGCTACCGCGCTGGCTGGATGGTCGTTTCCGGCGAAAAGCGCCATGCACGCGACTACATCGAAGGCCTGAACATGCTGGCCAGCCTGCGCCTGTGCAGCAACACGCCTGGGCAGCTGGCCATCCAGACCGCACTGGGCGGCTACCAGAGCATCAAGGACCTGGTGGCGCCCAGTGGCCGGCTGTGCCGCCAGCGCGACCTGGCCTACGAACTGCTGACGCAGATTCCCGGCGTCAGCGTGGTCAAGCCCAAGGCCGCGCTGTACATGTTCCCGCGCCTGGACCCGAAGGTCTACCCCATCGCCAACGACCAGCAGTTCGCCTACGAACTGCTGGCCGAGCAGAAGGTGCTGATCGTGCAGGGCACCGGCTTCAACTGGGTGGCGCACGACCACTTCCGCGTCGTCTTCCTGCCCAACGTCGACGACCTGCGCGAGGCCATCGGCCGCATCGAGCGTTTCCTTTCGAACTACCGTAAACGGCACAGCGCATGACACAGCAAAGCTTTGCAGCGGAAACTCATGTCGCGCAGCGACGTGACTTCGGCGCCAAACCCATCCAAGTGGGCCTGCTCGGCATCGGCACCGTGGGCAGCGGCACCTACAACGTGCTGCTGCGCAACCAGGAAGAGATCCGGCGCCGCGCCGGCCGCGGCATCGCCATCACCATGGTGGCCGACCTGGACACCGCCCGCGCCCGCAGCATCGTCGGTGCCGACGTGCAGGTGGTGAGCGACGCGCGTGCAGTCATCGCCAACCCCGACATCGCCATCGTCGTCGAACTCATCGGCGGCTACGGCATCGCCAAGGCGCTGGTGCTGGAAGCCATTGCGGCCGGCAAGCACGTGGTCACGGCGAACAAGGCGCTGCTGGCGGTGCACGGCACCGAGATCTTCGCGGCGGCCCGCGCCAAGGGCGTGATCGTCGCTTTCGAGGCGGCGGTGGCCGGTGGCATTCCCATCATCAAGGCGTTGCGCGAAGGGCTCACCGCCAACCGCATCGACTGGGTGGCCGGCATCA
>LNET01000116.1 GCA_001464055.1 Burkholderiales bacterium Ga0077543
GCTTCATGTCGGTGACCACCGGCGCCAGCAGGTGCGGGATGCCTTCGTAGACGCTCATCTCGAGCATCTTCGGGTCGATGAGGATGAGCCGCACGTCACGCGCCTCGGCCTTGTAAAGCAGGCTCAGGATCATCGCGTTGATGCCCACGCTCTTGCCCGAGCCGGTGGTACCGGCCACCAGGCAGTGCGGCATCTTCGCCAGGTCGGCGACGATGGGGTTGCCGATGATGTCCTTGCCCAGGCCCATGGTCAGCATCGACGCCGACTGGTTGTAGATCTCGGAGCCCAGGATCTCGCTCAGGCGGATGGTCTGGCGCCGCGCGTTCGGCAGTTCCAGCGCCATGTAGTTCTTGCCCGGGATGACCTCGACCACGCGGATGCTCACCAGCGAGAGCGAACGCGCCAGGTCCTTGGCCAGGTTCACCACCTGCGCGCCCTTCACGCCTGTCGCGGGTTCGATCTCGTAGCGCGTGATCACCGGCCCGGGCGACGCTGCGACCACGCGCACCTCGACGCCGAAGTCCTTCAGCTTCTTCTCGATCAGCCGGCTGGTCATTTCCAGCGATTCGGGCGTGACGGTCGGCTCGCGGTTGCGGCTGGCGTCGACACCGTCGAGCAGATCGACCTGGGGCAGCTTGTTCTGCGAAAGTTCGGCGAACAGCGGCTTCTGGCGTTCCTTGATGACGCGCTGCGAAGGCTGGATCTCGGGTGCCGCCGGCGCGATGACGATCGGTGCGTGCAGGGGGCCATCGTCCGCGTCGACCCGCAGTTCCTCGACTTCCAGTTCGCGTTCGCGCAAGGCCTGCTCGCCGATGCGGCGGTCTTCCTGCTGCTCGATCTTGCCCTGACGGCGCTCGCGCAGGCGGTCGAAACGCTCGCCGATGGTGTCGGCCAGCGCCACCCAGGAAAAGCGCAATGCCAGGCCCATGCCGACCACGAGCAGGGCGATCCACAGCACCCCCGAGCCGGCAAAGCCCAGCCAGCGCATCGACAGGGGTCCCAAGAGATGACCCAACACACCGCCTGCATGACCGGGTAGCCAGCTTTCCCAGCGATAAAGCCGCGTCCATTCCAGCGCCGTGCTGGCGGCCAGCAGCAGTGCCAGCCCCAGCCAGAAGGCCCAGCGCGGCCGGGAGGGCGACAGGGCCGTGGCGGCATGCGCCGGCCGCATCAGCCGCGCAAGCCCACCCAGCCAGGCGCGCAGGCCCACGGGCACCAGCCACCAGGCCGAAAACCCAAGCAGAAAGTACGAGAGATCGGCGACTCGCGCGCCCAGCAGTCCGACATGGTTGCGCGGGGCTTCGCCGGTGCCCGAGGTGGTGAAGCCCGGGTCGGCCGGGCTGTGACTGAACAAGGCCAGCGTGTACAGCACCCAGGCGATGGCCGCCAGAAGCAGCGCGGCTTGCGCACGCCATCGGGGCGGCGCCCCCGTGGCCTGCGATTCGGACGCGGAGGACAGGCCCTCACCGCGCATGGCACCCAGCGGAAAACTCATGCCCGCGATTGTGGCCGAAGGCCAGGGGACCGGGCCAGGCGCGATTGCCGTGGCGCCAAGCTCAATCGTTCTGCAGACGTTCCTTGATGACCACCCAGCCGTTGTCCTGGGTCTCGATCACACCGCGGTCTTCCAGGTCCTTCATGACCCGGCTGACCATTTCGCGCGAAGCGCCCACCACCTTGGCCATGTCCTGGCGGCTGACCTTGTGGCGGATGGTCTTGGCACCGTCTACGTCTTCGGCCATGTCCAGCAAGGTGCGGGCAACGCGGCCATACACGTCCAGCAAGGCCAGCGACTCGATCTGCCGGTCGGCATTGCGCAAGCGCTTGACCAGTCCCCGCATGATGCCGTAGCTGAGCGTGCTGTTCTCGGGCAGGCAGCGCGCGAAGTCGGCGCGGGCCAGCACGAGCATGTCGGTCTGGATCTCGGCGCGCACGGTGGCCGAATGGGATTCGTTGTCGATCAGGCTCATTTCGCCAACGTAGTCGCCGCTTTCCAGCACCGCCAGGATAACCTCGCGGCCGCGGGTGTCGGCGGTCAGCACGCGGGCGCGGCCGTTGAGCAGGATGAACAAGGCGTTGCTCTTGCGGCCTTGTTCGACCACGAGCTCGCCGCGGCGGAAGCGTCGCTTGACGACACTGTCGGCGATGGCCTGCGCCTGTTCGGCGGTCAGCATCGAAAACAGCGGCACGCGCCGGATCAGATCCAGGTTGGACAGCATCGACATCGACAGGCTCCTCTTGTTGTTGCCTTGTTGTAGGCCCGCGGGTCGACGTGGGTGACGGCACACGGGCTTTTCCTGCAGCGGCCGTTGTCGGGCTCTGTCTGCAAGAATCGCGCTATTGTGCCGATTGGTGCCGATCCGCGGGCTTGCAGCCCCTGCGCACCGTCCCGATATGGCTGATGACGTCGGATTGACGCGACGAAACCCGTCGTTTCCAACGGCCCCACCCTTCAAGAAACCGAACCATGAGCCCGACAAGCAACCACGCCCGCGTCCTGATCCTGGGGTCCGGCCCGGCCGGCTACACCGCCGCGCTGTACGCCGCCCGCGCCAACCTGCAGCCCATGCTCATCACCGGCATCGCCCAGGGCGGGCAGCTGATGACGACGACCGAGGTCGACAACTGGCCGGCCGACGTGGATGGCGTGCAGGGCCCGGAACTGATGGAACGTTTCCTGAAGCACGCCGAACGCTTCAACACGAAGATCGTCTTCGACCACATCCACACCGTCGACTTCAGCCGCCGCCCGTTCACGCTGACCGGCGACTCCGGCACCTACACCTGCGACGCCCTGGTCATCGCCACCGGCGCCAGCGCGAAGTACCTGGGCCTGCCCAGCGAGCAGGCCTTCATGGGCCGCGGCGTCAGCGGCTGTGCCACCTGCGACGGCTTTTTCTACCGCAACCAGCAGGTCTGCGTCGTAGGCGGCGGCAACACGGCTGTCGAGGAAGCGCTGTACCTGTCGAACATCGCGAGCAAGGTGCACCTGATCCACCGCCGCGACAAGTTTCGCGCCGAGGCCGTGATGATCGACAAGGTGATGGCCAAGGTCGAGGCCGGAAAGATCGAACTCCACCTGTTCCAGACCCTGGACGAGGTGCTGGGCGACGCCAGCGGCGTCACCGGGGTCCGGCTGCGCCAGGCGCAGGGTGCCGGCACGAAGGACCTGGCGGTGGGCGGCTGCTTCATCGCCATCGGCCATCAGCCCAACACCGACATCTTCAAGGGCCAGCTGGAGATGAAAGACGGCTACATCGTCACCCGTACCGGGCTGGACGGCATGGCGACGATGACCAGCGTGCCCGGGGTCTTCGCTGCCGGCGACGTTCAGGACCACATCTACCGCCAGGCCATCACCAGTGCCGGCACGGGCTGCATGGCGGCGCTGGATGCGCAACGTTTCCTCGAACAGGAAGCCTCCTGACGCCTGGGCCTGGCCGGAACAGCCGATAAAGCACGCTATACTCACGGGCTTTGCCGCTGATGGCGTTCCTGGACAACAGGCGCGGAAACAGCGGCATGTGTCCAACCTAACCCCAAGAACGCTCCAGCGGACGTGTTCTTGCAGCATTCCCAGGAGAGCGTCATGGCACGCGTCTGTCAAGTCACCGGCAAGGGCCCCATGGTGGGCAACAATGTCTCGCACGCCAACAACAAGACCAAGCGCCGCTGGCTGCCCAACCTGCAGTACCGCCGCTTCTGGGTCGAAAGCGAGAACCGCTGGGTGCGTCTGCGCGTGAGCAACGCTGCGCTGCGCCTGATCGACAAGAAGGGCATCGACGTGGTCGTCGCCGACCTGCGCGCCCGCCACGAAATCTGATTCCCGTCACACTAGGAGCACATCATGGCGAGCAAAGGCGGACGTGAAAAGATCAAGCTGGAATCCACCGCGGGAACCGGCCACTTCTACACCACCAGCAAGAACAAGAAGACCACGCCCCAGAAGCTGGAATTCTTGAAGTTCGATCCGAAGGCACGCAAGCACGTGCTGTACAAGGAAATCAAGCTGAAGTGAGGCCCTGGGCCCCATGCTGAAAGCCCGCCTTGAGCGGGCTTTTTGCTTTTTAGCGATCGGCAGCGAACGGCTCGTAGCGGACGTTGCACTCTGACTGGGTCCCGTGAGCTGGGCGAGCCGGGTGGCCCCCTCCGTTCATGTCCCCCGCCCGCGGCCCTCGCGCGCAGCGCGATTCGTCAACTGACTCATCGCGGGTGTCTGAACGGAGC
>LNET01000117.1 GCA_001464055.1 Burkholderiales bacterium Ga0077543
GTGCGCGCCGCCGTTGATGACGTTCATCATCGGCACCGGCAGGCTCATCCGGCCCATGCCGCCGAAGTAGCGGTACAGCGGCAGGCCGCTTTCCTCGGCCGCAGCGCGGGCCACGGCCATGCTCACCGCCAGCATTGCGTTGGCGCCCAGGCGGCTCTTGTTGTCGCTGCCGTCCAGGTCGATCAGGGTCTTGTCCAGGAAGGCCTGCTCGGAAGCGTCCAGGCCCATCACCGATTCGCTGATTTCGGTGTTGATGTGCTCGACCGCGCGCAGAACGCCCTTGCCCAGGTAGCGGCCCGTGTCGCCGTCGCGCAGTTCGATGGCCTCGCGGCTGCCGGTGGAAGCACCACTGGGCACGGCCGCGCGGCCCATGGTTCCGCTTTCCAGCAGCACGTCGCATTCGACGGTGGGGTTGCCGCGGCTGTCCAGGATTTCCCGGCCGACGATGTCAACGATGGCGCTCATTCATGTCCTCTGAAGTGATCTGTTCTGGGTGGGAAAAGTGGGCTCAGGCCGGCGGGGTGTCCACGCCTTCGACCAGCACCATGTTGAAGCAGGCGGTGCTGCCCTGGCGCAGGGCACGCGCTGCGACATAGGCCGGGCTGTCGTACATGTTCCGGGCGGCCTCGAAGCTGGGATAGCGCAGCACCGTGAGGCGCGGCGGCGTCCAGTTGCCCTCGAGCACGTCCATGCGGCCGCCGCGCACCAGGTAGTCGCCGCCGAATTCACGCACCACGGCCGGCGCGGCCGCCATGTACTGCTTGAAGGCTTCGGGGTCGGTGATGCTGGATTCGACGATCAGGTAGGCGACAGGCATTGGGGGTGCCATTCAGCAGGAGAAGTCGTTCTCGAGCAGCGGCTGCATCTTGACCACGCGGTCCAGGGCCAGCAGTTGTTCCAGCAGCGCCTTCATGTGCTTCAGCGGCACCGCATTCGGGCCGTCGCACAGCGCATTGCGCGGGTCGGGGTGGGTTTCCATGAAGACGCCGGCGATGCCCACGGCGATGGCGGCACGGGCCAGCACGGGCACGAATTCGCGCACGCCGCCGGAACTGGTGCCCTGGCCACCGGGCAGTTGCACGCTGTGGGTGGCGTCGAACACCACCGGCGCGCCGGTCTCGCGCATGATGGCCAGGCTGCGCATGTCGCTGACCAGGTTGTTGTAGCCGAAGCTCACGCCGCGTTCGCAGGCCATGAAGTTGTCTTCCGGAAGACCGGCGGCGCGGGCGGCGGCGCGGGCCTTCTGGATGACGTTCTTCATGTCGCCAGGGGCCATGAACTGGCCCTTCTTGATGTTCACCGGCTTGCCGCTGCGCGCCACGGCCTGGATGAAGTCGGTCTGGCGGCTGAGCAGGGCCGGCGTCTGCAGCACGTCGACGACGGCGGCGGCCGAGGCGACCTCGGCTTCGTTGTGCACGTCGGTGATGATGGGCACCTGCAGTTCACGCTTCACGGCCGCCAGGATTTCCAGCCCCTTTTCAGTGCCCAGGCCGCGAAAGCCGGTGTCGCTGGTGCGGTTGGCCTTGTCGTAGCTGCTCTTGAAGATGAAGGGGATTCCCAGCGCCTTGGTGATTTCCTTCAGATGGCCGGCTGTGTCCATCTGCAGCTGTTCGCTTTCGACCACACAGGGGCCGGCGATCAGGAAAAAGGGCTTGTCGACGCCAACGTCGAAACCACAGAGCTTCATGGGGGGTGACCTTTCAGGCGACGCGGGCGGCTGCAACAGGGGCCGCCGGAGCAACGGGATCTTGACCGGGCCGCCCTTTGTGGTCGAGGGCGGCCTTCACGAAACTGGAGAACAGCGGGTGCCCGCCCCAGGGGGTGCTCTTGAACTCGGGGTGGAACTGCACGCCCATGAACCAGGGATGCACGCTGCTGGGCAGTTCGACGATTTCGGTGAGCTGTTCACGCTGTGTCAGCGCGCTGATGATCAAGCCGGCCTGTTGCAACTGGGCCAGGTAGTGGACGTTGGCTTCGTAGCGGTGGCGGTGGCGTTCTGTGACCACGGCACCATAGATCTGGTGCGCCAGCGTGCCTGCCTTGACATCGCTGCTCTGCGCGCCCAGGCGCATGGTGCCGCCCAGGTCGGAGCTGGCGCTGCGTTTCTGGATGCTGCCGTCGCGGTCTTGCCATTCCTCGATCAGCGCGATCACCGGATGCGGCGTCTCGGGCTCGAACTCAGTGCTGTTGGCGCCCGCCAGGCCGGCGACGTGGCGCGCATATTCGATGGTGGCCACCTGCATGCCCAGGCAGATGCCCAGGTAGGGCACCTTGTTTTCGCGGGCGTACTGGACGGCGGCGATCTTGCCTTCGATGCCGCGCTTGCCGAAGCCGCCGGGGACCAGGATGGCGTCGAAGCCGCGCAGCAGGCCGGATGCGGTGGCGGGTGTCAGCGATTCGGCGTCGACGTAGTCGATTTCCACTTTCGCATGGTTGTGGATGCCGGCGTGGCGCAGGGCTTCGTTCAGGCTCTTGTAGCTGTCGGACAGGTCGGTGTACTTGCCACACATCGCGATCTTCACCGTGCAGCGCGGGTGTTCGACCTCGTGCACCAGGCTGTCCCAGCGCTTCAGGTCGGCCGGGCGGGTGAGCAGCTGCAGCTTCATGCAGATGAGTTCGTCCAGCCCCTGTTCGTGCAGCAGGCGCGGCACCTTGTAGATGGTGTCGACGTCCCACATGCTGATCACACCATGCGGCTGCACGTTGGTGAACAGGCTGATCTTGGCGCGCTCGTCGTCGGGGATGGGGCGGTCGGCGCGGCACAGCAGCACATCGGGCTGGATGCCGATCTCGCGCATCTTCTGCACCGTGTGCTGGGTGGGCTTGGTCTTCAGTTCGCCGGCGGCGGCGATCCAGGGCACGTAGGTCAGGTGCACGAAGGCGCTGTTGTTCGGGCCCATCTTCAGGGCCATCTGGCGCACGGCTTCCAGGAAGGGCAGGCTTTCGATGTCGCCCACCGTGCCGCCGATCTCGACGATGGCGACGTCCAGGTCGGGCGCGGCTCCCCGCTTCACGAATTCCTGGATCTCGTTGGTGACGTGCGGGATGACCTGCACCGTCTTGCCCAGGTAGTCGCCGCGGCGTTCCTTCTCCAGCACGGTCTTGTAGATCTGGCCGGCGGTGAAGTTGTTGGCCTTCTTCATCCGGGTGGTGATGAAGCGTTCGTAGTGGCCCAGGTCGAGGTCGGTCTCGGCGCCGTCGTCGGTGACGAAGACCTCCCCGTGCTGGAACGGGCTCATCGTGCCCGGATCGACGTTGAGGTAGGGGTCCAGCTTGATGAGGGTGACCTTCAGACCGCGAGATTCGAGGATCGCGGCCAGCGAGGCGGCCGCGATGCCCTTGCCCAGTGAAGACACCACACCGCCGGTGACGAAGACGAACTTGGTCATGTCGTGCGACACGCGCGCAGCGCTGTGCCCAGGTGGTAAAGCGCGATTGTATCGACGCGGGCCAGGCGGGCCGCCGCAAGTTTTCGCTCAGGACAGGGCATTACACTCGCGGCGCTTGCACCAGGTGCCTGCCGTTCCGTTCAGGGCGGCAGGTTAAACGGGAAGCCGGTGAGGGCGGTCTGAACGCAGGCCGCCCGATTCCGGCGCTGCCCCCGCAACGGTCAGCGAGGAGCGAACTGCACGACAGCCACTGGGCCCGAACGTCGCAAGACGACAGGGCCTGGGAAGGCGCAGTTGGCCTCTGGGGATGGATATCCATCCCCGGCACTCGCGAGCCCGGATACCGGCCCGATGCATGGGAAAGCTGGCGTTGCGGAGGGCAGCGCGGGCCGGTCGTTGTTGGGCTTGGCGCGCGTCGTCGTGCCCGCCTGGTCCGGTCTTCCTTGCCTTCAGCCATGCCTGCGTATGGGTGTTCATGTCCGTGCGGGGCGCGCGGCTGGAGGTTTTGTGTTTTTCCGTTCGATTCGATTTCTCTTCCCCTGGCTGTTGGGTGTTGCCGTCCAGGCCCAGGCTCAACAACAGGTTCAGGTCACGGCCACAAGGCTGGCCACACCGGTCAAGGAACTGGTGGCCGAGGTCAGCGTCATCGACCGCGCCGAGCTCGACCGCAGCTCGGGCCGTACCCTGGTGGAACTGCTGTCGCAGCAGGCCGGCCTGCAGTTCGCCAGCAATGGCGGGCTGGGCAAGACGGCATCGCTGTTCATCCGCGGACTGGAGGCGCGCCACACCTTGCTGCTGGTCGACGGCATCCGCGTGGGTTCGGCCACCGTGGGCACACCGTCGCTGGACAACCTGCCGCTGGAAGCGGTGGAGCGTGTCGAGATCGTGCGCGGGCCCATGTCTTCGCTGTACGGCAGCGGCGCTTTCGGCGGCGTGGTGCAGATTTTCACGCGCCAGGCCACGCAGGGCTTCAGCGGCAATGCCAAGCTGTCCCTGGGCCCCGACCGTTACCGCCAGGCGGCCGGTGGCGTGGGCTTCGGCAACGGCAGGGTCGACGCCACGGTGCAGCTGCAGCACACCCAAACCCGCGGCGAATCGGCCACCAACCCGCTGGTGCCTTTCGGCAGCTACAACCCCGACCGCGACGGCTTCCGCCAGAACGCCGGCAGCCTGCGACTGGGCTGGCGCCCCGGGGCCGACTGGCGCGTGGAATTGCTGGCACTTCAGTCCGCCGGCCTGACGCGGCTGGACGACGGCCCCGGTGCCGACGCGCGCGCGGAACTTCGCAACCGGCTCCTTGGCCTGTCGGCCCGCGGCAGCCTGGCGCCGGGCGTGAACACCCGCGTGAGCCTGACCGAGTCGACCGACGCCTACGACACGCTGGCCAGTGCCAGCGCCTTCGCGGCCCTGGGCGCCATCGAAACGCGCAGCCGCCAGGCGGCCTGGGAAACCAGCGTCGGCACCCTGCTGGGCAGCGGGCTGCTGCTGCTGGAGCGCAGCACCGAGCAGGTGGGCCGCCCGGGGGCGCCCTTCACGGTGGGCGAACGCGACATCGACTCGGTGGCGCTGGGCCTGAACGGCGCCGCTGCCGGCCACAGCTGGCAGGCCAGTCTTCGGCGCGACCGCAATTCGCAGTTCGGCGGCATCACCACCGGAGCCCTGGCCTGGGGCTATGCGCTCACGCCGGCCTGGCGCGTGGGGGCCAGCTATGGCACCAGCCAGACCCTGCCCAGCTTCAACCAGCTGTACTTCCCTGGCTTCGGCAGTCCGAACCTGCTGCCCGAGGAAGGCAAGCAAGCCGAGCTGAGCCTGCGCTGGACCGCCGCTGAACACAGCCTGCGCGCAGCTGTCTACGACACCCGCTACACCGGCTTCATCAGCAGCGGCCCGCAGCCGGTGAACCTGCCGAAGGTGGCCATCGACGGCATCACGCTCAGTTACGAAGGCCGCTGGCGCAGCCTGGACCTGCGTGCGGCCGTCGACCACACCGACCCGCGCAACGCGACCACGGGCAACGCCAACTTCGGCAAGCAGCTGGCCCGCCGCGCCAGGCAGGCCCTGCGGCTGGGGGCGGACTGGGAGCACGGCGCGTGGTCGGCCGGGGCGTCGGTGTCGGCGTTCTCGCACCGCTTCGACGACGCCGCGAACCGCATCCGGCTGGGGGGCTACGGCCTGCTCGACCTGCGCGCCGAATGGGCGCCGGCGCCCGACTGGAGGCTGGGCCTGCGCATCAACAACGTGGGCGACAAGGCCTACGGCACGGTGCTGGGCTACGACCAGCCCGGGCGCGAGGGCTTCGTCACCTTGCGCACCGTGTTCCGCTGATGCCGCGCGAAAGGAAGTCCTCGATGAAGCTGCGCTGCCTCTTGCTGATTGTCCTGTGGTGCCTGGTGGGCGGCCAGCTGCATGCGGCGACGGTGGTCGATGATCGCGGTCGCAGCGTCGAGCTGCCTTCGCCACCGCAACGCGTGGTGTCCTTGCTGCCTTCGCTGACCGAAACCGTCTGCGCGCTGCAGGCCTGCGGCCGACTCGTCGGCATCGACCGCTTCTCGAACTGGCCGGCCAGCGTGCGCGGCCTGCCCAGGCTGGGCGGCCTGGAAGACACGCAGATCGAACGCCTGGTCGCGCTCAAGCCCGACCTGGTGCTGGCAGCGGGCTCGTCGCGCGCCATCGACCGGCTCGAAGCGCTGGGCCTGCGCGTGGTGGCGCTGGAGCCCAAGAGCCTGCAGGACACCGAACGTGTGATCGCGCTGGTGGCCCGCGCGCTGGGCGATGCCCCGGCGGGCCCGGCCTTGTGGCAGGCGATGCAGCGGCGCATCGAAGCGGCGGCGCTGCGTGTTCCGGCGGCACTGCGCGGGCAGAAGCTGTACTTCGAGGTGGCGTCAGCGCCCTATGCGGCGGGCGAGGCATCGTTCGTGGGCGAGACGCTGGCGCGCCTGGGCATGGGAAACATCGTGCCGGCGGCGCTGGGGCCGTTTCCGAAGCTGAACCCCGAATTCGTGGTGCGTGCGCAGCCCGACATCGTCATCGCCACTGCGCGCGCGGTGGCCGAGATGCCGGCGCGGCCCGGCTGGAACACGCTGCGGGCGCTGCGCGAACAGCGCCACTGCGGCTTTGCCAGCGAGGCCTGGGATACCCTGGTGCGCCCCGGCCCGCGTCTGGCCGAAGCTGCGGAACTGCTGGCAGACTGCCTGGTCGGCCTGGACCGCAGCGAAAGCGCCGGGCGCTGAAGCCGGCCCGCCCCAGCCTCACCATGAACGCCGCCCGGCCCGACCACCCCTCGCCAACCGCACCGGCTGCTGCGCCGCCCGTGCCCGTGGCGCAGCGCACCCCGGCCGCGCTGCAACTTGGCACCGGCCTGCTGGGCCTGGCCCTGCTGCTGGTGCTGGCCGGCCTGGCCGCCGGCAGCGAAGGCTGGTCGCTGCGCTGGGCCCAGGACTGGGACCTGATCGCCGCCATCCGCGCCCCGCGCACGCTGGGCGCGCTGCTCACCGGGTGCCTGCTCGGACTGGCCGGTGCCATCGCCCAGGGGCTGTTCCGCAACCCGTTGGCCGACCCCTACCTTCTGGGTTCGGCCGCCGGCGCCGGCCTGGGCGTGGTGCTGGTGCTGGCCGCCGGAGGTGCGCTGGGCCACTACATCGGCCTGGCCACGGCCGGCTGGCTGCTGCGGCTGGGCCTGGTCGGTGCGGCCTTTGCCGGTGCCGTGGCCGGCGTGGCCCTGACGCTGGCGCTGGCCCGCGGCGCGGGCCGGCCGCTGGTGCTGCTGCTGGCCGGGGTGGTGGTGGGCATCTTGCTGGCGTCGGTGTCGGAACTGGTGACCCTGATCAGCCCCGACGCGTTGCGCGGCAAGCAGATCTTCATGCTCGGCACGACCTCGTTCCTGGGCTGGGCCAGCTGCGCGGTGCTGGTGGCGGTGCTGGCCGTGGCCCTGCCGCTGGCCTGGCGCTTCGCGCGCGCGCTGGACGCCCTGGTGCTGGGCGAAGCCAGTGCCAGCAGCCTGGGCCTGCAGCTGCCACGCGTGCGCCTGCTGATGGTGGCGCTGATGGCGCTGGCCACCGGCACCGCCGTGGCACAGGCCGGGCTGGTGGCCTTCGTGGGCCTGGTCGCGCCGCATCTCGTGCGCCGGCTGGTGGTGGTGACACATGGGCCGCTCCTGCTGCTGTCGGCCGCTGCCGGGGGCGTGCTGCTGCTGGCCGCCGACGTCGCCGCGCGCAGCGTGATTGCGCCGCAGGAACTGCCGGTGGGGGTGCTGACCGCGGTGCTGGGCGGGGTGTACCTGCTGGTGCTGCTGCGGCAACGGCAGGTGCCGTGATGTCCACGTCGACCGACACCATGGACCCAGGTTCGGCCCTGGCGGTGCCGGCCAGCCTTGCATCCGGCTTGGCCGCAGTGCCGGCGGTCGACGCAGCGGGCCTCGTGCTTCGACTCGGCCCGCTGCGCGCGGTGGATGCCGTATCGCTTTCGCTGCACGCTGGCCAATGGGCCGCCATCGTCGGCCCCAACGGCGCCGGCAAGAGCAGCCTGCTGTCCTTGCTGGCCGGCTTGCGCCGGCCAGACGCCGGTGTCGTGCGGCTGCAAGGCCGCGACCTGGCCGCGCTGCCGGCGCGCGAACGGGCCCGCAGTCTGGCTTGGCTGCCGCAGCAGGGTGAGGCCGAAGGCGACATCGCCGTGCGCGACGTCGTGCGCCTGGGCCGGCTGCCGCGGCACGGCCTGTTCGGCGCGCCCGACGCCGCCGACGAGGCCGCCGTCGACGCTGCGCTGGCCGAAACCGAGACCACGGCGCATGCCCACCGCCGGCTGGGCACGCTGTCGGGCGGCGAGCGCCAGCGTGTGCTGCTGGCGCGCGCGCTGGCGGTGCAGGCCCCGGTGCTGCTGCTGGACGAACCCACCACCCACCTCGACGCACCCCACCAGCGCGCCTTGCTGCGCAGCCTGGCCGCACGCGCCCGCAGCGGCGTGGCCGTGGCCGCGGTGCTGCACGACCTGAACCTGGCCCTGGCCGCCGACCGCGTGCTGGTGATGGACCGCGGCCGCATCGTCGCCGACGGCGCCCCGGCCGACCCTGCGCTGCGCGCCGCCCTGGTGCAGGTGTTCGAGCAGGCCTTCAGCATCGAAGCCGTGCAGCCGGCCGGGCAGCCGGCCAGCGCCAGGCGCTGGGTCGTCGTGCCATTGCCGTGAGCGGGCCGCCATGACCCGCAGCCTCATCGTCTGGGGCACCAGCAGCGGTGCCGGCAAGAGCTGGCTGGCCACCGCGCTGTGCCGCGTGGCGGCGTGCCGCGGCATCGCCGTGGCGCCGTTCAAGGCCCAGAACATGAGCAACAACGCGCGTGTCGTGGCCTGTGGCGCAGCGGGTAGCGAAGGCCTCGGCGAGATCGGCTCGGCCCAGTACTTCCAGGCCGTGGCCGCGCGCGTGGCGCCGCACACCGACATGAACCCGGTGCTGCTCAAGCCCGAGTCCGACACCGCCAGCCAGGTGCTGCTGCACGGCCAGGCGCGCCCCGACCTGAAAGGCATGCCCTGGCGCGAACGCAGCGCGGTGCTGGCGGTGCAGGCGCGCATCGGCTTCGAGCGTTTGGCGGCACGAAGCGATCTGATCGTCGTCGAAGGCGCAGGCTCGCCGGCCGAGATCAACCTGGCACAGCAGGACTACGTGAACCTGGGCACGGCGCGCTGGGCTGCGGCGCTGGGGCCGGCGGCGGCGCTGCTGGTCAGCGACATCGACCGCGGCGGCAGCTTTGCCCATTGCTACGGAACCTGGGCGCTGCTGCCCGACGACCTGCGCGGCCTGCTGAAGGGCTTCGTGCTGAACCGCTTTCGCGGCGACGCAGCGCTGCTGGCGCCCGGTCCGCAGCAGCTGCAGGACCTGACCGGCGTGCCGCTGGCCGGGGTGCTGCCGATGCGCCGCGACCACGGCCTGCCCGAGGAAGACGGCCTGCTGCACCCCGACGAGGCGGGTCGGCACGGCACAGGCCTGCAGGTGGTGGTGATCGCGCCGCCGCACATCAGCAATCTCGACGAGTTCCTGCCGCTGACCCGGGTGCCCGGCCTGCGGCTGCGCTGGGCGCGCACGCCGGCGCAGGCCGAAGGCGCCGACTGGCTGGTGCTGCCCGGCAGCAAGCAGGCCAGCGGCGACCTGGCCTGGCTGCGTGCGCAGGGGCTGGACCACACGCTGGCGGCCCACGCCGCCGCCGCCCGCCCGGTGCTGGGCGTGTGCGGCGGTCTGCAGCTGCTGGGCCAGACCCTGCACGACCCCGAAGGCCACGACGGCCAGCGTGTGGAACAGCTGCCGGGGCTGGGCTTGTTGCCGCTGCACACCCGCTTCGGGCCCGACAAGCGCCTGCGCGCAGCGTCTGTCCGTTTTGCGGCCCCGCAGGGCCCCTGGGCGGCCCTGGCCGGCGTGCAGGCGCAGGCCTATGAAATCCGTTGCGGCTTCAGCACCGCGCCCCCCGCCTGCGCCGTGCTGCACGACGACCAGGGCCAGGCCATCGGCTGGCAGCAGGGCAGCGTGCTCGGCGTCTATGCCCACGGCCTGTTCGAGCAGGCGGCGATGCTGCAGGCGCTGTTCGGCGTCGTGGTGCCCACGCTGGACAGCGCCTGCGACACCCTGGCCGACCTGGTGCAGGAACACCTGGACCCGGCGCTGCTGCGCCGACTGCTCGGAGAATGAGCCCATGAACCCGCCCGAGATTCGTTCCGCGATCCCGCCCGCGATCGCGCCCGCGAACCCGCCAGCCAGTGCGCCTGCCACCGGCCCGCAGCGCATCGTCTGCCTGACCGAGGAAACCACCGAGTGGCTGTACCTGCTGGGCGAAGACGCGCGCATCGTCGGCATCAGCGGCTACACCGTGCGGCCGCGGCGGGCGCGCCAGGAAAAGCCCAAGGTCAGCGCCTTCCTGGACGGCCGCATCGAGCAGATCGTGGCCCTGCAGCCCGACCTGGTGATCGGTTTTTCCGACATGCAGGCGGCGCTGGCCGACAAGCTGATCCGCGCCGGCCTGAACGTGTTCATCACCAACCAGCGCAGCGTGGCCGAAATCTTCGCGACGATGCGGCTGGTGGCCAGCCTGGTGGGCGCGCAGGCGCGTGCCGAGGCCTGGATTGCGAAATGCCAGGCCGAACACGCACGCATCGCCGCCGTGGCCGCCACCTGGCCGCGCCGGCCCCGGGTGTACTTCGAGGAATGGGACGAGCCGATGATCAGCGCCATCCAGTGGGTGTCGGAACTGCTGGCGGTGGCCGGCGGTGACGACGTCTTCCCCGAACTGGCCGCGCAGAGCCTGGGCAAGCACCGCGTGATCGCCGACGCGCTTGAACCGCCCCGGCGTGCCCCCGACATCGTCATCGGTTCCTGGTGCGGCAAGAAGTTCAGGCCCGAGAAGCTGGCCGCACGGCCAGGCTGGGGCGCGATGCCGGCGGTGGCCGGGCAGCGCCTGCACGAAATCAAGAGCTGCGACATCCTGCAGCCCGGCCCGGCCGCGCTGACCGACGGGCTGGCGCAGCTGCACGCCCATTGCGCGGCCTGGGCCGCTTCGGCTTCCGCGCGATGACCCTGAGCGTTCCCGTCATCGACTCGGTCGACGATGGCCGGCTGGCGGCCCGGGTGCAGCAGCGCCTGGACCGCCTGACCAAGCCGCAGGGCGCTCTCGGCCGGCTGGAAGCCCTGGCGCTGCAGGTGGCCCTGGTGCAGGGCCATGCGGCGCCGCGCTGGCAGGCGCCCCAGCTGGTGGTGTTTGCGGCCGACCACGGGCTGGCGGCGCAGGGGGTGTCGGCCTACCCGGCGGCGGTGACGGCGCAGATGGTGAAGAACATGCTGGCCGGCGGTGCGGCCGTGTCGGTGCTGGCGCGCCAGCATGGGCTGGCCTTGACGGTGGTGGACTGCGGTGTCGACCACGACTTCACGCCGCAGCCCGGCCTGCATGTTGCCAAGGTGTGCTGCGGCAGCGCCGACAGCAGCCTGGGCCCGGCCTTGGGCGCTGCGCAGTGCGAGGCGGCCATCGCCAACGGCCGCACCCTGCTGCGCGGCCTGCCGGGCAACGTGCTGCTGCTGGGCGAGATGGGCATCGCCAACACCTCGGCCGCGACGCTGCTGATGAGCCGCTTGACCGGCCTGCCGCTGTCGGACTGCGTGGGCTGCGGCACCGGCCTGAACGCCGCGGGCCTGGCCCGCAAGACGGCCGTGCTGCAGCGCGTGCTGCAACGCCACGCCGCGGTCGAAGGCACGCTGCCGCTGCTGGCCGCCTTCGGGGGTGCCGAGATCGCGACGATGGTGGGCGCGGTGCTGCAGGCCGCGCACGAACGGCGCGTGGTGCTCGTCGACGGCTTCATCACCACCGCCGCCGTGGCCGTTGCCGCCGCGCTGGCGGGTGCGGCCGCGCCGGCCCTGCTGCAGCGCTGCGTGTTTGCGCACGGCAGCGCCGAGGCCGGGCACGGCGCCTGGCTGCGGGCGCTGGGGGTGCGCCCCTTGCTCGACCTGGGGTTGCGGCTGGGCGAAGGCTCGGGCGCGGCGCTGGCCTGGCCGCTGCTGGTGTCGGCATTGCAGTTGCTGGACGGGATGGCCAGTTTCGAAGCCGCCGGCGTGTCCGGGCGCAGCGCGGCCGGGGCAGACCATGTGGCATGAGCTGCGCCTGTTCTTCATCGCCCTGCAGTTCCTGACGCGTGTGCCCATCCCGCGCTGGGTGGGCTTCCAGCCCGAGTGGCTGCACGACAGCGCCCGCCACTTTCCCGCCGTGGGCCTGTGCGTGGGCGCCCTGGCCGCCGGCGTGCTTTGGCTGGGCGCGCACGCCTGGACGGCGCTGATCGCGGTGCTGCTGAGCATGGCCGCGACGATCTGGCTGACCGGCGCCTTCCACGAAGATGGGCTGGCCGACACCTGCGATGGCCTGGGCGGCGCCGTCACGCGCGAGAAGGCGCTGGCCATCATGAAGGACTCGCGCCTGGGCACGTACGGCGCGGTGGGCCTGCTGCTGGTGCTGGCGCTGAAGGCGGCAGCCCTGCACAGCCTGTCGGTGCGCGACCTGCTGGCCACGCTGGCCCTGCTGCCGCTGGCCCATGCCTGGTCGCGCAGCGCCACCGTGCTGCTGCTGCGCCTGCTGCCCTACGGCGGCGACGCCGAGCACGCCAAGGCCAAGCCCCTGGCGCAGCAGGTCGACGGCTTCGGGTTGGCCATCGCCTTGGCCTGGGCGGCCTTGGCGGCGGTGGCCGCAGCGCTGTTCCTCGACCCCGAGGTGCTGCTGTGGGCAGCACTGGCCGCGGCTTCGGTGACGCTGTGGATGGCGCGCTGGCTGCGCCTGCGCCTGGGCGGCTACACCGGCGACGCGCTGGGTGCGACGCAGCAGTTCAGCGAACTGGCCATCTACCTGGCGGCACTGGCGGCCATGGCGCGCGGGTGAAGCCGCCAGCCAGGCCGTTGCTGTGGTGCTGGCGGCACCCGCGGGCCATCGGTGCGGCGGGGCGCAGCATCGGTCGCACCGACATTGCGGTGGACCAGCGCAAGGCGCGCCGGCTGGCGCACCGTGTCCGCGCACTGGCGCGCCGCGAAGGGCTGGCGCGCGAAGTGTGGGTGTCGCCGCTGGCGCGCAGCCGCGACGTGGGCCGGCATCTGGCGCGCTGGGGCTGGCGTGTGCATGTCGATGTTCGACTGGCCGAAATGGACTTCGGCTGCTGGGACGGCCGGCCGTGGTCGGACATCGCCTGGGCCGAAGTGGAAGACTGGCAGCAGGACCTGCTGCACCACGCGCCAGGCGGTGGCGAGACCTTGGCGCAGCTGGCCGCGCGGGTGCAGGCCTTCGTGGCGGACACCACGGCTTCGGGCGCGCCGCGCCTGGTCGTCGGCCATGGCGGCTGGCTCAATGCCTTGCTGCAACTGCCGCGGCTTCTGCCCCCGGCGCAGGCGCTGGCGGCCTGCGACTGGCCCGCGCCGCCAGGGCATGGGGCGCGGGTGGTGTGGCCGCTGCCGCAAGCCCCAGGCCGGCCCTTGCGCTGAGGCCCGGCTTGCAGCCAGACGGCCCGTGCCGTCGGTTCGTCGCGCCCGGGCTGCGGTTCATCGCAAGCGCATGGTGCCGCAGGGCGGACTTGCCGATAGTTCATACATCGCAGCCCCACACCCCACGGAGTCCATCATGTTCCAACGCATCCTTCACCGCGCCTTTTCCTTCGCCCTGGCCGCCATGGTGACAGCCGGCATGCTGGGCGGCATCGACCAGATCTTCCAGCCCGAGGAAGCCGCGCCGCAATGGGCGCAGCAGGCCAACAGCCCGCGTGCCTGAGGCCCCTGTCCCATGACCACGCTGCTGTTCTTCATCGGCTGGTGCCTGCTGTTCGTGCTGAGCTGGCCGCTGGCCTTGCTGGCCCTGTTGCTTGCACCGTTCATCTGGCTGCTGTCGCTGCCGCTGCGGCTGCTGGGCATCACCGTCGGCGCGGTGTTCGCGCTGATCAAGGCCGTGCTGTTCCTGCCCGTGCGTGTGCTGGGTGGGCGGCCTTGACCGACGCCTGGCCCGCCAACGGGTTGGCTGGCACTGCGGCGGACCTCCCGCCTGACAATGTGACGGGCGGCGGTGATGAGCTGGCCGCAGGCCTCGGATCGCAGGAAGTTGGCTTAGGCTTCGACGAATTGGGGCGACAGGTACGGCTTGCAGTCTGGGCCCGGGGCCAGCTTGTCGGCCAGGCCGATGGCTTGCAGGCCCACCGAGACCCGGCCTTCGCCACAGCGCAGCGCGGCGCTGCCCCTCAGGCCGTGGCCGTGACTGGCCAGGAGCATGAGAGTCTGCGTGAGGATCGCTCCATGGCACATGGTTGTGGCGTTCAGAAATGGCCGAGCACACCCAGACTGCGCGCGCGACGCTCCAGCATCGCATAGAGCGCCATGCCCACCGCGCCCCAGAGCAGCCCGTTCGCCGCGATCAGCAGCCAGACCTCGGCCCCGGGCTCGGCACCCTGGGCCGTGGCGCGCGCGGTGGCGGCACCCAGCGCATAGGGCAGCCAGGCCAGCGCATTGACGGGGTAGGCCGGCAGAGCCACCAGTCCGATGACCAGCGGGAACACCGCCACCATCAGCAGTTCGGCCTTCTTCGCCAGCAGCATCACGCCGGCCATGGCGTAGCCCAGGCCCAGCAGCGCCGGTGCGGCCAGCAGGCAGGCGGCCACGGTCAAGCCCCAGTCGCCTTGCAGTCGGCCACCTGTCAGCACCTGCGTCGCAGCCAGCGCCACCAGCAGGGTCAGCAGCGCGCCCAGCAGCGTGAGCACCGCGCGCAGGCCGAGCAGCGCCCACAATGGCAGCGGCGCGATGCACAGCTGTTCCAGCGTGCGCTGCTCGGTTTCCATCTGCACGTCCTGGCTTGCGCTGCCGCTGGCCGCGGCAGCGAACAGCCAGACGGCGAAGCCGACGATCAGCCCGTCGGCGCCGCCCGAAGCCAGCGATTGCCCGCCGACCGACAGCACCGCGAACAGCAGGCCGCCGAACATCGCAGCCAGAAAGCCGAAGGCCAGCAGGCTTTCGAACCAGTAGCGGCGCTTGAGTTGCCAGGTGCGCCGCAGCTCGTTGCACAGGTGCGAATGCCAGCGGCTCACGAGTCTTCACCCACCAGCTGGATGTACTTGTCGCGCAGCGCCACGCGGCGCAACTGCAGGCTGCGCTGCGCGGGCAGCGCCGGCTGCAAGGCGGCCAGCACGGCGCAGACCTGGGCGTGGTCGCGCAGCGGCAGCTGCCAGTGGCCGGATGGGGATTCGGCTTGCGGCTGCCAGCCGGGCAGGCCCAGCGCGGCGGGCAGGGCGGGCGGCGGCAGGTCGCCGCTGTCCAGCAGCAGCAGGACTTCGTGGTCGAGCTTGAGGAAGTCGGCCTGGCTGCCGTCGAAGACCTTCAGGCCGCGGCGCAGGCAGACGATGCGCTGGCTGAGCCGCTCGACGAAGTGCAGGTCGTGCGAGCCCAGCAGCACCGCCATGCCCTGCTGCGCGGCGTGGCGCACCAGCGCTTCCAGGCGGTCGACGCCGAACAGGTCCAGGCCCAGCGTGGGTTCGTCCAGCAATGCCAGCGCTGGCCGGTGCACCAGAGTGCCCAGCAGCGAGGCGCGCAGTTTGTGGCCGGTGGACAGCTGGCGCAGCGGCGCATGCACGTCGGCGATCTCCAGCAGGCGGGCCAGCGTGTCGAAATGGTCGCGGTCGAAGACGGCTTCGCGCAGGCCGCAGAAGTAGCGCGCGTTCTCGAGTGTCGACAAGCGTTCGTAGCAGGCCCCGCGGCCTTCCAGCAGCACGCCGAATTCACGCAGGTGCGCGGCATGCCGGCCCAGCGGCACGCCCTGGCCACGCCATTGCAGCTGTCCGCCGTCGGCGCCGCACAGCCCGGTCAGCAGCTTCACGACGGTGGTCTTGCCCGACCCGTTCGGGCCCAGCAGGCCGACGATGTCGCCTGCACCCAGTTGCATCGAGAAGTCCTGCAGCGCCTGCACGGTGGTGCCGGCACGGCGGTAGGTCTTGGCCGCGTCGTGCAGGGCCAGCAGCGCCATCGCGGCAGCCGTCTACTGCAGCCGCCGCACCCGCGGCGAACGGTTCGTGCCGTCGATTTCCAGGTAGTAGGCGCCGGCGAAGCCGCGCCGCACGCGCACCGCCGGGCTGTCGAACCACAGCGAGGCGTTCGTGCCGTCTTCGACTTCCCAGACCTGGCCGTTGGCCAGGGTGAAGCGCGTCTTCGGGCCCCAGCCTTCGAAACGGCCGGTGATGCGGCTGTCGACGGCTTCATCGGGTGAACTGGGCAGGCCGAAGCGGCTGGCGGTCGGGGCCGTCGCTGGCGCAGCTGCAGCCGCCGTGCCGGCGGCAGGGCGCTGCGTGGCTGCAGCGGCTGAAGTGGGTGAAGCCGCCGCGGGCGCGGCTGTCGTGGGGCGCGTGGGAATGGCGTCGTAGCAGGCCAGTCGCTTGGCGGCCACGCTTTCCTGGCGGCACTGGTCGAGCGCGGCGTCATTGGCCTGGGCCACAGCGGCCAGGCCCAGGGCCAGGCCCAGCAGCACGGCGGCCGGCCTCGGACGCGCTGGCGGCTTGCGTGCCGGCCTCATCGGACGTCGGGCACGACCGTGGGAATCTTCTCGGCCATCTCGCGGTCGCGGTTGCGGCGGGCTTCGACTTCAGCGACCTTGCGGCAGCGCGTGACTTGAATGCGCGAACCGGTGCCTTCTTCACGGCCGCAGACGACGGCGTTGTCGGGCGAGACGGATGCCACTTCGGCCACGGGTGCGGCACCGGGGGTGGGCGCGGAGGCACAGCCGGCGAGCACGAGTGCGGCGAGCACGACGCCCAGGCCGCACAGCGGCTGGAGAACGGAGAGGCTGGGCGTTTTCATCGGCAAACCTTCATGGGTGAATCTGCGAGTTTGACATCCTACCGGGACTGTCACTGCGGCAGGGACTGCACGACGTCGCCCTTGTTGCGCTTCTTGCGCTTGTCGCGCTGGTCGTCTGGGGGATGTCGATGGCGAGCCAGGCCGTCAACCGCGCAGGTGGCAGGCCACCCAGTGACCCTGGCCCGTGTCCTTCAGCGGCGGCTTTTCCTGGCTGCACAGCGGCTGCTGCGCGATCGGGCAGCGGGTGTGGAAGTGGCAGCCCGAAGGCGGCCGGATGGGGCTGGGCACGTCGCCCTGCATAGCGATGCGCCGGCGCTTGACGCCGGGGTCCGGGATCGGCACGGCCGACAGCAGGGCTTCGGTGTAGGGGTGCAGCGGGTTGGTGTAGAGCGCCTGCGCCGGGGCGATCTCGACGATGCGGCCCAGGTACATCACGGCCACCCGGTCGCTGATGTGTTCGACCACGCTCAGGTCGTGGGCGATGAAGATGTAGGTCAGGCCGAACTGGCCCTGCAGGTCCTCGAGCAGGTTGATCACCTGCGCCTGGATCGACACGTCCAGCGCACTCACCGCCTCGTCGCACACGATGAGCTTCGGGTTCACGGCCAGCGCCCGCGCAATGCCGATGCGCTGTCGCTGGCCGCCGCTGAATTCATGCGGGAAGCGGCGCATGTGGTCGGCGTTCAGGCCCACGGTCTCGAGCAGCTGGACGATGCGCTCGGTGTATTCGCCCGGGGTCTTGGTCAGCTTGTGGATGGTCAGGGCCTCGCCGATGATGGCGTCGACCGTCATGCGCGGGTTCAGGCTGGCATAGGGGTCCTGGAAGATGATCTGCATGTCGCGCGCCAGCGCGCGCAGCTCGGTCTTGCTGGCCCGGGTGACGTTCTGGCCCTGGAACCAGACCTCGCCCGAGGTGGGTTCGATCAGGCGCAGGATGCAGCGGCCGGTGGTGCTTTTCCCGCAGCCGCTTTCGCCCACCACGCCCAGCGTCTCGCCGGCCTGCAGTTCGAAGCTGACGCCGTCGACGGCATGCACACGTTCGACTTCCCTGCCGAGCAGGCCGCCTTTGATGGGGAAGTGCTTGACGAGCTTGTCGACTTTCAGCAGTGGCGTGTTCATGTTGGCTTGCGGCCCGTTCCTGCCGGTTGGTTTGTGCTCCAACGGCACGCGAACATGGTCCCCTGGGCTGGCTGAGCCGGGTGGCCCCTTCCGCTCATGTCCCCCGCCCGCGCCCGGTCAGGTGCCTGGGGCACCTGACCGGGCGCTCCTTGACTTCGCTCCAGGGGCCACCCGACTCACCCAGCCCGCCACCGTGTCGGCGCGCCACCGGGGAACGCAGAGCACGGTGGTTGCAAAGGTGGGCTGGGGCTGGCTGTGGCGCGCATCTGAGGCGCCGAGGAGCGCAGGGCCCGCGGCCCTCGCGCGAAGCGCGACTCCACATCTGACTCATCGCGGGTGCTTGAACGGAGCGAGCGCAGCGAGCGAAGTGAGTTCCGCGATGGGGCCGCGGGACCGATGCACTGAGCCCGGACACAAACAGTCCGGTGGACTGTTTGTGCCTGGCGAAGGCCCGGGCCACTGGCCCGGGCCGCAGGGGAGCCGGAGCGCCAGCGAAGGCCGCCGAAGCTAAGCGCCACAGCCAGCCCCAGCCCGCCTTTGCATGGGGACCAAGCCGGCACGCGAGCCCGACTGATCGCGAAGGGCCGACAGCAGCCACCCCCCTCATCCCAGCTCTTCCGCAAAGAAGCATGCCACCTTGTGCCCCGCCGTCACCTCGCGCAGCGGCGGCGTGCTGGCGCGGCATTCGCTGCGGGCGTGGCGGCAGCGGTCGGCGAAGCGGCAGCCCGCTGCCGGGGCGATGAGCTTGGGCACGGTGCCTGGAATCGTCTCCAGCCGCGACTTGTGCAGCGCCGCGGTGTCGATGCGCGGGATGCTGCGGATCAGGCCTTGCGTGTAAGGGTGGCGGGGGCGGGCGAAGAGGCCGGCCACGGGGGCTTCTTCCACCACCTGGCCGGCGTACATCACCACCACGCGCTGGGCCACTTCGGCCACCACGCCCATGGCGTGCGTGATCAGCAGGATGGCCATGCCCAGCCGTTCCTTCAGCTCGGCCATCAGGTCCAGGATCTGCGCCTGGATGGTGACGTCCAGTGCGGTGGTGGGTTCGTCGGCGATCAGCAATTGCGGGTTGCAGGCCAGGGCGATGGCGATCATCACGCGCTGGCGCATGCCGCCGCTGAACTGGTGCGGGTAGTCGCGCACACGCTTGTCGGGCGTAGGAATGCCCACCAGGCGCAGCATTTCCACCGCGCGGTCCATGGCTTCGCGCCGGTTCATGCGTTCGTGCAGGCGCACGCTCTCGGCGATCTGCTCGCCCACGCTGTAGACCGGGTTCAGGCTCGTCATCGGCTCCTGGAAGACGATGGCGATTTCCTTGGCGCGGATCTTCTGCATCTCGGCCGGGCCCAGGGGCACCAGGTCGCGGCCTTTCCACAGCACCTGGCCGGCGACGATCTTTCCTGGTGGCATGTCGATGAGCTTCATCACCGTCTTGGCCGTCACGCTCTTGCCGCAGCCGCTCTCGCCGACCACGCACACCGTCTCGCCCACGTCGATGGCGATGTCGACGCCATCCACCGCATGCAGCCAGCCGTCGTCGGTCTTGAAGTGGGTCTTGAGGCCGCGGATGTCGAGCAGTGGCATCTCAGTCGACCCTGCGTGGGTCCAGCGCGTCGCGCAGGCCGTCGCCGATGAAGTTGATCGTCAGCACCGCCAGGAAGATGGCCAGGCCGGGGAACAGCGCCCAGTGCGGGGCGATGTCCAGGTAGTCCTTGGCATCGAACAGGATGCGGCCCCAGGTGGGGATGTCGGGCGGGAAGCCCAGGCCCAGGAAGGACAGCGTGCTTTCGGCGAGTATTGCCGCCGCCACGTCGATGGTGCCGGCGACGATGACCGGCCCCAGGCTGTTGGGCAGGATGTGGCGCCACACCGTGCGCGGCGTGCTGGCACCCAGCGCGCGCGCGGCTTCGACGAATTCCTTCTCGCGCAGGCTGAAGAACTGCGCGCGCACCAGCCGCGCCACCGGCATCCAGCCGAAGGCGCCGATGACGAAGACGATGAGCAGGAACACGCCCAGTTCCGGGCCGAAGGCTTCCTTGAGCGTGTCGCGCAGCAGGTAGATCAGCAGCAGCAGCAGGGGCAGCTGAGGCAGGCTCAGGAACAGGTCGGTCAGCCACATCAGCGCGGCGTCGACCCAGCCGCGGCTGATGCCGGCCACCGCCCCGATGAACACGCCCACGATGATGGACATGGTCATCGCGGCCAGCCCCACCGCCAGCGAAATGCGCCCGCCGTAGAGGATGCGCGCCAGCAGGTCCTGCCCCAGGTCGTCGGTGCCCAGCGGGTGCGCCAGCGACGGGGTGGCCAGGCGGGCCGTGAAGTCGATGTCGCTGATGGACACGGTGTAGACGAATGGCCCCAGCACCACCGCCAGCACCATCAGGCCCAGCACCACCAGGCTGACGACGGCCATGCGGTGGCGGCGGAAGCGCCGCCAGGCCTCGGCCCAGGGCGAGACCTGCGGGCGCAGCGGCGTGGTGGCAGCGGTGGCGCTGTTCATCGGTACGAGACCCGCGGGTCGAGCCAGCCGTACAGCAGGTCGGCGATCAGGTTGAACAGCACCACCAGGCAGGCGAAGACGAAGGTCACGGCCATGATCACCGGCGTGTCGTTGCGCAGGATGGAATCGATGAGGATGCGGAAGATCTGCTCGGTGACGATGGCCCCGCCGAACACCGCCGGCATCTGCAGCGCCACCAGCGTCACCACCGGGATCATCGCGTTGCGCACCACATGCTTCATGACCACGGTGCGCTCGTTCAGGCCCTTGCTGCGCGCGGTGGTGACGTAGTCGAGCTTGATCACGTCCATCACCGCGTTGCGCACGAAGCGCGTGAGGCTGGCGCCCTGGAACAGGCCCAGCACCAGCACCGGCATGATGCTTTGCTTGATGTGTTCCCACCACCAGGCCCAGCCGGTGGCGCTGATGTCGGCGCGGTACACAAAAGGCAGCCAGTCCAGCGTGATGGAAAACAGCAGGATCAGCAGCAGCCCGGTGAAGAAGGTGGGCAGCGAAAAGCCGATGAAGGCCAGGGTGTTGGCGATCTGGTCGAACACCGAATAGGGCCGCGTGGCGGCAATGATGCCCACCGGCAGCGCGATCAGCAGGGCCAGCACCTGCGAGGCGCCGATGACGGCCAGCGTCACCGGCACGCGCTGCCAGATCAGTGTGTCGACGTCGACGCGGCTGATGAAGCTGAAGCCCCAGTCGCCCTGCGCCATGGCCGCCAGCCAGCGGAAGTAGCGTTGCCAGATCGGGTCGTCCAGCCCGAACTTGGCGCGCAGCATCTCGCGCACCTCGGCCGGCACGTTGGGGTTGGTGGCCAGTTCCTCGAATGGGTCGCCCGGGGCCAGCGCCAGCACGGTGAACAGCACCACGCTGATCCCCAGCAGGCTGGGAATGGCGATCAGCAGGCGGCGAAGGATGTAGGGACCCAAGCGCTGCGCCTATGCCCTGTACCAGTGGGCCAGCGACGCCATGTCGTTGCGCCAGGCGGATGTCGGGGCGACCAGGTTCTTCGCCACGGCCCGCACCGAGCTGCGCGCCAGGATCGGGATGACGTAGCCGTCGTTCACCACCAGGTCGTTCATGCGGATGAACAGCGCTGCTCGCCTGGCCGGGTCGAGCTCGGTTTCGGCCGCGCGGAAGGCGGCGTCGAACTCGGCGTTCTGCCAGCGCACCAGGTTCTGGCCCAGCCACTTGTTGGCCCGGGTGGCGACTTCCGAGCCCAGGAAGCACTGCATCAGGTACTCGGGGTCGGGGCTGTTGCTGGTCCAGTTGTAGGTCTGGATGTCGGCGTTGAACTTGCCGTAGGTGTCGGGGTTGCCCACGTCCGACGAGAAGAACACGCTGGGCACCACGGCCTTCAGTTCCAGCGCGATGCCCGCCTGCTGTGCGGCCTGTTTCACCACGGCCTGCATGTTCTGGCCGACCGCGCCCACGCTGCCCTGGAACAGCAGCGACAGCTTGCGGCCGTTCTTTTCGCGCACGCCGTCGGCACCGGGCTTCCAGCCTGCGGCGTCGAGCAGGGCCTTGGCCTTGTCGATGCTGTAGTCCCCCCGCGCCGTGGTGTTCGGGCTGCGAAAGCGCACCGGGTTGTTGATGAAGTTGGTCGTGGCCTGGCCCTGGCGGCCGTAGACGAAGCGCTGCAGCCCGGCGCGGTCGACCAGGTGGCCGAAGGCGCGGCGCACGGCAGGGTCGCTGAACACCGGGTGGCGCGTGCTGGCGTGTGAACGTTCGCCGTCGATCGCGGTGTTCGGGTCGGTGAAGTTCAGGTAGATGGCGGTGGTGGCGCTGCCGGTCTCGAACTGCAACCGGCCCTTGCCCGCAGCTTCCAGCCGCGTGGCCACGTCTTCGGGAATCACCAGGCTGCTGGCGAAGTCGTACTCGCCCGTTTGCAGCACGGCGCGTGCGGCGGAAACGGCGTCTCCCCCGCCCTTCATTTCCAGGGTGTCGAAATGCGGGCGGAGGGGCTGGTGGTAGTTCGGGTTCAGTTCGCCGCGCAGCAGGTCGCCGGGCCTGAATTCGACGAAGCGGTAGGGCCCGGTGCCCACAGGGCGGTTGTTGTTCGGCGCTTCGCGGGACTTGGCGCCGGAGAAGGCCGCGAACAGGTGCCGCGGCACCAGGAACACCTGCGAATACTGGCCGGGCCAGAACGGCGAGGGCTTGGCGAAGACCACGCGCACGGTGTGCGTGTCCACCTTCTCCATCGTCAGGTTGCCATAGCTGCCCAGGGTGACGCTGGCGGTGGCCGGGTCGGTGGCGTAGCGCCAGTTGAAGATGACGTCGTCGGCGGTGAAGGGCTGGCCATCGTGCCAGGTCACGCCCTGCTTCAGCTTCCACAGCACGCTCTTGCCGTCGGCGGCCAGCCCGCCGTTGGCGCGGCTGGGCAGTTCGGCGGCCAGCACGGGTTCGAGCTGGCCTTCGGCGTCGAACTGGGCCAGCGGTTCATAAAACACCCGCGAACCGATATTGTCCTTGGCGCCGGTGGCGAAGTGCGGGTTCAGCAGGGTGGGGCCCTGCCATTCCAGGATGCGCAGTGCACCACCGCCGCCACGTTTGGTGGGCGCATACGGCGCGGGCTGCGCCTGCGCCACGCCGGCGTTCAGCAGCAGCATGCCGGCCATGGGCACGCTCAGGCCGCAGCGCGCCATGCGTTCGATGAAGGCACGGCGCGGCAAGCGTCCGTCGCGCACGGCGTCGATCAGGCGGTGGATGTCGGCCGGCTTCATGCGGGCTGCCGGTACCAGTCGTGGATCTGGTCCAGGCTCAGGCGCCAGGCCGAGATCGGGCCCACCAGGGTGCGCGCGCGCGCCGTCACCTCGGTGCGTGCCACCACCGGGATGACGTAGCCGTCGCGGATGACCAGGTCATTCATGCGCTTGACCTGCTCGGCCCGCTTCGCCGGGTCGAGTTCGGTTTCGGCCTGCTTGTACAGGCTGTCGAATTCGGCATTGCGCCAGCGGCTCAGGTTGTCGCCTTGCCACTTGTTCGACTTGGAAGAGATCTCTTCGCTGATGAACTGCCGCAGGAAGCCCTGCGGGTCGGGCCGGCCCAGGCTGTTGGTGTACATCTGCATGTCGGCGTAGAACTTGCCGTAGGTGTCGGTGTTGGCCACGTCGGTGCTGAAGAACACGGCTCCCTGCACGGCCTTGATCTCGATGTCGATGCCGGCCTTGGCTGCGGCCTGTTTGATGATGGCCTGTGTCTTCTGGCGCGTGCTGTTGATGCTGGTCTGGAACAGCAGCCGCAAGGGCCTGCCGTCCTTTTCGCGGATGCCGCGGGCGCCGCGCTTCCAGCCGGCGGCTTCCAGCAGGGCGGCGGCCTTTTCGGGGTTGAATTCGGTCTTCAGCGCGGTGCTGTTGAACCGCGGCAGGTCGTTCACGATGTTGGCCGTCACCCGCCCGGTGCGGCCATAGATGAAGGCCTGGATGTTCTGCCGGTCGATCAGCAGCCCGATGGCCTGGCGCACCGCCGGGTCGCTGAAGATCGGGTGGCGTGTGTCGCGGTGCGAACGCTCGCCGTCCACTTCCCGGTTCGGGTCGGTGAAGTTCAGCTGGATGAATTCGACCACGCCGCCCTGCTGCAGAGTGACCACGCCCTTGCCCGCGGCTTCCAGGCGCTTGAGCAGTTCGTCTTCGACCTGCAGGTTCCAGGCGAAGTCGTACTCGCCCGTCTGCAGCACGGCGCGTGCAGCGGAAACGGCGTCGCCACCGCCCTTCAATTCGACGGTGTCGAAGTGCGGGCGGTGGGGCAGGTGGTAGTTCGGGTTGAGCTTGCCGCGCACCATGTCGCCGGGCTTGAAGTCGACGAAGGTGTAGGGACCCGTGCCCACCGGGCGCAGGTTGGCCGGCGCTTCGCGCGAATTCGCGCCGATGAAGGGCTCGAACACATGCTTGGGGATGAACTGGTCGCTGGCGTAGGTGCCGGCCCAGAAGGGTGTGGGCTTCTCGAACACCACGCGCACGGTGTGCGTGTCGACCTTCTCGACCGTCTTCACGCCGCCGTAGCTGCCGCTGGTGGTGGCGGCGGTCTTCGGGTCCATGGCGTAGCGGTGGTTGAAGATCACGTCGTCGGCGGTGAAGGGCTTGCCGTCGTGCCAGAGCACGCCTTTCTTCAGCTTCCAGGTGACGCTTCTGCCGTCGGCCGCCACGCCGCCATTCGCGCGGCTGGGAATCTCGGCGGCCAGCACCGGCAGCATCTCGCCGTTCTGGTCCCAGGCGATCAGCGGTTCGTAGAAGAGGCGGCAGCCTTCCATGTCCTTCTGGCCGGTGGCGAAGTGCGGGTTCAGCAGGGTAGGGCCCTGCCAGAACAGCAGTTTGAGCGTGCCGCCCCCGCCGCGTTGGGTGGGGCGGTAGGGCTGGGCTGTGGCGGCGCCTGACATTGAGGCCAGGCTGGCCGCGGCCAGCCCCTGCAGCGCCACACGGCGCGAGAACGGCGTCGTCATGCTTCCCGGTACCAGTCGCGCAGGTTCCACATGTCGTTGTCCCAGCCGGACAAGTGGGCCACCAGCTTGGTGGCAACACCGGCCACACGCGGGCGGTACACCAGCGGCACGATGTAGCCGTCGCCGCAGGCCAGGTCGTTGCAGCGGATGAGATGGGCCGCGCGCTTGACCGGGTCGAGTTCGCTTTCGGCGGCGCGGAAGGCCTGGTCGTAGGCCTCGCTGCGCCAGCGGCTGATGTTGCGGCCTTGCCATTTGTTGGCCTTGCTCGACACTTCCCAGCTGACGTACTGGTCCAGGAAGCGTTCGGGGTCGGGCTGGGTCATGGTCGTGGTGTACATCTGCATGTCCGCCCAGAACTTGCCATAGGTGTCGGGGTTCGCCACGTCGCTGCTGAAGAACACGGCGCCGGTGACGGACTTCAGGTCCAGGTCGATGCCGACCTTGCCGGCAGCCTGCTTGATGACGGTCTGTGTCTTCTGCCGCGGTGCGTTGATGCTGGTCTGGAACAGGAACTTCAGCTTGCGGCCGCCCTTTTCGCGCACGCCGTCGCTGCCCTTCTTCCAGCCCGCGGCTTCGAGCACGGCATTGGCCTTGTCCAGGCTGAACTCGAACTTCATGTTCGGGCTGCGGAAGCGCTGCGGGTTGTTGACGAAGTTGGCCGTGGCCACGCCAGTGCGGCCGTAGATGAATTCCTGGATGCTCTTGCGGTCGATCAGCAGCGCCATGGCCTGGCGCACCGCCGGGTCGCTGAAGATGGGGTGGCGCGAATTCGGGTGGGCGCGTTCGCCGTCGATCTCGGTGTTCGGGTCGGCGAAGGCGAGTTGCAGGAATTCGATGTTGCCGCCCGGCGTGATGAAAGCGCGGCCCTTGCCGCCGTTTTCCAGCCGCTTCAGGATCTCGTCTTCGACCTGAAGGTTCCAGGCGAAGTCGTATTCGCCCGTTTGCAGCACGGCGCGCGCGGCGCTCACGGCGTCGCCGCCGCCCTTCATCTCGATGGTGTCGAAGTGCGGACGGTTGGGCAGATGGTAGTTCGGGTTCAGCTCGCCGCGCACCATGTCGCCGGGCTTGAAGTCGATGAACTTGTAGGGGCCGGTGCCCACCGGCTTCAGGTTGGTGGGGGCTTCGCGCGACTTCGCGCCAATGAAGGCGCCGAACAGGTGCTTCGGGATGATCTGCCCGGCCGTGCCGACGAAGGCCTCGGCCCAGAAGGGCGTGGGCTTGGGGAATTCGATGCGGATGCTGTGGCTGTCGAGCTTGGCCACCTTGATGTCCTTGTAGGGACCGATGGTCACCGCCGCGGTGCCGGGGTCGCGCGCGTATTCCCAGTTGAAGACGCAGTCGTCGGCGGTGAAGGGCGCGCCGTCGTGCCAGGTGACGCCCCGCTTGAGCTTCCAGACGACGCTGCGCCCGTCGGCGGCCAGCCCGCCGTTTTCGCGGCTGGGAACTTCGGCGGCCAGGATGGGCACCAGGTTGCCCTCGGCGTCCCAGGCAGCCAGGGGTTCGTAGAAGATGCGCGAGCCTTCCTGGTCCTTCGTGCCGGTGGCGAAGTGCGGGTTCAGCAGGGTGGGGCCTTGCCACCACAGCAGCTTCAGCGCGCCACCGCCGCCACGTTTGGTGGGCTTGTAGGTGCTGGGGGTTTGGGCCTGGGCCACGCCGGCATGCATGAGCAGCTGCGCGGCGATGGGCGCGGCCAGGCCGGCGGCCACCAGGCGTTCGATGAAGCGTCGGCGGGGCTGGCGCCCGCGCTGCACTTCTTCGATGAGTTTGCGGATGTCGGATTCCTGCATGGTGTCTGTGGTCCTGGCGGCGGCCCCGGGGCCGGATGCGAGTGGATGCTATCGGCTGCCCCCGGGGTCACCATCCGGGGAGCCCCGGGTGGCATCCGCGAGAGCAAGCAAGGAATCTGCCACGCGGGGCGATACTTCCGGGGATGACATCCCCCATGCTCGTGGTCCATGGCCCGCCCACCCACGCCGGAGCCACGCCGTCCAGCCCGCTGGTGCTGGACTCGCCACATTCCGGCTTTCAGATGCCCGAGGACTTCGGCGCCGCCCTGCCCGAAGCCGCACTGCGCGAGGGCGAGGACAGCTTCATCGACGCCCTGTACCGGCCGGCGGCCGACCGGGGCGTGCCCCTTCTGTCCGCCCTGTTCCCGCGCACCTACCTCGACCCCAACCGCCACGCCGCCGACATCGACCCCGCGCTGCTGGACGCGCCCTGGCCGGGCGAACGCGTGGACAGCGGCAAGTCACGCATCGGAAAGTCGCTGGTGTGGCGCACGATGATCGACGAAGCGCCGATCTACGACCGCCTGCTCACCGTGGCCGAGGTGCAGGGGCGGGTGCAGCGCTGCCATGCCCCTTATCACGCCACGCTGCGGCAACTGCTGGACGCGGCGCACGCGCGCTTCGGGGTTGTCTTCCACATCAACTGCCACTCGATGGGCCCCTGGTCCAGCGTGGCGATGGAAGGCGTGGAAGGGCAGCCCCGTGCCGACATGGTGCTGGGCGACCGCGACGGCAGCACCTGCGCGCCGGAGCTGACCGCCTTCGTGCGCGACACCCTGGCCGGCTTCGGCTACCGGGTGGCGGTGAACGACCCGTTCAAGGGCGTTGAGCTGGTGCGCGCCTATGCCGACCCTGCACGCGGCCGCCACAGCCTGCAGCTGGAAGTGAACAAGCGCCTGTACATGCACGAAGACCGCATCGAGACCCATGCCGGGTTCACCACGCTGCAAGGGCAGCTGATGCAGCTGCTGCAGGCCGTCGAAACCCAGGTGATGAAGAACCCGCGCCATGCCTGACCAGCCGAATACCCCCGTGAAGGTGGAACTGAAGGCCCCGGACATCAATCCCTGGCTGCCGTCGAACACCGGCGTGCCCGGTGTGCATGTGTTCGACAGCGGTTTGCCTGGCCCGAACGTGATGGTGCAGGCACTGACCCACGGCAACGAGATCTGCGGTGCGATCGCGCTGAACTGGCTGATGCTGCAGTTCAAGCGAGGCGAGTTCAAGCCTTTGTGCGGCACGTTGACCCTGGCCTATGCCAACCTGGAGGCCTACGCGCGCTTCGACCCGGCCGACCCCTATTCTTCGCGCCTGGTCGACGAGGACTACAACCGCGTGTGGTCCGACGCCGCGCTGGACGGACCGGGCGACAGCGTCGAGCTGCGCCGCGCCAGGCTGCTGCGACGCTTCGTCGACCGGGCCGACCTGCTGCTGGACATCCACAGCATGGGCGAGCCCTGCCGGCCGCTGATGGTGTGCGGCAAGCTCGACAAGAACGCCGCGTTCGCGCGCGCACTGGGCCAGCCGGCCGACCTGCTGATCGACACCGGCCACCCGGCCGGCCTGCGCATGATCGACCGCGGCGCTTTCGGCGACCCGGCCAGCCCGAAGAAGGCCTTGCTGGTCGAGTGCGGCCAGCACTGGGAAGCGGCTGCCGAGCACGTGGCCATCGACACCCTGGCCCGCTTCCTGGGCCTGACCGGCCTGGCCCCGGCGGTCTGGGTGCAGGCGCACACGCGCATCGCCCTGCCATCGACGCAGCGTCTGGTGCGGGTGACCGAGCCTGTGATCGCCCGCAGCACCGCCTTTCGTTTCCTGGTGCCACCGGTGGGCCTGGGCGTGATCGAGAAGGCCGGCACGCCGTTTGCACAGGATGGCGAGCACGTGTTCAGCACGCCTTACGACCACGCCGTGCTGGTGATGCCGGGCACCCACAACCTGAAGCCGGGCGGCACGGCGGTGCGGCTGGGGCGGTTCGAGCAACCCTGAAGACCGGACGGCAGCCCGCTGCCCGCTGCGGCCGCCTTCAGCCCCTGCCAGACTCAGGTTCTGGCGGGGCCCAGGCAGTGCAACACGGCCGCCGCGGTTTCGTCGGGCTTTTCCATCGGAAACAAGTGGGTGCCTTCGACCCAGCTCAGTCGCTCGCGCACCAGCGCCCGCGTCGCGGCCATGCCGGCCTGGCGCAGTTCTGCCGACTTCGTGCCTGCGATGAAGTGCACCGGCATCTGCAGCGGGTGACGGCGCAGCAGCACCCCCAGGCGCGTGGGCAGGGTGTCGTAGATGCGCGTCTCGACCTCGCGATGAAAAGCCAGGCGGACGGCCTGCGGGCTGGCGCCGTCGGGGTCGGGTTCGGTGCCGCAGCGGATGTAGTCGCGCAGCACGCGCTCGTCCCAGCGGGCAAACGCTGCTTTCGCCGCGTAATGCCGGTGGGCTGCTTCGCTGTCAGGCCACTGGAAGCGCCGCTTCTCGGAAACGCGCCCTGGCGAAAAGCGCTTGTACAGCCCCAGCGTACGCGCCATCGCCACGCTGTGCGAACGCCAGCCGCCGACCACGGGCGAGTCCAGCATCACCACCTGCGCTGCCAGCGCCGGCTGGCGCGCCGCCACCATCAGGCTGAGGAAACCGCCCAGCGAATGCCCGACCAGATGGATCTTCTGGCCGGGTGCCTGATGTTCGATGAACTGCGCCAGTTCGCGGCGCAGGTGCGGCCAGTTGGCGGTGACTGGCAAGTCCGGATCGTGGCCGATGCGCGGCAACGCGATGACCCGCCAGCCCGCGGCCTGCCAGATGTCGAACATGACACGATACGTTCCGGCAGGAAAGCCGTTGGCGTGGCTGAAGCAGATCGTGGGTTTCAAACGATGCGTTCACCCGGATGGGTGATCTTGCGCATGGGTTCGTGCCGTTGCAGCGGGCTCATCAAAGGGTGGGCGGTGTCGCCGCCGTCCCAGCGCGGGTCGTCGATGCTTTCGAAGACCTCGCGCAGGCGCTGGCCCCAGGTGTCGTGGATCATCCTGAAATACGGGTTGTGTTCGTCGATGCAGACGATCTGCGTGCTCTGCAGTGCACCTTCCTCGTAGACCAGCAGATCCAGCGGCAGGCCCACGCCCAGGTTGCTCTTCAGCGTGCTGTCCATGCTGACCAGGGCGCACTTGGCGGCTTCGTCCAGCGGCGTGCGCGGTGTCAGCACGCGGTCGAGGATGGGCTTGCCGTACTTGCTTTCGCCCACCTGGAAGAAGCAGGTCTCGCGCGTGGCCTCGATGAAGTTCCCGGCCGAATAGACCAGGAACATGCGCATGGCCTCGCCCCGGATCTGGCCGCCGAAGATCATGCTGGCGTTGAAGTCGATGCCCGCCGCCTTCAGCGACTTGCCGTCCTGTTCGTAGACCCGGCGCACCGCGCTGCCCAGCACGCGCACGGCATCGAACATGCTCTTGGCGTTCCAGATGGTGATGGGCTCATCGTCACCGTTGTCGATCTTCTCGACCTGCAGGATCTCGCGCACGCTCTGACTGATGCTCAGGTTGCCGGCCGACAGCATCACCATGAAGCGGTCGCCCGGTTTTTCATACACCATCATCTTGCGGAAGGTGCTGATCTGGTCCATGCCGGCGTTGGTGCGCGAGTCCGACAGGAACACGAGTCCGGCGTTGAGGCGGATGCCGACGCAATAGGTCATCTTGATGGGTCGCGGTGAAGCCGCGCGCAGGGCCGTTTGAATGGCGAAGCGCCAAGATTAGCAGGCCGGCCTCGGCCGGATGGTCGGCCCTGGCCGCCGCGGCACGCGGCAAGCCGCACAGCCGTCGGACGACGCGCAGACTCGCGCGACCAAGCAGCGGCCCTTCTCTCGTCCGGCTTGGCTCTATGTGCGGGGACTGCGGGGACCTGCCGGCACCCGTCGCTTCCACCACTCGGGCCGCTCTGAAGGCCGCACGGCCTGCAGACCTTGGGGAAGCCGCGCACGGGCCAGCTCGGCGGTGTAGTCCGCGGCGAAGTCGATCCAGGCGCGGACGCGAGGCTGACGCGTCAGTGAACGCCTGGCGACCAGGCTGATCGGTGGCGAATGCAGGCCGGTCCAGTCCAGCAGCACCGGTTGCAGTGTGCCGTCGGCAAGTTCGCGACGAATCGACAGATCGTTGACTCGAGCGACCACCTGGCCAGCCAGGAGCGGCCCGTCCAGCACGCTGCGGTTGTCGCTGACGAGCCAGCCCTCCACGTCGACCGCCTGCTTCTGGCCGTCGCACTCGAACGCCCATCGACTGAGCACCTCGCCGAAGGGGGTGCGGTAAAGCGCGCAGCCATGACGGGCCAGATCCGACGGCTGCGTCGGCTGACCATGGCGTGACCAGTACGCAGGCGTGGCGACGATCAGCCAGCGGGTCTCTGCCAATGTCCGTAGCACCGCATCCTGCGGCGGTGGCCAACCCGACTGCATCAGCAGGTCCGTGCCAAGGCGGGCCAGGTCTCGCACAGAGCCGGCCTCGAAGACGTGCACTTCGATCTCGGGAAATCGAGCATGGAACGACGCCAGCATATGCGGCAAGAGGTACTCTCGCAGGACGCTGTCGGCCGCCAAGGAGATGGTGCCTCGGGGCGCGCTGCTCTGGTCGTGCAGGCTGGCGTCGAGCTCGCGCAGCTCCGACAGCAGCACGCGCGCCCTTTCGACGTATGCGGTGGCGTAGGAAGTCGGCCGCAAGGGCTGCACTGAGCGATCGATCAGCGAAACGCCCAGCTCGGCCTCCAAGGCCTGCACCAGGCGGTGGACCGAGGGTGTCGACACCCCCAGGTGCCGGGCCGCGGCACTGAAGCTGCCGCTGTCGACCGCCGCCACCAGGTACTCCAGGCCGCGCAGCTTGTGGATGCCCATGGCGCACTCCCATGCCTTCAGCAAATTGCTGAAGGCAGATTAGCAGACCTCGGCATTGCTCTTCAGGGAGCCAGCCTGCAGCATTGACCAACCCAGGTCCAGGACTCATCCCATGCCTTACGCGTACCTTGCCCGACGTCGCCTCGCACCGGCTCCGCGCTGGAGTGCGGCCCTTGCACTGATGGTAGCGTCGATCGCCGCGGTTTCGTTCCCTGCGCAGCCGGTGCGCGTGATCATTGGCTCGCCGCCGGGCTCCGCTCCCGATGTTGTCGCACGCCTGCTGGGCGAGACCATGGCTTCTTCTTTGGGGCAGCCGGTGGTGGTCGAGAACCGCCCGGGCGCGGGCGGCACGATCGCCACCGCGGCCGTCGCCGCCGCGGCGGCCGATGGGCACACGCTGAACGTCAGCGGTTGCTCGGGGGATGCCATCACCCACGCTTTCCTCAGCCAGGGTCGGACACCGTTGGTGCTCTTCAAGGACCTGAGGCCGGTGGGCCGATTGCTGCTCGATCACTGGCTCGTGCTGGTGCCGGCCAGCAGCGACGTGGCCTCGCTGGCGGACCTCGCCCGCCAGGCGCAGGCCGCCGCCGAGCCTGTGGCCTACCCTTCGCAGGGGGAGGGCAGCACGCCGCATCTGCAGGCCGAGCGCCTGGCGCGCACACTGGGCTTCAAGGCGCAGCACGTGCCTTACAAGGACAGCCCGGTCAACGATCTTGTCGGTGGCCGGCTGGGCTACGCGGTCCTCCCATCGGCGGCGGCACTGCCGCTGGTCAAGGGCGGTCGCCTGAGGGCACTGGCGGTGTTGTCGGCCGAACGCCTGGGCGCTTTGCCCGACGTTCCCACGGCCGAGCAGGCCGGGCTGGCGGGATACCGCTTCAACGGCGGCCTGTGCCTGTGGGCGCCAGGCGCGACGCCGGACGCTGCCGTCCAGCGACTGAATGCCGCGTTGGCGAGCGCCGCGAGCCAGCCCGCCGTTCGCGAGAAGATGCTGGCGGTGGGCGCTGATCCCACGCCGTTCGACCTGGAGACCACCGAGCGATACGTGCGCGACTTCGCGGCCGAGAGCGTCCTTCTGCGTGCTGCCGTCTTTGGCAGCGCGCGCTGAGCCTGCACGCCTTGGCCATGCTGGTCGACCATCACGCACACTGGCTGCTGCAAGCCGTGCACGAACAGCTCAGCCGCCGCAACGGGGCGCCGCGGGTCTGGCGCGAGCAGGGACGGTGGGTCTTTCAGGCCGCGATCAAGCCGCGACCCTGGACCTGTCGCGGAGCTTCAACGATGGCACTGCGGAGCAGACCCAGGCCAGCAGATAAAGCGGCCTGGCAGTCGCACCACTGGCGTTCGACCTTGCGCAGGAGTTCCAGCTGCGCGTTTGAGAGGAAGTGACCGTGGACATCTCGAACATCGCCGCAGCCGATGGCGGCCCTGGTCGCATCACCGCACGGGTGGCGTACCTGAGGGTGCTGACCTGGGCCTTCACATTGTTCAACTCTGTGCGCATGCTGGCTTATCTGCCCACGATCTGGGCGATCGTCGAGAGCGGTGATTCGAGTCAGCACTCGCTGTTGACCTGGTGTACCTGGCTGGGTGCGAACGCGACCATGGCCGCGTGGTTGTACGAGTCCAACGGCCAGCGCTTCAGCCGCGCGGTAGTGGTCAACGCCGGCAACGCGACGATGTGCGCAGGCACCGTGCTGGTGATTGCGACCCACCGAGGCCTGCCGATCTAGCCCATCGGTGTGAAGCGGCCCATCACTGACGGATGCGGAGACGGCGTCGGATTCCGCCCATCGACACCAGCGGATGGCAGCATGGTCGATCTTGGTGCCCGGCAAAGTCGACCTGTCCCATCGCCTGGCGGGGCACGGACTTCCGGCGCACCACCCTAACGGTTGCGGCCCTGCAGCGCCTTCAGCCTGTACAGCGCGTCCAGCGCTTCACGCGGCGTCAGCGCGTCGGGGTCGATGGCGGCCAGGGCGGCGTCGGTGGCGCTGGGCTCGGGCGCAGTGGCGGCGGCGGGTGGCGCGGCAAACAGGTCCACCTGGGCGCGGCTGTTGCCGGCCTGGGCTTCCAGCGCTTCCAGCGTGGCCCGCGCCTGGCGCACCAGCGCTGCCGGCATGCCTGCCAGCCGCGCCACCTGCACGCCGTAGCTGCGGCTGGCCGGGCCAGCTTCCAGCTGGTGCAGGAAGACGATGTCGTTGCCGCTTTCCACCGCACCCACGTGAAGATTGATGGCCCGGTCGTGCCGGCCCGGAAACTCGGTGAGTTCGAAGTAGTGCGTGGCGAACAGCGTGAAGGCGCGGCTCTTGTCGTGCAGGTGGCTGGCAATGGCGCCGGCCAACGCCAGCCCGTCGTAGGTGCTGGTGCCGCGGCCGATCTCGTCCATCAGCACCAGGCTGTGTTCACCCGCAGCGTGCAGGATGGCCGCGGCCTCGGTCATCTCGACCATGAAGGTGCTCTGCGCATTGGCCAGGTCGTCGGCGGCGCCGATGCGGGTGTGGATGGCGTCGATGGGCCCTAGCCGGCAGGCGCTGGCCGGCACATAGGCGCCGATGGCGGCCAGCAGCACGATCAGCGCCACCTGGCGCATGAAGGTGCTCTTGCCGCCCATGTTCGGGCCGGTGATGACGAGCATCTTGGTCTTCGCGTCGAGCCGGCAGTGGTTGGCGATGAAGCTGCCGCCGGTGGTCTCGGCCAGCCGCGCTTCGACCACCGGGTGGCGGCCGGCTTCGATGTCGATGCAGGGGTAGGGCACGAACTGCGGGCGGCACCAGCCCAGCGTGTCGGCGCGTTCTGCCAGGGCGGCCAAGGCGTCTAAACCGGCCAGGGCGCGTGCCAGGGCGGACAGCACAGGCAGGTGTTGCTGCAAGGCGTCCAGCAGCTGTTCGTACAGGAATTTTTCGCGCGCCAGGGCCCGGTCCTGGGCCGACAGCGCCTTGTCCTCGAAGGCCTTGAGTTCGGGCGTGATGTAGCGCTCGGCGTTCTTCAGGGTCTGCCGGCGCTGGTAGTCGGCGGGCACCTTGTCCACGTGCGAGGCCGTCACCTCGATGTAGAAGCCATGCACCTTGTTGAACTGCACGCGCAGGTTGGGAATGGCGGTGCGTGCCTTTTCGCGGGCCTCCAGGTCCAGCAGGAAGGCGTCGCAGTTCTGTGCGATGCCGCGCAGTTCGTCCAGGTCGGCGTCGAAGCCGCTGGCGATGACGCCGCCTTCGCGCAGCAGCACGGCCGGTTCTTCGGCAATGGCCTGCAGCGTCTGCGCCACGGCCGGGTCGGGCTGCAGCGCCGCGTGCCATTGCGCCAGCAGTGTCGTGCCTTGGGGTGCGGCGGCGCGCAGCGCGGGCAGGGCGGCCAGGGTTTCCCGCAGGCCGGCCAGTTCACGCGGGCGCACCTGGCGCAGCGCCACGCGGGCGGTGGTGCGCTCGACGTCGCTGACGCCGCGCAGCGTCTCGCGCAGGGCCTCGAAGCCCTGGGTATGGCAGGCCGCGATGGCGTCGTGCCGCGCGCTGGCGGTGCTGCGTTCGCGCTGCGGGTGGGTGAGCCAGTGGCGCAGCAGCCGGCTGCCCATGCCGGTGCGGCAGCTGTCCAGCAGTGACAGCAGGGTAGGGGCGCTTTCGCCGCGCAGCGTCTGCACCAGTTCCAGGTTGCGGTGGGTGGCCGGGGGCAGGTCCAGCAGTTCGCTGGCGCGTTCGACGCTCAGCGTCTGCACGTGGGCCAGGGCGCGGCCCTGGGTGTGTTCGGCAAAGCTCAGCAGCGCGGCGGCGGCGGCCTGCGCGGTGCCCAGCTCCTGGGCGTTGTAGCCAGCCAGGCTGGCCACCTTGAGTTGCGTGCACAGCTTCTTCTCGCCCAGCGCCCGGTCGAACTGCCAGGCCGGGCGCGTAGTGCGCGCCGCGCGCGCCTGCAGCAGGGCTGCGGGCAGGGGGTTGATGGCGCCGTCGTGCAGCACCTCGGCCGGCTCCAGCCGGGCCAGCCAGCTGGGCAGTTCGGCTTCGCCGCATTCGGCCAGGCCCAGCTGGCCGCTGGCCAGGCCCAGCCAGGCCAGGCCCCAGGTGGCGCGATGCTTGTGCACGGCCAGCAGCAGGGTGTCGGCGCGCTCGGCCATCAGTTCGCCGTCGGTGACGGTGCCCGGGGTCACCACGCGCACCACCTTGCGCTCGACCGGGCCCTTGGCGGTGGCGACATCGCCCACCTGTTCGGCGATCGCCACGGGCTCGCCCAGCTTGATCAGCCGGGCGAGATAGCCTTCGACCGAATGCACCGGCACGCCGGCCATCACCACCGGTTCGCCGGCGCTCTGGCCGCGCGTGGTCAAGGTGATGTCGAGCAGCCGGTTGGCCTTGCGCGCGTCGTCCCAGAACAGCTCGTAGAAGTCCCCCATCCGGTAGAACACCAGGGTATCGGGGAAGTCGGCCTTGATGCCCAGGTACTGGGCCATCATGGGCGTGTGTGCGGACACATCGGGACGTCTGGCGACCGGCGGTGAGATTTCGTGTGGCATGTAGGGCGGGTCTGCAGGTCGCAGCGTGCGACAAGGTATCGGTCTGCTGCGCCCGGAATTATCGGACGCCGATGGCACGCTGCTGCAGGAAGATTCAGCCCGCAGGTGCCAGCTGCTGCTGCGCCTGGTAGTGCGTCAGGAACACCTGCCCACGCAGTTGCCTGAGCAGCTGTGTGTCCTTCAGCCTGTCCATCACCGGCCCCTTCACTTCGCTGAAGTGCAGCACCACGCCGGCATCCTGCAGGCGCTGGTCGATGGCCTCCAGGCTTTCCAGCGCGCTGGCGTCGATGTCGTTGATGGCCGAGCATTGCAGCACCACGTGCTTCAGCGCGGGCCGGCGGGCCAGTTCTTCGTTGATGCGGTCTTCCAGTGCGCGCACGTTGGCGAAGTACAGGCTTTCGTCCACGCGCAGGCTCAGCAGCTGCGGGCTGGTCTGCACCTCGTGGCGCAGCACGTTGCGGTAGGACTCGGTGCCCGGCACCAGCCCCACCTCGGCGATGTGCGGCCGGCTGGTGCGGTGCAGGAACAAGGCCAGGCTGAGCAGCACGCCCGCGATCAGCCCGGCCTCCACCCCCAGGCCCAGCGTGAACAGCACGGTGGCCAGCACGGCGGCGAAGTCGGGTTTCGAATAGGCCCAGGTGCGCTTGAAGATGCCCAGGTCGACCAGCGACAGCACGGCCACCACGATGGTGGCCGCCAGCGTGGCCTGGGGCACGAAGTAGAGCGCTGGCGTCAGCAGCAGCGCCGCCAGCAGGATGCCCGCCGCGGTGAAGATGCCGGCGGCCGGGGTCTGGGCGCCGGCGTCGTAATTCACCACCGAACGCGAGAATCCGCCCGTCACCGGGAAGCCCCCGCTGAAGGCCGCGCCCAGGTTGCTGGCGCCCAGGGCCACGAGCTCGCGGTCGGGTTCGATGCGCTGGCGGCGCTTGGCCGCCAGCGTCTGGCCCACCGAGACCGACTCGACGAAACCCACCACGCTGATCAGCAGTGCCGGCACGGCCAGCTGCTGCCACAGCCCCAGGTCCCAGCTGGGCAGGGTCAGCGGCGGCAGGCCCTGGGGCACGGTGCCGACGATCTTCAGCCCCTGTTCGTGCAGCCTGAACTGCCAGGTCACCCAGGCCGTCAGCGCAATCGCGGCCACCGGCCCGGCCTTGGCCACCACGTCGGCCAGCCCGGTGGGCAGGCCCAGCCGCACCAGCAGCGGCTTCAGGGCGCGACGGGTCCACAGCAGCAGGGCGACGGTGGCCCCGCCCATCACGGCGGTCACGGCGTGCACCTGGTCCAGCTGCCGCACCAGTCCCGAGGCCAGTTCGACGAAGTTGTGCCCCTCGACCCGAACCCCCAGCAGCGGCTTCAGCTGCCCGGCCGCGATCAGCAAGGCCGAAGCGGTGATGAAGCCCGAGATCACCGGATGACTCAGGAAGTTGGCCAAAAAGCCCAGCCGCAGCAGCCCCATGGCCAGCAGCATCGCGCCCGACAGGAACGCCAGCGTGATGGCCACCGTCCAGTACTCGGGCGTGCCGGGCACGGCCAGGTTGCCGATGGCCGCGGCCGTCATCAGCGACACCACTGCCACTGGCCCCACGGCCAGCACCCGGCTGGTGCCGAACACCGCGTACAGCAGGAGCGGCGCGATGCTGGCGTACAAGCCCACCACCGGCGGCAGCCCGGCCAGCGATGCATAGGCCAGGCTCTGCGGGATGAGCATGATGGTGACGATGAGCGCCGCCATCAGGTCGCGGGTGAAGGTGCCGCGGTCGTAGCGGCGCCCCCAGTCCAGGATGGGCAGGTGGCTTGCCAGGCCGGTGGCCGGCAGGGCCCGGTTCACGGCCGCGGGGGCGGCGGGCTCGGTCATGCAGTGGCTGGCGGCCGGCGCGACATCCGGTCGGTCAGCTCGAACAGGCCCATGCCGGCCAGCATGGCCACCACGAACAGCAGCGCCTTCGGTTCGCCGGCCGCCATCGACACGATGGCCGGGCCCGGGCAGAAGCCCGCCAGGCCCCAGCCGGCGCCGAACAGCAGCGCGCCCACCACCAGGGGCCGGTCGATGTCGCGCGACTTGGGCAGGTGCAGGGCGCCGCCCAGCAGGTTGGTGGTGCGCTTGCGGGCTGCCGTGAAGGCGAACAGACCCACGAGTACGGCGCCGCCCATCACGAAGGCCAGCGACGGGTCCCAGGCGCCGGCCAGGTCGAGGAAGCCGAGCACCTTGCCCGGGTCGGTCATGCCAGAAATCATCAGCCCCCAGCCGAACAGCAGGCCGACGCCGAATTCCGTGGCGCGAAGCATGGTGGTGTTTTTCATGATGAAGTTTCCTTGGCCGATGTCAGAACAGGTGGCGCAGGGCGTAGACCATCGCAAAGCCGGCGGCCATGAAGGTGCCGGTGGCCACCAGCGAACGGGGTGACAGCCGCGACAGCCCGCAGACCCCGTGGCCGCTGGTGCAGCCCGAGCCCAGCCGCGTGCCGTAGCCCACCAGCAGGCCGGCGGCCACCACGGCCAGGGTGCCGGCGTCGATGCGCGCGGCGGCCAGCCAGCCGGCCGGCGCCAGCAGCCCCAGCGTGACCGGTGCGGCCAGCATGCCCAGCAGGAAGGCGATGCGCCAGCTGCTGTCGCCGGCGCGCGGCGGCATCAGGCCACCCAGGATGCCGCTGATGCCCAGGATGCGGCCGTTCAGCAGGATGAAGGCCGCCGAGGCCAGGCCCAGCAGCAGTCCGCCAGCCAGGCTCATCCAGGGGGTGAAGTGGGTCCAGTCGATGTTCATGGTGGTGATTCAGGGTCGGTGGTGGGGGGGGGTCGGGCTTCGACGCGGGCTGTAACGCGAGCTTCAACGCGAACTTCAGCGTGCGCCCTGGCAGAACTGTTCGTACAGGGTCTTCATCAGGGCCAGCGCCTGCGGGCTGCTCAGGCTGTAATGGATGTGCTTGCCATCGCGGCGCGTGCTCACCAGTTGCTGTTCGCGCAGCACGGTGAGCTGTTGCGACAGCGTGGGCTGAACGATGCCCAGCAGTTCCTCGAGCTCGCCGACGCGCTTCTCGCCCTGGGACAGTTCGCACAGGATGAGCAGCCGATCGGGGTTGGCCAGCACCTTCATCAGGCTGCAGGCCGCGCCGGCCGAGGCGCGCATCTCGCTCAGGGGCATGGTTGCCGTGCTCATCGTGCCGTGGCCTCCAGGGGCAAGTCATTTAAGTTGAAGATAGTTTATTGACGAATGATTTGTTTGTCAATAAACTGATGCATCGATATCGCAAGGATGCGTCCCATGACCACCGCCTCGGCCCCCAGCGCCAACCCCATCGTCCACGCCATCTTCGACCCCGCCACCTGGACCGTCAGCTACGTGGTGCACAGCGGGCCGGGCTCGTCGTGCGTGCTGATCGACAGCGTGCTCGACTACGACCCCAAGGCCGGCCGTACCCGCACCGTGTCGGCCGACAAGCTGGTCGATTACGTGCGCGCCCACGACTTGCGGGTCGAATGGATCCTGGAAACCCATGCCCATGCCGACCACCTGAGTGCCGCACCCTATCTGAGGCAGCAATTGGGCGGGAAGATCGCCATTGGCGATCAGATCACCCGGGTGCAGAAGGTCTTCAAGGGCCTGTTCAACCTGGAGCCCGAGTTCCAGACCAACGGCCTGCAGTTCGACCGCCTGCTGGCCGACGGCGACACCGTGCAGGCCGGCGCACTCACTGGCCGCGTGATGGCGGTTCCCGGGCACACTCCGGCCTGCGTGGCCTACCAGTTCGGCGACGCCGTGTTCGTGGGCGACACCCTGTTCATGCCCGACGTGGGCACCGCGCGCTGCGACTTCCCGGGCGGCGACGCGCGCACGCTCTACGCCAGCACGCGCAAGCTGCTGGCCCTGCCGCCGCAGACCCGGCTGTTCATGTGCCACGACTATCCGCCGCCGGGCCGCGATGTGGCCTTCGAGTGCACCGTGGCCGATCAGCGTGCGCGCAACATCCACGTGCACGATGGCATCGGCGAAGCCGAGTTCGTGGCCATGCGCACCGCGCGCGACGCCACGCTGGAAATGCCCACGCTGATCCTGCCGGCCGTGCAGATCAACATCCGCGCCGGTGAAATGCCGCCGAAGGAAGCCAACGGCACGTCTTACGTGAAGATTCCCATCAACGCCCTGTGAAGCCGCCGAGGAACCGCGCATGAGCTCCTTCGACCACCCTGCGCTCGTCCAGAGCATCAGCCATTCGCTGGCCAGCCTGCGCAAGTCGCAGCCCGAGGTGATGCAGGGCTTCGGCGCCCTGTCCAAGGCCGCGATGGCCGCCGGCGCCATTGACGAAACGCACAAGGAACTGATGGCGCTGGCCATCGGCATCACCCAGCGCTGTTCGGGCTGCATCGGCTTTCACGTCAAGGCGCTGCGGCGGCTGGGCTGCACCCGGCAGCAGCTCGACGAGACGCTGGCGGTCTGCGTCTACATGGGCGGCGGCCCGGCCTTGATGTACGCCGCCGAGGCCGTGGCGGCCTGGGAAGCGTTCGCGCCCGCGGTTCCCTGAAGGTGCGGCGCGCCGGCCACAGGGTCGACGGGGCTGGGGCTATGGCTCCACGGGGGGCTTGGGGCCGGTTTTGGTCGTGGTCGTGTCGGCTTGCAGGCTGCGGTCGGGCGTCTTCTTGCGCGTGAGGGCTTCGCGCCGCGCCGAGCGTTGGGCGTCCAGCACCTGGCCATGTGCCCACCAGCGCAGGAACTCTTCGGGCGTTTCCAGCGTGATGCGGCCCCAGGCGCCGGTGCGGAAGTCGTTGATGGCCACTTCGGCCGCCTTTTGCATGTTCACGCGGCCACCGGGCAGCAGGCCTCCGCGCTTGCGGCCCACCTCGGCCAGCAGGGCTTCGTCGCCCAGGGCCGCGATGTCGCCCAGCTTGTAGCGTTCCTGCAGGCGGTGGCCATAGCGCGGGCGCACACTGGCCAGCAGGACCAGGGCGACTTCCTCCTCGTCGTAGGCATTGCGACCGATGCCGCCGCTGGCGGCCAGGTGGTAGCCGGTTTGTTCGACGGTGATGCGCGGCCACAGCATGCCCGGCGTGTCGAAGAGATAGACGTCACTGGCCAGCACCAGTTTCTGTTCGGCCTTGGTGATGCCGGGCTCGTCACCGGTCTTGGCCGAGCGCTGGCCCATCAGGGTGTTGATCAGGGTCGACTTGCCGACGTTCGGGATGCCGCAGATCAACACCCGCAGCGGCTTGACCATGCCGCCGCGCAAGGGCGCCAGCGCGCGGCAGGCGGCCACCAGCTGCCGGGCCGGCGCGGCGGCACTCGCGTCCAGGCCCAGAGCACGCGTCGCGGCCTGGGCCTGGTAGTGGTCCAGCCACAGTGTGGTCAGTTCGGGGTCGGCCAGGTCCTGCTTATTCAGTACCTTCAACGCCGGCTTGCCTTGGGTCAGCTCGGCCAGCAGCGGGTTCGCACTGGAACCGGGCAGCCGGGCATCGAGCAGTTCGATGACGACGTCGATCTCGGGCAGCCGTTCGCTGATGGCCTTCCGGGTCGAATGCATGTGACCGGGAAACCATTGGATGGGCATGGGGGCAGGGGCTTTCGCCGAAGAAGCGGGAGCCCGGATTGTGCGGCGTGTGCGTCGCGGCCTTGTCCTACGGGCCCATGGGTGCTGCGCACTGCCCCGCCTGGCCCAAGGCAGGCTACGGTGAGTGCAACCATCCAACGGAATCCCGATGAACATCCTCATGGTCCTGACTTCGCACGACACGCTCGGCAGCACCGGTCGCAAGACCGGCTTCTGGCTGGAAGAGTTCGCCGCGCCCTATTACGTCTTCGAGGACGCCGGCGCCCAGCTGACCCTGGCTTCACCGCTCGGCGGCCAGCCGCCGCTGGACCCGAAGAGCGACGAAGCCGACGCCCAGACCGATGCCACCCGGCGCTTCAAGGCCGACGGCCAGGCCCAGGCGGCGCTGGCCCAAACCATGCTGCTGTCGGACGTCAAGGCGGCGAGCTTCGACGCCGTCTTCTATCCCGGTGGCCATGGGCCGCTGTGGGACCTGGCCGAAGACACGGGCCAGAATCCGGCCTCGTCCGCACCGGCAGCGCAAGCGCTGCTGGCACGCATCCAGAGCAGCTGAAACTTCCAGGTAAAGAATCATGGCCTACATCAGTACCAATCCCTTCAACGGCAAGGTTCTGCAGCGCTTCGACGACGTTGGCGACGCAGCCCTGCAGCAAAAGCTGCAAGCCGCCCACGACTGCTTCGGCACCCATTGGCGCGACACCAGCTTCGAGCAGCGCCGCACCGTGATGAAGCAGGCTGCCGCGCTGATGCGCGAACGTGCACCGCAGCTGGCCGAACTGGTCAGCCTGGAGATGGGCAAGCTCATCGCGCAGAGCCTGGGCGAAGTTGCGCTCAGCGCCGCCATCCTCGACTATTACGCCGACCATGCCGAGGCCTTCCTGGCACCCGAGGTGCTGCCCACGTCAAGGGGCACGGCAGTGGTCGAAAGCCAGCCCTTGGGCGTGCTGCTGGGGGTGGAGCCCTGGAACTACCCGTACTACCAAATTGCCCGTTTCGCCGCGCCGAACCTCATGGCCGGCAACGTGGTGATGGTCAAGCATGCCTCCAACGTGCCGCAGTGCGCACAGGCCTTCGAGCGCTTGATGCATGACGCCGGCCTGCCGCAGGCGGCCTATACCAACCTGTTCATCAGCACCGACCAGGTGGCCGGGCTGATCGACGATCCGCGCGTGCGGGCGGTGGCCCTGACCGGCAGCGAACGTGCGGGCGCCGTGGTGGCCGCGCGCGCAGCGCAGAACTTGAAGAAGTCCACGCTGGAGCTCGGCGGCAGCGACGCCTTCATCGTGCTGGAAGATGCCGACATGGCGCTGGCGCTGAAACACGCGGTCGCCGGCCGCATGGGTAACGCCGGGCAGGCCTGCACCGCGTCCAAGCGTTTCATCGTCGTCGACGCCGTCGCCGATGCCTTCCTCGACAAGTTCCAGACGGCGCTGTCGGCCTTCGTGCCCGGCGACCCGCTGGACAAGGCCACGACGCTGGCCCCGTTGTCCAGCGCCGCGGCGCTGGACACGCTGCTCAGGCAGGTGGACGAAGCCGTGGCCCATGGCGCACGCGTGCTGATGGGAGGCCAGGCCGTGGCGGGCTTGCCTGGCGCTTTCATGCAGCCCACGGTGCTGACCGACATCGACGCGGCGAACCCGGCCTACGCGCAGGAATTCTTCGGACCGGTGGCGCTGTTTTTCCGCGTGAAGGACGAGGCCGCGGCCGTGAAGCTGGCCAACGACTCGCCTTTCGGCCTGGGCGGTTCGGTCTTCACGACCGACATCGACCGCGGCCGGCGCGTCGCGCGCGCCATCGACACCGGCATGGTGTTCATCAACTCTGCCGCCGCGTCGGCGCCCGAGCTGCCTTTCGGCGGGGTGAAGAATTCAGGCTACGGACGTGAACTCTCACGCGCCGGCATCCTGGAATTCGTCAACCGCAAGCTCATTCGCGTGGCCTGAACGGGCCCGGCCGGTCTGATACTTGCTGGAAGCGCAATGCGTAACCAGCAAGGAGTTGCACCTTGGCGAAAGTACCCTCCGGCGTCGGCCCGAGCCACCCGCAGGTGGTGGTGTTGTTCGGTGCCACGGGCGACCTGGCGCGGCGCAAGCTGCTGCCGGGGCTGTACCACCTGGCCACATCGGGGTTCATCCCCGACTGCCGCGTCATCGGAGTGTCGCTGGACGACATCGACGCCGATGGCTTCAGGCGGCTGGCGCGGCAGTCGCTGGGCGACTTTTCGAGCCGCTCGACCGATGACGCCGACTGGGCGGCCTTCGCGCAGCGACTCGACTACGTCAGCCTGTCGGCCGGCCCCCAGGCCCTGAAGGCCGCGGTCGACGCGGCCGAGGCCAGCTTCGACACCGAAAGCCGGCGTCTGCACTACCTGAGCGTGCCGCCGAGCGCAGCCCTGTCGGCGGTGCGCATGCTGGCCGAAGCACGGCTGGTCGAGCGCTCGCGCATCGTCATGGAAAAGCCCTTCGGCACCGACCTGGCCAGCGCGGTGGAACTGAACGCCCGCCTGCACCAGGTCTTCGCCGAAGACCAGATCTTCCGCATCGACCATTTCCTGGGCAAGGAACCTGCGCAGAACATCCTGGCCTTCCGCTTCGCCAACGGCCTGTTCGAACCCATCTGGAACCGCAACTTCATCGACCACGTGCAGATCGACGTGCCCGAGACCCTGGGCCTGGCCCAGCGTGCCACGTTCTACGAACAGACCGGCGCTTACCGCGACATGGTGGTGACGCACCTGTTCCAGATCCTGGCCTTCATGGCGATGGAGCCACCCACGGCACTGGAACCGCAGCCCATCAGCGAGGAAAAGAACAAGGTCTTCCGCAGCATGTTGCCGATCCAGCCCGGCGACGTGGTGCGTGGCCAGTACAGCGGCTACCGCGACGAGCCGGGGGTGGACGTGCAGTCAGAGACCGAGACCTTCATCGCGCTGAAGTGCTTCATCGACAACTGGCGCTGGGCCGGCGTGCCCTTCTTCCTGCGCACCGGCAAGAAGCTGGCCGAGGGCCAGCGCATCATCAGCATCGCCTTCCGCGAGCCGCCCAAGAGCATGTTCCCGCCGGGCTCGGGCGTGGGCGCTCAGGGCCCCGACCACCTCACCTTCGACCTGGCCGATGCCTCGAAGATGAGCCTGTCGTTCTACGGCAAGCGGCCGGGCCCGGGCATGCGGCTGGACAAGCTCAGCCTGCAGTTCGCCATGCACGACACCGGTCTTGCCGGCGAAGTGCTGGAGGCCTACGAACGCCTGATCCTGGACGCGATGCGCGGCGACCACACGCTGTTCAACACCGCCGAGGGCATCGAACGCTTGTGGCAGGTGTCGGTGCCGTTGCTCGAAGCCCCGCCGCCCGTGCGGCTGTACGCACCGGGTTCGTGGGGCCCGAAGTCGGTGCACCAGCTGATCGCCCCGCACGCCTGGCGGCTGCCGTTCGAGCGCAGCTGGCGCAGCCCGAACAGCACTGGCAACTGAAGGCCCGTGCCGTTCAGGGCGCGGTGGCTTCGAGCTTGATCGACGCGTACCAGGCGGCGAGGTTCTGGATGTCCTCGTCGCTCAGCGGCCTGGCGATCACTGCCATGACCTCGTGCTTGCGTGCACCGCTGCGGTAGGCACGCAGCTGCGTGGCCAGATACATCGCGGGCTGGGCGGCCAGGTTGGGCGCGTCGGGCGCGGTGCTCAGGCCCAGCGGGCCGTGGCACACCGCGCATGCCGCCGCCTTGGCGCGGCCGGCCGCGGCGTCCTGCGCCACGGCCGGCCCGCTCATGCCGGCGGCCAGGGCCAGAGCGGCCCCGGCCGCCGCCACCTTGGCCTTGAAGGTGGCGCGCCGCATCAAGGTGCGGTGTAGGTCACGCGGTAGATGGCGCCAGCGAAGTCGTCGCTGATCAGCAGCGATCCGTCCTTCATCTGCGCCACGTCCACCGGCCGGCCGCGGTACAGGCCGGTGTCCGGGTCCAGGAAGCCGGATGCGAAGACCTCGGTCTTCTCGGCGTTGCCGTCGGCCTTCATCGACACGAACTGGATGTCGGCGCCCGAGGGCTTGGTGCGGTTCCACGAGCCGTGCGAGGCCACGAAGGCGCCGCCCTGGTACTTCGCCGGGAACATCTTGCCGTTGTAGAAGGCCATGCCCAACTGCGCCTGGTGTGCCGGGAACTCGATCTGCGGCTTGGTCCACTGCGCCGGCGGGGCCATGCCTTTCAGGTCGGGCGCGGCGGCGGTGCCGGCGATCTGCACGTTGTTGCCGTGGATGAAGGGGTAGCCGAAGTGTTCGCCCATCCGCGACACCTTGTTCAGCTCGCCCGGCGGGATGTCGTCGCCCATGCCGTCGGTCTGGTTGTCGGTGAACCAGACGGACTTGTCCTTGGGGTTGATGTCCATGCCCACCGAATTGCGTACGCCGCGGGCCACCACTTCGCGCTTGCCGCCGTCGAAGGCGTTCACCTTGATCATGCCGCCGATGCCGAGTTGTTCGTACAGCGCCACCTTTTCCTTGGGCTGCACGTTGTAGGGCTGGCCCAGGGTGATGTAGAGCATGCCGCTGTCGTCGACACGGCAGGTGCGCGCGCCGTGGTTGTAGCTTTCCTCTTCCACCGGGATCAGCTTGCCCTGGGGCACCACCTCGATCACGGCCACGTCCGGGCCTTCGTAGAAGAACTCGGCGGCGGGGAAGTTCAGCACCCGGTTGTGCTCGGCCACGATGAGGAAGCCGTCACGCGTCCAGCACACGCCGTTGGGGTTGGTGAACTTCAGGCTGGGGGCGAAGGACTTCACCTCGTCGGCCACGCCGTCGCTGTTGCGGTCGGTCACGGCCCATACCGTGGTCTTGCGGGTGCCCACGAACAGCATGTTGGTGCTGGGCGCAACGGCCATGTGGCGGGCATCCGGAACGATCGCGAACAGTTCGATCTTGAAGCCGGGCGGCAGCTTCACGCGTTCCAGGTTTTTCTTGATGGCATCGGCGTTGCGGCCGGTCTGCGGCACCACCGGGATGTTCAGGTCGGTGGTCGCGACCTTCATCTGCTTGAGCTTCTCGATGTTCTGCTGCGCCATGGCCGGCAGGGCCAGGCTGGCTGCCAGCGCGGCGGCGGCCAGCACGGGCCGGCGCAGCACAGCGCGAGGACGGGGGCTGGTCTGGGGTGATGTCATCGGAGGTCTCCTGGTGTTGTGAACTGAAAGGGATCGCGCCGCGACGTCGCGCGGCTGCCACTCCCAGTGCAATTGGTGTTCCATTTGGGGAACACCCGCAGTGCGCGCAGGGTCACCCTGGGTGAAGCTCTCGGCCCTTGTGCACATCCCCTGAACAGGTGTGGCCAATGTGTACAGAAACTGGACGGCCACAACGCATGGCCCACCGCAACGAGGAGACCCACGCATGGCACTTTCACACGCACAGGCACTGCATGCCCGCGGCAGCACCTTGCCTCCCGAAGGCGTCCCAGGCGCGGTGGTGCTGGACAGCTGGGGCCGTTGTGCCCAGGCCGGCCTGGACCCGCACGCCCTGCTGTCGGTGCCCGTGGTCGAAGCCCAGGACCTGCGCCAGAGGCAACTGCGCAGCGAAGTCGTGCGCAAGCTGGCGCAGGCAGAGCTGGAGACGCTTTCGCGCCAGATTGCCGGGTCGAACTTCCTGCTCGCCTTCGCCGACCGCGACGGCATCATCCTGGATCTGTATGCCGACAACCGGTTCTCGATGTCGGACCAGGGCGCCGGCATCGTGGCGGGCAGCTGCTGGGCTGAAAACCTGTCCGGCACCAATGGCCTGGGCACGGCGCTGGCCACTGGCGCGCCGGTTGCTGTCACCGGGCTGGAGCACTATTTCCTGTCGCTGGGCAACGTGTCGTGCACCGCCGCGCCCGTGCGCGACGCACGGGGCGACATCGTGGGCGTGCTCGACGCGTCGAGCTACTTCGAATCCCGCCAGCGCCACACCCAGGCCCTGGTGCAGATGGCCGCCACGCACATCGAGAACGGCCTGCTGCTGCACCAGATGCGCCAGCACTGGGTACTGGCCATCCACCCGCGGCAGGAGTTCCTGGGCACGCTCAGTGCCGGCCTGCTGGCCTTCGACGACGCCGGCCGGCTGGTCGCGCTGAATGCGCGCGCCGGGCAACTGCTGCAGGGGCTGGACGCGACGCCGGGCACGGCTTTCGATGCTCTTTTTGGCGAGCGCTTCGAGCTCGTGGCCGCGCGCTTGCAGCGCCAGGGCGAGCACGGGCTGCGCGATGCCTTCGGCAGCACCCTGGTGGCCATGTGTCTGAGCCGACCCACCCAGCGCAGCCCGTCGATGCTTCGCCTGCCCGTCTCGGCGTCGGCCCAGGTCGCTTCGCCTGCAGCGGCCATTCGCGCGCCGGGGGATGCGGTCACCGACGACCCGGCGGTGGCTCAGGCCTACGCCCTGGTGGAGGCTGCGGTGCGCCGCAGCCTGCCCTTGCTGCTGACCGGCGAAACCGGTACCGGCAAGGAGATGCTGGCGCGCCACGCGCACCGCAGCAGTGGCCGCACGGGGGCCTTCGTTGCGGTGAATTGTGGTGCGCTGCCGGCCGAGCTGATCGAGGCCGAGCTGTTCGGCTATGTCGGCGGCGCCTTCAGCGGCGCCCGCCGTGAAGGCAGCATGGGCTTGATCGCCAGCGCCGACGGCGGCACGCTGCTGCTGGACGAACTGGGTGAACTGCCCTTGCACCTGCAGGCTTCGCTGCTGCGCTTCCTGGACGACCGGCAGGTGCGGCCCGTGGGCGGCACCGCATTCCGAGCCGTCGACGTGCAGTTGTTGGCCGCCACCCACGCCGACCTTGACGCCGAAGTCTCGGCCAGGCGCTTCCGCGCCGACCTGCTGTACCGGCTGAACACCGTGAGCGTGCAGTTGCCGCCCTTGCGCGAGAGAACCGACTTCGCCACAGCCGTGCGCGCGGTGCTGGCGGCGGTGGATTCGGCCGCCAGCATCACCGACGAGGCCATCGAACGCCTGGCAGGCCATGGCTGGCCAGGCAATTTTCGCGAGCTGCGCTCGGTGCTGACGCGTGCGCTGCTGCAAGGCAGCAGCCGGGTCCAGGCCGCCGCCGTGGCGCCCTGGCTGCCGCAGGCAGCGGCTGCGCCCGCGGCCGGGACGGTGTCAGCACTTCAACAGAACGCGGCCGAACTGGTGCGGCGCGAGTTCGAGCGCTGCGGCAATGTCAGCGCCACGGCGCGGGCGCTGGGCATCAGCCGCACCACGGTCTATCGCCACCTGCGTTAGCGGTCGCTCTCGGCGCGGTCGTGGGCAGAGGGGCTGGCTGGGCAGGCACTTCGGCCCTTGCCAGCCGGTCGTTCACATCGGCGCGTCGTTGCCGTCGAGGTTGGGCGCGTCCTTGCGGATGCGCGACAGGCGCTTCGGGGCTGGCGCGGCTGCCGTCGCCGGTTTGCCGCCTTCCACGAAGGCCTGGGTGGCGTCGGGCTGGGTGGCGGTTTCAGGCGTGGTCACGCCGATGGCCGCCGACTTGTCGCTTTCCTTGATCACTCGCGTGTATGGCGCCAGGATCTGCACCAGCTGGCCGTAGACCTTCGGATTGCCCGCCACCACTTCACGCTGGTACAAGAAATCGGCCTCGCCGGTGAAGTTGCCGATCAGGCCGCCGGCCTCGGTGATCATCAGCGAGCCGGCGGCGATGTCCCAGGGGTTCAGGCCGGTCTCGAAGAAGCCGTCGTAGTAGCCTGCTGCCACGTAGCACAGGTCCAGCGCTGCAGCGCCCGGCCGGCGCAGGCCGGCGCAGCTCTGCATCACCTCTTCGAACATCTTCACGTAGCGCTTGAAGTTGTCGCCCTTGCGGAAGGGGAAGCCCGTGCCGATGAGCGAGTCGCTGATGCGGGTGCGCTTGCTCACGCGCAGGCGGCGGTCGTTGAGAAACGCGCCGCGCCCTCGCGAGGCGAAGAACATGTCGTTGCGGGTGGGGTCGTAGACCACGGCCTGCTCGACCTTGCCTTTGTGGGCCAGGGCGATGCTGACGGCATAGACCGGAAATCCGTGCAGGAAGTTGGTGGTGCCGTCGAGCGGGTCGATGATCCAGACATATTCGCTGTGCCTGGCACCGCGCTCGCGGCCCGATTCCTCGGCCAGGATGGCGTGGCCGGGATAGGCTTCCAGCAGCACGTCGATGATCGCGTTCTCGGCCGCCTGGTCGACTTCGGAAACGTAGTCGTTGGGGCCCTTCTGGCCCACCTTCAGAACCTCCAGGTCGAGCGCCGCCCTGTTGATGATGGAGCCTGCTGCCCGTGCCGCCTTGATGGCGATGTTGAGCATGGGATGGAGCGCTTGCGACATGGGTCAGCCTGAGGTGGTGCGATGAACTCGCGATCGACGGAAGGAAAGAGCGGTGGTGCCGCACGCGAAGACAATGCGCGCTCAGCACAAACCCGGAGTTTACCGTTCATGACCACCCGTTTCGTGCTCGTCGAACCCAGCCATGCCGGCAACGTAGGCGCTGCTGCGCGGGCGATGAAGGTGATGGGCTTCCACGACCTCGTGCTCGTGAACCCGCGCCGCCCTGACGTGCTGTTGCTGGAAGAGACCCAGGCCCTGGCCAGCGGTGCTGTCGACGTCTTGCAGGGCGCACGCGTGGTGGCCACGCTGGACGAGGCCCTGCACGACATCCATCACGCCTGCGCCACCGCCATGACGCCGCGCGACTTCGGGCCACCCACGGCGGCGCCCAGGACGCACTTCGCCGCGCTGGCGCCGATGGGCCGGCGCGTGGCCCTGGTCTTCGGGCCAGAACGCACCGGCCTCGCCAACGACGACGTTTACCGCTGCCATGTCTGCCTGTCGATTCCCACCCACCCCGACTACGGTTCGCTGAACCTGGCGCAGGCGGTGCAGTTGCTGGCCTACGACTGGCGCCAGGCGCTGGGCGGCTTCGACGTGATGGAACGAACACCGGCCGTGCAGCTGGCCGATGGCGCAGCGGTCGACGGCCTGCTGGCCCATTGGCAGGAAGTGATGGTGGCCAGCGGCTTCCTGAATCCGGCCGCGCCGAAGAAGCTGCTGCCCCGGCTGCGGCGGCTGGTGCAGCGGGCGGCGCTGTCGATGGAAGAGGTGCACATCCTTCGCGGCATCGCCCGCAGCGTCGACCCGCGCGACCCGAAGCACTGAACCGGGGCCTTGGCTACACTGCACGCACCATGTTCAGCCGCCTGCGTGAAGACATCCGTTGCATCCTGGAACGCGACCCGGCCGCGCGTTCGAGCTTTGAGGTGCTCACCTGCTACCCCGGCCTGCATGCCTTGATGCTGCACCGGCCGGCCCACGCGATGTATCGGCGCGGCTGGTTCTGGGCGGCCCGCTTCACCTCGCAGCTGGGGCGTTTCCTCACCGGCATCGAACTCCATCCGGGTGCCACCATCGGCCGGCGTGTGTTCATCGACCACGGCATGGGCGTGGTCGTGGGTGAAACCGCCGAGATCGGCGACGACTGCACCATCTACCAGGGCGTCACCCTAGGGGGCACTTCCCTCGCCAAGGGCGCGAAGCGACATCCAACGCTGGGCAAGGGCGTGATCGTCGGCGCCAACGCCCAGGTGCTGGGCGGCTTCACGGTCGGCGACGGTGCCCGGGTCGGTTCCAGCGCGGTCGTCGTCAAGCCGGTACCCGCTGGCGCCACGGCAGTGGGCAACCCCGCTCGCATCATCCAGGCCGAAGCCGACAGCCTGCGCGAGGAAGTCGCGGCGAAGATGGGCTTCTCGGCCTATGGCTTGACGCAGGGCGACGACCCGGTGTCGCAGGCGATGAAGGGGCTGATCGACAACGCCGCCGGCCACGAGCACCAGATCACCCTGCTCTGGCAGGCGATCGAGAAACTGTCGGCGCGCGCCCGCGAGCTGCCCGCCGAGGACTGCGTGCCCAGCGGGGCCCAGACCACCGAGTGTTTCGACGCCGAGAAGCTCAACCGGCTGGTCAAGTGAAGCCAGGCGCATTTGGCGCCTGGGCATTCAAAGCGGCACGTCCACCATCATCTGGCTGTCCAGGGGCTCCACCTGATCGGCCACCAGTGCGATGCGCTGGTGCAGGTCCTGCGCCCGCACCGGGCGGCCGAACAGATAGCCCTGGCCGTTCTTGCAGCCCAGGTTCAGCAGCAGCTGCGCTTCTTCTTCGCTTTCCACGCCCTCGGCCACGGTGTCCACGCCCAGGCTGCGCGACAGGCCCAGGATGGCGTCGACGATCTTGGTGCTTTCAGGCCGGCTGCGCAGGGTCTGCACGAAGCTGCGATCGATCTTGATCTTGTCGAAGGTCATTTCGACCAGGTAGCTCAGGCTGCTGTAGCCGGTGCCGAAGTCGTCCAGCGTCACGGTCATGCCCGCGCGCTTGAGCGCCAGGATGACCTCACGCGCCCGCGCCGTGTCGTTGACCAGCGCGGTCTCGGTCAGCTCCACGTCCAGCCGGTACGGCGGCACCTGGTTTTCCTTCAGCACGGCCAGCAGTTGCGGCACCAGGTTCTCGTCCTGGATCTGCTGCGGCGCCACGTTGAACGACAGCCGCCATTGCACCGGGAAGCGCAGCATGTCCTGGCAGGCCTGGTTCAGCAGCGACATGGTCAGCGGCCCGATCAGGCCCGAGTCCTCGGCCAGCGAAATGAACTTGTCGGGGGTCAGCAGGCCGCGCGTGGGGTGTTTCCAGCGGCACAACAGCTCCAGCGAGATCACATGCCGCTTCGACAGGCTGACGATGGGCTGGTAGTAGGGGATGAGCTGGCCCTGGGTGATGCCCTCGCGCAGTTCCTGTTCCAGCGCTGCCCTTTCCGCCAGCGCCTCGTCGAGCCGGGGGTCGTAGATGCAGACGCCGTTCATGCCCGACTTCTTCGCCCGGTACAGGGCCGAGTCGGCCTTGCGGATGAGTTCGTCGTCGCTGGCGGCGTCGCGCGGGTAGCGCGCCACGCCGACACTGGCACCGATGGTGATCGTCAGGTCGCCGAAGAACATCGGCTCGCCCAGCGTCTCGATGATGCGCTCCGCGGCGGACAGCGCGGTGCGCTGGCCTTCGGCCTCGTCGATGACGATCACGAACTCGTCGCCGCCATAACGGGCGCGCAGGTCGCTCTGGCGAAGACAGCGTGCCAGGCGCCCGGCCACTTCCTTCAGAACCAGGTCGCCCACCATGTGGCCGTTGCGGTCGTTGACCGGCTTGAAGCGGTCCAGGTCGACCATCAGCACAGCCAGTTCCTGCTTGTGCTTGGCAGCACGCGCCAGCCGGGTCTGCATCGCGTCGTGCAGCGCTGCGCGGTTGTCCAGGCCGGTGAGCAGGTCGCTGGCCGCCAGCCGCTGCACCCTGACTTCGGCTTCGAGTAGCGAGCCACGAGATTCGTTCAGCCCCGTCGACAGGCGACGCCACAGGAAGAAACCGCCACCCAGGGTCAGCGCCAGCACCCTGCCGGCCACGATGTAGCTGCGCGTGCGCAATTCACGCATCTGGCGTTCGGTGGCTGCCAGCGAGATCGCCGTGAGTTCTTCGGTGGCCTCGCGGATGAGTCTGGTCCGGCTGGTGTAACGCTCGCCGTCGAAGAGCGATCGTGCCGCATCGAGAGCGCCCGAGTTCAGGGCGTTCAACGCCGACTGCCGCATTTGCGCGATGTCGGCGCTGGCCTCCTGCGTCTTGTCGCGGTAGCGCTGCGCAACGGTCAAGGGCACCAGGAGGCTGGCATGCTCGACCTTCTGGGTGAGGTTGGCGGTGAGCCGGTCGTAGCGCTCGATCCAGGCGGTCTCGCCCGTCAGCGCGGCGCTTTGCGCCGCCTGCAGCAGTTCCTGTTCCACCAGCCGGATCTCACCGGCCAGGCGGTTGGCCTGGGCGTGCCTGTCGGCAGCGTGTTCCAGCTGTGCACTCGACCACAGGCGTTCGGCCAGCAGGGTCCCGGTCAGCAGTGCCGTGCAGGCCAGGGCCAAGGCCACCGCCCGCAGCGCCTGGCGCATCGTCTCTTCGACGATGGAGACTGTAGGCAACAGTCGTTGCGCGGGTTGTTTGGCTTCGGGCATGGACAAAACAGGGGCGGCAGTTCACTCGGTCTGCTCCCTGTATCGGCCACTCGCGCCCCGGACTTGAGTGCGCTGTCGTGCCGGTCTCAGCTCACCTTGGGACGTTGCGCCGACTTGGGCCGAAAGGCCTTGCAGATCTCGGGGTCCGTCTCCAGGTACGGGCCGCCGATCAGGTCGACGCAATACGGCACCGCCGCAAAGATGCCGTGTACCGCAGGCGTGGCCTGCGGCAGCCCCTGCAGGGTTTCGGCTATCGATTTGGGCTGGCCAGGCAGGTTGATGATGAGGGTGCGGCCGCGGATCACCGCCACCTGGCGCGACAGGATGGCGGTGGGCACGAAGGCCAGGCTGATCTGGCGCATCTGTTCGCCGAAACCCGGCATCACGCGGTCGGCCACGGCCAGGGTGGCTTCGGGGGTCACGTCGCGCAGCGCCGGGCCGGTGCCGCCTGTGGTCAGCACCAGATCGCAGTGCAGGTCGTCGGCCAGCGTGCGCAAGGCGGCACTGATCCGGCTTTCCTCGTCCGGCACCAGATGTTCGTGCCACTCGACCGGGTTGAGCAAGGCCCGTGACAGCCAGTCCTTCAGCGCCGGAATACCCTGGTCGGTGTAGACCCCCTGGGATGCCCTGTCGCTGGCCGACAACAGGCCGATGCGCACGCTGTCGAAACGGGGGGCGGCGGGTTCGGTCATGGTGAGGTCGGTCCTTCGGTGGTGCTCGCGCCGGTGCTTGCGCGGTCAAGCAGCGGGCGCAGGAACTGGAAAAGTTCACGGAAGCTCCGCGGCTGCCGGTCTTCGGGTTTCAGGCCCGCGGCGTCGCGTCGCGCGGCGCGCACCAGGCTGCGCAACTGCTGGGTGTCGGTTTCCGGGTGCTCGTGCAGCCAGCGCGTCATGGCCTCGTCATCGGTGATCAGCGCCAGCCGCCACTGTTCAGCCTGGTGCAGTGCCAGCGTGTTCTGGGCCGAACCCAGCGTGGCAAGGGCCACGGCTTCGCGCAGCACGGCTTCGTCGGCGTTGTGCATCAGCTTGCCGATGTACTGCATCTGCCGGCGCTTGCCTTCGAAGGTCTTGGTGCGGCGATAGTCCTCGAGTGCATCGCGCAGCGACTCGGGCATCTCGATGCGGTCGAGGCGCTCGCGCGACAGCTCGGTCAGCTGCACGCCGAGTGCCTGCAGGTCGTGCGCCTTCTGCTTCAGCCGGGTCTTGCTGGGGCGGATGTCGAAGGGGTCCACGTCGGGCGGCAGTCCGGTGTCGGCGCCTTCTTCGGGCTCGCCGCCGTAGTGCACATCGGTCCCGCGGTGGGGGGCGGCGCGTCGGCTCATGGGGGAAAGGCGCGTGCCTGCTGCTGTGGAGGGTGCCGATTATCATCTGCTGCTTGTCTCCAACGCCGCGGTCATCGCGGGCCGCTTCGATGTCCTCCTCCCGTCCAGACCAGGGCTTTGCCTATCGCAAGGACCAGTTTCAGCAGATCGTCGAAGACACCCTGGCCCTGGCCAGGAAGCTCGGTGCCAGCGACGCCGGAGCCGAAGTCTCCGAGGGCGTGGGCCTGTCGGTGTCGGTTCGCAAGGGTGAACTCGAGAACGTCGAGCGCAATCGCGACAAGTCGCTCGGCGTCAGCATCTACCTGGGGCAGCGCCGGGGAAATGCCAGCACCTCGGACTTCTCTGCGGCAGCGCTGAAGCAGACCGTGCAGGCGGCCTACGACATCGCCCGATTCACCGCCGAAGACCCCGCCGCTGGCCTGCCCGACGCCGAGGATCTGGCCACGCCTGAAGAGGTGGCGCAAGACCTCGACCTGTTCCACCCCTGGGACATCGACGCCGCAGGCGCAGCCGACCTGGCCCGGCGCTGCGAAGCCGCGGCGCTGCGTGTCAGCAAGAAGATCAGCAACTCCGAAGGCGCTGGCGTCTCGGCCCAGCAGGCCCATTTCTGGGCTGGCAGCACACGCGGCTTTCGCGGCGGCTACGCCAGTTCACGCCACTACGTTTCAGTGTCGCCCATCGCCGGCAAGGGCCGCGACATGCAGCGGGATGCCTGGTACACGTCGATGCGCAATGCTGCCGACCTGGCCGACGTCGAGGCCGTGGGGCGGTATGCCGCGGAGCGTGCACTGGCTCGTCTGAAGTCGCGCCGCGTGGCCACGGGCGAAGTGCCGGTGCTGTTCGAAAGCACGGTTGCGGCCGGATTGCTGGGTGCTTATGTTCAGGCCACCTCGGGCGGTTCTTTGTACCGCAAAGCTTCGTTTCTGGAAGCCAGCCTGGGCAAGACCGTGTTGGCCAGGCACATCGATATCCGGGAAGACCCCCACATCCCCAGAGGCAAGGGCAGCGCGCCTTTCGACGACGAGGGTGTTCGCACCCGCGCTCGCAGCATCGTGCAGCGCGGGGTGTGCAAGAGCTACTTCCTGAGCAGCTATTCGGCGCGCAAGCTGGGCATGAAGACCACGGGCCATGCCGGCGGCTCGCAAAACCTGTCGATGACCAGCCGCCTGACCCAGCCTGGCGACGACCTGCCAGCCATGCTGCGCAAGCTGGGCCGGGGCCTTTTTGTCACCGAGCTCATGGGGCAGGGCGTGAATTACGTCACGGGCGACTATTCGCGCGGCGCCGCGGGTTTCTGGGTCGAAGGGGGGGTGATCGTGCACCCGGTTCACGAGGTCACGATCGCGGGCAACCTGGGCCGGATGTTCAAGGACATCGCCGCCGTCGGTGCCGATGTCTACACCAGCGGCAGCAAGAGCGTGGGCTCGGTGCTCGTGGGTGCCATGAAACTCGCGGGTAGTTGAGTCGCGAAGGGGAAAACCCGCTCGGGCGGGCAATGACCCCACTTTTAGAATCCGGCGCGTCACGCATCGTCCCCGCAAAGGACTCCCAGGAGAAAAAAAGCCATGGAACGTCGTTCCTTCGTCCACGGTGCCGGTCTCGCCGGCATCCTTGCAGCGGGTACTGCTCCCGCAGTCGTCCACGCCCAGGCCAACATCCGCTGGCGGCTGACCTCGGGTTTTCCGAAGGCGCTGGACACCATCTTCGGCGCCGCCGACACCTTCGCCAAGAAGGTCGGCGAACTCAGCGGCGGCAAGTTCCAGATCACCACCCACGCCGCGGGTGAGCTGGTTCCGATGCCCGGGCTGGTCGACGCCGTGCAGGCCGGCACGGTCGAGATGGGTCACACCGCGCCCTACTACTACTTCGGCAAGAACGACGCCTTTGCGCTGGGTTGCGCCATCCCCTTCGGCCTGAACAGCCGCCAGATGACGGCCTGGATGTACGACGGCAACGGCCTGAAGCTGATGCGCGAGTTCTACGCTGGCTACAACATCATCAGCTTCCCGATGGGCAACACCGGCGCGCAGATGGGCGGCTGGTACCGCAAGGAGATCAAGACCGTTGCCGACATGAAAGGCCTGAAGTTCCGCGTCGGCGGCTTTGCCGGCAAGGTGACCGCGCGCCTGGGCACGGTGTCGCAGAACATTCCCGGCGGCGAGATCTACCAGGCGCTGGAAAAAGGCACGATCGATGCTGCCGAGTGGGTGGGCCCGTACGACGACCAGAAACTGGGCTTGAACAAGGTCGCGCCCGTCTACCATTTCCCCGGATGGTGGGAAGGTGGCCCGCAGCTGGACCTGTACGTCAACACCCGGGCCTATGCCGGCCTGTCGGCCGAATACAAGGCCATCATCGAATGCGCCGCGGCTTTCGCCCATACGGAGATGCAGGCCAAGTACGACGCCCGCAATCCGGCCGCGCTGAAGGCGCTGGTCGCGGGTGGCGCCCGCCTGGTTGCCTTCCCGAATCCGGTGCTGGCGGCGGCCTTCAAGGAGGCCATGGCGCTGTACAGCGAGGTCAGCGCCAGCAACCCGGCATTCAAGAAGATCTACGACGACTACTCGAACTTCCGCCGCGAAGCCAACCTGTGGTTCCGCTTCACTGAGGCGCGCTTCGACAGCTTCATGCAGCAGCAGCGGCTGTAACGGGCTTGTCAGCTCACCCATCAAAAAGCCCCGCAGTGCGGGGCTTTTTGTCTTGGGTGCGAGTACAGGCTCAAGGACGCTTGGGCTGAGCCTGGGCGTCGTTCTTCATTGCTTCCTCCAAAGCCTTCATCGGGTCCTGTTCCCCGGGCTCGCTTGCCGCAGGATCAGAGCCCTCGGCTTCGGACGCGGCGGGATCGGGGTCGGGAAGACCCATGCTTTCCAGCGCCTTGGTGGCGTCGATGACGGGTCCCTTGCTGATGTTGCCGCTGACGAGTTCGGGGTTGAGCACGACCGTCACCACCATGATGAGCTGCAGGATGATGAAGGCGATCGAGCCCTTGTAGATCTGCGCCGTGGTCACGGCCGGGATGCGTTCGCCGGTGATGCGGTCGTCGTAGTCCTTCTTCGCGGCCACGCTGCGCAGGTAGAACAGCGCGAAGCCGAAGGGCGGGGTCAGGAAGCTGGTCTGCAGGTTCATGGCCAGGATCACGCCGAACCAGATCAGGTCGATGCCCATCTTGTCGGCCACCGGCGCCAGGATCGGCACGACGATGAAGGCGATCTCGAAGAAGTCGATGAACATGCCCAGGACGAAGACCAGCAGGTTCACCACCAGCAGGAAACCCAGTTGGCCGCCGGGCAGCTTGTCGAACAGGTGTTCGACCCAGATGTGGCCGTCGGCCGCGTTGAAGGTGAAGCTGAAGACGGTGCTGCCGATCAGGATGAACATCACGAAAACCGACAGCCGGGCGGTGCTGTCCAGCGCCTGCTTCAGCAGGTTCAGCCCGAGCTTGCGACGTGCACCGGCCATGATCAGCGCGCCCAGGGCACCCATGGCGCCGCCTTCGGTGGGTGTGGCCACGCCCAGGAAGATGGTGCCCAGCACCAGGAAGATCAGCACCAGCGGCGGGATCAGCACGAAGGTGACCTGCTCGGCCAGCTTCGACAGCAGCCCGAAGCCCAGCAGCCGGTTGGCCAGCGCCAGGCTCAAGGCCAGCAGCGAAGCGATGGTCATCGACAGGATGATCGTCTCGTCGTTCGGGGCGGGGGTCTCGCGCTCGATCCAGCTGTTGATGATTCCGCCATGCACCTGCGACCAGGCCCAGCCCGCCGCTGCACAGAACAGCAGCAACACGAGCAGCGAACGGTGGCCTGAGGCGCCGTCGGCTTCACGGTAGATGCGAGCTTCGAGCGGCAGCGCCGGCACCCACTTCGGTCTGACCAGCGCCACGCCCATGATGAACAGCAGGTACAGCCCGACCAGCATCAGCCCCGGCACCAGCGCGCCGGCGTACATGTCGCCTACCGAACGACCCAGCTGGTCGGCCAGCACGATCAGCACCAAAGAAGGCGGAATCGCCTGCGCAAGCGTGCCGCTGGCGGTGATGGTGCCGGTGGCGATGGTGCGGTTGTAGCCGTAGCGCAGCATGATCGGCAGCGATATCAGCCCCATGCTGATCACGGCGGCCGCCACCACGCCGGTGGTTGCTGCCAGCAGCGCGCCGACCAGCACCACGGCCACGGCCAGGCCGCCGCGCAACGGCCCGAAGACCTGGCCCACGGTTTCGAGCAGGTCTTCGGCCATGCCCGAACGTTCGAGCACGATCCCCATCAAGGTGAAGAAGGGGATCGCCAGCAGGGTGTCGTTCTGCATGATTCCGAACACCCGCAGCGGCAGCGCGCCGAACAGGTTGTCCTGGAAGAGCCCGGCTTCCATGCCGACAAAGCCGAACAGCAGGCCGGTGGCGGCCAGCCCGAAGGCCACCGGAATGCCCGTCAGCAGGAACAGCAGCAGCCCCGCAAACATCAGCGGGACGAAGTTCTGGACAACGAAGTCGATCATGGCTTCTTGCCCCTGGCCGCCAGCAGGGCCTGCTCACGGCGCGCCGCCTCCTCGGCCAGGGCTTCGGCGAACTTCAGTTCCTCAAGCTTGTCTTCGGCTTCGGTGAAAGGGTGTGCACGCCGACCGGCCAGGAAGGCCGCGCGCTTGATGAGTTCCGACAGGCATTGCAGCAGCAGCAGACCGAAGCCCACCGGGATGAGCAGCAGCACCGGCCAGCGGATCAGGCCCCCTGCGTTCTGGCTCATTTCGCCAGACACCCAGGCGCGCTCGAAGACCGGCCAGGACAGGTACATCAGGATCAGGCACAGCGGAATCGTGAACACGACGATCCCGAGCAGGTCGATCAGCGCATTGGTGCGGGCCGACAGCTTCGTGGCGATGAAGTCGATGCGCACATGGGCGTTGCGCAGAAAGACATAGCCCGCGCCGAGCATGAACACGGCGGCAAACAAATACCACTGGATCTCGAGATAGGCGTTCGAGCCGATGTCGAAGGCCTTGCGCATGATGGCGTTCGTGGCGCTGATCAACACGGCCGCAAGCACCAGCCAGCCCACCATCTTGCCTATCAGCTCGTTGAGATGATCGATGCCCCTGGACAGGGCCAGCAGCGCGGCCACCACGTTCTACCGGGCGCTGGCGGCGTCGAACAGGCGGGCCGACCTCCCGCCCGAGCGGCAGAAGGCCAGCAAGGGGCGCGGAAGTTCAGCCAGCATCTGGGCGAATGCCGCGATCTCCTCGGGCGACTGGTAGCCGCCGTCCACGGGCAGGTGCCGGTAGACCAGACCGGCGGCGAGGGCTGCAGCCTCGATCTCGGCGCTGGTCGGCTGGTCCGGCCCGTGTTCGTGATCAGGCCGGTTGTTGACGACGCTGCGAAAACCCGCGCGGGCGGCCTCGGCCATGGCTTCGGGGGTCAGCTGGGGGGCGACACAGACGTCGGCGGCGACGGCGCGCAGGGGCAGGGTGTGGCTCATGGGGCTCTACTTTGCCAGACCTGCGGACAGTGCCGCCTTCACCGCCGCCGACAGCAGCCCCATGTCGGCTTGTCCGGCCAGACGCGACTTGGCCGCAGCCATCACGCGCCCCATGTCGCCGGGGCCGGGCGCGCGGCCCAGCTCGGCCGTCAAGCCGGCCACGATCTCGGCGACGGCCTGGCCGATCTCGGCCTCGGACAGGCGTTGCGGAAGATAGGCCTGCAGCACCATGATCTCGGTCCGTTCCTTGGCTGCCAGGTCCTCGCGGCCGCCGGTCTCGAATGCGCCGACCGAGTCCTTGCGCTGCTTGATCATCTTGTCGACGATGGCAATCACGGCAGCGTCGTCGAGCACGATGCGCTCGTCGACTTCGCGCTGCTTGCAGGCGGCCAGCAGCATGCGGACGGTCGAAAGCCGCTCGGCGTCCTTGGCGCGCATCGCGACCTTCATGTCTTCGTTGATCCGGTCTTTGAGGCTCATGCGGGTCTCCAGGCCCAATAGGAAAGCCCGCGGCGGAGTTCCGGCGCGGGCCTGTCGATCACGTTGTGCGGGGCATGCACGGCCATTTGGCCGACCATGCCTTGTCGCGCTGGATCAGTAAAGCTTCTTCGGCAGCTGCATGCTGCGAACGCGCTTGAAGTGGCGCTTCACTGCCGCAGCCTTCTTGCGCTTGCGCTCGGACGTGGGCTTCTCGTAGAACTCGCGCGCGCGCAATTCGGTGAGCAGACCGATCTTCTCGATGGTGCGCTTGAAGCGGCGCAGGGCGACGTCGAACGGCTCGTTCTCTTTGACGCGGATGGTGGTCATGTATGAAGCAATCCTATGGTGCTGCGCCCTGGGGAACCCCGGATTTCCGGAGCCTTTCGAACCTTCGAAAGAACCGGTCTTGACCGAGCGGCTGACGCAGCCTGTGCCAGCAAAGCCCGCGAGTATAAACCGTTCGCGCGTCAGAAGGCTACAGGGAGCGGGCACAGGCGGCTGCGCTGGCCCAGGCCCACTGGAAGTTGTAGCCGCCCAGCCAGCCCGTGACGTCGACCACCTCGCCAATGAAGTGCAGCCCGGGCAGGCGCCGGCTGGCCAGGGTCTGCGAGTCGAGTTCCCGGGTATCCACGCCGCCGGCCATGACCTCGGCCTTGCGCCAGCCTTCGGTGCCGGTGGGCTGGACCTGCCAATGCAGGAGGCTCTCGCCCAGCCGCGCAAGCTCACGGTCGCGCACCTCGGGCAGCGGGCGCTGGGCTGGCAAGTCGTGCACCTGCAGCCAGGTCTGGGCCAGCCGGTCGGGCAGGTGCAGGGACAGTTCGTTGCCCAGCTGGCGGCGGGAAGTCAGCTTGGCCTGCCGCAATGTGTCCGCCAGACGTGCGTCGGCCAGTGCCAGACGCAGGGGCGCCCCGGGTCGCCAGTAGCTCGAGACCTGCAGCACCGCCGGGCCGCTCAGGCCTCGGTGCGTGAAGAGCAGGTCTTCGACGAAGCGGCCACGCTGGCGGCCTTCGCCTGTTTCGATCCGCACTTCCAGCGACAGTCCGGCCAGGGCGGAAAAGGGTGCCCAGGCTGCCGGGTCGAAGCTCAAGGGCACCAGGGCCGGGCGTGGCTCGACGATGTGGTGGCCGAACTGCCTGGCCAGGCGCAGGCCCCAGTCGGTGGCGCCGATCTTTGGCACCGGCAGCCCGCCCGTGGCCACGACCAGTTTCGGGGCCGTCACCGGGCCGCGCGAGGTGTCCAGTTCGAAGCCGCTCGGGCTGTGGCGGACCGCGTCCACGCTGCAGGGCTGCCAGTGGCTGACGCCGCCGGCCGCGCATTCGGCCAGCAGCAAGCGGATCACCTGGTCCGATGACTCGTCGCAGAACAGCTGGCCCCGGTGCTTTTCATGGAAGCCGACGCCATGACGCTGGAGCAGGGCGATAAAGTCGGCGGGCGTGTAGCGGGCCAGCGCCGATTTGCAGAAAGCCGGGTTGTCCGACAGGAAGTTGGCTGGCGTGCTGTCGCGATTGGTGAAGTTGCAGCGGCCGCCGCCAGAAATGCGGATCTTCTCGGCCACCTTCTCGGCGTGGTCGACGAGCAAGACCTTCAGGCCGCGCTGCCCGGCCACGCCGGCACAGAACAGGCCGGCGGCGCCAGCGCCGACGACGATGGCGTCAAAGTGTTGCATCGAGCCGATTATCGGCAGCGTTGCTGCATCGCGTCAGAGCATCTGCCGGGTTGGCGCGGCCTGGCCCTGCTCCAGCACCCGCAGCGCCTGGAGCACGGCATGGGCCTGTCGTGCGAGCGGCGCCGGCGCCGGCCGCTCACCTGCGAGAACCGACTGGATGTACAGCGCGGTGCTGGCAGAGTCGTTGTCGCGGGGCAGAAGTGGAAGCTCGGTCACGACGCCTTGCTGCGCCGCCACGCAGGCCTCGGGGCACGCTTGCCCTTCGGCATAGGTGTCTATGCGTGGCTGCCGACGCGGGTCGGCCACGGGTTCGCCTTCGGTGCCGCGCAGCAGCATCGCGTCAGCCCGTTCGCGTTGCGCCCACTGCGCCATCAATGCCGTGAACTCGGGGTGGGTGCTGTTCACCAGCCGCAGGCACCGCAACGCGCCCAGTGGATGCAGCATCTTGGCAATGCTGTGTCCACTGTTGCGCAGGCCCACCGTCCAGCGCACGTTCAGCAACCGCTGCAGCGGTTGGCACAGGGTTTCCAGTGCCATGAAGGCCGGTTCGCGGCGCGCCCAGGCAGCGTGGATGTCGGCCTGGTCTTGCGCCCGTGGCAGGCCCAGGTCGTGGAAGATCTGGGCGCTGCCGACGCGTTGCGGGTCGTGAACCGGCCCGTGCACGAGCACTCGCGCACCGGCCCGTGCGAGTTCCATCGCGAGCAGGGGTGTCAGGTTCGGCAGCCGCCGCGAACCGTTGTAGCTGGGAATCAGAACCACCGGGCGGTCGCTGCGCAGCCGCAGGCAGCGTTCGTGAGCAGCATCCAGGAAGCCGCAGAGTTCGTCCAGCGTTTCCCCCTTCATCCGCAATGCCATCACGAACGCGCCCAGTTCGAGATCGCTGACCGCGCCGTCCAGTACCTGTGTCATCACGGCATGGGCCTGGGGTCGGCTCAGGTGCCGGGCGCCCTGGGCGCCGCGGCCTATGTCCTTCAGGATGGGGATGATGCTCACGACTCGTCTTCCTGCGCCGGGGGCGCGCGCTATTGCCGGTTGTCGGGTGCAAGAAGCGGGCCCGGTTGCATCCATCCCTAACTTGTTGCCGATAATGACGGTGTTAGGGACATGGGGCTGTTTGCCGCTTGCCCTCGGGCGCGACCACCACCACCATTGGTGCCAGAGGGCATGTGCCGGAACACTTCACAGAGATCCTCTTTCCCATGAGCCAAACACCCGTTCTCTTGCCGCAGGTCCCGACAGGCCTGGTGGGCGAGATCCTGCCCGCGTTCCTGGCGGCGCGGGGCGAAGCATGGGCCTTGAAAGACGTGGCTTCAGGTCGATACGTGCAGGCCAGTTCCGCCTGGCTGCAGTGGCTGGGCCGCCATGCCGACATGGTGCTCGGTCACACCGATGCCGATGTTTTCGACGCTGCGCTGGCCGGCGCATTCAGGGCAGCCGAAGTGACGGCACTGGCCCAAGGTGACCCGCTTCACAGCGAACACCGTTTCGATTGGGCCGGACAACGCAGGGCCTTCGACGTGCTGCGTGTCGTGACGCCGGCCGACGGTGAGGGCCGGCGCTGGATTTTCAGCACCTGGACCGACCTGGGCGAGTCGCAGCGCCAGGAAGCCCAGCTGCGCGCAGCGCTCGAACAGATCGAGCAGCATCAGCGTGCCAACGAGGCCTTGCGACGCGAACTGGCCGACCAGGCTTTGCGCGATCCGGCCTCGGGCCTGTATTCGCGTGCCCATTTCGAAGACCAGTTGCGCCGCGAGGCGGACCTGTCCACCCGTGAGCACCGCGAATTCGCCCTGGTGCTGATCGCCGTAGACCCCGCCAGCGACAAAGTGCGGGCACTGGGCCAGGCCGGCCAGACCCGCGTCCTGGAGGCGATGGGCAACCTGCTGCGCAGTGGCACCCGAGCGATGGATGCGTCATGCCGCCTCGACGAAGGGCGCTTTGCCGTGCTGTTGTCGGGGGTCGGGCTCGCTACGGCACATTCCCGCATGGAAGGCCTGCGCCGCAAATGCGCCACGCAGATCGTCATGCATGCCGGCCAGGAACTGGGATTCACGGTGGCGATGGGTGTGGCCAGCTTTCCGCACACCGCACATTCGCAGGATGAACTGGTGGCTGCGTGCGAAGCGGCCCTGACGGAAGCCCAGCGCCGTGGTGGCAACCATGTCACGCTGGCGGCCATCCGCTTCGATCCGGCCCGCTGAACGACTGGGGCGGGTTCAGCCGAACAGGCCTTTTTTCAGCATGTAAGCCGCCAGGCCCAGCAGCAGCAGGCCGAACAGCCGCTTCAGTCGCGTCGTGTCCATGCGCTGTGCCACTCGCGCGCCCAGCGGCGCCATCGTCACGCTGGCCATCGCAATCACCAGCAAGGCCGGCAGGTAGAGGTAGCCGAATACCCCCGGCAAGGCCGGTGGCAGTGACCATCCGCTGATGACGTAGCCAGCGGTGGCTGCCAGTGCGATCGGAAACCCGATCGCGGCGCTGGTGCCAACGGCATGGCGGATGGGCACGTTGCACCAGACCATGAACGGCACCGCGATGAATGCGCCGCCGGCGCCGAGCAGGCCCGACAGGAAACCGATCACGCTCCCGGCAGCCGTCTGCCCGGCCATGCCCGGCATGTCGCGCCCCGGCCGGGGCTTGCGGTCGCGGAACATGTTCAGCGCCGCCCAACCGATGAAGGCTGCGAAAAACAGCGCCAAGCCCTGCCCCTTGAACAGGGCGAAGGCGCCGGCCCCCGCGGCAAGGCCACCGAGCACGATGCCCGGTGCCAGGCCACGTACCAGGTCCCAGCGAACCGCGCCCAGCTTGTGATGAGCGCGCAGGCTGGACAAGGAAGTGAACAGAATCGTTGCCATCGACGTGGCAATCGCGATCTTCACCGACATCGCCAGTGGTACGCCCCGGTTGCCGAGGATGGCCGTGAGGAACGGCACCATCATCATGCCGCCTCCGACCCCCAGCAGCCCGGCCAGGAAGCCGCCGACCATGCCCAGGGCCAGAAGTTCGACGACGAGCAGCAGGCCGAGTTCAGGCAAGGGCGGCGCTTTCCAGCAGGGCCAGGACCGCACGCCACTCGGCAGGCGTGACCGGTGTGATCGAGAGCCGGTTGCCGCGCTTCAGCACCTGCATCGTCGCCAGGGCGGGTGTGGCGCGCATCTGCTCCAGACTCAGCAGCCGGGTCTTGCGCACCAGGCGAACGTCGATCTGCAGCCAGCGCGGCTGCTCGCGTTTCGAGCGGGCGTCGAAGTAAGGGCTGGTCGGGTCGAACTGTGTCGGGTCCGGCTGTGCGCCGCCGATGACTTCGGCAAGCCCTGCAATACCGGGCTGGGCGCAGGACGAGTGGTAGAACAGCACCCCGTCGCCCGCCTGCATGCCGTCGCGCATGAAGTTGCGTGCCTGGTAGTTGCGCACGCCGGTCCAGGGCAGTGTCTGGCCCGGTGCCGACGCCAGATGGTCGATCGACGCCTCTTCGGGCTCGCTCTTCATCAGCCAGTGGCCGGGCCGCGGTGGGGATGCGCTGGCGCTGGACATCGGGGGCGGGGAAATAAGGTGTCCGTCGTGAGCCGTGAACCGCATTCCTGAACCCTCAGGGAAGTTCAGGTGGGCGAGGTCAGCTGTGCTTCGGGTTCATCTGACGCGAGACGATCACACCAGCTCAGCAATGTTCCAAGCCCTGGCTCTATGAGCATCGGTCCAAGGAAATATAGAGCTCACGCATTCACGACGGACAGGCGCATTCTAGGCACATGCGCTTGGCCCTGGGGTGCGCTGGATGTCACAGCAGCCTGCCGTCTTCGGCCAGCACTTCGTCGACCCGGCGGATGAGCGCACTGATATCGACGGCCTGGCTGCTTTCGCCCTGGGCTGGGGGCTTCGTGGCTTGCAGGCTGGGGTTGCCACGTTCGGCCAGCTGATAGGCCAGATTCAGCGCAGCCAGCACCGCGATGCGTTCGCGTGCTTTTACCTTGCCGGCGTCGCGAATACCGACCATTTCGCGGTCGACTGTGGCTACTGCCGTTCGCAGCAGGGCTTCACCGCCTTCGGGGCAGCCCAGTACATACGCCTGTCCAAGAATGGACACCTCGATCTGCTTCATGTCGCTCCCTGCTGTTCACCGGGCCCGCCGGCCGCAGGCACCTGGCCATCGGCAGGCAGGCGTTGCAGCAGGGCGTCGATGCGCGAACGCGCCGCACCGAGCCGCGACTTCAGGCTGTCGCGTTCGGCCGTCATTGCCACCAGTTGCTGTTCGGTCAGCGCTGCGCTGCGCTGCAGTTCCCCGTGCCGCAGGATCAGGCGTTCGACCCGTTCGGCAAGATCCTCGAGCTTGGACATGGTGGCTGGCCTCTTTCCTCTGTCTTCATTGTAGGAGCCACCCTTCAGCCGACAGCCTTCAGCCGTTTGCGACCTTCGTCACAGCAATCGCTGACGCTGCAGCGTTCGCACAGCGGCTGGCGCGCCTGGCAGACATAGCGTCCATGCAGGATGAGCCAATGGTGGGCATCCACCAGATAGCGTGCAGGCACCCGGCGCATCAGCGCAGCTTCCACGACCAGCGGGTTGCGGCCACGCGCGAGGCCAGTCCGGTTGCTCACCCGAAAGATGTGGGTGTCCACGGCCATCGTCGGCTCACCGAAGGCGACGTTCAACACCACGTTCGCGGTCTTGCGCCCGACCCCGGGCAGCGCCTGCAGGGCTTCGCGTGACCGCGGGACTTGTCCGCCATGCCGACTGACCAGGATCTCGCAGGTGGCCAGCAGGTTCTTCGCCTTGGTCCTGTAAAGACCGATGGTGCGAACCAGTTCCGTGACCCGTTCCAGTCCCAGGTCGAGCATCTGCTGTGGCGTATGGGCCAGCGCGAAGAGCGTGCGCGTGGCCTTGTTCACGCTGACGTCGGTGGCCTGCGCCGACAACAGCACGGCGGCGAGAAGTTCGAATGTGTTGGTGTAGAGCAGCTCGGTCTGTGGCTGGGGGTTGGCGCTTGCCAGCGTCGCGAAGAACTGGTCGATCTGGGTGGAGTTCAAGTCTTTCGGGGGCCGTTGGCTTCGGGCTGTTGAACGTCCCTGAATGATGCTGCAAACCCTGGCGTCGTGCGCAGGCTGCGTACGCAGCGGCTGCGGATCAGGGGCCTTCGTGCTTGCGGCGCGCGCGCGCCAGGGCCGCTTCGACAACCGCACGCTTGGCGCTCAGCGCCTCGGGGTCGGTCAGGCGACTGTGGCTGGCCAGATCGGCCAGCTTGGCGGTGGCCTTGGCGGCAAGGCGCTCGTCGTTTTCGCGCCGGTCGCGATCCAGGCGCACCTGACGAGCCTGGTAGCGCTGCTGTGCTTCGCTGGCCTGTGCGGCGGTCCAGGCCTGCCAGCCGCTGCGACCGGGCGTGACCGGGACCAGACTGATGCAGTCCACCGGGCAGGCCGGCAGGCAGAGCTCGCAACCCGTGCACTGTGCGTCGATGACAGTGTGCATCTGTTTGGGTGCTCCGACGATGCAGTCCACTGGGCAAGCCTTGATGCACAGCGTGCAACCGATGCACCAGGCTTCGTCGATCACGGCCAGGGTCCGTGGCCCTTCCGTTCCATGCGACGGGTCCAGCGGCAGCACAGGCCTGCCGCTGATGGCCGCCAGCCTCAAGATGCCTTCGGCGCCGCCCGGTGGGCAGCGGTTGATGTCGGCGTTCCCGCTTGCCATGGCTTCGGCATAGCGCCGGCAGTCGGGGTAGCCGCAGCGTGTGCACTGAGTCTGCGGCAAGGCGGCATCCAGCCTGTCGGCCAGGATGCTGCCGTCGACGGTCGTCGTGTTCAGCGGCTGCGCGCCGTCTTCACGGCCGATAGCTTGGCTCCACCCTTGGCAGTCGGGCTGCGCACAGGTTGGCTGGCCTGGGCGCTGCCGAAGCGGGCGATGAAACCGCGAACTTCGGGGTAGACCTTCTCGCGCCAGCGGCGACCGCTGAAGATGCCGTAATGGCCTGCTCCTTCGGCGTCGTAGTGGAGGCTGCGGTTGGAGGGGATCCCTTCGCACAGGTCATGGGCCGCCTTGGTCTGGCCGGCACCCGAGATGTCGTCGAGCTCGCCCTCGATGGTCAGCAACGCAGTGGTGGTGATGTCTTGCGGGCGCACGAGTTCGCCGCGCACGTACCAGTTCTGGTTGACCAGCGCAAAGTCCTGGAACACGGTCTTGATGGTGTCCAGGTAGTACTCCGCGGGCATGTCGAGCACCGCGTTGTACTCGTCGTAGAACTGGCGGTGCGACTCGGCGCTGCCGTCGTCGCCCTTGATCAGGTCCTGGAAATAGTCGTAGTGGCTGGTGACATGGCGGTCGGGGTTCATCGCCACGAAGCCGGTGTGCTGCAGGAAACCCGGATAGACCGCGCGTCCGGCGCCGGGAAAGTTGCCGGGCACCCGGAAGATGACGTTGTTCTCGAACCAGGCATGGCTCTTGTTCATGGCCAGGTTGTTGACGGCAGTCGGGCTCTTGCGGGCGTCGATGGGCCCGCCCATCATGGTCATGGTGAGTGGCGTGGCCTCGCCTCGGCTGGCCATCAGTGACACCGCAGCCAGGACCGGCACCGTGGGTTGGCAGACCGAAATGACATGCACATCGGGGCCGATCAGGCGGATGAAGTCCTGCACGTAGTCGACATAGTCGTCGAGGTGGAAGGGGCCTTCTGTCAGGGGCACCATGCGGGCGTCGGTCCAGTCGGTGATGTACACCTTGTGGTCCTGCAGCAGGCTCTTGACGGTGTCACGCAGCAGGGTGGAGTGGTGGCCCGACAGTGGCGCCACGACCAGAACCCTGGGCTGGATCTTCATCAGCCCCAGCGCAGATTCGTCGTCGGTAAAGCGCTTGAAGCGCAGCAGCCGGCAGAACGGCTTGGCCATGGCCACCTGTTCCTGCACGGCGACATCGACATTGCCGACACGGGCGCTGGTGATGTTGAACGGCGGCTTTTCGTATTCCTTGGCCAGGCGATGCAGCAAGTCGAAACTGGCTGACATGCGCTGAGCCATGGGCAACTGCGCGAAGGGCGACAGCGGGTGGTCATAAAGCTTGGCCGAAGCGCTCGCGAACTCGGAGAACGGCGCCATCAGGGCGCGTTGGGCTTCGTACAGCTGGTAGAGCATGTGTGTCTCCGTTTGCAGATCGTCGACCAAATGTAAAGCAAATGCTGCACTGCAGCAAATCTGGCCGACGACTTTATTTTTCGGCGATCACCCGGGCCAGGGCGGCGACCACGGGCTCGATGTTGCGGCTGTTCAGGGCGGCCACGCAGATGCGCCCAGAATCAAGACCATACACACCAAACTCGCCTCGCAAACGCTGCATTTGCGGGGCGGTCAGCCCGGAATAGCTGAACATGCCCTTCTGCCGCGTGATGTAGTCCAGGTCGCCAGCGACACCGGCAGCCCGCAGCTTCTCGACCAGGGCGGCGCGCATCGCGCGGATGCGCAGGCGCATTCCGGCCAGTTCTTCTTCCCACATCGTGCGCAGCGCCGGGGTGGTCAGCACCGTGGCCACCAGGGTGGCGCCGAAGGTCGGCGGGTTGCTGTAGTTGGTGCGGATCACGATCTTCAGTTGCGACAGCACACGGGCCGCTTCATCCTTGCTGCTGCAGACCACGCTGAGAGCGCCGACGCGTTCGCCGTATAGCGAGAAGCTCTTCGAGAACGAGGTCGACACGAAGAAGTCCATGCCGCTGGCCAGGAACTGCTGGACGACGGCACCGTCCTCCTGGATACCGTCGCCGAAGCCCTGGTAGGCCATGTCCAGGAAAGGCACCAGACCGCGCGCCTGGCAGGCACTCACCACCTGCTGCCATTGCGCCGGACTGATATCGCAGCCGGTGGGGTTGTGGCAGCAGGCGTGCAGAACGACCACAGTGCCGGCAGCGGCAGCGTTCAGCGCCGCCAGCATGTCGTCAAAGCGCACGGCACGGGTGGCCGGGTCGTAGTACGGGTAGGTGTCCACCTCGTAACCGGCGCTCGAGAACAGGCCGCGGTGGTTGTCCCAGCTGGGGTCGCTGATCATGGCGCGGGCGCCGGGGTTCAGCTTCTTCAGGAAGTCGGCGCCCAGTTTCAGGCCACCGGTGCCGCCCAGGGCCTGTACCGTGGCAACGCGACCTGCCTGCACCACCGGGTGGTCGGCACCGAACACCAGGGTCTGAACCGCCTTGTCGTAGGCGGCAATGCCGTCGATGGGCAGGTAGCCCTTGGCCTTGGGCGCTTCCAGCAGCTGCTTTTCGGCCGCGGCCACGCAAGCCAGCACTGGCAGCTTGCCGTTGTCGTCGAAATACACGCCCACGCCCAGGTTCACCTTGGCGGGGTTCGGATCGGTGTTGAACTGTTCGCTGAGGCCCAGGATCGGGTCGCGCGGGGCCATCTCGACGGCGGTGAACAATGACATCGTGGTCTTTCGTGGGCTGATGTAGGCTGGCGGGTTGGAGACCAATTTTAGGACGCCCCGATGAGCGTGACTGCACCCCTGGCTGCGGACTTGCAAGAAGTCGCGCCCGAGCTGGACCCGGGCCTGTTCGTTTCCTACCCGGATTCGCCTTTCCAGCTGTACCAGCCCTACCCGCCGGCCGGAGACCAGCCCACGGCCATCTCGCAGCTGGTCGAAGGCATCGAGGACGGCCTGCAGTACCAGACGCTGCTGGGCGTGACGGGTTCGGGCAAGACGTTCACGATGGCCAACGTGATCGCCCGCATGGGCCGGCCGGCCATCGTTTTCGCGCCCAACAAGACCCTGGCAGCGCAGCTTTACAGCGAGTTCCGCGAGTTCTTCCCGAAGAATGCGGTCGAGTACTTCGTCAGCTACTACGACTACTACCAGCCTGAAGCCTATGTGCCGCAGCGCGACCTGTTCATCGAGAAGGACAGCGCGATCAACGAGCACATCGAGCAGATGCGCCTGAGCGCCACGAAAAGCCTGCTGGAGCGTCGCGACGTCATCATCGTCGCCAGCGTCAGCGCCATCTACGGCATCGGCAACCCCGCCGACTATCACAAGATGGTGATGACGCTGCGCGTTTCCGACCGCGTGAGCCAGCGCGACCTGATCCAGCAGCTCATCCGCATGCAGTACAAGCGCAACGAGATGGACTTCAGCCGCGGCAGTTTTCGCGTGCGCGGCGATACCATCGACGTCTTCCCTGCCGAGCACAGCGAACTGGCGCTGCGCATCGAGCTCTTCGATGACGAGATCGAAAGCCTGCAGCTGCTGGACCCCCTGACCGGCAAGGTGCGCCAGAAGATCCCGCGTTTCACGGTCTACCCCAGCAGCCACTACGTGACGCCGCGCGAGCGCGTGGTGGACGCCATCACCACCATCAAGGACGAATTGCGCCTGCGGCTCGACGAATTGGTGAAGAGCGGCAAGCTGGTGGAGGCCCAGCGCCTGGAGCAGCGCACCCGCTTCGACCTGGAGATGCTGCAGGAGGTGGGTCACTGCAAGGGCATCGAGAACTACACCCGGCACCTCAGTGGCGCCAAGCCGGGCGACCCGCCGCCGACCCTGGTGGACTATCTGGCGCAGGACGCGCTGATGTTCATGGACGAAAGCCATGTGCTGATCGGCCAGTTCGGCGGCATGTACAACGGTGACCGCGCCCGCAAGACCACTCTGGTGGAATACGGCTTTCGCCTGCCCAGTGCGCTGGACAACCGGCCCCTGAAGTTCGAGGAATTCGAAGGCAAGATGCGCCAGACCGTGTTCGTCTCGGCCACGCCTGCGAATTGGGAGAAGGAGCACGCGGGCCAGGTGGTGGAACAGGTGGTGCGCCCTACCGGCCTGATCGACCCGGAGGTGGAAGTGCGCCCGGCCGTCAATCAGGTCGACGACGTGCTGCAGGAGATCCGCATCCGCGTCGACCAGGCCGAACGGGTGCTGATCACCACGCTGACCAAGCGCATGGCCGAGCAGCTGACCGAGTACCTGTCGGACAACGGCGTGAAGGTGCGCTACCTGCACAGCGACATCGACACGGTAGAGCGTGTCGAGATCCTGCGCGACCTGCGGCTGGGCGTCTTCGACGTGTTGGTGGGCATCAACCTGCTGCGCGAAGGCCTGGACCTGCCAGAGGTCAGCCTGGTGGCCATCCTCGACGCCGACAAGGAAGGTTTCCTGCGCGCCGAGCGCAGCCTGATCCAGACCATCGGACGCGCCGCGCGCAACCTGAACGGCCGCGCCATCCTTTACGCCGATCGCATGACCGACAGCATGAAGGCTGCGATCGGCGAGACCGAGCGGCGGCGTGCCAAGCAGATCGCGCACAACCTGGCGATGGGCATCACGCCCAAGGCGTTGAACAAGAAGATCCGCGACCTGATCGACGGCGCAGTGTCCGACAAGACCGCCAAGGACGACCTGAAGAACGCGCAGGCTGCGGCCGAGGTCGAATCGATGAGTGAGAAGGACCTGGGCAAGCGCATCAAGCTGCTGGAAAAGCAGATGCTGGAACACGCGCGCAACCTTGAATTCGAGAAGGCGGCGCGGGTTCGCGACCAGCTGTCGCTGCTGCGAGAGCAGGCCTTCGGTGCGCCCGGGCACGACCTGAACGTGGTGCCTCTGGTGCCCGCGCCCGGTGCTCCCCGGGGCCGGCCGTGATCGAGCGCTTCAAGCGGCTTTTCCAGCGCGAAGCCGCAGCCGCGGAGCAGGCCAGGGTGCGCGTCTTGATGGTCTGCATGGGCAACATCTGCCGCTCGCCCACGGCCGAAGCGGTGCTGCGCAGCAAGCTGCAGCAGGCGGGGCTGCATGGGCAGGTGCTGGTCGATTCCGCTGGCACACACGGCTACCACACCGGAGAGGCGCCCGACCCGCGCGCGGTGGCGGCAGGCAGCCGGCGTGGCTACGACTTGGCGTCGCTGAGCGCCCGGCCAGTGCAGCCCGACGACTTCCAGCGCTTCGACTGGCTGCTGGCCATGGACGAGGACAATCTCGCATGGCTGCAGCGCAAGGCGCCCGAAGCCCACCCAGCCCGGATCGAACTGCTGCTGGTGCATGCGCGCCACCAGCACGGGCAAACACAGGTGCCCGACCCCTACTACGGCGGCCCGGCGGGTTTCGATCGGGTGCTGGACCTGGTCGAGGACGCTTGCGACGGCTTTGTCACGAAGCTCCAGGGCGACCCGCGCATCGCCTAAGCTTGACTAAAACAGTCGGCTTAAGGCATACTTGACCAAAATACTCGGCATCAGGCGAGCGGCGTCTACCAAGCGCCCGCGGACCCGGTTCCCTACCGGTTTTTTGCAGGTTGGCACCCATGCCTGCCATAGGAGATTTCACATGCGACTCACGACCAAAGGCCGTTTTGCCGTCACCGCGATGATCGACCTCGCGCTGCGTTCCAACGCCGGTCCGGTGGCCCTGGCCGCGATCAGCCAGCGCCAGCAGATCTCGCTGTCCTACCTGGAGCAGTTGTTCGGCAAGCTGCGCCGCCATGAACTGGTGGAAAGCACGCGCGGCCCTGGCGGCGGCTATTCGCTGGGCCGGGCCTCGGGAGAAATCAGCGTGGCCGACATCATCACCGCGGTCGACGAACCCATCGACGCCACCGGCTGCGCCGGCAAGGAGGGCTGCATGGGCGAGGACAGCGGCAAGTGCATGACGCACGACCTGTGGGCCAGCCTGAACACCAAGATGATCGAGTACCTCGAATCGATCTCGCTGAAGAAGCTGGTCGACGAGCAATTGGCCAAGGGCGTGTCCATCGACGAAGCCCCGGTCAAGCGCGCCATCAGCAGCCAGCCCGTGGTCAAGCCGATCAAGATCACCGCGCCGAATTCGGTGTTTGCCTTCGGAAACACCTTCACCAAGTAAGAGCAGCCCACGATGACCCCGCATTTCCCCATCTACCTGGACTACGGCTCCACATCGCCTTGCGACCCGCGCGTTGTCGACGCGATGATTCCCTGGCTGCGCGAGCACTTCGGCAACCCGGCCAGCCGCAGCCACGCCTGGGGCTGGGAAGCCGAAGCTGCCGTCGAGAAGGCACGTGAGCAAGTCGCCGGCCTGGTGAACGCCGATCCGCGCGAGATCGTCTGGACCAGCGGTGCCACGGAATCGATCAACCTCGCCATCAAGGGCGCGGCGCATTTCTACGCCAGTCGCGGCAAGCACCTCGTCACCCTGAAGACCGAGCACAAGGCCGTGCTGGACACCATGCGTGAACTCGAGCGCCAGGGCTTCGAGGTGACCTATCTCGATGTCGAGGAAAACGGCCTGCTCGATCTGGACAAATTCAAGGCGGCGCTGCGGCCGGACACCATCCTCGCGTCGGTCCTCTTCGTGAACAACGAGATCGGTGTCATCCAGGACATCGAGGCCATCGGCACGCTGTGCCGCGAACGTGGCATCTTCCTGCACGTGGATGCAGCCCAGGCCACCGGCAAGGTGTTCATCGACCTGCAGACCCTGCCGGTCGACTTGATGAGCCTGGCCTCGCACAAGACCTATGGCCCCAAGGGCATCGGCGCTCTGTATGTCAGGCGCAAGCCGCGCATCCGGCTCGAGGCCCAAATGCACGGCGGCGGCCATGAACGTGGAATGCGTTCCGGCAGCCTGCCTACCCACCAGTGCGTGGGCATGGGTTTGGCATTCGAGATCGCCAAGAACGAGATGGGCACCGAACTCGAGCGCATCCGCATGCTCCAAAAGCGCCTGCTGGACGGTATCTCCACCATCGAACAGGTCTTTATCAACGGCGACATCGAACGTCGCGTCCCGCACAACGTCAACGCGAGTTTCAACTTCGTCGAAGGTGAGTCGCTCATCATGGGCGTGAAGGGCATCGCGGTCAGCAGCGGCAGCGCCTGCACCAGCGCCAGCCTGGAGCCCAGCTATGTGCTGCGCGCCCTGGGTCGCAGCGACGAACTGGCGCATTCCAGCCTGCGCATGACCATCGGGCGCTTCACCACGGTCGAAGAGATCGACTACGCAGTCAACATACTTCAGGACCGCGTGGCCAAGCTGCGCGAACTGTCGCCGCTGTGGGAGATGTTCAAGGACGGCATCGACATCAGCACCATTCAGTGGTCAGCCCACTGAACACCCGGAATCAGGAGTAAACACCATGGCATACAGCGACAAGGTCGTCGACCACTACGAGAACCCCCGTAACGTCGGCAGCTTCGACAAAGGCGACGACAGCGTCGGTACCGGCATGGTCGGGGCCCCGGCCTGCGGCGATGTGATGAAGCTGCAGATCAAGGTCAACCCCGAAACCGGCTTGATCGAGGACGCGCGTTTCAAGACCTACGGCTGCGGTTCGGCGATCGCCAGCAGCTCGCTCGTCACCGAATGGGTGAAGGGCAAGAGCCTGGACGAGGCTGCAACCATCAAGAACACCCAGATCGCCGAGGAACTGGCGCTGCCGCCGGTGAAGATCCATTGCAGCATCCTGGCCGAAGACGCCATCAAGGCTGCGGTGCTGGACTACAAGGCCAAGCACGGCGCGGCGGCTTCTGCAGCCCCAGCGGCCACCGAAACGCACTGAGGCTGAAGCTGCGATGTCCGTCACCCTGACCGAAGCCGCTGCCCGGCATGTGTCGCGCTACATCAGCCGCCGTGGCAAGGGCGTCGGCGTGCGCCTGGGCGTGAAGACCACCGGTTGTTCCGGCCTGGCCTACAAGCTGGAATATGCCGACGACGTGGCGCCTGAGGACGTGATCTTCGAAGACCACGGCGTGAAGGTGCTGGTCGACCCCAAGAGCCTGCCTTACATCGACGGAACCGAACTCGACTTCGTGCGCGAAGGCTTGAACGAAGGTTTCAAGTTTCACAACCCACGCGAGAAAGACCGCTGCGGCTGTGGCGAGTCGTTCCGCGTCTGACCTCATCTTGAGGCTGGACGACGACGACTTCACGCTCTTCGGCCTGCCACCGAAGTTTGCTCTGGAGCGCACCGTGCTCGACCAGCAGTGGCGGCGCCTTCAGGCCGAAGTCCACCCTGACCGCTTCGCAGGCGATGGCGCCTCGGCCCAGCGCGTCGCGATGCAGTGGGCGGTGCGCGTGAACGAGGCGCACCATCGGCTGAAGGATCCAGTTCGACGCGCTGCCTATCTTTGCGAGCTGCGCGGTGCCTCGGTCGATGCCGAACGCAACACCGCGATGCCCGCGCATTTCCTGATGCAACAGATGGCCTGGAGGGAAGCCCTGGAAGATGCCCGCACGCTGGCCCAAGTGCAGGCCCTGGAGGCCGAGCTCGATGCCCAGCACAGCGCCAGCCTCGCCGACACCCAGCGCCTTCTCGACGAGGCCGACCAGCCGGCTGCTGCCGCCCAGCAGGTTCGCGCCCTGATGTTCATGAGCCGTTTTCGTCAGGATGTCGAGCGTCGCCTCGACATCCTCGATCCCACCCGCTGAATCGCACTTTCGATGGCTCTGCTGCAAATCTCCGAACCCGGCCAGGCGCCAGATCCGCATCAGCGCCGAATTGCCGTGGGCATCGACCTGGGCACCACCCATTCGCTGGTGGCTGCTGTGCGCCATGGTCTGGCCGAATGCCTGCCCGATGCGCAAGGACGGGTGCTGCTTCCTTCTGCCGTGCGTTACATGGAGGGCGGGCGTCGCCAGATCGGCTTCGAGGCGCTTTCTGCTCAGGCTGAGGATGCCGAGAACACCCTGGTTTCGGTGAAGCGCTTCATGGGCCGGCGCCTGGCCGACGTGGCCGATGTGGGCCGCCTGCCTTACCGCTTCGTCGACCACCCTGGCATGCTGGCCGTGTCCACGCGCGATGGCGAGAAGACCCCGGTCGAGGTCTCCGCCGAGATCCTGGCCAGCCTGCGCCAGCGCGCCGAGGACACCTTCGACACCGACGAGATCTTCGGTGCCGTCATCACCGTGCCCGCCTACTTCGACGACGCGCAGCGTCAGGCGACGAAAGACGCCGCGCAACTCGCCGGGCTGAACGTCCTGCGTCTGATCAGCGAGCCCACCGCGGCGGCCGTGGCCTACGGCCTGGACAATGGCAGCGAGGGGCTCTACGCCGTCTACGACCTGGGCGGCGGCACCTTCGACATCAGCCTGCTGCGCCTGACCGCAGGCGTGTTCGAGGTTGTGGCCACCGGTGGTGACGCGGCACTCGGCGGCGACGACATCGACCATGCCGTGGCCGACTGGGCGCTGGCCCAGGCCGGGGTGGCGTCGTCGGCGGGACTGAGCGCACACGACAAGCGTGCCGCGCTGGTGGCGGCGCGCGCCGTGAAGGAGACCTTGAGCGAATCTCTGGTGGCCGCCTGGCAGGTGCCGCTGGACGGCGGCACGGCGCGGGTGGAAGTCTCGCGTGAACGCCTGGAAGCATTGGCCCGGCCGCTGGTCGAGCGCACGCTGGCGGCCGTGCGCAAGGTGCTGCGCGACGCGCGCGTGGGCCGCGACGAGGTGCAGGGCGTAGTGATGGTCGGTGGCAGCACCCGCATGCCGCTGGTGCGCACCCTGGTCAGCGAACTCTTCGGCCGCCCAGTGCTGACCAACGTCAACCCCGACGAGGTCGTGGCGCTGGGTGCAGCAGTCCAGGCCAATGCGCTGGCCGGCAACAGCCGCGACGGCGAGCTGCTGCTGCTGGATGTGATTGCCCTCAGCCTGGGCCTGGAAACCATGGGCGGACTGGTCGAACGCGTGATCGAGCGCAATACCACCATCCCCGTGGCCAAGGCGCAGGAATTCACCACCTTCAAGGACGGGCAGACGGCGATGGCCATCCACGTCGTCCAGGGTGAACGCGATCTGGTCAGTGAATCCCGCAGCCTGGCGCGGTTCGAACTGCGCGGCATCCCTCCCATGGTGGCTGGCGCGGCGCGCATCCGCGTCACCTTCCAGGTCGACGCCGACGGGCTGCTCAGCGTCAGCGCGCGCGAGCAGGGCTCGGGTGTCGAGGCCTCGGTCGTCGTCAAGCCCAGCTACGGTCTGGCCGAAGACCAGATCGCGCAGATGCTGAAGGACGGCTTTGCCCACGCCGAAGACGACATGGCCGCGCGCTCGCTGCGCGAAGCCCAGGTCGACGCCCAGCGCATGCTGCTGGCGACGCGAGCCGCGCTGCTGGCTGATGCAAGGCTGCTTAGCAGCGAAGAGCAGGCCGCGATCGGCGAACTGCTGGCCCGGCTGGAAGCCTTGGCATCGGGTACCGACGCCCATGCCATCGAAGCCGCTGTCGAGGCCGTTGCCGAGGGCACCGAACACTTCGCCGCTGCGCGCATGAACCAGGGCATCCGGCAGGCGCTGTCCGGCCGCACGCTCGACGAGATCTGAAGATCCCCCAAAGACGATCCATGCCCATCATCCGCATCCTTCCGAACGCCGAACTCTGCCCCGAGGGCGACACCCTGGTCGTGCCCAGCGGCACCTCGATCTGCGAAGCCCTGCTCGAAAACGGCATCGCCATCGAGCACGCCTGCGAAATGAGTTGCGCCTGCACCACCTGCCACGTGGTGGTGAAGCAGGGCTTCAAGTCGCTGGGCGAGATGGACGAGAGCGAGGAAGACCTGCTCGACCGCGCCTGGGGCCTGACGCCCACTTCGCGGCTGAGTTGTCAGGCCATCGTTTCGAACGAAGACGTGACCATCGAGATCCCGAAGTACACGATCAACCATGCTCGGGAAAACCACTAGCCCTGGCGGGCCCGGCTGAAGGCCCGACGGGGTCGGTCATCAGGCGAAAAAAAAGGCCCCCCCGCGGTGAAGCGGGGAGGCCGAGAGGGCTGAAAGCCCTGCTGAGGAGACTGACAGACACCACAAGTGGCGTCGAGTTCCATCATGCAATGAACGTGCCCGCGCTGGGCTGAACGGATTCATGAAGGTTTTGGGTTTCGAATCCTCTTGCGACGAGACGGGCGTCGCCCTGGTCGAGGTGCTGGAAGCTCAGCCGCCGCGGCTGCTGGCCGACGCGCTGCACAGCCAGGTGGAGATGCACCAGGCTTATGGCGGTGTGGTGCCTGAACTGGCCTCGCGCGACCACATCCGGCGCGTGCTGCCTTTGGCGCGCCAGGTGATGGCCAGTGCCGGCCAGACCCTGGTCGACGTGGACGTGGTGGCTTACACCCGAGGCCCCGGCCTGGCGGGGGCACTGCTGGTCGGCGCCGGCGTGGCCGTGGCGCTGGGTGCAGCTCTGGGCCGGCCGACCCTGGGCGTGCACCACCTGGAAGGTCATCTGCTGTCGCCGTTCCTCGCGGCCGACGCACCGCAGTTTCCGTTCGTTGCGCTGCTGGTGTCGGGCGGGCACACGCAGCTGATGCAGGTCGACGGTGTGGGGCGCTACGCCTTGCTGGGTGAAACCATCGACGACGCCGCAGGCGAGGCCTTCGACAAGAGCGCGAAGCTGCTGGGGCTGGGCTATCCGGGCGGCCCCGCGCTGGCACGGCTGGCCGAGCACGGCGATCCAAAGGCCTTTGCCCTGCCGCGGCCGCTGCTGCACAGCGGCGACCTCGACTTTTCCTTCGCCGGTCTGAAGACGGCCGTGCTCACGGCGCACCGCAAGCTGGGCGCGGCGCCTGTGGCCCAGCAGATTGCAGACCTGGCGGCGTCCACGCAGGCCGCCATCGTCGACGTTCTGGTGGCCAAGACCCTGCGTGCGCTGAAGGACAGCGGCAGCCGCCGTGTCGTCGTGGCTGGCGGCGTCGGTGCCAACCTCCGGCTGCGTGCGGCGCTGGATGCCGGCGCGGCGCGGCTCGGTGCGAAGGTCCACTACCCGCCGCTGCACCTGTGCACCGACAACGGCGCGATGATCGCGCTGGCGGCTGCGCTGCGACTGCAGCACGGCCTGGCCGACCTGCGTCAGGACGGAGCCTTCGACGTGCGTCCGCGCTGGCCGCTCACCGAAATCAGCCCGGCGGTCTGTGGATCGTGAGCGCCGAAGCGGGTGACGCTGCGCCCGTGGCAGAGCATGGACCGGTCCGCTTTCCGTCGCTTGCCTTGCGGGCCGCGAGATCGGCGGCTCGCAGGCATGAAGACCGCAGAGGAATCCTAGAATCCTGAGTGTTCTGCTTCTTGGGGTTCGCGCCTTGTCGGCGTGTCGAACCGTTCGGCTCGTCTTTCTCACAGGTTCCTGCCGGGCATTGTTTCCACGCCCGCCGTTGTGACCGGTTCAACCAAGTCCCCCCATGCACCCCATACGCCGCAGACTGCTGGCCTCGTCTCTTGCATTTGCCTTCCCTGGCGCCATCGCGCAGAGCGCCGGCAGCAACGCCGAGCCCTTGCGCCTGGGCTTGATCGAAGGACTGTCCGGGCCTTTCGCGAACGCGGGGGAAGCGGTCTTCCGCAACCTGCTGTGGGCAGTGGAGCGCATCAATGCCGGCGGCGGGGTGCGGCTGCCTGGCGGTGCCCGGCCCCTGGCCCTGATGCGTTTCGACAGCAAGGGCGCTACCGAAGAAGCTCTCTCGCTGCTCAAGAGCGCGACGGACCAGCGCGTGAGCTTCGTTCTGCAGGGCAACAGCAGCGCCACGGCAGCGGCCCTGATCGACGCCCTCGACAAGCACAACGACCGTGAACCCCAGCGCCGCGCGCTCTTCCTGAACTATTCCGCGGTCGACCCGGCGCTGACCAACGAACGCTGCAGCTTCTGGCACTTCCGCTTCGATGCGCATGCCGACATGCGACTGGCTGCCCTCACGGACGCGCTGCGCGACGATGTCGACGTGCAGCGGCTCTACCTGTTCGGCCAGGACTACAGCTTCGGCCAGCAGGTGGCCCGGGCGGCGCGAACCATGGTGGTTGCCAAACGGCCGGACATCACGATCGTCGGCGACGAACTGCATCCGCTGGGTCGCGTGAAGGACTTCCTGCCCTATGCCGCGAAGATCAAGGCCAGTGGTGCGCAGGCCGTGCTGACGGGCAATTGGGGCAACGACCTGACCCTGCTGGTGCGGGCCTTGCGCGAGGTCGGTTCGGCGGCACGCCTGTACACCTTCTACGGCAACGCGCTGGGCGCTCCAGCGGCAATCGGCGATGCTGGTGTCGGCCGCGTGCTGGCCGTTGCCGAGTGGCATCCGAACCAGGGCGGCGAAGCCTCGGATCGTTTCTATGCCGACTTCAAGCGGCGCTTCCCCGAGCCCAAGGACGACTACGTCCACGTGCGCATGCACGTGTTGGTCGAGATGCTGACGCGAGCCATCGAACGTGCCGCCAGTGCCGAGGCCGCCGCAGTGGCGCGTGCGCTGGAAGGGGCCACCCTGGACAGGGGCTGGCTGGGCGGCCTGCACAGCGCGCAGATGCGCGCTGCCGACCATCAGCTGCAACAGCCGCTGGTGGTCAGCGTGATGGAACGCGCCGGCAGCCCGGGTGTGAAGCACGACCTCGAAGGCAGCGGCTTCGGCTTTCGCACGCTGCGCCGCCTGGAAGCCGTCCAGGCCCAGCAGGCAACGACCTGCCAGATGACCCGTCCCGGCTGATTCGGCTGAACCATGAACTCGACGCCCTTCATCCGCCCCGCCATCGCCGACCTGCCTGGCTCGAAGATTCGCGATGTCGCCAATGCCGGTCTGGGGCGCAGTGATGTGCTGGCCTTCTGGTTCGGCGAGAGCGACGAGGTCACTCCCGAACCCGTGCGCCTTGCCGCTGCCGACTCGCTGATGCGCGGCGAGACCTTCTATTCCCACAACCTCGGACTACCGGAGCTGCGCCAGGCCATCGCCCGCTACAGCAGCCAGTTGCACGGCGCCATCGGCCCCGATCGAATTGCCGTCGCCTCGTCGGGCGTGAGTGCGTTGATGCTGGCAATGCAGATGCTGCTGGCGCCCGGCGACGAGGTCGTCGCTGTCGTGCCGGTATGGCCGAACCTGACCGCGCAACCGGTCGTCCTGGGCGCCTGTGTGAAGCGGGTCGCGCTCAGGCCGCATGCCGGCGCCTGGACCCTGGACCTGCAGGAACTGCTGGCGGCGGTGACGCCGGCCACGCGCGTGCTGCTGGTGAATGCGCCAAACAACCCGACCGGCTGGACCCTGAGCCGGGCCGAGCAACAGGCCCTGCTCGACCATTGCCGCCACACAGGCACCTGGATCATTGCCGACGAGGTCTACGAGCGGGTGTTCTTTGACGGCCCCTGTGCGCCCAGCTTCCTGGATATTGCCGGGCCCGACGACCGCCTGGTCGTCGTGCACAGCTTCAGCAAGAGCTTCCTGATGACGGGCTGGCGGCTGGGCTGGATGGTCGTGCCGCCTGCGGCGCTGGACGCGGCGGGCAAGCTCCTGGAATACAACAGTTCCTGCGCACCGGTCTTCGTCCAGCGCGGCGCCCTGACCGCTCTGGCCCTGGCCGACAGCTTCGTGCCGCCACTGATTGCTCGCCTGCAGGCCGGGCGCGACCGCTTGCTGGCTGGCCTGCAGGCCTTGCCTGGCATTGAAACCGCCTTGCCGGCCGGGGGGATGTACGCTTTCTTCCGCATCGAGGGCGAGCCCGACTCCCTGGCGCTGGCCAAGCGCCTGGTGGCCGAGCACGGCCTGGGCCTGGCACCTGGTGCAGCTTTTGGCGCCGAGGCCGAAGGCTGGCTTCGCTGGTGCTTTGCCTCACACGATCTGGCCCGTCTGGACGCCGGCCTGCAACGCCTGGCCGCCTGTTTGCGCCGTTGATCGGCTACACTTGCGAGTTCCTTCGGCTTCGGGCTGGGGGGCAAGCACGGCACCGGTTGGTTTCACTGGTGTTCGCAAGTCAACACAGGAAACCGCCAGCCAGTCGACGGTGCCGTAGCCATGGGCACCCGCGCCGGTGAAGCGGAATCCTGACCACAAAGGAAATCCGCATGAGCCTGGCCATCGCCACCGTCGCAGAAATCGTCAAGGAAAACGCACGCAGCGCCACCGATACCGGCAGCCCTGAAGTGCAGGTTGCGTTGCTGACCGCACGCATCAACGAACTCACCCCCCACTTCAAGCAGCACCTGAAGGACCATCACGGCCGCCGCGGGCTGCTGAAGATGGTCAACCAGCGCAAGCGCCTGCTGTCGTACCTGAAGACGACCGACGCCGAGCGCTACACCGCGCTGATCGGCAAGCTCGGCCTGCGCAAGTAAGCAGCCGTACTGGGGCCGCCCTGGCGGCCCCTCATCACTTCATGGTCCGCATTGCTGTGTCATTCCAACGGAGCCCGGCCAAAGGCTCCGCTGGAATGGCATTGCGCTGACCCCCATACCTGGAGAGACATCGCATGAGCCTGTTCAACAAAGTCACCAAGACCTTCCAATGGGGTCCGCATTCCGTCACCCTGGAAACCGGTGAGATCGCTCGCCAGTCCAGTGGCGCGGTCATCGTCAACATCGAAGACACGGTCGTTCTGGCCACGGTGGTGGCCAAGAACGACGCCAAGCCGGGCCAGGACTTCTTTCCGCTGACCGTCGACTACACCGAGAAAAGCTACGCCGCCGGCAAGATTCCGGGCAGCTTTTTCAAGCGCGAAGGCCGTCCGAGCGAACTCGAGACGCTCACCTGCCGCCTGATCGACCGGCCCATCCGTCCGCTGTTCCCTGAAGGTTTCCTGAACGAAGTCCAGGTCATCGTCCACGTGCTCAGCCTGAACCCCGAGGTGCAGGCCGACATCGCCGCGATGATCGGCACCAGCGCCGCGCTGGCCATCAGCGGCATCCCGTTCGCCGGCCCGATCGGCGCCGCGCGCGTGGGCTACGTCAACGGCGAATACGTGCTGAACCCGGGCCAGACCCAGCTGAAGGACAGCCAGCTCGACCTGGTCGTGGCCGGCACCGAAAGTGCCGTTCTGATGGTGGAGTCGGAAGCCGACCAGCTGACCGAGGAAGTGATGCTGGGTGCCGTGGTCTTCGGCCATGACATGGGCAAGATCGCGATTGCTGCCATCAATGAACTGGTGCGCGACGCCGGCAAGCCCGAATGGGACTGGAAGGCGCCGCCCAAGGACGAGGTCTTCATCGCCAAGGTGACGGCACTGGCCGAAGCGCCGCTTCGTGCGGCCTACCAGATCCGCAGCAAGCAGGCCCGGACGACGGCCACGCGCGAAGCCTACGCCGCTGTGGCAGCCGCGCTCAAGGCCGAAAGCTACGAACACGATTCAGGCAAGCTGAGCGATCTGCTGTTCGAGATCGAAAGCCGCATCGTGCGCAGCCAGATCCTGGCAGGCGAGCCCCGCATCGACGGTCGTGATACGCGCACTGTGCGCCCCATCGAGATCCGTTCCGGCGTGCTGCCGCGCACCCACGGTTCTGCGCTGTTCACGCGCGGCGAGACCCAGGCGCTGGTGGTGGCCACGCTGGGCACCGAGCGCGACGCGCAGCGCATCGACGCGCTGGCCGGTGAATTCACCGACAACTTCATGCTGCACTACAACATGCCGCCCTTCGCCACCGGCGAAGCCGGCAGGTTCGGCACGCCCAAGCGCCGCGAGATCGGCCACGGCCGCCTGGCCAAGCGTTCTTTGGTGGCGGTGCTGCCGAAGAAGGAAGACTTCCCATACACCATCCGCATCGTCTCTGAAGTGACCGAAAGCAACGGCTCCTCGTCGATGGCATCGGTCTGCGGCGGCTGCCTGAGCATGCTCGACGCCGGCGTGCCGCTGAAGGCACACGTGGCAGGCATTGCCATGGGCCTGATCAAGGAAGACAACCGCTTTGCCGTGCTGACCGACATCCTGGGCGACGAAGATCACCTGGGTGACATGGACTTCAAGGTGGCTGGCACGAACAGCGGCATCACGGCGCTGCAGATGGACATCAAGATCCAGGGCATCACGAAGGAAATCATGCAGGTGGCACTGGCCCAGGCCAAGGAAGCGCGGCTGCACATCCTGTCGAAGATGGTCGAAGCCGTGGGCGGTGCCAAGGAAGAGGTCAGCCAGTTCGCACCGCGCCTGTACACGATGAAGATCAACACGGAAAAGATCCGTGACGTCATCGGCAAGGGCGGCGCCACCATCCGCGCGCTGACCGAGGAAACCGGCTGCACCATCGACATTGGCGAAGACGGCACCATCACCGTGGCCTCGACCGACGCCGACAAGGCGGCATTTGCGCTGAAGCGCATCAGCGAGATCACGGCCGAAGCCGAGATCGGCAAGGTCTACGAGGGTGCGATCACCAAGATCCTCGACTTCGGTGCCTTGGTCAACATCCTGCCTGGCAAGGATGGCCTGCTGCACATCAGCCAGATCGCCCACCAGCGCGTCGAGAACGTCACCGACTTCCTGACCGAAGGCCAGGTGGTCAAGGTCAAGGTGCTGGAAACCGACGAAAAAGGCCGCATCAAGCTCAGCATGAAGGCGCTGCTGGACCGGCCCGAAGGCTTCGTCGAAGAAGAGCGGCCGCGTCGCGACTTCGGCGACCGTGACCGGGGTGGCCGTGGCGACCGGGGCGACCGCCCCCGCCGCGAGCCCCGTGAGCCCCGTGAGCCGCGCGCCGATGCACCAGCCGCCGACGCGCCGGCCGCCGACCACGGCACGCCCCCACAGTCGAACCAAGAGTGACGATCTCGGCTGCAACGACCACCATGCGCGCCATCGAGATCGCGGGCTTCGGCGGGCCCGAGGTGCTGCGCGAGACGCAGCGCCCGGTGCCGGTTCCCAAGCCCGGTGAACTGCTGATTGCCGTTCAGGCCAGCGGCGTGAACCGGCCAGACGTGTTGCAGCGCAAGGGGCTTTATCCCATGCCTGCAGGCGTGTCAGACCTGCCTGGGCTGGAGGTTGCAGGTACCGTGGCCGGCGGGTCGGCCGAAGATCTGGCTGCTGCCGGGCTGGCACTGGGGGATGCTGTCTGTGCCCTCGTTGCCGGTGGGGGCTATGCAGAACAGTGCGTGGCGCCCGTAGGGCAATGCCTGCCGGTGCCCCCAGGGCTGACGATGCTCCAGGCGGCCAGCCTGCCCGAGACGGTGTTCACCGTCTGGCAGAACGTGTTTCACATCGCTGGCCTGCAGTCCGGCGAGACCCTGCTGGTGCAGGGTGGCAGCAGTGGCATCGGCGTGACGGCCATCCAGATGGCGAAAGCTGCAGGCTGCCAGGTCATCGTGACCGCAGGCAGCGACGAAAAATGCGCAGCCTGCGTGGCCCTGGGTGCCGACCATGCGATCAACTACCGTACCCAGGACTTCGTGGCCGAGGCGCTGCGCGTGACGGGTGGCAAGGGTGTGAACGTCGTCCTGGACATGGTGGGCGGCGACTACATCGGCCGCGAACTGAAGTGCCTGGCCGAAGACGGCCGCCTGGCCTTGATCGCCGTGCAGGGCGGGGTGAAGAGCGAGATCGACGCCGGGCTGCTGCTGCGCAAGCGGCTGTCCATCGTGGGTTCGACCCTGCGCCCTCGAAGCCTGGCCTACAAGACCGTGCTGTCCCGGGCATTGCGCCGCACGGTCTGGCCCTGGCTGGAAACCGGCCGCGTCAGGCCTGTGATCCACGAGGTGTTTCCGGCTGCCCAGGCGGCTGCTGCGCATGCCTTGATGGAGTCGAGCACCCACGTCGGCAAGATCGTGCTGAACTGGGCCCCTTGAACCCCATCCCCTCACGGTGAACAAGATGCGCAGGACCCTGGTCGTCGGCAACTGGAAGATGCATGGCAGCCGCCCGGCCAATGCCGAGCTGCTGGCCGGTGTGCTGGCTGCTCGGCCTTTCCTGGCCGACGTGGCGGTGTGCGTGCCCTTCGTCTACCTGAACGAGACCGCCGCCACCCTGGCTGGAAGCGAAGTTCGCTGGGGAGCGCAGGACGTGTCGCAGCACGCGCAAGGTCCTCACACGGGCGAGATTTCGGCGGCAATGTTGTCTGAATTCGGTTGTCGGTACGCCATCGTCGGCCACTCGGAGCGGCGTGCACACCACGCCGAGAGCGACGACCTGGTCGCAGCCAAGGCACAGGCCGCCCTGTCCAGGGGTGTCACGCCCATCGTCTGCGTGGGCGAAACCCTGGCCGAGCGCGAGTCCGGGCAGACCGAAGCCGTGGTCAAGCGCCAGCTTTCTGCTGTCATCCACACCCTGGCCCATTGCGCAGCCGAGATGGTGGTGGCCTACGAGCCTGTCTGGGCCATCGGCACGGGCCGCACGGCCAGCCCCGAACAGGCGCAGGCGGTGCACGCGGTGCTGCGGGCGCAACTGCAGGCGGCCACGGGCCGCGGCGACGCCATGCGAATCCTTTACGGCGGCAGCGTCAAGCCCGACAACGCGGCCATGCTGTTTGCACAACCCGACATTGACGGCGGCCTGATCGGCGGTGCGGCCTTGAAGGCCGCTGACTTCGTGGCCATCTGTCGCGCCTGATGCGCGCAGGCCCCAATACTTTCCTGGAGTTCCCAAAATGCAAATCTGGATGAGCGTGGTGCTGGCAATTCAGCTGCTGTCTGCCGTGGCGATGGTCGGCCTGGTGCTGGTTCAACATGGCAAGGGTGCCGACATGGGCGCTTCCTTCGGCGGCGGGTCGTCGGGAAGCCTGTTCGGGGCTACCGGCAGCGCCAACTTCCTTTCTCGGTCTACGGCGGCATGTGCCACGGTGTTCTTCGTCTGCACCCTGGCCCTGGCCTCGGGGGCGAACGTCGGTGCGTCGTCGCGCAACGAGGGCGGTTCGGTTCTTGATCGTGCAGCCCCGGCTGCTTCGGCTGCCGACGGCATTCCAGGGGCCATTCCTGCCGCTGCGCCCGCGGTGCTGCCCACCCCTGCGGCGGCGGCATCGGCACCCACCAGCGAAGTGCCTGCGCCTGCCAGCCTGCCTGCTGCTTCGGCTCCAGCCAAGTAAGTTCCCTGGGCCGGGATAGCCCTTGCTTTGGGGATAGAATCCGAGGCTGTCTGCAACGCGATCTTGTCATCGAGTTGTGGCCCGGCAGCCCGAGCTGTAGACGTCTTGCCGACGTGGTGAAACTGGTAGACACGCTATCTTGAGGGGGTAGTGGCGAAAGCTGTGCGAGTTCGAGTCTCGCCGTCGGCACCAAGACCTTTGCGCACTGGCCGCTGCACACACAGCCGACCAACTGCCAGACTGCGCCATGGACTTGCAAAGCTACCTGCCCGTGATCCTGTTCATCCTGGTTGGAATCGGGGTTGGCGTGGCTCCCCAGGTTTTGGGGTTCATCTTCGGTCCGAATCGGCCTGACGTTGAAAAGAACAGTCCCTACGAATGCGGCTTCGAGGCCTTCGAGGACGCGCGCATGAAGTTCGACGTGCGCTACTACCTGGTCGCCATCCTCTTCATCCTGTTCGACCTGGAAATCGCCTTCCTGTTCCCATGGGCAGTGGCACTGCACGACATCGGGGCGTCAGGCTTCTGGGCAATGATGGTGTTCCTCGCCATCCTGGTGGTGGGATTCATCTACGAATGGAAGAAGGGCGCTCTCGACTGGGAGTGAAGACCATGGACCCCCAAGCTCACATTCGTTCGCTGCCCCCCATGGGGGCGCAGGCCTCCCTTGGGGCGGCCCGGCAGGAGGCCTGATGGGCATCGAAGGCGTTTTGAAGGAAGGCTTCGTCACCACTTCGGTCGACACGCTGATCAATTGGTCGAAGACAGGCTCGATGTGGCCCATGACCTTCGGCCTGGCCTGTTGCGCCGTCGAGATGATGCATGCGGGTGCTGCGCGCTACGACATCGACCGCTTCGGCATGCTTTTTCGCCCCAGCCCCCGCCAGAGCGACCTGATGATCGTCGCCGGTACCCTGTGCAACAAGATGGCCCCGGCCTTGCGCAAGGTCTACGATCAGATGGCCGAGCCGCGCTGGGTGCTGAGCATGGGCAGTTGCGCCAATGGTGGCGGCTATTACCACTACAGCTACAGCGTCGTTCGCGGCTGCGACCGCATCGTGCCGGTGGACGTCTATGTTCCAGGCTGCCCGCCCACGGCCGAGGCGCTGCTGTACGGCATCCTGCAGTTGCAGGCCAAGATCCGGCGCGAAAACACCATTGCGCGCTGAAGCCGCGGTTGCTGCATGACCCAGAAACTCGACACCCTGCAAGCCGCCCTGCAATCCGTGCTGGGCGATGCAATCCATCGTTTCCAGCGCGAGCGCGGCGAACTCAGCATCACCGTGAAGGCCGCCGACTACATCCGGGTCGCGACGACGCTGCGTGATCACCCGCAGTTGAAGTTCGAACAACTCGTCGACCTGTGCGGACTGGATTTCTCCGACTATCGCAACGAAGCCTGGGAAGGCCAGCGCTACTGCGTCGTGTCGCACCTGCTCTCGATCAGCCACAACTGGCGTGTGCGCCTGAAGGTGTTCGCGCCCGACGACGACATGCCCTCGGTCGAGTCCGTCACCCCCACCTGGGCTTCGGCAAACTGGTTCGAGCGCGAGGCCTTCGACCTCTACGGCATCCTGTTCGAAGGCCACCTCGACCTGCGCCGCATCCTCACCGACTACGGCTTCATCGGCCATCCGATGCGCAAGGACTTCCCGACTACCGGGAACGTCGAGATGCGCTACGACGCCGAGAAGAAGCGCGTGATCTACCAGCCGGTGAGCATCGAGCCCCGCGAAGTGGTGCCGCGCATCGTGCGCGAAGACAACTACGGCGGCTTGCACTAGGCCCGGCACATGGCAGACATCAAGAACTACACCCTGAACTTCGGCCCGCAGCACCCTGCGGCGCACGGCGTGCTGCGCCTGGTGCTGGAGCTCGACGGCGAAGTCATCCAGCGTGCCGACCCGCACATCGGCCTGTTGCACCGTGCCACCGAGAAACTGGCCGAAAGCAAGACCTACATCCAGAACCTGCCCTACATGGACCGGCTGGACTATGTCTCGATGATGTGCAACGAGCACGCCTACTGCCTGGCCATCGAGAAGCTGGCCGGCATCGAGGTGCCCGAGCGTGCGCAGTACATCCGCGTCATGTTCAGCGAACTCACGC
>LNET01000118.1 GCA_001464055.1 Burkholderiales bacterium Ga0077543
CCCAGATACCACCAGACCCAGGCGACAAAGATGACCGCCACGCTGATGTACCCGGCCGACAGCAGCAGGCTCTCGCGCACGCCGATCTCCTTGTCGTCCTTGTGCAGCACGCCCAGGTCGAAGGCCAGCAGCGCGATCACGATGCCGATGAAGCTCAGCCAGATCCAGGCCGGTGTGCCCAGGAATTCTCCGGTGAGGAAGGGAGTCAGGAAGTCCATGTCTTGTTTTTGGGACGATGTTGCAGGGGTTGCCCGCAAAGCGCCGCCTGCCCGACCGCGCCAGGATGGCGGTCAGCAGGTCGGGTGGCGGCCCGCGGATGGGCACCGCGACGTCGCGGGCTGGGGGTGTCGGAGGATGCGCCGCGCAGGCGCGGGTGCTCAGCCGGTGGCCATCGACGCGCCAGCGGCCGGGCCGGAGCCGCCGCCGCGGCGGCGCCACAGCGCGATCAAGCCGTGCAGCACCGCGCCCAGCAGCAGCAGCAGGGCGGCGCCGATGGCCCAGACCACCCAGGCCAATACGGTCAGACCGCCGGAGAGTGCCGGCAAGGCCTGCATCATGGTGTCGATGACCGGGCCGAACCCGGCCACCAGCTGCGCCATGGCCTGCACCAGTTCGGCCGGCACCCAGGGCGCCAGCCAGTCCGGCAGGGCAATACCGCCGAGGCCCGGGGTGGCACCGGCCAGCGCCCCGGCGTTGGAAACCGTCCAGACCGCGACCACATGCAGCGCCCACGCGGCCAGGGACCACAGCGCAAGCAGAGAGAAGACAGCAAACCAGCTGAGGGCGTAGAACATGGTTGGAGGAGTGTCGGAGTGAACGATGCCCGGAGTGTGGGGACGGAACAGAATCGGAAAAACCAGATCGGAACGCACCTATAGTTCGGTTTTTACGAACCACGCCGCCCATGCTGAACTACCGCCACCTGCATTACTTCTGGGTCGTCACCAAGGAAGGGGGGTTCGCCCGTGCCGCCGAGCGACTGGACATGGCAGTGCAGACCATCAGCGCGCAGGTGCGCGAACTCGAGAAGGCGCTCGGCCATCAGCTGCTCAAGCCGGCGGGCCGGGGCGTGACCCTGACCGAGGCGGGCCAGGCCGCCTTCGCGCGGGCAGAGGAAATCTTCCAGCTCGGCCAGGGCCTGCCCGACGAAGTGCGTGAGGCCGCCAGCGGCAAGGTGGCCCGGCTGTCGGTGGGTTTCTCAGACGGCATTTCCAAACTCGCAGCGCACGCCTTGCTCGAGCCTGTGCTGGTGACGGCCAACCTGCGGCTGGTGTGCCATGAAGGCGAGTTCGAACAGCTGCTGGGCGAACTGGCGCTGCATCACCTGGACCTGGTGCTGGCTGGGCAGGCGGCGCCGCGCAACCCCAACCTGCGCCTGAGCAGCGAACGCCTGGTCGACGCGCCGGTGGACTGGTACGGACCGGCGCACCTGGTGGGCAAGGCGGCACGCGACCGATTCCCGCAGTGCCTGGACGAGCTGCCGGTGCTGCTGCCCACCGGGCACTCGGCGCTGCGCACGACGCTGGATCACTGGTTCGAGACGCAGGGCCTGCGGCCCCGCATCGTCGGCGAGTTCGAGGACAGCGCGCTGCTGGCCGTGTTCGCCGCGCGCGGCCTGGGCGTGTTTCCGGTCAGCCGGCTGGGGGCTGACGACGTCGGGCTGATGCGCGGGCTGCGCCGGCTGGGCAGAAGCGAAGGCGTGAAGGACGAGATCCACGCCATCCGCTCGCGACGCGGCCAGCATCACCCGCTGGTGCAGCAGCTGCTGGCCGCCGCGGCGGCGCGGCGCGAGGCCGCAGGCCCGGCCTGAAGCGGCCCGGGTTGCCGGGTCAGGCCGCGTGCACGGGCCGCGCGGCGGGCTTGTCCCGCGCTGCGTGCGCGCCGTGCCAGCGCTGGCGTGCAGCCGCCACCAGCAGGGCTTCGGCATCGGCCAGGTGGCCGTCGGCGATCAGCACGAGTGCCACGATGCGCGCGGCGGCTTCAGGGCCGTTGCGGGGATAGCTGCGCATGGAAAACCTCCGGTGGGGTGGCAGTGAGCCGCAACTCTGGCGCCGGCAGGCGTTCGGACCAAGCTGTCTTTCCAGCCCCTTCAAACAGGGAAAACCGAACCGGTGGGCACGTATAGTCCGGCCGGTGAAATTGTCTACTGCCCGCCTTGCGCCTGCCGTGTCCGCATCCTCGCGGCCCGGGCCGTGCCTGTCGCCCGCCCGGGCGGAGGCCAGCAGCGCGGCCTGGCAGGCGGTGCTGGTGACCTTGCTCGCCTGGGCGGCGCTGCTGTGCGCGGGGCTGGGCGGCACGGTGGGCGGGGTCTCGCAGACCCTGGCCGGCAAGCTGGCGGCCAGCGCCCAGCACCTGCAGCGTCACGGCGGAACCTCGATGTCCTCGCGCGCGCTGCGGCGCGAGCTGCCGGCGGCCACCGCAGGACTGAAGCTGGCCGAAGCCGCTGCTGCGGTGCTGGAAGGCCACGGCGACGCCGCCGGGCCCGCCCGCATCGCGGCGCGGCCATTGGCCCGGCCGCAGCTCGCGCCCGGCGCACCGGCGGCCACCCCGCCGCACCTGCGCACGCGCCACCTGGCGCCGCCCGGCCGCGCGCCGCCCGCCCTGGCCTGAGGCTTCGCGCGCACGGGTTGCGCGCCATCCGCTTTTTCCGAAGCCCGCGTGTGCAGGCCCAGCGCCTGCGCACGCCCGTCAAGGTCTTTCCATGAAGAATTCACCGTACCTGGTGGCCATGTACCTGGCCATCATCGTCGCGGGCCTGCTGTTCGCATTGCCGAACGTGCTGCCCGCCTCCGTGCTCGAGCGCTGGCCCGGCGCCCTGCCCAAGCAACCCGTGGCCCTGGGCCTGGACCTGCGCGGGGGCTCGCACCTCGTGCTGGAGGTCGACGGCAGCGAACTGCGCCGCGAACGCGTGCGCACCCTGGCCGAGGACGCCCGGCGGCTGCTGCGCGAAGAGGACATCGTCTGGCGCCAGGTCGAAACCGGCGAGCGCAGCCTGACCGTGACCCTGCGTTCGCCCGAGCAGCGGGACACCGCGATCGACCGGCTCAGCACCCTGTCCAACCCGGTCGGCGCGGCCCGGCAGGACCTGGCACTCACCCGCCAGGGGACCGACGCCATCGAGCTCAGGCTCACCGACGAAGGCCTGCAGCAGTCGGTGGGCCGGGCGGTGGAGCAGAGCCTGGAGGTGATCCGCCAGCGCGTGGACCAGGTGGGCGTGGCCGAGCCCACGATCCAGCGCGTCGGCGCCGACCGCATCCTGGTGCAGCTGCCCGGCCTGCAGGACCCGGCGCAACGGCGTGCGCTCGCTGCAGGACAGCGAAGGCAACAGCTACCCCGTGCGCAACAGCGTGGCCCTGAGCGGTGACCGCCTGTCCGACGCCAGCGCCGGCTTCGACCCGGAGACCCGCGAGCCGGTCGTCAACTTCCGCTTCGACCGCGCCGGGGCCCGCGAATTCGCCGCCATCACCGAGGCCAACGTCGGCCGGCCGTTCGCCATCGTGCTGGACGGCAAGGTGCTCAGCGCCCCGGTGATCCGCGAACCCATCACCGGCGGCTCGGGCCAGATCTCGGGCAGCTTCACGGTGCAGGAGGCCGGCACGCTGTCGGCCCTGCTGCGCGCCGGCGCGCTGCCGGCGAAGCTGACCGTGATCGAGGAGCGCAGCGTCGGCGCCGACCTGGGCAGCGACGTGATCCACAAGGGCGTGGTCGCGGGCATCGCGGCCTTCGCGCTGGTGTTCCTGTTCATGTTCGTGCTGTACGGCGGCTGGGGGCTGGTGGCCAACATCGCGCTGGCGCTGAACGTGGCGCTCACCCTCGGGGGCATGAGCCTGCTGGGTGCCACGCTCACGCTGCCGGGCATTGCCGGCATCGTGCTGGGCATCGGCCTGGCGGTGGATGCGAACGTACTGATCAACGAACGCATCCGGGAAGAATCGCTCAAGGGCAAGTCGGCGCTGCTGGCCATCGACGCCGGCTTCAAGCGCGCCTATGCCACGGTGATGGACAGCAACCTCACGGCGCTGATCGCCACGCTCTTGCTGTTCTGGTTCGGCTCGGGGCCGGTGCGCGGCTTCGCCATCACCATGGCACTCGGCATCGTGATCTCGATGTTCACCGCGGTCTCGGTGGTCAAGGTGATGATGCTGGCCATCGCCCGGCGCCGCCGCCTGAAGACGATCGAGATCAAGCCGCTGCTCGGCTTCCGCCCGGTGCCCGACGGCACGCAGTTCCGCTTCATGCGGGCCCGCTTCATCGGGCTGGGCGTGTCGGCGCTGCTGGTCGCGGGCAGCGTGGCGCTGCTGTTCAAGCCGGGGCTGAACTTCGGCATCGACTTCCGCGGCGGCATCCAGATGGAAGTGGCGGCCACCGCGCCGGATGACCTTTCGCGCTACCGCGCCGCGCTGGACGGGCTGGGCCTGGGCGAAGTCTCGCTGCAGACCATGGGCGACGAAGGCCGGCTGCTGGTGCGGGTGGAACGCCAGCCCGGGGGCGAAGAGGCGCAGACCGCGGCGGTGGAGAAGCTCAAGGCGGCACTGCTCCAGGTCGACCCGGGCGCCGGCTTCGACCGCACCGAGGTGGTGGGCCCGAAGGTGAGCGGCGAGCTCGCCCAGGCCGGCGTCATCGCCGTCATCCTGGCGACGCTGGCGATGCTGGTCTACATCTGGGTGCGCTTCGAGTGGCCGTTCGCGGTGGGGGCGATCCTGACGCTGGCGCTGGATGTGGTGCTCACGCTGGGGGTGTTCGCGCTGTCGGGGCTGGACTTCAGCCTGACCGCCATCGCCGCGCTGCTGACGCTGGTGGGCTATTCGGTCAACGACAAGGTGGTGGTCTACGACCGCATGCGCGAGAACCTGCGGAGCCTGCGCAAGCGCCCCTTGCGCGAGGTGATCGACCTGTCGATCAACCAGACGCTGACGCGAAGCGTCTACACCTCGGTCACCACGTTCCTGGCGGTGCTGCCACTGGCGGTGTGGGGGGGCTCGGCAGTGGCCAGCTTCGCCGTGCCCATGGCCTTCGGCATCGCCATCGCGGCGGCTTCGTCGGTGTTCATCGCAGCGCCCATCCTGCTGTTCCTGGGCGACTGGCGCGGCCGGCGCGGCATCACGATGTTCGCGCCCGACGCCGAAGAGGGCAGCGCGGGCCGGTAACTGCCGCTGCGGACGGGATCAACCGCCGGACTTCTTCTTCGGGCCCAGGCCATGTGCCTGGCGACCCAGCGCGAACGAGGCGAAGAGCTTGATCCACAGCGTGGACCCGGCCAGGGCCACCCAGGACTGGTAGTCCATCAGGCCCAGCAGCACGATGACGATCACCATCACGATGACGACGCCGCCCACCAGGTTGATCACCATCTCGTAGGGCGCGTACTTCTCGGCGTCCGGCGGCGGCATGCCCTTCTTCAGCGCCACCTCGGAGAAGTCGCGCTTCACACCGATCCGGTAGGCCCGCCGCAGCCAGAAGAAGGCGACCGGGAACAGGGCCAGCAGGAAGAAGATCGGGAACAGGTTGACGCTGAGCATGCGGTGGTCTTCAACGGCCTGGAAGGGGGCCGGCAGGTCGAAAAAAAACCCCGCCACGTGAGCGGCGGGGTTGGTTCGGATGGGCACCGGAAGCCTCGCTCCGGTGCGCATCCTAAGCCATCAGTGGGCAGCGCCGGCCGCGCCCGCACCCTTGGGGATGCGCACCGACTCGACCATCTCCTGCACGTGCAGCGGCACGGTGCCCGAGACCTTGCTCACCAGGAAGGCCACGACGAAGTTCACGATCGCGCCCACGGTGCCGAAGGCGGCCGGGGTCAGACCGAAGAAGCTGTTCGGGCCACCGATCAGGTCCACGTACTCGGTACCCTTGATGAAGAAGATACCGGAGTGTGCGAACACATAGAAGCAAGTCACGAACATGCCGGAGAGCATGCCGGCGATGGCGCCCTTGTCGGTGATGGTCTTGGTGAAGATGCCCATCATGATCGCGGGGAACAGCGAGGAAGCCGCCAGACCGAAGGCCAGTGCCACCGTCGCCGCTGCAAAGCCCGGCGGGTTCAGACCCAGGTAGCCGGCCAGGATGATGGCGAACACCATAGCGATCTTGCCTGCCATCAGTTCGTTCTTCTCGCTCATGTCAGGCACGAAGGTGCGCTTGATCAGGTCGTGCGAGATGGCCGAAGAGATGGCCAGCAGCAGACCCGCCGCGGTGGACAGCGCAGCCGCCATGGCGCCTGCAGCGACCAGTGCGATCACCCAGTTGGGCAACTGCGCGATTTCCGGGTTGGCCAGCACGATGATGTCGGGGTTGACGGTCAGCTCGCTGCCCTTCCAGCCAGCGGCTTCTGCCTTGGCCAGCACGGCGGCGTTCTTGGTCTTGTCGTTGTAGTACTGGATGCGACCGTCGCCGTTCTTGTCCTCGAACTTCAGCAGGCCGGTCTTCTCCCAGCGCGCCACCCATTCAGGACGCTCGTCGTACTTGATGCTGGCTTCGGGGGCGAACAGGTCCTTGTTGGCGTTCACCACCGCGGCGTCGATGCCCATGCCGCCTTCGGCCTTCTGGACGATGCCGACGTTGCTGTTGAAGGTGCCGTGCAGGTTCAGGCGGGCCATGCTGCCCACAGAGGGCGCTACCGTGTACAGCAGCGCGATGAAGATCAGCGTCCAGCCGGCCGAGTAGCGGGCGTCGGCGACCTTCGGCACGGTGAAGAAGCGGATGATCACGTGCGGCAGGCCCGCGGTGCCGATCATCAGCGAGATGGTGAAGAACACCATGTTCAGCGTCGAACCGGCAGCCTGGGTGGTGTACTGGGCGAAGCCCAGGTCCGTCACCACCTGGTCCAGCTTGGCCAGCAGCGACACGTCCGTGCCGGCCAGGTCGGAACCCATGCCCAGCTGCGGGATGATGTTGCCGGTCAGGTTCAGCGAGATGAACAGCGCGGGGATCGTGTAGGCCACGATCAGCACGATGTACTGCGCCACCTGGGTGTAGGTGATGCCCTTCATGCCACCGAACACCGCGTAGGCGAACACGATGCCCATGCCGATGTAGATGCCGGTTTCCGCGGACACGCCCAGGAATCGCGCGAAGGTGATGCCCACGCCCGTCATCTGGCCCACGATGTAGACCACGCAGATGATCAGCAGGCAGATCACCGCCACCGTGCGAGCGGTCGACGAGTAGTAGCGGTCGCCGATGAACTCGGGCACCGTGAACTTGCCGAACTTGCGCAGGTACGGGGCCAGCAGCATCGCCAGCAGCACGTAGCCGCCTGTCCAGCCCATCAGGAACACGGCGCCGCCGTAGCCCATGTTGGAGATGAGACCGGCCATCGAGATGAAGGACGCGGCCGACATCCAGTCAGCGGCCGTGGCCATGCCGTTGGTCACGGGGCCGACGCCGCCGCCAGCCACGTAGAACTCGGACGTGCTGCCTGCACGCGCCCAGAAGGCGATGCCGAGGTACAGCGCGAAGCTGGCACCTACGACCAGGTAAGTGAGGGTTTGAAGATCCATGATGTGTCGTCCTGAAGTCGGTTCTTATTCGTCCATGCCGAACTTGCGGTCGATCTGGCCCATCTTCACGGCGTAGTAGAAGATCAGCGCAATGAAGATATAGATCGAACCTTGCTGAGCGAACCAGAAGCCCAGCGGATAGCCGCCGAGGTGGATCTCGTTGAGCATGGGGGCGAAAAGGATGCCCGCACCGTAGGAACAGAGTGCCCAGACGATCAGCACCTTGGTCAGCAGACCCAGGGTGGCTGACCAGTAGGCCTTTGCGTTAGCGTCACTTGACATGAAAGTCTCCAGTAAGAATGAGCGGGCGGACGACCACCCGCCCGCTGCAAGGCTGGACTATCTGCAGGCTCACTGACCGTCCGCTGACGCAGTAGGGGTTTCGGGCCTCAACCAAGGGTATGTGCCGGGGCCCGCCCCCTTGCCTCAATGGCCGCTGGCCCCTGCGGCACCGATGCCGGTCTCTGAACGCACCTGCTGCGCCATGAAGCCGGCGCGGTCCTTCGCGCCACGCGCACTGCGGTCGAGCACGCTGAACAGCCAGATGCCGACGAAGCCGATGGTCATGGAGAACAGCGCCGGGCTGGCATACGGAAACAGCGCGCTGCCCTTGGGGTTGCCCAGAGTGGCTTCCCACACCGCAGGCGAGACCACCGTCAGCGCCACCGAGCTGATCAGCCCCAGGAAGCCGCCGATCACCGCACCGCGCGTGGTGCAGCCCTTCCACAGCACGCTCATCAGCAGCACCGGGAAGTTGGCGCTGGCGGCGATGGCGAAGGCCAGGCTCACCATGAAGGCGATGTTCTGCTTTTCGAAGGCAATGCCCAGCACCACGGCCACGATGCCCAGGCCCACGGTGGTGATCTTCGACACCCGCAGTTCGGCTTTGCTGTCGGCCTGACCTTTCTTCACCACCGTCGCATAGATGTCATGCGAGACCGCGCTGGCGCCCGACAGCGTGAGCCCGGCCACCACGGCCAGGATGGTGGCGAAGGCCACGGCACTGATGAAGCCGAGGAAGACGTTGCCGCCCACCGCGTTGGCCAGGTGGATGGCGGCCATGTTGTTGCCGCCCAGCAGTGCGCCCTTGGCGTCGAGGAAGCTGGGGTTGGTGAGCACGAAGGTGATGGCACCGAAGCCGATGATGAAGGTGAGGATGTAGAAGTAGCCGATCCAGGTGGTGGCCCAGAGCACGCTCTTGCGTGCTTCCTTGGCGTTGGGCACGGTGAAGAAGCGCATCAGGATGTGCGGCAGGCCGGCGGTGCCGAACATCAGTGCCATGCCGAAGCTGATGGCACTGATCGGGTCCTTCACGAATCCGCCCGGGCCCATGATGGCGTTGCCCAGCTTGCTGGCCTCTTCGGCCGTCTTGCCGCCTTCCAGGGCCAGGTCGGTCTTGATCTTCACCGCGCCGGCGAACATGGCCTCGGGGCTGAAGCCGAAGTGCCAGAGCACCGCGCCGGCCATGAAGGTGGCACCGCACAGCAGCATGATGGCCTTGATGATCTGCACCCAGGTGGTGGCCGTCATGCCGCCGAAGAGCACGTAGACCATCATCAGCCCGCCGACAATGACCACCGCGATCCAGTACTCCAGCCCGAACAGCAGCTTGATGAGCTGGCCCGCGCCGACCATCTGCGCGATCAGGTAGAAGGCCACCACTACCAGCGTGCCGCTGGCCGCGAACACGCGCACCGGGGTCTGGTCGAAGCGGAACGCGGCGACGTCGGCGAATGTGAACTTGCCCAGGTTGCGCAGGCGTTCGGCCAGCAGGAAGGTGACGATGGGCCAGCCGACCAGGAAGCCGATGGAGAAGATCAGGCCGTCGAAGCCGCTGACCATCACCGCCGCGCTGATGCCCAGGAACGAGGCCGCGCTCATGTAGTCGCCAGCGATGGCCAGGCCGTTCTGGAAGCCGGTGATGCCACCGCCGCCCGTGTAGAAGTCGGAAGCGCTCTTGGTCTTGGCGGCCGCCCACTTGGTGATGAAGAGCGTGAAGGCGACGAAGACGCCGAACATGCCGATGGCCGTCCAGTTGGTGGCCTGCTTGGTGGCCTGGCCCAGGTCGGCGCCGGCGGCCAGGGCCGCACCGGTGCCGGCCAGCGTCGTCAGGGCGACGAGGAGGAAGGTCGAGCGCTTCATCACAGCACCGCCTTGTTGATCTCGGTCTGCAGGCGGTCGAACTCGTTGTTCGCCCGGTTCACGTAGATGCCGGTGATGACGACGGTGAAGACGATGACGCCCAGGCCGATGGGCATGCCCAGGGTCATCACGCCTTCGCCCAGCCGAGTCGCGAGCAGGGGCTTGTTGAAGGCCACGAGCAGGATGAAGCCGTAGTACACGAGCAGCATCGCCAGCGTCAGCCACAGCCCGAACGCCGTGCGCTTGCGCTTGAGTTCCTGGTACTTGGGGAGGGCGGCGATGCGCTGCGCCAGATCGTTCTGCATGACTTGTCTCCTGCGGTGGGGAACGCCACCGACCGGCAGCGAACGACCCCACTTTGCGCGCGGATACTGAGCCGCCGCTGACGCGGCGCTGAACCGAAACTGACGGCGCGGAGACGACCGGTCAGGGCGCCGGAGGGGGTTTCCCGGTCCGCCGGACACGCGGTCGCTCGGCGGCGTCGTCCGACCACCCCGGACCGTCGAACCAGGGGTCGGCGGCCAGGGCCTCGCGCAGCATGGGCAAGGCGTCCAGGCCCCAGAAGAGCCGGCCTTCGCAGACCCAGGTGGGCACGCCGAACACCCCCAGCGCCAGGGCCTCGTCGGTGGCGGCGCGCAGAGCCTGCTTGACGGCTGGCGCCTGCGGGTCGAGCCGCGGCGCGAGTTGAAGGCTCAGCGCCGCCAGCCGGTCGGGGGCGTTGGCATCGGCGCCGTCAGCCGCCCAGACATGCTCGAACAAGGCCTGCACGACACGCCGGCTCGGGCCGACGGCGCCCTCGGGCACACAGGCCAGCGCCAGCCGCTGCAGGGCCAGGGGGTTGAAGGGATGCTGCGCCGGCAGCTGCAGGCGCAGGCCCTGGCGCTGCGCCAGCCACTGCACCTGGCGGTAGGTCCAGACCCGCTTGGGAGCGATCTCGGCGGGCCCCTTCTGGCCCCAACGCTGCAACACCCCGCCCAGCAGCAGCGGCCGGTAGTCGACGGCGTAGCTCAGGCCCTGCAGCGCCTGCGGCATGGCGTCGAAAGCCAGCCACGCATAGGGCGAGATGCAGTCGAACCAGAAGTCGATGCGCTTCACGGCGCGGCCTGCCCGCTGGCCGTACCGGCCTGCTGCAGCCAGAGCACGCGGCGTTGCGGCAGCAGGGCCAGCACGGCCTGCTTGTCGTCTTCGTCGAGCACCGACCAGAAGGCGATCTCGTCCAGCGTGCGCAGGCAGCCGCGGCACCAGCCGCTGGCCTCGTCCATCTGGCAGACGTTGATGCAGGGGCTGGCGGCAGGGGCGCTCATGCCGCCACCTGCGCACGACGGGCCAGCAGCGCCCGGGCGGTGCGGGACGCCGGTGGCCGACCCAGCACGCGGCTGATGAAGGCGCCGGCGTCGACCAGGGCGTCCAGGTCGTGGCCGGTGTCGATGCCCATGCCCTGCAGCATGTAGACCACGTCTTCGGTGGCGACGTTGCCGGTGGCGCCCTTGGCATAGGGACAACCGCCCAGCCCGGCGATGCTGGTGTCGAAGACGTGCACACCCAGCGCCAGGCTGGCATGGATGTTCGCCAGGGCCTGGCCATAGGTGTCGTGGAAGTGCCCGCTGACTTCGTCCAGCGGATAGTGCTTCAGTGCCCGTTCCAGCGCCGCCTGCACGCGCCGCGGCGTGCCCACGCCGATGGTGTCGGCGACGCCGACATGGTCGACACCGATGCCGCGCATCAACCGCACCACCCATTCCACGTCGTCCAGCGGCACCTCGCCCTGGTAGGGGCAACCCAGGGCGCAGGACACGGCACCACGCACCTTCAGGCCGGCTTCGTGTGCCAGCGCCACAACAGGGCGGAAGCGCTCGATGCTCTCCTCGACGCTGCAGTTGATGTTCTTCTGGCTGAAGGCCTCGCTGGCGGCACCGAACACGACCACCTCCTGCGGCCGTTGCGCCAGCGGCACAGACAACGCCGCCACCAGGCCCTTCAGGTTGGGCACCAAAACGGAATAGCGCACGCCAGCAAGCCGGTGGATGCGAGCCATCACTTCGGCGTTGTCAGACATCTGCGGCACCCATTTCGGGCTGACGAAGCTGGTGACCTCGATCTCCCGGCTGCCGGCAGCCTGCAGACGCTGGACGAGTTCGATCTTGTCGGCGGCGGCCACGGGCTGGGCTTCGTTCTGCAGACCATCGCGCGGTCCGACCTCGACCAAAGTGACATGCTGGGGGTTCATCGGGCTGGCTTTCCGGGAAGGTTTCACGCCCAGTGTGCCGCAACTGCCGACCCCCCCGCGAATGCGTGGGGCCCTCCGTCGTCCGGGGGCTGGCAGCGCACAGGGCACACGGGCAAACTGCAAGACCCCTGTACGAGCCCGCCCATGAATCTGCGTCGCTGCCTGCGCATTGCCGAACGACTGCAACTGCCCTTCGAGCAGCAGACGGGCATTGCCATCGACCCGCAGCGCATGGTCAGTGACGGCGAATACGCGCTGGACGTCCTGACCGTGTGCGAGGCACGGCCCGAAAGCATCCTGGGTGAATTGGCGCAGCACTTCCGCCTCGCCTTGGCCGAACCGGCCAGCGCCACCGACGGCGCCACGCAAGCGGGTGACACCACGTCCTTTGGCACCGACAGCACGGGTTTCGGGACCACCCGTCCCCAGCCGTCGAACTCCGCCTTCGAAGCCGCCCGCAAGGCCGCGCGTGCAGCGCGCCAGTCTCCCAACTGGATGGCGCCTGGCCGCTGGCTGGGCAGCGACAGCTGAACCGGGCTCAGGCCTGCGGCGCCAGCCGCAGCAGTTCGTCACCCTCGGCGACCAGGTCGCCCACGGCATAGCGCAATTCGGCCACCACGCCGTCGCGCGGGGCGTGCAGGGTGTGTTCCATCTTCATGGCCTCCATCACCGCCACGGCCTGGCCCCGTTGCACGCTGGCACCTGCGGCCACCAGGAACGAGACCACCTTGCCGGGCATCGGGGCGGCCAGCCGGCCGCCTTCGGCCGCGCCGTCGCCGGCATGGGCCAGCGGGTCGACGACGCTGACGAGCGCGCTGCCCGATCCGGCAAACACCGCGATGTTCTCGCCCCGGGCATAGACGGCCAGGCTGTGGCGGTCGGCGCCCAGGCTGATGTCGAAACGGTCGGCACCCAGCGACTGCAGCCCCAGCGGCCAGACCTGGCTGCCCACGCGCAAGGCCAGGCCGCCGGCATGCTGGCGTTGCAGCGCGGCCGGCAGCGGCTGGCCGTTCAGTTCCAGGTCCAGCGGCCGTTCGGCGGTGCCGAACAGGCGCCAGCCGTCGCGGCGCGACCAGGGGTCGGCGTCCTCCATCAGGGCTTCGGCGGCCAGGACCTGCGCGGCCACGCCCGCGGCAGCGACTTCGGCAGCCAGTGGCGGCGCCTGGAACAGCGCCTCATGCTCGCGTTCGATCAAGGCCGTGTCGAGGTCGGCCGTGGCAAAGGCCCGGCTGCCGACCACGCGGCGCAGGAAGGCGACATTGGTGTGCAGCCCCATCAGGTGGGTGTCACGCAGCGCAGCGTCCAGCCGTGCCAGCGCCTGGGCACGGTCGGCGCCCCAGACGATGAGCTTGGCGATCATCGAGTCGTAATGCGGGCTGACCACATCGCCTTCGCCGAAACCGCTGTCCACCCGCGCCAGCGACGGGCTGCGCGTGAACGACACATGCTCGGGCCAGCGCGCCACCTGCAGGCTGCCGGTGGCGGGCAGGAAGTTGGCGTCGGGGTTTTCGGCGCAGATGCGGGCTTCGATGGCGTGGCCGTGCATCTGCACTTCGGCCTGCGCCAGCGGCAAGGCTTCGCCGCTGGCCACGCGCAATTGCCATTCGACCAGGTCCAGCCCGGTGACGGCTTCGGTGACCGGGTGCTCGACCTGCAGCCGGGTGTTCATCTCCATGAAATAGGCGCGGATGTCGCCGTCGTCCAGTTCCTCGGCGACGAACTCGACCGTGCCCGCACCCACGTAGCCCACGGCACGTGCCGCGGCCACGGCGGCCGCGCCCAGCTCGGCGCGGCGGGCCACGCTCAGGCCCGGGGCCGGCGACTCTTCCAGCACCTTCTGGTGGCGGCGCTGCACCGAGCAGTCGCGCTCGCCCAGATGGATGACGTTGCCGTGGCTGTCGCCGAAGACCTGGATCTCGATGTGCCGCGGCCGCAGCACATAACGCTCGACCAGCACGTGGGCGTTGCCGAAGCTGGCCTGGGCTTCGCGCTGGCAGCTGGCGAGGGCGGACTCGAAGTCTGCGGCGCGGTCGACCCGGCGCATGCCCTTGCCGCCACCACCGGCGCTGGCCTTGATGAGCACCGGGTAGCCAATCTCCGCGGCGCGCGCGGCCAGGAAAGCCGGATCGTTGTCGTCGCCGTGGTAGCCGGGCACCAGCGGCACGCCGGCCTTTTCCATCAGCGCCTTGGCCGCGCTCTTGCTGCCCATGGCCGCAATCGCCGACACCGGCGGGCCGATGAAGACCAACCCGGCGTCGGCGCAGGCCTGGGCGAAGTCTTCGTTTTCGCTGAGGAAGCCGTAGCCGGGGTGGATGGCCTGCGCACCGGTGGCCTGGGCCGCGGCAATGATGCGCTGCCATTGCAGATAGCTTTCGCGTGGCGAGTTGCCGCCCACATGCACGGCTTCGTCGCAGGCGCGGACATGGCGCGAATGCGCGTCGGCGTCGGAATAGACCGCCACGCTGCGCACGCCCAGCCGGCGTGCGGTTGCGGCCACCCGGCAGGCGATCTCGCCGCGGTTGGCAATCAGGATCTTCTTGAACATCTCATGTCTCCTGCGGCCGCATGGCCGGGACAAAACGCCTGAACAGGCCGCGCAGGAACTTGAACAGCACGACGATCAGCACCACCGCCAGCAGCAGCGCCACGGCCAGCGCCGGAAAGAACCACAGCGGATGTTCCCAGGCCAGCCACAGCATCACCGGCACCGCGGCATCGCCCAGCAGCGACAGGCCGATGTTGGAAAACGGCTCAGGACTGGTGTTGGCGGCGGCGCGCGTGGTGGCCTTGGCCGCGTGCGAGGTGGCGGCCAGCGTGCCGCCGGCCAGCGCGGCGATCAGCATCCAGGCCTGCGACACGTCCTGCTCGCTGCCCATGCCGACCACGCCGTCCACGCCACTGAAGACGCCGGCGGCCAGCGCCGCACCGGCCGGGATGCGGATGAAGGTGTGCACCACGTCCCACAGGCTGTCGACCCCCGGGATCTTGTCGGCCACGAACTCCATCGTGAACATCAGGAAGCTGGCCCCCAGCACCAGGGGATGCTGCAGCAGCTTCAGCCCGTCGGGCAGCGGCACCCAGCCCAGGAAACCGACGCCGCCCACCAGGAACACCACGGCATACAGCCGCATGCCGCTGGCCCAGCCCAGGGCGGCAGCCAGCGCGGCCAGGTGGGTGAGGTCGAGGTTCATCGCCAGGACGGGTCGCGCTTGCCCAGGAAGGCCTGCACGCCTTCGCGGCCTTCGCTGCTGGCGCGGATGTCGGCGATGCGGCGGGCGGTGTCGGCGCGCAATGCGGCGTCGATGGGCACACCGGCGATGTCCTGCACCAGCCGCTTGCAGGCCTGCACCGCAGCCGGGCCGTTGGCGACGATCTGCGCCACCACCTCGGCCAGCTTCGCATCCAGGGTTTCGGCCGTGGCCAGTTCGTGCACGAAACCCAGCGCCTGCGCCTGCGCGGCGCTGAAACGTTCAGCGGTGGCGAAGTAGCGGCGCGAGGCCTGTTCGCCCAAGGAACGCACGACATAGGGGCCGATGGTGGCGGGCAGCAGGCCCAGCCTGGCTTCGCTCAGGCAGAAGTGCGCCGCGTCGCTGGCCACCAGCACGTCGCACACCGCCGCCAGGCCCACGCCACCGGCGTAGCAGTCGCCGTGGATGCGCCCCACCACCGGCAGCGGGCAGCGGTAGATGGTCCAAAGCATCTCGGCCAGGCGCGTGGCGTCGGCGTGGTTCTCGTCCCAGCTGTAGCCGGCCATGGCGCGCATCCACGACAGATCGGCGCCGGCGCAGAAGGCCTTGCCATGGCCGGCCAGCACGATGGCACGCAGCCCAGGGTCGGCACCCAGCGTGTTGAAGGCGGCCGTCAACTCCTGGATGACGCCGTCGTTGAAGGCGTTGCGTACCTCCGGGCGGTTCAGCCAGACCTCGGCGACGAAGGGGCTGGGGCGGCGGATGTCGAGCGTGGCGGTCATGGCAGGTTCAATGCTTCCAGCCGCGCAGGCCGCGCAGGTCTTCGAAGGCCTGGAAGTCGCGGTCACGGTGCAGCAGTGCGTAGTCGCGCTCGATGCAGAAACTGGCCACGAGCACGTCGATGGGACTGCGAACAGTGATGCCCACACGCCGCAGGTCGCGGTAGTGCTGGGCCGCCTGCAGGCACAGGTCGGCCCCCGTGGCAGGCTCGACGTCCAGGGAAAGCATCAGCGTGCGCGCCTGGCGCTGCTGGCGTTCGTCGCGAAAGCCGCGCAACACTTCGAACAGCACCAGATCCGGCACGACCAGGCGCGTGTCGCCTTCGTGGAGCAAGCGGCGCAGAGTGTTCCGCGCCGGGTTGGGCCGGGCGTTGAAGAAGTCGATCCAGACGCTGGAGTCAGCGACGACCACGGCCCGCACCCTTCGCTGACTTGCCCGCGCCGACCGGCAGAACCGCCGGTGCCGCTGGTTCGATGGCTGCAGCCGCCGCCGCGGGTGATGCACTGCCGGCGGCGGGCTGGGTCCAGTCGATGGACTCGTCGCCTTCCCACTGCAAGCGACCTTCCCACTTCAGGATTTCCCGGTAGGCGGCCTGACGAGCGAGCAGCTTGAGCCCCGCCTCGACGGCATCCTTCTTCGTCTTGTACGGGCCGGCAGCCATGGCCTGGGCCATCAAGGCGTCATCGATGTCGATGTTCGTGCGCATGATGTGTATCGAAATCTTAATTTACACACATCGTACACTACATGCGGAAGATGCCGAAGCGCGGCGCCTCGGGAATGGGCGCGTTCAGGCTCGCGCTCAGGCCCAGGGCCAGCACGCGGCGGGTGTCGGCCGGGTCGATGATGCCGTCGTCCCAGAGGCGGGCGCTGGCGTAGTAGGGGTGGGCCTGGGTGTTGAACTGGTCGAGGATGGGCTGCCTGAACGCGGCTTCCTCGTCAGCCGTCCACTGCCCGCCCTTGGCCTCGATGCCGTCGCGTTTCACGGTGGCCAGCACGCTGGCGGCCTGTTCGCCGCCCATCACGCCAATGCGCGCATTCGGCCACATCCACAGCAGCCGCGGGCTGTAGGCGCGGCCGCACATGCCGTAGTTGCCGGCACCGAAGCTGCCGCCGATGATGACCGTGAACTTCGGCACCGTGGCCGTGGCCACCGCCGTGACCATCTTCGCGCCGTGCTTGGCAATGCCTTCGGCTTCGTACTTCTTGCCGACCATGAAGCCGGTGATGTTCTGCAGGAAGACCAGCGGCACGCGGCGCTGGCAGCACAGTTCGATGAAGTGCGCGCCCTTCTGCGCGCTTTCGCCGAAAAGCACGCCGTTGTTCGCGACGATGCCCACCGGCATGCCTTCGATGTGGGCAAAACCGGTGACCAAGGTGGTGCCGAAGCGCGCCTTGAACTCGTCGAAGTCCGACGCGTCGACGATGCGGGCAATGATCTCGCGCACGTCGAAAGGCTTGCGCGCATCGGTCGGAATCACGCCGTGCAGTTCAGAGGCGTCGAACAGGGGCGGCCGTGAGGGCTGAAGCAGCAACGGCTGCGGCTTGCGCCAGTTCAGGTTGGCCACCGTGGCGCGCGCAATGGCCAGCGCGTGCATGTCGTTTTCGGCCAGGTGGTCGGCCACGCCGGAAAGCCGCGTGTGCACGTCGCCGCCGCCCAGGTCTTCCGCACTGACGACTTCGCCGGTGGCGGCCTTGACCAGCGGCGGTCCGGCCAGGAAGATGGTGCCCTGGTTCTTCACGATGATGGTTTCGTCGCTCATCGCCGGCACGTAGGCGCCGCCGGCGGTGCAGCTGCCCATCACCACCGCCACCTGCGGGATGCCCAGCGCCGACATCTGCGCCTGGTTGTAGAAGATGCGGCCGAAGTGGTCGCGGTCGGGGAAGACCTCGTCCTGGTTCGGCAGGTTGGCGCCACCGCTGTCGACCAGGTAGATGCAGGGCAGGCGATTCTGCTGCGCCACCTCCTGCGCGCGCAGGTGCTTCTTCACCGTGATGGGGTAGTAGGTGCCGCCCTTGACGGTGGCGTCGTTGCAGACGATGACGCATTCGACACCGCTGACGCGGCCGATGCCGGCGATGACGCCGCCGCCCGGGGCAGCGTTGTCGTACAGGTTCAGCCCCGCCAGCGGGGCCAGTTCCAGGAAGGGTGTGTCGGGGTCCAGCAGCCGGTCGACGCGGTCGCGTGGCAGCAGCTTGCCGCGCGCGGTGTGGCGGGCCCGGGCGACGTCACCGCCGCCCTGCGCCACCTGCGCCAGCCGCGCCTGCAGGTCGTCGACCAAGGTGCGCATGTGCGCGGCATGGGCCTTGAAGTCGTCGGAACGGGGATTGAGCTTGCTGCTGAGCGTGGGCATGGGCGACGGTCTCGGGTCGAAGGCAAGGCGGATGCTAAGCCGCGCTCAGAGCGGGCTAAAACGGCCCTTGGGCCAGCCAGCGCTCGATCTGGGCGCGGCGGTCGTTGCCCCAGAAGGGTTCGCCGTCGAGCTTGAAGAAGGGTGCGCCAAACACACCGCCGGCAATGGCATCGTCGTTGGCCTGCTTCAGCCTGGCCTTCCATTGCGGGTCGGCGCAGACGGCCTGCACGGCGTCGGGCTCCAGGCCTTGCGCGATGGCCAGGCTGGCCAGGCCGGCAGGCTGGTGCAAGGGCAGCTGCTGGGCGAACACCCCACGCAGCCCGGCCGTGGCCCAGCGTGCCGCAGCGGCTTCGCCCTGGGTGGCCTGCAGCCACCAGAACACCCGCGCCGCGTTCTGCGTGGGGATGGGGAAGTCCGCAGGCGGCAGGTAGGGCAGTCCCTCGAATCGCGCCGAACGCGCGAAATCGCGCAGGCTGTAAACGCCCTTCAGCGGAAACGCCACCGGCGGCCTCAGCTCGGCAGCCTGGAACGTGACCCCCAGCAGGATGGCGTGGCGGCGCACCGTCCGGCCGTGCCGCGCCGCGACGGCGTCGACCCATTCGTTGGCGATGTACGAGTACGGCGACGAAAAGTCGAACCAGAAGTCGATGGCGGGAAGCGGCATGACAGGCGGGGCGGCAACGTGGCTGGGGCAGGCAAGCCGGTCGGACTTGCTCCCGGTCAGCATAGCCGCCCCCGGACAGGCCTAGCATGCATGAATGCCCTGGACTTTCTGGATCGACGCCACCCTGGCGCTTGCAGCGCTGCTGCCCGCGCTGGCCCTGCGGCCCTGGCGTGCGCTGCCCGCAGGCGGGCCGCCCTGGCCCTGGCTGGCCTGGTGGGCGGCACTGCCAGCGCTGTGGGGCGTGGATGGCGAGTCCGGCCAGAGCCTGGCGCAACCCATCTCGGGCGCCAGCCTGCTGACGCTGATGGCCGGCTGGCCGCTGGCCGTGCTGGCGGTGGTGCCGGCCGCTGCGGCCACCGGCTGGCTGGCCGGGCTGTCGCCCGAACTGACGTTGCAGCGCGGCGTCTGGCTGGGCATCGTGCCGGCGACCCTGGCCCTGGCCTTCGGCGCGGCACTGCGCCGCTGGCTGCCCAACCACCTGTTTGTCTACATCCTGGGCCGCGGTTTCTTCGCCACCGTGGCCGCCGGCGCGGTGGCGGCCATGGGCCAGATGCTGCTGCACGCCGGGCCTGAAAGCCTGCACCAGGGCGACCTGCTGCTGGCGCGGGTGCTCACCGCCTCGGGCGACGCCTTCATCACCGGCATGCTGGTCAGCATGTTCGTCGCCTTCCGCCCGCATTGGCTGGCGACCTACGCCGACCACATTTACCTGCTGCCGCCGAAAGCCTGAGCCCGGCGTGAATCGACCTTGGAAGGCTGACCCGCGGACCCCGCGCGCCAGCAGCCCGCTATCTCCGCCAGAACTGGGTCGTGAACAGCACCAGCACGCTCAGCAGTTCCAGCCGTCCCATCATCATCGCGAAAGAACAAACCCAGGTCTGGAAGTCGGTGAGCCCGCCGTAGTTCATCGCCGGGCCCACCTGGCCCAGCCCCGGGCCGATGTTGTTGACGCAGGCGATGACCGCTGTGAAGGCGGTGACCACGTCCATGCCGCTGAACAGCAGCACCATCGTCAGCGTCACCAGCGTGGCACCATAGATCATCATGAAGGCGATGACGCTCTGGATGACCTTCTCGCTGACCGCGCGCCCGCCCACCACCACAGGGTTGACGACGTTGGGATGGACGATGCGCACGAGTTCGCGCCGGGCCTGTTTCACCAGCAGCAGCATGCGGATCATCTTGATGCCACCGCCGGTGCTGCCGGCGCAGGTGGCAAAACAGCCCAGCAGCAACATCAACAGCGGTGCAAACAGCGGCCACTGCGCGTAGTCGGTCGAGGCATAGCCGGTGGTCGTGGCCACCGACACGACGTGAAACGCGGCATGGCGCAAGGCTTCAAGCAAACTGTCGTAACTGCCCTGGGCCCACAGGTACAGCGCGATGATCGTCACGCTGAACAGCAGCACGCCGTAGAAGGCGCGCACTTCGATGTCGGTCACGAGCCGCATCAGCGAGCGCTGGCGCCAGGCCACGAAATACAGCGCGAAGTTCAGACCGGCCAGCAGCATGAAGACGATGGCCACGGCCTCGATCAGGGGCGAGTCCCAGTAGCCGAAGCTCGCGTCGTGGCTGGACAGGCCGCCCAGGCCCATGGTCGTGCACATGTGCATGAAGGCGTCGGCCCAGCTCATGCCGGCCAGGCGATAGGCCAGAAAGCAGGCCAGCGACAGCACGAAATACACCACCCACAAACCGCGCGCGGTGTCGGCGATGCGCGGGGTGAGCTTCTGGTCCTTCATCGGACCGGTGATCTCGGCCCGGAACAGCTGGCTGCCGCCCACGCCCAGCATCGGCAGGATGGCGACCACCAGGACGATGATGCCCAGGCCGCCCACGTACTGCATGAAGCAGCGCCAGACATTCACCGACAGGGGCAGATCGTCCAGCCCGCTCAGCACCGTGGCACCGGTAGCGGTGAAGCCCGACATGGCTTCGAAATAAGCGTCGGTGAAGCTCAGCTCGGGCAGCGCGAACAGCAGCGGCAGTGCGCCAAAGAACGGCAGCAGCAACCAGGTGAAGGTGACGAGCAGGAAGCCGTCACGCGGCTGAAGTTCGCGCCTGAAGCGGCGCATCGCCACGCTCATCGCGGCGCCACACAGCAGGGTGATGCCCAGGCCCGCGGTGAACGCCCCCTGGGCGCTGTCGTCGCCCGCCACGGCAAAGGCCAGCGGCACGCTCATCATCAGCGCGAACATCAGCACGATGCGGCCGACCAGGGCAACGACGGCCAGGTTCATGGCGCTCCGGCGCGCAGGCTGGCGTCAGTCGGCCGGCCCATCAGAAGAGAAAGGTCGCGCTGACCTGGAACAGCTTTTCCACTTCGCGCACCATGCGCTTGCGCGGCACGAAGATGATGACGTGGTCGTTGGGCTGCACCAGGGTGTCGTGGTGGGCGATGATGACCTGCGGCGGCGCGTCGCCGTCGGCCGCCTCGCTGCCGTCGGGGCGGTGCAGGCCACGCACGATGGCGCCCACCTGCGCGCCCTCCGGCAGCCCCACTTCCTCGATGCGGCGGCCGGCCATGCGGCAGGTCTTGCGGTCGCCGCGCACGATGGCTTCCAGCGCCTCGGCCGCGCCGCGCCGCAGGCTGTGCACGGCCTCGATATCGCCCCGGCGCACATAGGCCAGCAGTTCGCCGATGACCGCATGCGCCGGGGAGATGGCGATGTCGATCTGCGTGCCCTGCACCAGGTCGGCATAGGCCCGGCGGTTGATCAGCGCCAGCACCCGCCGGGCGCCCAGGCGCTTGGCGAGCAGGCAGCTCATGATGTTGTCCTCGTCGTCGCTGGTCAGCGAGATGAACAGGTCCATCTCGTTGACGTTCTCGTCGCCCAGCAGGTCCTCGTCGGTGCTGTCGCCGCTGAGCACCAGCACGTTCGAAGGCAGTTCGGTGGCCAGGTATTCACAGCGCTTGGCGCTGCTTTCGATGATCTTGATCTCGTACTGCTGGTTCAGCTCGCGCGCCAGGCGCAGCCCGACCTTGCCGCCGCCGGCGAGCATCAGCCGCTTCACCGGCCGTTCGTCGACCAGGCTCAGCGCGCCCAGCACCTTGCGGATGTGCTCGGTGGCCGCCAGCACGAAGACCTCGTCGCCGGGTTCGATGCGCGTGGCACCATCCAGCGCCGTCAGCGCCTTGTCGAGCCGGTAGATGGCGACGATGCGCATGTCCACGCCAGGCACCAGGTCGGGGATCTCGGCCAGACTGTGCTGCACCAGCGGCCCGCCCGCCAGAGCCCGCACCGCGATCAGGCTGACCAGGCCATGGGCGAATTCCAGCACCTGCAGCGCTTCGGGGTATTCGATGAGCTTGCGGATGTAGGCGGTGACGCTCTGCTCGGGGCAGATCACTTCGTCGACGGCAAAGCCGCCCTTGCCCAGCAGCGGTGCGCCGTTCTGAAATTCGGGGCTGCGGATGCGGGCGATGGTGGTGGGCACGTTGAACAGGTCGTGGGCCACCTTGCAGACCACGAGGTTGGTCTCGTCCATGGGGGCGCACGAGATCAGCATGTCGGCGTCCTCGATGCCGGCGTCGCGCAGCACGCTGGGCTGGATGCCGTTGCCGCACACGCCGCGCAGGTCCAGGCGTTCCTGCAACGCCTGCAGCCGCACCGGGTCGGTGTCGATGAGGGTGATGTCGTTGCGCTCGGAGACCAGGCTTTCGGCCACGCTCTCGCCCACGCGGCCGGCCCCGAGGATCACGATTTTCATGCGCTGAGTTTAGGTTGGACGGCCGGGTAGAGGCGACCGAGTGTCTCGCGCACGGCAGTGATGAGCAAGGGTTGCAGCCTTGCCGCCAGCAGCGCGGCGTCGGGCTCGACCGCCTTCGGGTCACGCGCCGCCCACAGCGCCTGCAGTGCGGCCTGCTGCGGCAGCAGGGCCTCGGCCACGGTACCTGGCCAATGGGCCGGCGCCTGGCCCTTCACCCATTCGCCGCGGCCGCGGCCGAAGTGGGCCACCGCCAGGTAGCGCAGCACCGCCTGTTCGACGAGTGCCGCCAGCGCTTCTTCGGACACGCGCAGCCAGCTCTGGTCGGTGCCACGCACCACGTTCACCAGCCGCGCCAGACCCCCGGCGCCCAGGGCGCCGATCACACCGCCGGCCAGCATGCCGCCGCCCAGCGTCAGGCCGCCGCTGGCGATGTCGGCCTTCAGGCCCGTGAGCAGACCGCCGACGACCCCGGCCAGGACCGAGACCTTTTTCTCGTCCACGCGGGCGCGAAGGTCGAACATGGCCGGCGCCCGCTGCAGGAATTCCTCGCGCGCCTGGCCGCCGATGCCATGCAGGGCGAGCAAGCGGTCGGTGAGTTCGCGCATGCGGTCCTGCAATTGCACGGCCAGCGCCTGCCGGGCCGCATCGACGTCCTGCCCGGCCGACTGGCCTTCGCGCGACAGCGCCATCTGCGCCAGGGTCTGTGCCAGCGCCAGCATCGCGGCATCGAAGCGCTGCTGGTTGCGCAGCTCCCAGGCCTGGGCCAGGCGCTGCATGGCTGCGGCCTTGTCGGCGGGCAACTGGCGCTGCACCTCGCGCAGCAGCGTCTGCTCGTGCACCCAGCAGCGGGCGAAGGCGTCCAGCGACAACACGGCCTGCACCCGCGGCCAGCGCGCCAGATGGTCGCGCCAGGCCTGGATCTCTTCGGCCTCGATCTCGGGGCCGCGCGGTTCGCCCAGCTGGTTCAGCAGCACCAGCACCGGCTTGCCGACCCAGGCCAGCAGGTCCATCTCGGGCGCCACGTAGCCCGCCGCATCCGGGCTTTCGGCGGCGTTGACGAGGTAGAGCACGACATCGCTTTCGGCCTGCACGTGGCGCATGGCCTGCTGGCTGGCCCAGAAGCCGCGGTCGCGCCAGCGGTCCCACACCTGGCTGAGGAACCAGCCGATGGGGTTGCTGCTGGCCAGCAGCCGCCGCGCCAGGCGGGCGCTGTCGCCGAAGCCCGGCGTGTCCCACAGCCGCAGGCGGTCGCCTTCTTCGGTGGCGATGAGTTCGTGGCCGTCGGCGAATTCGGTGACATGCGGCGCGTCGCGCACTTCGCCGACGTCGGCTCCCAGCAGCGTGCGCGCCAGCGTCGTCTTGCCGACATTGGTGTGGCTCACCAGGCTGAGCGTGACCGTCCTCATGGCTGCAGTGCCGCGCGCAGCCGGGCCTCGGCCTGCGCCGTGTCGGGATGATCCAGGTCCAGGCCCAGGAAGCCCGCGCCATGCTTCGCGGCGAAAGCCTGCCAGGCCGCGCGGCGTTCGGCCAGGCGCTCGGGCAGCTGGGCGAAGCGGCGCCGAAAGGCGGTCTCATCGGCCAGCACCAGCAGCGCGGCACCCGGCGCCTCGCGCTGTGCCTTCAGCGTGGCGAGCAGGCGGCCCTGGGTGTCGTCCTCGGGTGTGCTGCCCAGGTCGACGAGCAACACGCGCAGCGTCGTGCCGGGCTCGGCCAGGGCGGCGCTGTCTTCCTGGCCGTAGGCCGTGGGCGCCGCCAGGCGCAGTTGCAGGCCGTCGCCGCAGGCCGCGGCCAGCCATTCGCGCAGCGCCAGCGTGGCCTGCGGGCTGGGCGCGGCGCCATGGGGCAGCACCTGCACCTGGGCCGTGGCGTCCTGCAGTTCGCGCAGCAGCCGCTGGAAGTACGCGTCCTGCAGCGGCAGGCTCAGGTGGCGGGCGCGCCAAGCTGCACGGGAGCTGGCCACCAGCGCCAGCACCACGCGCGGCGCGATCACGAACAGCCCCAGCATCGCCGCGTAAAGGTGGATCCAGTCGGCCGCGCCGGCGGTGGCCGCCACGCCCGGGCCCAGCCGCAGCGCCTCGATGCCGGCCACGTCGGGCACGGCAAGGCCGGTGGCGGCCGTGGCCGGCCACAGCAGTGCGGCCAGACCGGCACGCACGGCGGCGGGGTCGAGGAAGGTGCTTTCCCAGCCGGCGCGGTAGTCCAGCACCAGTCCGCGCGCGTACAGGCCCGCCACCAGGCCCAGCGCCAGCGCCGCCGCCGCCACATGCAACAGCACCGCCGCGCGCGAGGCCGCCAGCGGCAGGCTGACCTGGGCCCAGGCCACGCCGTAGGCGCGCAGCGGCACGCTGCCGCCGCTGCCGCCCGACAGGCGCCGCGCCAGCAGCGCGCGCAGGCCTCGCGGCGCTTCGGGCCGGGGCACCAGCAGGCCCAGGTAGACGACCAGGTTCCAGACGATGACCGCCCACACCGGCGGGGCCAGCAGGTTGATGCGCTGGGTGCCGCCGATGGCGTCGACGGCGATGCCGGCCACGAACGCCAGGCCCAGCACGAAGGGCACCCAGGCGGTGTGCCACATGCGCAAACCCAGCCGCCGGGGCACCGCCGCTTCACGCGGCCCCAGCCGTTCCAGGGCGTGGCGGGCACGCTGGTCCAGCGCCTGGGCGGGGGCGGCGGCCGTGGCCCCGCTGTCGCGCGCCAGCCGCGTGGCCCAGGCGCGGTCCTCGGGTGTCCACAGCGGGCTGTCGCTGCCGGCAGTCTCGAAGGCCTGCAGCATCAGCACACGGCGCGCCGCGTCTTCGTGGAAGGTTGCGCTCAAGCTGAGGCGGTCATGCTGGGTTCAGGCGAGCGCACGGCCGATCAGGATCTTCTGCACTTCCGACGTGCCTTCGTAGATCTGGCACACGCGCACGTCGCGATAGATGCGTTCGACCGGGAAGTCGCTGACGTAGCCATAACCCCCGAAGACCTGGATGGCGTCGCTGCACACCCGTTCGGCCATCTCGCTGGCGTAGAGCTTGGCCATCGCCGCTTCCTTCAGGCAGGGGCGACCGGCATCCTTCAGCGCTGCGGCGTGGTGGATCATCTGCCGCGCCACTTCCACCTGCGTGGCCATGTCGGCCAGCTTGAACTGCACCGCCTGGTGCTGGAAGATGGGCTGGCCGAAACTCGTGCGGTCCTTGCTGTAGGCCAGCGCGGCTTCGAACGCCGCGCGGGCCATGCCCACGGCCTGGCTGGCGATGCCGATGCGCCCGCCTTCCAGGCCCGACAAGGCGATCTTCAGCCCCTGCCCTTCGTCGCCCAGCCGGTTGGCGGCCGGCACGCGGCAGTTCTCGAAGACGATCTGGGCGGTGTCGCTGGCGTGCTGGCCGAGCTTGTCTTCCACACGGGCCACGGTGTACCCCGGGGTGGCGGTGGGCACGACGAAGGCGCTGATGCCTTTCTTGCCGGCGGCCTTGTCGGTCACGGCCATGACGATGGCCACATCGCCGTTCTTGCCGCTGGTGATGAACTGCTTGACGCCATTGAGCACGTAGTCGTCGCCATCCCGCACGGCCGTCGTCTTGAGCCCGCCGGCTTCACTGCCCACGTGCGGCTCGGTCAGGCAGAAGGCGCCCAGCATCTGCCCGCGCGCCAGCGGCACCAGGAAACGCGCTTTCTGCCCGGCATTGCCGAAGGCCATCAGGATGCTGCAGACGGGGCAGTTGTTGACGCTGACGATGGTGCTGGTGGCGCCGTCGCCGGCGGCAATCTCTTCCAGGATGACGGCCAGCGCCAGATAGTCCATGCCCGCGCCGCCGTCCTCGGCCGGCACGGCCACGCCGTAGCAGCCCAGTTCGGCCAGGCCACGCAGCGCGGCCTTGGGGAATTCGTGCGCCTTGTCCCAGGCCGCGGCGTGCGGGGCCACTTCGGCCTGCACGAAAGCACGCACGGCGTCCTGCACGGCGAGATGGTCTTCGGTCAGCAGCATGCGGGGCTCCGGTGCAAGGGTTCAGTGGGGCAAGGGTGCCACGAAAGGCCGCGGCGCCGCCGGCGTGGCGGGCAAGGGCCGGGGCTGTTCGGCCACGCGGCGCTGCAGGTGGTCGATGGCGGTGTCGAGCTGTGCGTCGCCGCCGCCGTACGTCGCGCGCGGCAGATTGTCGACCTCGATATCGGGCGCGACACCGGTGCCTTCGATGATCCAGCCATCGCCCGGCACGAACTGCCCGGTCTCGGCGGCGCGCATCAGGCCGCCGTCGGCCAGCCGGTTGCTGTCGCTGAGCCAGACGCCAGCGCCCGCGGTGCGCCGGCCGATCAGCGGGCCCAGGCCCAGGCGCTTGACGCCTTCGGCGAAGGTCTCGCCGTCGGAATAGGTGTTCTCGTCGATGAGCACGGCCAGGTGGCCACGAAAGCTCTGCTGCATGTTGCCCACCGGCGCCGCGCCTTCCGGGAAACGCCGCTGCCAGAAGGCCCAGGTGCGGCGCAGCAGCTTCTCGATGATCCAGCTGTCGATGCTGCCGCCGTTGTTGCTGCGCACGTCGATGATGAGCGCCTCGCGGTCGATCTGGGCATAGAAGTCGCGCGCGAAGCTGGCGATGTCCGAGCCGACCATGGAGCGCAGCCGCAGGTAGCCCACACGGCCCTGGCTGCGCGCGGCGGCGCGTTCGCGGTTGCCGGTTTCCCAGTCGCCCATGCGCAGCTGGGCTTCGCGCTGCGACGCCAGCGGCTGCAGCACCACGCGCCGTTCGGCGACGCCAGCCGCACCGGCCGCACCGGCCGCTCTGGGCGGGCCGGCCGGCCTGCCCGGCACCACCACCAGCAGCACCTGGCGGCCTGACTGCCCGCGCAACAGTTCGCCCAGGTCGGCCACGCCGGCCGCGGCCGCCAGCGAACGGCCGTTGATCTGGGTGATGACGTCGCCGGGCTGCACGCGCGCGGCCACCAGGGGCGAGGCCTCCGAAGGCAGCTCGGGGTCGCTGCGGTAGATGTGTTCGACGCGGAAGCCCTCGGCCACCCGCTGCAGCCGCGCACCCAGGCCGGCCGCGGCAATGTCGTCGGGGCCGCGGCGCAGGTCGGTGGTGAAGACCTGGCTGTGCAGCAGGCTGAGTTCGCTGACCATCTGCGCCAGCAGCTCATTGAGTTCCCCGCGCTCGGCCACGCGCGGCAGCAGCGCACCGTACTGGCAGCGCTTGGCCGCCCAGTCGATGCCGTGCATGCCGGCGTCGTAGAAGTGGTCGCGGTGCAGCCGCCAGGCGTCGTCGAACATCTGCCGCCATTCGGCTACGGGGTCGGTGGCAAATGGCGCGTCGGCCCAGCGCACCTGGCTGCGCGCCAGCACGGCGGCGTCGGCCGGGGCTTTCGCTGCGGCGTCGAGCAGCTGGATGTCGCCCGGCTGCGGGCCGGCGGCGGCACGGCGTTCCAGCAGCAGGCGCCTGCCATCGGGACTGAGATCGAAGGCGTTCACCTCGGCGGCAAACAACTCGGGCGGGGCGCCCAGGTTGTCGATGGCCACGGTGCGCAAGCTGGTGCGGCGCTCGGGCGTGGTGTCGGCTTCCAGCAGGTACAGGCGCCTGCCGTCGGTGCGCAGGAACGTGAAGTTGCCGCTGGGCTGCGGCACTTCGAACAGGCGGCTGGCCAGGCCGTCCAGTTGGATGGGGGGAATCTTCGGGGGCGCGGCCGGCCTGGCGGGCGGGGTCGAAGCGGCTGGCGCAGACGCTGCTGCAGCGGCGCGCCCCGGTGCGGCTGGCGCAGAGGCAGAACCTGCCGGCGCCGCAGCCGCCGGCGAGGCCCCTGCCCCGGGCGGCTCGGGCGTCGTCGGCTGCAGTTCGTCGGGCGGCAGAAAAGGCCAGCGCAGCCCGTCCTGCAGCGCCAGCGCGTAGACACGGGTACGGCGGTCGAAGTACGGCCCCAGGTTGCGGTCGCCCCAGGGCGAGCCGTTCAGCGACGCGAAGTGCCGGTCCGACAGGAAGTACAGCCAGCGCCCGTCGGGCGTGAAGGCCGGCGACGCGCTGTCATAGCGGTCGGTGGTCAGCGCCAGCGTGCGCTTGCTGGGCAGGTGGTGCAGGAACAGCCGGTCGCGGTTGATGTCGCCTTCGGGTCGCATGAAGGCGAAGGACTGGCTGTCGGGCGCCCAGGCCAAGCTCGGCCGGACGACGCTGTCTCGAGGTGCGTCGACGACCTGGCTGTCGCGTCCGCCCGTGGCCGGCAGCGCCGGTGCCAGCGGCGTGAGCGAGATGCGCCCGGCGCGGTCGCCGTGCGCCAGCCAGCGGCCGTCGGGCGACGGGAACAGGCCCACCCGACGCAGCGTGGCGCCGCGTGTCACCTGCACCGGGCTGCCGCTGCCGTCGGCATTGAAGCGCCAGACCTCGGTTTCGGGCAGTTCACCGGCGGGCAGGCCGGCCGTGGCGATGTCGCACAGCGCGAACACCTGCCGGTTGTCATGGCTGAACACGGCGTCGCGGCAGCGGGCGTCGGGCGGCACCGGAAGCTCGGCACGGCGCAGCAGGCCGCTGCCCTGCGTGGCCAGGCGCCCGCGCAGGTTCAGCAGCACGCGCTGGCCGTCGGGCGCCAGCGCCACCGAGGTGGGAAAGCTCTGCGCCCGGCCCACCCAGCGCTGGCGCTGGTGGTCGGCATCGCCACCCAGGCTGATGTCCAGGCGCCGGCCCGGGCTGCCGGCGGGATCGGCGTCCAGGTCCAGCAGCCAGAGGTCGGCGCCGAGCGCGTAGACGACACGGCTGCCGTCGATGGCCGCGCTGCGCACGTCCCAGTCGCGGTGGCGGGTGTGCTGGCGCAAGTCGCCGCCGCTGGCGTCGACGCTCCAGAGGTTGTTGCGGCCATCGCGGTCGAACACGAAGGCCACGCGCGGCCCCTGCGCAGTGGTGTAGGGCATGGGCTGGCTGCTGCCGGCGTCGGCGGGCAGCAGCGGCTGGGCTTCGGCGTCGCCAGCCAGGGCGATGCGCCAGATGCGAGGCATCTGGCCGCCGCGGTAGCCGCGCGAGTTGTCGCCCTGCAGGCCGTGGCGCGTGAAGTAGAGCGTGGTGCCGTCGGCACTGACCGCGCCGTCGCTGGCCTGGCCCACCGGCAAGAGCCGCTGCGCGCCGGTCTGCGGATTCAGCGCGAACAGCTGGGTCACCGGCTCGCCGCGCAGCGAAGGTGCTGCCACCAGCACTTCGGCAGCCGGCGTATAGCCCAGCACGCGCGGGCGCTGGCCGGCCCAGGTCAGCCGCTGAGGCAGGCCGCCGGCCAGCGGCATCTGATAGGCCTCGACCGTGCGTTCGTAGGCAGCGGTGAAGGCCAGCCAGCGGCCGTCGGGCGAAATGGCCGGGCGGGTTTCCAGGTCGGGGTGGGTGGTGATGCGTTCTGCGCGACCCCCCGCCGTGCCCACGCGCCACAGGTCGCCTTCGGCAGTGAACACGACGGTGTCGCCGCGCAGGGCCGGGGTGCGGTAGAAGCCTTCACGGGCGAACGCCGGCGCGGCCGATGCCACCAGCCAGAACAGCGCACAGGCAGCTGCTGCCCAGGGGGTCCAACGCATCGACGGCCTCGGGCGGGGCTTGAACCGTGCGCTCAGCTGGCGCGCGTGACAGCGCGGGTGACGAGCACGGTGCCGCGCCCCACCACGCAGGGTCGCCCGGCCACGCTGGCGGTGCCGTCCAGGTGGCCGATGTAGCCACCGCGCTTGGTATTGCGTTCGATCTCGCTCACCCGCCAATGGATGGCGATGTCCTGCTCGGCAAAGATCGGCGCGCGGAAGGCAAAGTTGAAGTTCAGGCAGAGCATCTCGCGCGCCACACCGTCGTCGCGGCGGCTGAAGTGCGTGGCCACCACGCCCATCATCTGGCTCGAGGTCTGCTGGCCACTGGCAATGATCTCGCCGAAGCTGGCGCGCTCGGCGGCCTGTCGGTCGTGGTGCAGCGGGTTGGCGTCGCCAGTGAGCCGCGCGAACTGCACGATCTGTTCGCGTGTGTAGCGCACCTGGACATGGAATGCTTCACCCAGCCGGATGAGGGGGGTGTCGTGATTGTCGGGGGGTTGTTGAGACATCAGGTTGACCATCGGTACAGCTGTGGGAACCTTCATCCGGCAGCCACCGCCTTGGAGACTGCCAGGCGCCAGGCCAGAACCATGAAGAGCATTCCTCCCAGGGCACTGAATATGCGCAACACCGATTGTGGGGTCTGCCAGCGCCGCAGCCTGCCGGCCAGCAGCACGAGCCCGAACAGGAAGACGGTGCTCTGCACGACGAACAAGGCACCCAGCGCCAGGAAGCTGGCCATGCGGTCAGGGCTGGAAGCCGGCACGAAAGGAGGCAGGAATGCGAGGAAGAAGAGGGCGACCTTGGGGTTGAGCGCATTGGTCAGCAGGCCGCGACGAAAGTCGACCCAGAACCCGGGCAGCTGCGCAGGCAGGGGTCGGACTTCGCTGCCAACCCCCCCTGACTTGGTGGGCACCGGCTGCCGCCAAGCCTGTCGCCACAGACCGAAGCCCAGCCAAGCCAGGTAGCAGGCACCGGCCCACTGCAGCGCCAGGAAGGCTCCGGGCACCAGTGCCAGAAGCGTGGCCAGGCCGAAGGCGGCGGCCAGCGCATGGAGCACGCAGCCTGCGTTGATGCCCAGGGCCGTGGCCAGGCCCGCGCGCACGCCGCCGGCCAGGCTGCGGCTCAGCGTGAGCAGCAGGTCTGCGCCTGGCGTGGCGTTCAGCACCAGCACAGCCAGGGCGAACGCCCCGGCCTGGGCCGGGCCGGGCAGCCATTCCGGCATGTTCAGCGGGTCAGAGCATTTCGACGGCCAACGCGGTGGCCTCGCCGCCGCCGATGCACAGCGCGGCCACACCGCGCTGCCTGCCATGCTTCTTCAAGGCGCCCAGCAGAGTGACGACGATGCGCGCGCCGCTGGCGCCGATGGGGTGGCCCAGGGCGCAGGCGCCACCATGCACGTTGACGATCTCGTGGGGCAGCCTGAACTCGGTCATGGCCGCCATCGTCACCGCAGCGAAGGCCTCGTTGACTTCCCACAGGTCCACCTGTCCGGGCTGCCAGCCGGCCTTCTTCAGCACCTTCTGGATGGCACCCACCGGCGCGGTGGTGAACCAGTCGGGCGCCTGGGCATGCACGGCATGGGCAACGATGCGGGCCACGGGCTTCAGCCCCATCTGCGCGGCCGTGCTCTCGCGCAGCATCACCAGCGCGGCCGCGCCGTCGCTGATGCTCGACGCATTGGCAGCGGTGATCGTGCCGTCCTTCTTGAAAGCGGGCTTCAGGCCCGGGATCTTGTCGAGCTTGGCCTTGAACGGCTGCTCGTCGAACTTCACCACCGTCTCACCGGCGCGGCCGGCCAGGGTGACGGGCGCCATCTCCCAGGCGAAGCTGCCGTCTTCGTTGGCCTGCTTGCTGCGGCTGGTGCTGGCGATCGCGAAGGCGTCCTGGGCCTCGCGCGTGAACTGGTACTTGGCCACGCACTGCTCGGCGAACACGCCCATGGCCTGACCACGCTGGTAGGCGTCTTCCAGGCCGTCCAGGGCCATGTGGTCGAACATCTGCGCAGCGCCGTACTTCACGCCCTTGCGCGCGAACATCAGGTGCGGGGCGTTGGTCATGCTTTCCATGCCACCGGCGACCATGGCGCTGGCGCTGCCCGCGGCCAGCATGTCGTGCGCGAACATCATGGCGCGCATGCCGCTGCCGCACATCTTGGTCAGTGTGACGGCACCCACGCTGTCGGGCAGGCCGGCACGGCGCAGGGCCTGGCGCGCGGGCGCCTGGCCCTGGCCGGCCATCAGGCAGTTGCCGAGCAGGACTTCGTCGAAGGCATCGCCGGGCACGCCCGAACGTTCGACCGCGGCCTTCACGGCCACGGCCCCCAGTTCCCAGGCCTGCAGGCCGGCGAAGTCGCCGAGCAGGCCGCCGATGGGCGTGCGGGCAGCGGAAACGATGACGATGGGATCAGCCATGGTGAAGGTCCTTTCTGGGGCCAGGCGCGGCGTCGGTGTCAGGCCGGCTGACGCCGGTTGATGAAGCGTTTGTGGGGCTCGTACGGAAACACATCGTGCACGTGGCCGGCGGCGATGCGCTCCTTGTGGATTTGCCAGAAGCCGGCGTCCAGCAGGTCGGCATGGTGGGCCATGAAGGTCTCGCGCACCTGCGGGTTGCCCAGCAGGAAGGGGCCGAAGGTCTCGGGAAACACGTCCTTCGGGCCGACGGAGTACCAGATCTCGCCGCTCATCTCGTCCTCCTCGTTGCGCGGCGTGGGCACGCGGCGGAAGTTGCAGTCGGTGATGTATTCGATTTCGTCGTAATCGTAGAACACCACCTTGCCATGGCGGGTGACGCCGAAGTTCTTCCAGAGCATGTCGCCGGGAAAGATGTTCGCCGCCACCAGGTCCTTGATGGCGTTGCCGTATTCCTGCACCGCATGCGCCATCTGCTCGGGCGTGGCTTCCTGCAGGTACATGTTCAGCGGGATCATCCGGCGTTCGATGTACAGGTGCTTGATCAGGATCATCTCGGCCCCGTCCTGCAGGCCGAACTCCAGCAGGCTGGGGCAGAAGTGCTGCAGTTCGGCGATCAGTTCGGGCTCGAAGCGGCTGCGCGGGAAGGCCACGGTGCTGTATTCCAGCGTGTCGGCCATGCGGCCCACGCGGTCGTGCTGCTTGACGAGCAGGTACTTGCCCTTGATCTGCTCGCGCGTGGTGTCCTTGGGCGGCGGGTAGAAGTCCTTGATGACCTTGAACACATAGGGAAACGAGGGCAGGTCGAACACCAGCATCACCATGCCCTTGATGCCCGGGGCGATGCGGAACTTGTCCGACGAATGCCGCAGGTGGGCCAGGAAGTCGCGGTAGAACAGATTCTTGCCGTGCTTCTGCAGGCCCAGGCTGTTGTAGAGCTCGGCGCGCGGCTTGCGCGGCATCAGGCTGCGCAGGAACTGCACCGTGGCCGAGGGGATCTCCATGTCGACCATGAAGTAGGCCCGGGCGTAGCTGAAGATCATCAGCAGTTCGTCTTCACCGAACAGCGCCGCGTCGATGGCCAGCGGCCCCGGCCCGGCCCGTCCCTCGGCTTCGACGTGCACGATGGGCAGCGCAAAAGGCGTCTCGCTGAAGCCGTTGATGATCTTGCCCACCACGTAGGCGCCCTTGTTCCGGTAGAACAGGCTCGACAGCACCTGGATCTGGAAGTTCGGACGCGGCCTGAAACCGCCCAGCTCGGCGCCCATGGCCTCGACCACCTGCCGCACGTCGCGGTCCAGGTTTTCGAAGGGCACGGCGAGCTGGAAGTTGTTCACCACGCGCAGCCAGGTCTCGTGCAGCTTGTCCTTGCTCGGGTAATAGGCGCGATAGGTGGGCATCGAGGCCGGGGCGTCGTTTTCGATGTATTCGGTGCTGACCGCAGGGCGCACGAAGATGAAGTCGTTGTTGTAGTAGCTGCGGTCCAGCACCTTGGACGTGACCGAATTGAAGAAGGTCTCGGCCAACTCGGGCTGGTGGTGGTTGGTGAGCAGCCCGATGTAATGCAGCTTGGCCTGCTGCCAGCTGTCCTGCGACAGCTCGGCCACCCTGAATTCGCTGCGCAGGCGTTCCACGGCTTCGTTCACGCGCAGGTCGTAGAAGTCGATGCGGGCGCGCTGCGCGGTCTGCTGGCCGGCCCAGTCGGCGGCTTCGAAGCGCTGCTTGGCCGCGGCGCTGGTGGCGCGGAACAGGCGGTAGTGGCGGTCGAAGCCGTCGCACAGGGCCAGGGCGATGTCGAAGGCGCGGCGGTCGGTCAGCTGGTTCGGGAACATGGGCATGGCGGCGCGGTTCGGGGGTGGCAGGGCGGCGGCTAGACGCCGCCGGGGCCGAATCGGGAGTCGAGGGCGTCGGCCAGGCCAGCGGCCTGGACAGCCGCCGCCTCCTCGCCCGGGTCGTGCGGCGTACGCGGGTAGCGCTTCAGCGCTGTGGCAAACACCTCGACCACCGTCTCACGGCGGTCCATCGTGACGCCCAGGTCCTTCAGCAGCCCGTCCTTCAGGCCGTAGACCCAGCCGTGCACGGCCACGTGCTGGCCCCGACCCCAGGCGTCCTGCACCACGGTCGACAGCGCGACGTTGCCCACCTGCTCGATCACGTTCATTTCGCACAGTACGTCTTCCTGCTGCTCGGGGGGCAGGTGGTCCAACCGCTTGCGGTGGCGCAGCCGCACGTCCTGCACATGGCGCAGCCAGTTGTCGGCCAGGCCCACGCGGATGCCGCGCATGGCTGCTCGCACGCCGGCACAGCCGTAGTGCCCGACGACAATGATGTGCTCGACCCTCAGGTGTTCCACGGCGAACTGGATGGTCGACAGCGCATTCAGGTCGCTGTGAACCACCAAGTTGGCCACGTTGCGGTGGACGAAGACTTCGCCCGGGTCCAGGCCAGTGATCTCGTTGGCCGGCACGCGGCTGTCGGCGCAGCCGATCCACATGTAGCGCGGGCTTTGCTGCCGTGCCAGCCGGGTGAAGAAGCCGGGTTCGCGCTGCTCGGTGGCCGCCGCCCAACGCTGGTTGTTGGCCAGCAGGCCGTGCAACTCATCGGGTGGGGGCAGCAGGGCGGCCGGTTGAGGCAGAGGCGTGCTCATGGCGTGAGTGTAGGCAAGCGCCGGGCCCGCGACGCGCACCGGCCGGCACCGTCCAAGCGCATCTAATTGGGGCAGCATCTCTCGATCTGTTCATCAAGGGCGCAGCGTGCCCTGTGGTCCGCAGGCGACCCCCATCCAAAAAAAGAGGCAGGTCCAGCCTCGCGCCGTTTCGCTACGCGCCCTGCTCATCGAAGGTTTCGTGCAGGCGGCCGCCAGCCCGGCCAACGCCTCGGCGGCGTCGAAGATGGAGCAGGTGTTCTTTGGCCCATCCCCGCTTGCGCGGGGCAACCCCCCATAAGCCACTCGACCCACGTCGGGTTCAGGGCCCATCCCCGCTCGCGCGGGGCAACCGTCGATCACTACTCCGTGCAAGGCCCTTTCGGGGGCCCATCCCCGCTCGCGCGGGGCAACCAGTTCCCTACCTGGGACGACCCGGACGACTGGGGGCCCATCCCCGCTCGCGCGGGGCAACCTACTCGCCGAGCACCATCATCGTGTCGCCTGAGGGCCCATCCCCGCTCGCGCGGGGCAACCGTGTGAACGTGGAAGCCTCACTGTCTAACGCAGGGCCCATCCCCGCTCGCGCGGGGCAACCGTTTGAACGAACGCTGACGCATCCTTGGCGCTGGGCCCATCCCCGCTCGCGCGGGGCAACCCGCTGTTGCTCGCGCTCTGCGTCGCGCGCGTCGGGCCCATCCCCGCTCGCGCGGGGCAACCGGCTTGGCGTTCTTCACGGGCGATCCTTTCCAGGGCCCATCCCCGCTCGCGCGGGGCAACCATGAAAAGCGGGTGCTTCTTGAGGCCCATCAGGGGCCCATCCCCGCTCGCGCGGGGCAACCGCAGTTTCTGGATTGCCAGCGGCGTCTTGTACGGGCCCATCCCCGCTCGCGCGGGGCAACCAGCGCATCGGCCTGCACCGCCCGCCTGCCCGCGGGCCCATCCCCGCTCGCGCGGGGCAACCCCAAGCGCCGGGCCGATCGTGAAGCGGCCAGTGGGCCCATCCCCGCTCGCGCGGGGCAACCTTCGGGTCTATGCGGCCCATAGGTGCCGGCATGGGCCCATCCCCGCTCGCGCGGGGCAACCGCCCTAGGTAAACCTGGCGAAGTCTTGCAATCGGGCCCATCCCCGCTCGCGCGGGGCAACCTTCAGCCCGCCCCTGATCGGCCGCGTGCGCGTGGGCCCATCCCCGCTCGCGCGGGGCAACCTCGACATGCCTGCCGATGGCCTGCTCGATGCCGGGCCCATCCCCGCTCGCGCGGGGCAACC
>LNET01000119.1 GCA_001464055.1 Burkholderiales bacterium Ga0077543
GGGCCCATCCCCGCTCGCGCGGGGCAACCTTTTCCACCCAGCGCACAAACCGGCCGGTAACGGGCCCATCCCCGCTCGCGCGGGGCAACCGAGTTGGGACAAGGCCACCACTGCGAAGCCAAGGGCCCATCCCCGCTCGCGCGGGGCAACCTGTCTTTGGCTTCTTCACTATCCACTCTCCTAGGGCCCATCCCCGCTCGCGCGGGGCAACCGTCTGGATCGAGATCAGCAGCTTTTGCAAGCGGGGCCCATCCCCGCTCGCGCGGGGCAACCACCGTAGGCACCGCGCCCCCAAGCTGCCTCAGGGGCCCATCCCCGCTCGCGCGGGGCAACCTGCACAATGTCGCCATCGAGCACGCGGATAGTGGGCCCATCCCCGCTCGCGCGGGGCAACCTCGTCGACGATCAGCCCGTATCGGTTGCTCATGGGCCCATCCCCGCTCGCGCGGGGCAACCGTCGTCGGAGTTGTCCCCGTTGCGAATCGTCAGGGCCCATCCCCGCTCGCGCGGGGCAACCTTGGTCGGCAGGTTGACGGTTGTCTGCAGCGGGGGCCCATCCCCGCTCGCGCGGGGCAACCCCAGCAGCGATGCCCACGACTGCAGAGGCCGGGGGCCCATCCCCGCTCGCGCGGGGCAACCTCGCGCAGGGTCATGCCGGGGAACTGCCAAGTGGGCCCATCCCCGCTCGCGCGGGGCAACCTGCACGATGTCGCCATCCAGAACGCGGATGGTGGGCCCATCCCCGCTCGCGCGGGGCAACCAGCGCAGCCCGTGCGGTGCGCGCCACGACGAAGGGCCCATCCCCGCTCGCGCGGGGCAACCGCGGCAGAGGTGCGCGCCATTCTTCGCCTGTTGGGCCCATCCCCGCTCGCGCGGGGCAACCGCGCCCTGGTGGTGCCGGTGCAGGCGCCCATGGGGCCCATCCCCGCTCGCGCGGGGCAACCATGTGCAAGGTCATCGCCGAGAGCTTCGCCGAGGGCCCATCCCCGCTCGCGCGGGGCAACCCTGTGGCGGGCTACACCGTGCAGCCCATGACCGGGCCCATCCCCGCTCGCGCGGGGCAACCGTCTGGATCGAGATCAGCAGCTTCTGCATGCGGGGCCCATCCCCGCTCGCGCGGGGCAACCAACCGGCCTCATCACTCCCGCAAAAAACCTACGGGCCCATCCCCGCTCGCGCGGGGCAACCATGTCGCCGGCGGCTGCCGGGCTTGCGGGCAGGGGCCCATCCCCGCTCGCGCGGGGCAACCACCAGGGGCGCTCCGTCAATGTAGACGTCCGAGGGCCCATCCCCGCTCGCGCGGGGCAACCGGTTTGGCAAGCCCGACGGCGCCTATTGGTCGGGGCCCATCCCCGCTCGCGCGGGGCAACCCACCCCGTGGCCATCAAGGGCGTGCCGCAGATGGGCCCATCCCCGCTCGCGCGGGGCAACCGCAACAGCAGCTGCCACTTCGGCTTCGGTGCCGGGCCCATCCCCGCTCGCGCGGGGCAACCAGGGCCACGTCACCCGGGCGCACGTCGGCCCCGGGCCCATCCCCGCTCGCGCGGGGCAACCATCACGAAACCCGCCGAACGCAAGCCCACCGGGGGCCCATCCCCGCTCGCGCGGGGCAACCGCCGGGCTGTACCCCAGCCATGTGTCGGACTACGGCCCATCCCCGCTCGCGCGGGGCAACCAGACAGCTGCGTTCACACGGCAGGGGTCGCAGGGGCCCATCCCCGCTCGCGCGGGGCAACCGTCATGGGTCAGATGAAGGCGCTGATGGGGCAGGGCCCATCCCCGCTCGCGCGGGGCAACCGGGGGTGAAGCTGTCGCCCGTCTTGGCTTCGCGGGCCCATCCCCGCTCGCGCGGGGCAACCTAGGCTCTGCCGAGCAAGATGGCGAAGCTCGAGGGCCCATCCCCGCTCGCGCGGGGCAACCCGATGCCATTGACGCTGTATTCCACCTGCAGGCGGCCCATCCCCGCTCGCGCGGGGCAACCGCTCGGCTTCGACGCGCTTGGCATCACTCGCAGGGCCCATCCCCGCTCGCGCGGGGCAACCGTCCTGATAGAACATCGGGTTCACTCCTGGTGGGGCCCATCCCCGCTCGCGCGGGGCAACCGGCATCGGCGTCCAGCAGCACGGGTCCGTGCGGGGCCCATCCCCGCTCGCGCGGGGCAACCTTGCGCGGGTCGTTGCGCAGGCCGGCCTCAAAGGGCCCATCCCCGCTCGCGCGGGGCAACCCCCGAGAAACCGCCGTCGCCTGCCTGCAGAAAGGGCCCATCCCCGCTCGCGCGGGGCAACCACGACGTATTCACCGGCCGCATCGTCTTCAATGGGCCCATCCCCGCTCGCGCGGGGCAACCGTTCGCAGAGCCACCAGGAAGGCCCAGGCGACGGGCCCATCCCCGCTCGCGCGGGGCAACCATGCCAGGCGCTCAGTCAGCACGCGCCGCACGGGGCCCATCCCCGCTCGCGCGGGGCAACCGGGCGTGACATCGGCCAGCAGCTTGCCCGCCAGGGCCCATCCCCGCTCGCGCGGGGCAACCGCAGGTGTTGACGAAGTCCAGGACCACGTGGGGGGCCCATCCCCGCTCGCGCGGGGCAACCGTTCGTCGAGCATGGCGCGCACCTGGCGCGCGGGGCCCATCCCCGCTCGCGCGGGGCAACCAACGCCAGAGCAGCGCGACCTGCTGTCGCTGCGGGCCCATCCCCGCTCGCGCGGGGCAACCATCGTCACGCCGGATTGGAAAACGTGAACCGCGGGCCCATCCCCGCTCGCGCGGGGCAACCCCACTGAAGGTAATCGCGGTGCCGGCCAGCGCGGGCCCATCCCCGCTCGCGCGGGGCAACCGCGTTGTTGGCGTGCTGCGAGCTGAACAGCGCGGGCCCATCCCCGCTCGCGCGGGGCAACCTCGCGGCCCAGCGGCTGGAACTGCCCGCCGGTGGGCCCATCCCCGCTCGCGCGGGGCAACCTCATCGGCCTGGCCGGTGGCCACCAGGTCAAGGGGCCCATCCCCGCTCGCGCGGGGCAACCTCTAACGGCTAACTCATTGTCAGCCAACGAATTGTTAAGGAGCAAGCTTGGCGGACTAGGGGTTACTGCGCAGAGTCAGCAGCACGCCATCCAATCGCACTGGCTTGCGCGGCGTTGATCCCAGGCTGCGCACCGCCAACCCACCATCGGCGCGGGAATCCGGGAAGATCAACATCAAAGATCCGTTCCGCAGTTGCGCGTGCCAGCCGGTCACCACATCCCAGATCTTGTCCCTTGCGCGCGCGCTCAGGCTCGGGCTTGCATAAACACCTGGTGAAAGTTCGAGCATTGCCGAAGACAGGAACCCGCGGTAGCGGTCCTCAACGTCACGAGTGATCAGGATCGTCAGTGCCATCGTCACGTACGCCGAAAAGGCTCTTGATGTCGTCGATCATCTTCGGCACCAGACCGATGCGGCGGAACTCCCTGGCTGCAGCCTGCCGCACCAGCCTGTCCACGGTTTCGTCGGCGCCCTGCTCCAGCTTCTTCGCCGCATGAAATGCCAACCGCAAGGTCACCGCTTCGCGGTACAGGTCGGCAATGTCCAGCACGAAAGACTGGTCGGAATCCTCATGGATGAAGCCCAGTTGCGGCAAGGCCGAAACCGCCGCCACGGCCACACCCGCCGCCGAACGCACCGCCGTGGCCGCGTGGTTGATGGCCTGGTTGGCAATGTCGGTGGCGTCGGGGTTGCTGCGGTTGTAGTCACGCTTCTTCCAGGCCAGGCCAAACTGCTGCGCCAGCAGCTTGTAGCTCTCCTTCACCCGCGCGCCCTCAATACCGCGCAGCACTTCGATGCTGGTGTGCGGCAGCACCTCGCCCAGCCGGCGCGCATACATCTTCCGCGCGATGGCGATGCGCTGCTTGTCGTCGGCCCACACCCGCGCTTGCGCGCGCGCCAAGTCTGACCGGTCGGGCCCCAGGGCGGGGGCGGTGTAGATACGGGTGGCATCGGTGCCCACCGCCACCAGCGTGGTGCCATGCCGCGCCAGCACGCGCAGTACGTCGTGGCTGAGGCTGGTGCCCGGGCCGATGAGCAGGGCCGACAGTGTCTGGTGCGGCAGCTGGTATTCCCCCGCCGCCAGCACGCCGCCCGCGCTGGAAAAGTGCAGGCATCCGTCCACCACCGTGAAGACGCCGCGGTCCAGATACAGCAAGCCGTGACGGTCGGCGTGGGCTATCTGCACACGTTCCAGCCCCAGCCGCCCTTTCAGCATGGTTCAGGTCCAGGCACCCGGCGGCGCCAGCAACAGGCAGCCGAAGCCAAAGCTGCGGTGTCGCCCCAGGCCGCGCGCCAGAAGGGCGTCAAACGCGGCAGGGTCGCCCACCTGCAGTTGCCCCCGCACCACCAAGTCGGGCAGCAGGCCTTGCTGGGTGGGCCGCCGCCCGCCTTGGCTGGCAGGCTGGGCGTAGCGTCTGGCCATCGGCGCCAGACGGAAGCTCAGGGCCCGCGACACCTGCAGCACGGCCGCGCCGCCGCGCGCCAGCTCGCGGGCCAGCCAGGCGCGGTGCGCGGCCTCACGGTCGCCGCCTGCCGCTGCAGCAAAGTCTGGGTGGAAGGCGGCGTCGATCTCCGGGTAGCCGCCCCCAGGCTGCTGCCGGCTGCGCACCACGGGGGCCACGCGCACCTCGAAGCTCAGGCGTTCACCCGCGCGCCATGCGGCAGGCATGGTCTTGATGAGCGCACTGCCAGCTTCGGCCAGGCCCAGCGCCGCAGCAGCGCCGGGGTCGGTGGTGGGCGCCTGCGCCAGCGCCATCGCCAGTGCCTCGGGGCTGCGCCGGCTGTAGCCGATGAGCTGCAGGCTGCCTGGTCTTTCCAGCAAGGCGAAGGGCTTGGGGGCCAGTTCCCCAAGGGTGGCCCGCAGCGCGGCGTGCAGGGCGTAACCCGTGTCGTCCTGCAATGCGCGCTGCCGGGTGGCGGCCACCCAGCGCGCCAGCGCACCCATGTCGGGCATCAGCCGCAGCAGTTGCAATGGCGCGGCAGGGGACGGAGTGGCCGGTGTACTCATGCGCCGCCCCGCGCCACGATCTCGTATACGCGCTGCCTGCCCGCATGCACGTCCATGGCAAAGCGTCGCTCGTCGCTGGTGTCGTGCTCGCGAATTTGGCCCAGGGCCGGGGCCAGCGCCACGGCGGGCCCCGCGCCTTCGTTGAAGTAGACAGTGGCCAGCGCAGGGGCCGCACCATCGTCTGGCGCCACGGCGGCGCGCACTGCCGCCACAGCATCTGCGGCCAGCACCAGGCCCTGGTTAATGCGGGTTGCCGGCAGGCAGGCCTTGCGGCCCAGGAACAAGGGGCGGCGCGGCTGGTTCAGCGCCGCGGCCAGGTCGTTCAGCGTGGGGGGCTGATCGGCGGGCTCCAGGCGCAGCGCCACCAACACCGAGGCGTCGGCACGGTAGTCGCGGCTGCGCAGGTGCGGTGAGTTGTAAGTGTTCGGGCCGCCGCCACGCTCTTCCACCACGCCGCGCGTGGTCCAGCCCTTGTCGTATGCGGACAGTTGGGCAGTTTGGAAGTCGTTCAGAGCCACCCCCGCGCGGTCGATGCGCGCCGCCCAGCGGATGCGCGACTGCAGCGCGTCCAGCGCCGCCACGTCACTGCGCTGCCAGCCCAGCGCATTGGCCAGCAGGCCGGTCAGCATCGACACAGGCGGCCAGGGCTGCACCGGGCGCCGGTGGTCCACCGCGGTGGTGCCAAAGGACATCAGCGGCGCCTCCAGGCGCAGCAACAAGTGAGACTGACTCATCTCACTACTGCCTGGCCGTTTCGAAGGTACCGAGAGCCCCCTCGGGGGGCAGCGCGCGTAGCGAGCATGGAGGCCTCATTTCAGGCGGCCTCGATGCGCTGGCGCAGCGCGTCGCACATCGCGTCCAGCGCCAGCACCGGCACCGCCTGCAGCGCCGGCGGCGTCACGCTCAGCTGCTGCCTTTCGGTGTGCTTGCCGTAAGCGCTGTCCAGGTTGTGCAGATGCGTCTGCAGCGCATGCACGGCGTTTTCGAACACGTCGCCCTGCAGCGGCACGGCCTTGCGAAAGGCATTGGCCAGCGTACGCGGCTGGTCGTCACCGGTTTCCAGCAGCAGGAATTCGGCGTGTGCGTAAGGGGCAGTGCTGCCCTTCTTGGCGCCGGGCGATGTGCGCGCTATCAGCTTCACCAGGCGCTCCAGCACTTGCCCCGCCAGCGCGGCGTTGCCGTTGAGGTTGGCCACCAGCAAGTCCACGTCTACCGTCACGTAGCCATAGAACAGGCCGCTGGTGAGCTCGATGTCGAAGATGCCGGCCGAGCCGGTTTCGCCTTCTTCACTGCGCTGGCGCAGGTCGTCCACCGCCGTCACGTAGTCAAGTTCGTTCTCGATAGCGTGCACGCTCAGGGCGTGGGCCACGTGCACGGGCGCGTTGACGTTGGCCGAGGTGTCCGATGTAACCATGCGTCCGAACAGGGCCGATTCCAGCCCCGCTGCCCCGCTGCCGCCGTCCGCAAGCGCGCGCAGGTTCTTTTGCAGCGGGTCTAGACGCTCCTTCGCAAGGTCTTCGACAGCCTTCAGCGCCTTCTTGTCGGGCTCCTTGGCGGCCTCGGCGAGCAGCGATGCGTCCTGGGTGAGCGTGGTGGCCAGTTCGCGTGCCAGCGTCTGCACATAGGCCGTCTCGGGATGGCCGAAAAACAGCGCCTGGCGGGTCTTCGGGTCCGCGCCGTTCTTGCCATACAAGGCCACGTTCAGCAAGTCGGCCAGTTTGGCCAGGGTCGCGGCATGCAAGGCTGGCAGGTCGGCCAGCGCCGCAGGAAGGATCAGATGCTTCACCACGTCCTTGCTGCGGTCGCCCATCGGCACGCCCAGGCCTTGCAGGGCATGGGGCACCTTCTTGGCCTGCTCATGATCGGCCTCGCCCGCAAAGCGCCATTTGCGCTTGAGGGCCTGCGACGACACCCGCAAGCGCACCGTGCCCCCGAACGGCAGGCGCTTGGCCAGGCCGGCGTCGTCGCGGTTGAGCAAGGTGCCGGGGTAGCTGGCAAGGCTGTGGATCTGGACGAAACGCGGGCGGCTCATGGCGTGTGGTTTCCCTGTAGCTGTGGATGGTGTTGGGCCGTTCAGGCTGCGGCATCCGCCGTCTCGTCTGTGCGGGGCTGGGCGTCGAGGTAGCGGCGGATGAGGCGCTGGCGTGCGGCGTCGGCACGGGCCTGGCCTGGTACGTCGCCTGGCCCGCCCTGCAACATCAGGTCGGCCAACGGCCACCAGTTGACGGTGGCGCCGGCAGCGGCCAGGCGGCGGGCCAGGCGCGGCATCAGGCTGGCCAGTACGCTGGCGTCGGCTTCCACCAGCTGGCGCAGGCGTGCTTCGCCAAAGCGCAGCCGGGCCAGTACGGCGCCGGGGTCGGCGTCGAAACGCGTGTCGTGCCGGCCCTGTGCCAGCGCCAGGCAGTGCAGCAGCAGCGCCCAACGCTGCCGTTGCTGCGCATCCCGCGGGTGGACACCGGCCGCAAGCAGCAAGCGCTCCGCGTCGAACAGGGCCGCCTGCGGGTGGGCTTCAGGATGAAAGCGGCGCAACCGGGCGAGCGTGCCAGTGCTGGCGTGCCGCACCTGGCCAGCCAGGGAGGCGATGGGGTCCTTGGCTGGCGCCTCTGCGGGCGCGGGTGGGGTCGCTTCTGCATCAACCATGGGCGGTGTCCTCGGCTTGGGATTCAGTGGCGATCGGTGCTGCACCCGCGGCTGGCATCTGGGGCGACGCTGGCAAGAGAGCGCCGAACTGTTTGTGCAGGCTCAGGCGCAGCAAACGCTCGGCGCGGGCGCGGGCGAACAGGCGCGAGCCGTCACGCGTGGGCAGCGCTTGGGCAGCTGAAGCGAGGTGGGCACGGGCTGTGTCGGCCAGCCAGGTCACCCATTGCTTGAACGCGGCGGTGTCGTCCACGGGACTGTGGCCGAAGGTGTCGAACAGCTGGACGAAGAAGGCTTCGTCGATGGCCTGTTCGTAGCGATCTACCCAAGGCTCGACGGCGCGAGTGAAGTCGCGGTTCTTCCAGTCCACCTCATCCCCGCCGTCGACAAACTGCAGCAGGGCACTGCGCAGGACCTTGCCGCTGGCCGTGCCCGCCAGGTTCACGAACTGCTGCGACCGTGCCGCGAGCGCAGCAGGTGCATCGACCACCTGCATCAGTACGGGCTGCGGCACGGGCAGCTCGCGTTTCAGGAACCCATCGGTGCCACCATCGCCGCTCACCAGCACCTGGGCGATCCAGGTGCCTTGCTGATTGCTGCGGCGCTCAGCTTCCGTTGGCTGGGCCAACAGCGGAAGTTGAAATCTGGCACTGTCGAAGAACAAGGCCTGCAGGCTGCGATAGCCCAGGCTGTGCGCCTGTGCCGTCAGGGCTTTGGGCTCATCACCGCGCACGATGGGCACCCAAGGGTCCATCACGTCGCCGCGCCTGTCCTTCGCGGCCACCCGCATGGCATCGCTGCCGGCGCGGCGCAAGAGCAATCGGCCGTTTTCGCTGACCAGGCGCACACGGCGGCAAACCTCCAGGCACAACGGATGAACCGCTGCCAGCGGCAATGAGCCTGCATCCCAAGGCGCAAGCCAAAGCAGGCGGTGCAATGCGGCGAGATCGGCATCTGGGTGCTGCTTGACGAACACCTCCAAAAGCCGACCCTCGGACTGGATCAACACATCGACGTCGCGAAGGAACTCCCGACCTGTGCCCCGCGCGAATGCCAACCTGAACTGCGAACGGGAACTGAAGCCACCGTTCATGCGCATGGTTTGGTAGTTGCCCGCCCCCAGGAAGGCAGACCACCCCTGTAGCAGCACCAGCGCGTAGACGAGCGCGTCCAGCGTTTCGGCGCCCAATGGCAACTTGCCGGTCTTCTCATCGTGATGGCGAGCCGTCACCAGCACGTCGATGTCCTGGGCTGCATCAGCCGTGCGCTTGAAATCAGCCACACGCTGGGCACTGCAAGGCGGCTGCAGAAACGCCGGCTGCTGCCAGTTGGCATTGATCAGGCACCAGGCGGCGCCGTCGGCGTGGTCTGGCGTCAGCGCAATCAACTTGTCGGCCCACGCCGCGGCGTCCGTGGGTGGCGTCGGGTCGTCCTCGCCTTCCAGGGCCAAGTAGGCCAGCTGCACCAGAAAGGCGTGCCAAGGTGCCCGCTGATGCGGCCGCAATGCGGCAAAGGCCAGATCTTCGCCCGCCGACAAACGGGCCAGCACTTGCGGCAAGGAAAGGCGCGCCACCGCGCCATCGGCACCGGTGGCGCGGAACACGCCGTCTGTCAACAACGAATGTTCGAGCATCACTTTCCTCCTCCCTGCGTCCCCCGCTTGCACGGGGCATCCACAGGCCAGTACGCCTACATGAGGTCCATCACCGCAAAACGGTGAACCATGTTGTTGTTCTTAAGACACCTCAATACCATGTTGTATCGAGATGATTCTGCCGTCGACACAGCACAAACCCTTGGCTCCATTCGACGTACAACTGGAGGTACAGTAAACGCTATGGACGCCATTAGCTACAGCACCGCTCGCGCCAACCTCGCCAAGACCATGGATCGGGTCTGCGAAGACCACACTGCGCTGATCATCACGCGCAAGGGAGAGTCGTCCGTGGTCATGCTGTCCCTGGACGACTACCAAGCGCTTGAAGAAACAGCCTACCTGCTGCGCAACCCCACGAATGCCAGGCGCTTACTGCAGGCGGTGGATGAACTGAGTTCCGGCGGAGGACAGGAGAGGTCGCTGGCTGAATCACCCACCAAGTGAAGCTGCTGTTCGCCGAGGCCGCCTGGGCGGACTACCAGCACTGGCTGCAGACAGACAGGCGCATGCTCGAACGCATCAACAAATTGATCCGCGAGGTGCAGCGTGAGCCCTATGCCGGCATCGGCAAACCCGAGCCGCTGAAACACGCCCTGGCAGGCTGGTGGTCGCGCCGCATCGATGACGAGCACCGCATGGTGTACCGGGTGCAGGACGACGTACTGTGGATCGCGCAACTGCGCTATCACTACTGAAGCCGGGGTTCGTCTTGTGCCAGGCCGTGACGGTCGTAGCGGAAAGGCCGACCGCGAACCGTGAAGCGAAAGCCATCAGCCAAGCTTTGCCAGCCTTCCACGGCGGGTGGCGCCGAGGCTTCTTCCACCAACGCGGCGGGCAGCATCCAGGCTGGCAGGCTGAGGTGGCTGATGGCGTGGCCGAAGGGCGATGTGGCGTCGGCGGGCAGCGTCAGTTCAATACCGTCAAGCCCCAGGCGTGTCTTGGCTTGCGGGCTCAGTTCACTGGCCACGGCCTGGTGCCAGGGCGCCGACCAGTCGATGCAGGACCACAGCGCCGTCGAGCGCTGGGCGCTGTGCTGGCCATGCAGGGTGTTGGCATGCTCTTGCCACTGGGGGCCTAGTTCGGCGGCCAGCGCTTGCAGGGCCGCCCGGCCGCAAGTGCTCTCCACCAGCGCGCGATTGTCGGTGGGAATGTCCAGCACCGGGAAGCGCGCCTCGTCACGCAAGGCGCGCAGCGTCGCTTGCAGGCACAGTACGTCCGGGTAGGCGCTGAGCTGGCCCAGGCCCAGGCCGCGCGACCCGCCTCGGGACAACAACGACGACAGGTCGTCGTCGCCCGGCACCAGCACCAGGCATTGCGGCTGGGCGTGGGCAGTGGGCCGGAAGCCGCCGCGCTGGGCATGGCGATGTAGCCGACCGAGCCGTTGCAGGAGCACGTCCATGGGCGCCAGGTCGGTGATCAGGTAGTCGGCATCGCAATCCACCGAGATTTCCACGGTCTGCGTGGCGCACAGCACCACCGGCTGGGTGCTTTCAGCTGCGGGCTTGCCGAAGCGATGCCCCACTTCCAAGTCCAGCGCCTGCCGGTCGGCGAAGGCATAGCGGCCATGGTGCAAGGCGACGACCCCGGCGCAACGGAACAGCGCCGGATGATCGAGGCCCAGCAGTTGCTCCAGTGCCTGCTGGGTGGCCACGGCCTGGCGGACGGTGTTGCGCAAGACCAGCACCCGGGCGCCAGCCTGCACAGCCCGGGCTGCGCGTGAGGCCACTTGCTCGGCATCGCGCATCCAGGGCTGCAGTTCGCGCTGGATGCGCTTGTGCTGGGCGATGGGCCCGAAAGTCTGGTGGTAGCCGGGCGCACTGATGCGGGGATAGTCGTCCGGCAGCGGCGGCGCCACTTGCGGGCGCGACGCCTTAAAGCCCCGGCGGGCTGGTGTTGGGGCTGCATCCATCAGTTCTGCGCGCAGGTCGCTCGTGAGCGTGGCCGAGAGCAAGAGCGCGTGGCCGCCCGCCGCCAGATGACGCTTGAGCGCCTGCAGCAGCAGCGCGCGCATGTAGGGATCGGAGGCATGCACCTCATCCACCACGACCAGGGATCGGAGCAGCACGCTGCCGCGCAGGTGAGCGTGCCTGGTTTGCAGGGCCGACAGCAGGAACTGGTCGATGGTGGCTGCGGCTGCCGCAGCGGCGAAGTAGCGCTTGCTGTGCTCCGCCGCCCAGAACAGAGGCTCGCCGCGCTCCTCGTCTGGCCATTGCACGGTGAACGGCGCCAACCATCGCCCTTCCTTGCCATTGGCGCGCAGGTAGCCGGGCACCGCCAGAACGGTGTTCGGCCTGAGCGCGGGCTCGGGGAAGAGCCGGCCCACGAAGTCGTCGAGGCGCTGCGCGATGCCCGTGGCCGCCACGCGCGTGGGCAAGAGAAAACACAGGGCGTCGACCTCGCCGCGTTCGAACAGGGCCTTGAAGCGCCACAGGGCTGCCTCAGTCTTGCCGCTGCCGGTTTCTGCCTCCAGCACCACAGGGCTGGGCAAGGGTGCGGCAGCCGTGGCGGTCTGGGTGGGCTTGGGTGGGAAACCGAAGGCGTCGAAGAAGCTGGGCGAGCGTGCACGCAGGTCGGCGCGGCTCGCCTCCAGGTCGATACGCATATCGCGCAGCGCCTGGCGCGCGGCGGCCTGTGCCACAGGCCAGCGGCCGCCATCCTGCGATCCCAAGTCGTAAGGGAAAAAGTCGGTGTTCGACCCGATCCAGTCCGCCAGCGACACCAGGCCCGCGAAGGCGTGAATCAGGCCGGAAGTGGGCACCGACATGGGCAGGGTGTCCGCGAAGGCCCCGGGCCACAAGGACTGTGCGGTGGTGCGCAATTGCTGCAGGCCCGAAATCGGCTCGTAGCCGGCGATGGGTAGCGTCCAGGTGGCGTCGCCCAAAGGCCTGTCACCGTGGGTGGTCAACGAGTCCGTGGAGATCGGTTCGCCATGGTGCGAAACAGCGGCCAGCCACAGGTCGGTCAGAGCCTCCTGGTCGATTGCGTCAGCCGGTGCCCAGGCCCGCAGCAGCGGTAGGCCCAGCGCCTGGCGCAGGCCTTCGTGGGCGGGGTCGAAGCGCAGCAAGGGCGCCACCACCCGCGTATGGCCGAGCTGACTGTGGTCATGACGCGCCTGCTGCAGCCAGGCTGACTGCTGCGCCTTGGTCAAGGCCTTGGAATAAAACCCGGCGCCCGCCTTGCCCACATCGTGCAGGAAGGCCAGCACGGTCAGCCGGTCGAGGTCGGTGGCGCTGAACTCGCGCGCGGCCAGCCGCTGCAATCGCGCCCGCCAGGTGGGCAAATCCAGCAAAGCCCGCGCAACGGCCGCCACATCGATGCAATGCCCCACCAGTGACAAGCGCGTGGCCTGGGTGACGTCCGGGGCGCTGCGATCCAGCTTCCCCCAGGGCTCGGGCTTGACTTGCGGGGTCACTGCGCAGCGGGCGGCGCCAGGTCCAACTGAATGCCATAGCGGCTGCCAGCTCTGGGCCCCTGCGAATCGAAGATCTCCCAGCCACCGGCCTCGCCAACGAGCCAGACCTCTCGCGCACCCGCTTCCAGGTAGAGCGCCGTCTTGTGCGCCATCTCGGCGTCGGTGTTCGACGGGGACCGCACCTCGACGCAGATGTCGGGCGCCTGGGGAAACGGCGTCACGTCGCCGTGCTGCGCCATGAAGGCCGCCGATGCCCAGGCGACGTCGGGCACCCGGATGCCGTCGCTGGTGAGCACGGAGCACTCGACCAGTGCCGTCCCTTCGGGCAACTGGTCGGCCAGGGCGCGGCCCACAGCGAGTTGTCGAATGCCGTGGCGGTTGCTGGCAGGACTCATCTCGATCACCCCCATGCCATTCAGCTCGAGCTTGCCGCCCAGGTCGTGCCAACGCGGGTCGTTGCAAAGCTCGGCCCAGCGCAAGGCCAGGGCTTCGTGTGCGGTGACGTGTCCCATGGCAGCAACTCCTGTAGATCACAACCGGCGCAGATTAACCCAGTGCCGGCACCGCTGGCGCGCGGTAACGCGCCCAGATCACGCGGTCGATGACGCGCCCGGCCTTGAACGCCGAGAGGCGCTGCGTGCCTTCGCACACGAAGCCGTTCTTCTGCAGGATGCGCATCGAAGCCGCATTGCCGGCGTGCACCGGCGCAAACACACGCGTGGCCTCGGGCAGCGCCAGCGCCAGCTGCGCCAGCGCCGCCACGACGGCCGTGCCCACGCCCTGGCCCCACAGGTGCGGAGCCAGGAAGTAGCCGATCTCGACGTTGCAGCGCATGAAGCCCGTGCCGGGGTGGTAGCCGGCGCCGCCCACGGCCACACCGTCCAGGCTGATGGCCGCGTTCTCGCCGCCGAAGTCGACATGGCCGCGTTCGCACCAGTGCTGCGCCACGTCCAGGGTGTAGGGGTTCGGAAAGCTGTCGCTCATCCAGCGCCACACCCGGTCGTCGCCCGCCACCTGGGCCAGGGCCGGCGCATCGGCTGGCTGCCAGGCACGCAGGCTGAAGCCCGGCACGCCGGTCAGCGGCACGCTGGGAAAGCTCACATCGTTTCCGCGAACAGCTCGCGGCCGATGAGCATGCGGCGGATCTCGCTGGTGCCCGCGCCGATCTCGTAGAGCTTGGCGTCGCGCCACAGCCGGCCCAGCGGGTAGTCGTTGATGTAGCCGTTGCCGCCGAAGATCTGGATGCCCTCGCCGGCCATCCAGGTGGCCTTTTCGGCGCACCACAGGATGACGCTGGCGCAGTCCTTGCGAACCTGCCGCACGTGCTCGGCGCCGAGTGCGTCCAGGTTCTTGCCCACCGTGTAGCAGAAGGCACGGCCGGCCTGGAGCACGGTGTACATGTCGGCCACCTTGCCCTGGATGAGCTGGAATTCGCCGATCGACTGCCCGAATTGCTTGCGGTCGTGGGTGTAAGGGATGACGTTGTCCATCACGGCCTGCATGATGCCGATGGGCCCGGCCGCCAGCACCGCGCGTTCGTAGTCCAGCCCGCTCATCAGCACGCGCGCGCCGCCATTCAGCTGACCCAGGATGTTCTCGGCCGGCACCTCGACGTCCTGGAACACCATCTCCCCGGTGTGGCTGCCGCGCATGCCCAGCTTGTCGAGCTTCTGCGCGGTGCTGAAGCCTTTCATCCCTTTTTCGACGATGAAGGCCGTGACACCCCGCGCACCCAGTTCGGGTTCGGTCTTGGCATAGACCACCATGGTGTCGGCATCGGGCCCGTTGGTGATCCACATCTTCGTGCCGTTGAGCACGTAGACGCCGCCGCGCTCCACTGCCTTCAGCTTCATGCTGATGACGTCGCTGCCGGCACCGGGCTCGCTCATCGCCAGCGCGCCCACGTGTTCGCCGCTGATCAGCTTCGGCAGGTACTTCTTCTTCTGCGCGGGCGTGCCGTTGCGCTTGATCTGGTTCACGCACAGGTTGCTGTGCGCGCCGTAGCTCAGGCCCACGCTGGCGCTGGCGCGGCTGATTTCCTCCATCGCCACCATGTGCGCCAGGTAGCCCATGCCGGCGCCGCCGTCTTCCTCGGGCACGGTGATGCCGAGCACGCCGAGTTCGCCCATCTGGCGCCACAGGTGCATGGGGAACTGGTCGCTGGCGTCGATCTCTGCGGCACGCGGGGCAATCTCGGCCTGCGCGAATTCGCGCACCGCGTCGCGCAGTGCGTCGACGTCGTCGCCGAGCATGAAGTTCAGGCCGGGAAGGTTCATGGCGGTCTCCTGCAAATGGGTCTGATCCTCATGCTAGCCCAGGCACCCGACTGCGATCACCGAACGTCACGACAGCCCGGGTCCCGCGTTCGCAGGTTGCCCTGCACGTGAGCGCTTCTCCACAATCCGCGGTCGTGGCGCCACCTTCAGCCTGCCCACCCCCCACTGGCGTGCTGCAACTGCGCCTGCTGGGGGTGCCTGCCTGGCGAGCCGAAGCCCAGCCCTGGCGCCCGCTGGCCGACAAGGACGCGTTGTTGCTGGCGCGTCTGACGCTTGAAGGGCCGCAGGCCCGCAGCCCCATGGCCCACTGGCTGTGGCCCGAGGTGCCGCTGCCCCGCGCCCACGCCAATCTGCGCCAGCGCTTGTTCCGCCTGCGCCACCAGCAAGGCGAACTGGTCACGCACAGCGATGTCGGCCTGCGCCTGACCGAGGGCGTGCGCTGCGACGTCTGGCGCGACGGCTGCGCCGACGACGCCGATCTGGCCGCCACCCTGCTGGACGGCGTCGACGCCGCCGGCCCGCCGGGCAGCGACACCGGCGCTCACGAAGAATGGCTGATCGAACTGCGTCGCCAGTGGGCTGCGCGCCGCGCCGACCTGCTGGGCGGGCTGGCGGCCCGCCACGAGAGCCAGGGCGCCCTGGCAGCGGCCCTGGCCGCCACCGAGACCCTGCTGGCCCTGGACCCGCTGGTCGAACACGCCTGGCGCCGCCTGATGCGGCTGCACAGCCTGCGCGGCGACCGCGCCGCCGCCCTGGCCGCGTTCGAACGTTGTGAACAGGTGCTTCGGGACGAACTCGGCGTGAAGCCGGCGCCGGAAACCCTGGCACTGCTGCACCGGGTCGAATCCGGCAGCGCCGGGCCGCAGAGCCCGGCCAGTCCGGCCACGACCCTGCCCGCCAGCCTGCTGAACCCGCCCCGGCTGGTGGGCCGCGAAGCCGAGCAGCGCGCCATGGCCGCTGCCTGGCAGGCCGGCAGCGCCTTCGTGCTGCTGGGCGAGCCGGGCATGGGCAAGTCGCGCCTGCTGCTGGCCTGCGCGGCCGAAGGGCCGGCGCGGGCGCTGGCCACGGCGCGCCCGGGCGACGAGATCGTGGCCTACGGTTCACTGGTCCGCCTGCTGCGCAGCATGATGCGCACTGCACCGGCACCCGAGCGCCTGTGGCCCGACGCCGGGGTGCGCGAGGAAATGGCGCGCCTGCTGCCCGAACTGGGGCCGATGCCCGGCTCGCCCGGTCGCGAAGCCTCGCTGCATCGCGCGCTGGAGCAGGTCTTCCAGGCCGCGCCCGCCGCCGGCCTGCAGGCGGTGCTGTTCGACGACCTGCAGCACGCCGACCAGGCTTCACGCGCCGTGCTGCAGCGTTCCTGCGGCCTGCCCGGCCTGCGCTGGGGGCTGGCCAGCCGGCCTGCGCTTGGCGAATCCGGCGCCGGGGCCTGGCTGCCTGCATGGCTGGCTTCGTCGGCGCGGCTGCAGCCGGTGACGCTGGCCGCGCTGGACGACCAGGCCCTGCACGCATTGCTCGACACCGTGCAGGCGGCCAGCCAACGCTGGCCGGCTTCGCTGCCCGAAGCGCTGGCCCGGCATTGCGGCGGCAACCCGCTGTTCGTGCTGGAAACGCTGAAGCACCTGCATCTGCAAGGTGCCCTGTCCGACGAAGCTGCTGGTTCGGCAAGGAACGCGGCAGCGGCGTTCGAAACGCTGCCGCTGCCGCCGAGCGTCCATGCCGTGCTCACCCAGCGCCTGGCCGCGTTGAGCGAGCGCGCGCAGAACCTGGCGCGCGTGGCCAGCGTCGCCGGCCCAGAGTTCAGCGTCGCCGTGGCCGCCGACGTGATGGCGGAATCGCCCCTGGCGGTGGCCGCCCCCTGGGCCGAACTGGAACGGGCGCAGGTGTTCCGCAGCCAGCCTGGTGCGTCGGTGTTCGCCCACGAGGCCGTGCTGGACGCCGTGCGCAGCGGCCTGCCGGCTGCGCTGCTGGCGCCGCTGCACGCCGCCGTGGCCCTGAGCCTGCAGAAGAGCGCGGCGCCGCCCCAGGCGGTGGCGCGGCACTTCGCCGCCGCCGGGCAACTGGCTGCTGCAGCCCCGATGGCGCTGGCTGCGGCCGAACGGGCACTGCAGCAGGGGCGGACCGCCGAGCAGATGGCCCTGCTGCAACAGGCCGCGGCTTGGTTCGAAGAATCGGGCGACGCCGCCGCAGCCTTCGCCGCGCAGGTGGCGACGATTCCCGTGTGCATGGTTCACCAGGGCGTGGGGCCGGCGGCGGCCCTGGCCCAGGCCCTGCTGGCCCGCTGCGAAGGCGCGGCCCAGCGCCTGGCCCTGCGGCTGGAGCAGGCCAACGTGGCCCTGGCCGCGCAAGACCTGGCCACTCTGCACCAGGCCAGCGCGGCGGCCCTGGCCGACGCCCTGCCCGGCAGCACCCAGGCCCTGCGGGCCCTGGCCCTGCACGCCACGGCACTGGTCTTCGGCGGCGACCTGGCGCAGGCGCTGACGCGGGTGCAGCAGGTGCAGCAGGGCCTGCCGGCCATCACCGACGCCCGGCTGGCTGCCGAGCTCCAAGGCCACGTGGCCATGGTCTTCGCCTGCTGCGGACGCACCCGCGACTGCGTCGAAGCCCTGCACGGGCAGCATCACCACGCCCGGCAGGCCGGCGACCTGGAGCAAGAAGCCATCGCCTTGTCCAGCATGGCCAGCCAGCATCTGCATCTGGGCCAGGTCGAACTCGCCGTGCAGCATGCGCAGCAGGCGGCGGTGCTCTACCGGCGGCTGGACAGTGCCGGCACCGCCTTCGCCAACAACCTGAACCTGGCCATGTCGCTGATCGCGCTGAACCACTACCAGGCGGCCCGCGCGGTGCTGGACGAAGCCCTGGCGCACTGCGATCGCGCCGCGAGCTCGGCCGATCTGCGCACCGTGGTGGCCAACCTGCGGGCGGGCCTGTGCCAGCGCCTGGGCGATGCCGCGGGTGCGCTGCGCGAACTCGACCAGGCCCCCGCGCCCGCTGCGCCGCGCCTGAAGATCCAGCAACAGCTGCTGCGCGCCCATGCGGCGCTGATGCTGGGCCAGCGCGACACCGCACTGCGGCACTGGTCGACGCTGACACCGCTGCTCAGCAGCGGCGGGCCGACGACGGTGGTGACCCTGACGGCACGGGCGCTGGCCAGCCAGTGCCTGGACGCCGAGGCCGCGCGGCTGGAGCTGGACGATGTGCTGCAGGCGGCCGAGCAGGCCGAGTTTCCGGCCGCCCAGGCCGCCGCGCTGATGGCCCAGGCCCGGCGGGCCCTGGCCGCCGGCGACGCGGCGGCCGCGCAGCCGCTGGGTGCACGGCTGTGGGGCATGCGCGAACCGGCGCGCCACCTCCACCTGGACCAGGGCGAGCTTTGCGCTTTGGTGTGCGAGGTCGCCGACGCCGGCCGCGACCCGCAGCACGCCCGCCAGGTCCGCGCCGCTGCGGTGCAGGCCTTCGTCCAGGCTGCACAAGCCCATGTACCGCCCGGCGAGATCGCTGCCTGGCGTGCCCACCCGCTGCGGCTGGCGCTGTGGCGCGAGGGGCCGCAGCCGGTCATCAGGCCTGGCGACGGCGCCGGATGAAACCCATCGCGACCACGCCCGCCATCCACAGCGCCCAGGCCGAGGGCTCGGGCACGGCCGACACCGGGATGATCTGCCCGGTCTGGTCCAGCCGGATGCCCAGCCCGCCGGCCGGTGCCACGCCCGTGCTCAGGGTGATCGAGTCCAGGTTCAGCCCGCCCCGGGTTTGGCTGTTGTTGGCCGCCGTGGTGGTGTTGATCATGAACAGCGTGCCGTAGAGCGAACCCACGGTCTGCTGCAGCGAAAAGCCCTGGACAAAGCTGCCCACGAGCGTGCCGTCGCCGACGGTGGTGTAGCCCAGGCCACTCGGGCCCGGGGCGTAGGTGCGGGTCACGGACCCCAGGCGTTCCTGGGCCACGGCGTTGATGTCGTTGCGCAGCTCGGCCTCGTAGCTGAAGCTCGTGGTGGAAATCGAACTCGGGCCGACATCGAGAAAGCCCGCCAGGGTGAAGTTGAACGTCAGGCCCAGGCCGGCGGCGCTGGGCAGGGCGGTGTTGCTGGCCAGGTCCCACAGCGTGTACTCGCTGCGTGTCGAGGACGCAGCGTTGTAGTGGGTGGTCACCGCGGTGCTGTAGCCATAGGCCGTCACATGGGTGCTGGTGCGCGTGGTGTTGGCGGCCGATCCGCGCAGGCCGATGGGGTCGAACTCCTTCAGCGCCACGGCCGTCAGGCCAGTGTTGGTGTCGACCACGGTCACCGGGTCCAGGTTCTGGAACGCCTGGGCGTTGACAAAGTCCACCGCCCACACCGGCGTGGCCCCGAAGGACAGCACCAGCAGACTGCTCTGCAGATTCAGCTTGAATGAATTCGTCATGGTTCGACTCCTTGCTTGTTGCCTGAGGCCACCACCGCGGCAGCGCAATCAGTGAGGCGAAGCTTCAGCGGCGCCCGTTACCAGGCCGTCACACGCCGCGCGGACTCGGGCAGACGAGCCGGCAAAGCTAGACTGCCGGCCATGGCCAACCCCCAAGAAGCAGCGCTCGACTACCCCTTGCAGGACACCCTGCCCGGCCCCGGCTCCAGCATCGAGATGGCGCCGGGCGTGCGCTGGCTGCGCATGCCGCTGCCCTTCGCGCTGGACCACATCAACCTGTGGCTGCTGCGCGACCGGCAGGACGGCATCGAGGGCTGGACGATCGTCGACTGCGGTGTCGCCAACGACACCACGCGGGCCGCCTGGGAACGCGTCTTCGAACATGAACTCGACGGCCTGCCGGTGCTGCGGGTCGTCTGTACCCACATGCACCCCGACCACATCGGACTGGCGCACTGGCTGTGCGAACGCTGGACCACCGCAGAGCGCGAGTGCCGGCTGTGGATCAGCGCCACCGACTGGAATGCCGCACGCATGGCCAGCCAGACCACCACCGGCTTTGGCGGCGACAACGCCGCACGCTTTTTTGCGCTGCACGGCCTGACCGACCCCGAGGCTCTCGCCAAGGTGCGGGCGCGGTCCAACTACTACGCCAGCATGGTGCCGCAGGTGCCTGGCCGCTACAGGCGGCTGATGGACGGCGGGGTGCTGCACGTGGGCGGGCGCAGCTGGCATTGCATCGCCGGCTACGGCCACGCACCCGAGCACATTGCGCTGCACTGCCCGGCGCTGGGCGTGCTGATCTCGGGCGACATGGTGCTGCCGCGCATTTCCACCAACGTCAGCGTCATCGACATCGAACCCGAGGCCGACCCGCTGCCGCTGTACCTGCGCTCCATCGGGCAGATGCGCGTGCTGCCAGCAGCGACGCTGGTGCTGCCTTCACATGGCAAGCCCTTCACCGGGCTGCACGCACGCATCGACCAGCTGACAGCCCACCACGAAGCGCGCTACGCCGACGTGCTGCAAGCCTGCGCCCGCCGGCCCCACAGCGCGGCAGACTTGCTGCCCGTGCTCTTCAAGCGCACGCTGGACCTGCACCAGACCACGTTCGCGATGGGCGAGTCCATCGCTCACCTGCACGCCCTGGCCGGCGAAGGCAGGCTGCGGCCGCTGCCGTTGCACGACGGCGTGCTGCGTTTCGAAACCACGCGCTGAAAACAGATCGGCGACCAGGCAAGCAAGGCTTGCAAGGCTTGCAAGGCCGCCGATGTGCTTCTTCTGTGGCAGTGGCGGGGCCTCCCGGCAGCCCGCTCGGTCTTCTTTTGCAGGTGATGACAACTTACCAGTGTCAGTATGGCCAACCCGCTGTCCGAGCGCATCCTTCTATTGGCGGAATGTGGCGCTCGCAGACCACCCCGTTGAGGGGGCTCGACAAAACGAGGGGCCTTCAGTCGAGCACTGGCAGCACTTCCGTGCGCAGCATGCCCCGCGCGGCCTCGAACTCGGGCAGGGCGTTGCGAACCACGTCCCAGAACGCCGGACTGTGATTCATTTCACGCAAATGGGCCAGTTCATGGGTCACCACGTAGTCGATCACGGGCAGGCCGAAGTGCACCAGCCGCCAATTCAGGCGAATCGACCCGTCGGCACTGGCGCTGCCCCAGCGCGTGGCCGCCGAACTGAGCGTCAGGCGCTTCATGCGCACCCCCAGGCGCGGGGCATAGAGCGCACAGCGCTCCTCGAACACGCGCCGGGCCTGGCGCTGCAGCCAGCTTTGCACCGTATCGCGGATCTGCGCCGGGTCTGCGCCCTGGGGCAGGCCCAGGTGCAGGCGCAGCGCAGGCGCCCCCGGACTCGTTTCGTCGGCGCCCTTCAGCACGGCCCCAGTGGCCTGAGGATCGAGTACCAGGACGAGGCTCTGGCCCAGGAAAGGCAGGCTCGTGCCCCCGCGCCAGTCCACCCGCGCCGCCGCCACCCGTTGACCACGTTCACGCTGCTCGTGCAGCTTGCGCAGGATCCAGGGTGCTTTCTCACGCAGCGCGGCCTCGACATCGGCCACGCCCACCCAGCGGGGGGCGCTGACGGTCAGGCCTTCGGCCCCGATGCAAAAGCCGATGCTGCGCCGGCGTGCACGGCGCAACTCGTAGCCGACCAGGTGCTCGCCGAAGCGGATGTCGCGCTGCGAACGCGGGTGGCGGAAAGCCGCCGGATCGGCCGGCGCAACGGATGCGGGCGCCGCCAAACCGGGCACCGGCGCGGCGACCGCAGCGGGCGGTTCACCAAACAGCGAAAGCTGCATCGTCTGAGGAAGCGCGGAAGTGCTGGTCATGTCCGCCCGAATTCTAGGAGGCCAGGCCGATTCACGCCGGGCCCGGCCTGTTGGCAGGCTTCGGCCGAAGGCGCTGCTGCGTGCGGCACCGGGCCTGGGTCAACCGGCTGCGGCACCGGCCAGGCTCAGCCCGGGTAGGCCTCGGGGTCCAGGCGGCGCATTTCGGCCTCGATCCAGGCCTCGACTTCGCGCATCAGTTCTTCGGACTCGCGTCCGGTGCTGGGGATCGGCGGGCCGATGGACACGTCGATGACGCCTGGACGCAGCAGGAAGCTCTTGCGCGGCCAGCACTTGGCCGAAGTCGCAGCGATCGGCACGACAGGCACGCCCGTGGCGATTGCCAGACGCGAGGCACCGCTCTTGTAGACACCCTGGCTGCCACGCGGCGTGCGCGTGCCTTCCGGGAACATGATCACCCAGATGCCTTCGGCCGCCAGCCGCTTGCCTTGTGCGGCGACCTTGTTCCAGGCTTCGGCGCGCTTGCTGCGGTCGATGTGGATCATGTCGAGCCGGCCCATGGCCCAGCCGAAAAAGGGCACGAACAGCAGTTCGCGCTTGAACACGTAGGCCAGCGGATGCGACATCAAGGTGGGGTAGGCGAAGGTCTCCCAGGTGCTCTGGTGCTTGGACGCCAGCACCACGGCCGAGCGCTTGTCGCCCGCGCTGGGCAGCCGGTCCATGCCGTGCACCCGGTAGTCCACGCCGCAGATCACGCGCGCGCCCCAGATCGCCATGCGCAGCCAGCGCATCGTCGGCCAGTACAGCTTTTCGCCGCGCCAGAAGATCGACAGCAGCAGCATCAAGGTGCCCCAGGGGATGACAGTGACCGCCAGCCACAGCACGAACAGGAACGAGCGTAGCGCCCAGACTGCCCGCATCAGCCCAGGGCCCCGCTGCCGGAATCGAAGATGCCATCGCGGCGCTGCAGGAAATCCGCGAACTCGCCCAGGCTGGCGTGAACGGTGCTGCCGGGCACGGCGTCGAGCACGGCCTGCAGCTCGGCCACGGACAGCGCTGCGGCGCGCCCGCTCAGCACCAGGTGCGGCTGGCAGCCGGCGGCGCGGGCGGCCTGCAGATCCCGCAGCGTGTCGCCCACCATCGCCACGTTGCCCAGGTCGACCCCGTAGCGCCTGCCAACGTCGAGTATCAGCCCGGGCTGCGGCTTGCGGCAATCGCAGCCTTCCTCGGGCGTGTGCGGGCAGAAGAAGATGGCATCGAGTCGTCCGCCTTCGGCTTGCAGCAGCTTGTTCATGTGCGCATGCACGGCGTTCACCGCACTCATGTCGATCATGCCGCGACCGATGCCGCTCTGGTTGGTGGCCACCACCACATGCCAGCCCGCATGGTTCAAGCGCGACACGGCTTCCAGCGCGCCGGGAATCGGCACCCACTCCTCGGCGCTCGTGACATGGCCTTCGCGGAAGTGGTTGAGCACGCCGTCGCGGCCCAGGATGACGAGCTTGGTGTTTTGCATCAGCTTCGGGCGGGCAGCGAACGCGGCAAAGGCGGGCGCTTCATTGCACCAGGCGCGACAGGTCGGCCACGCGGTTCATGGCCTGGTGCAACCGTGCCAGCAGCGCCAGGCGGTTGCGGCGCAGGTCGGGGTCGTCGGCATTGACCATCACGGTTTCGAAGAAGGCGTCGACAGGCGCCTTCAGCGCGGCCAGGGCCTGAAGTGAAGCGGTGTAGTCGCCACGCTCGAAAGCCGCGTCGGCCACGGGCGCCGTCTGCGCCAGAGCCGCAGCCAGCGCAGCTTCGGCCGGCTCGACCAGGCGCGCGGTGTCGACTGCGCCAGGCGACGCGGCGTTGGTGTCGTCGGCCTTTTTCAGGATGTTGCCCACGCGCTTGTTGGCGGCCGCGAGCGCGGCCGATTCAGGCAAGGCGGCAAAGGCCCGCACGGCCGCCAACCGGCGCGGAATGTCGCCCCAGCGCGGCGGGCGCAGGGCGACCACGGCATCGACCTCCTGTGCGCTGCTGCCCTGCTCACGCAGGCTGCCGACCAGGCGGTCGAAGAGAAAGCCCGTCAGGTCGTCGGCCGTGCCCGCAGGGGCAGCCGGAAACAGGGCCAGCGCCTGCGCCACCAGGGCCGGAACAGCCAAGGGCAGGTCGCGCTCGATCAACATCCGGATGACACCCAGCGCGTGGCGGCGCAGCGCAAACGGATCCCTGTCGCCGGTGGGCTTCTCGCCGATGCTGAACAGGCCGGCCAGGGTTTCCAGCTTGTCGGCCAGGGCCACCACCGCGCCGGCTTCGCCTCGCGGCAGCGCGTCGCCAGCAAATCGCGGCCGGTAGTGGTCTTCCACTGCCAGTGCCACGTCCTCGGTCTCGCCGTCATGGCGGGCGTAGTAGCCGCCCATCACGCCCTGCAATTCTGGAAACTCGCCCACCATGTCGGTCAGCAGGTCGGCCTTGGACAGCATGGCCGCACGGTCGGCGCTGGTCGCCAGCAGGTCGCCGCCCAGGGTCTGGCCGATGCCGCGGGCCAGCGCGCGCACACGTTCGTTGCGGTCTCCCTGGCTGCCGAGTTTGCCGTGGTAGACCACCCTGGCCAGCTGCAGCACGCGGCTTTCCAGGCTGCGCTTGCGGTCCTGGTCATAGAAGAACTTGGCGTCGGCCAGGCGCGGGCGCACGACACGTTCATTGCCTTCGACGACGCGGCCGGCGTCGGCCGGACGGATGTTGCTGACGATCAGGAATTTGTTCGTCAGCTTGCCGGCGGCGTCCAGCAGCGGAAAGTACTTCTGGTTGGCCTTCATCGTCAGGATCAGGCATTCCTGCGGCACGGCCAGGAACTCTGGCTCGAAGCAGCACAGCAGCACGTTCGGTCGTTCGACGAGTGCGGTGACCTCGTCGAGCAGGGCCTCGTCGTCGATCGGCACCAGGCCTTGGCGCTGCGCAGCCGCCGTCAGCTGCCGCACCAGTTCAGCGCGGCGTGCCGCGAAGCCGGGGATGACGGCCCCTTCGGCCTGCATCTGGGCGGCATAGCTGTCGGCGTCCTCCAGCACGAGCTCGGCCACCGCGGCCTCGAAACGGTGGCCGCGGGTGACGCGGCCGGCCTCCAGGCCCAGCGCCTGAACCGGCACGATCTCGCTGCCATGCAAGGCCACCAGCCCGTGCACCGGGCGCACGAAGTTGACGCTGGTCCAGCCATCGTCCAGCTGGTACTGCATCACCTTGGGAATCGGCAGCCGGGCCATGGCCTCCAGCAGTGATTTCTGCAGGCCCGCGGCCAGGGTGGCACCGGGCACGGTGCTGTCCAGGAACAGTGTTTCCGCCTTGCCGTCCAAAGCCCGCTTCAAGCCAGGCACGCTGCTGGCGTCGGCGCCCAGCGCGGCCAGCTTCTTCAGCAATGCCGGGGTGGGGCCGCCGCTTGCGTCCAGGCCCACGGACACGGGCATCAGCTTGCTCTGCTGCGCCTTGTCGGCAGCACGGCCGGCCACGCCGGTCAGGTGCACGGCCAGGCGACGCGGCGACGCAAAAGCCGTGGAAACCGAATCCGCGGCCACCAGGCCCTGGGCTTTCAGGCCATCGGCCAGCAGGCTGACAAAGGACTCGCCCAGCTTCTTCAACGCTTTCGGCGGCAGTTCTTCGACAAAGAGTTCGACCAGCAGGCTCGCGGTTCGCATGCTCATGCCGCCTTTTTCGCCAGCTGGTCGGCCACCTCGGCGGCCCAGGCCCGGGGCGCCATGGGGAATCCCAACCGGGCGCGGCTGTCCAGGTAACTGGCAGCCACACTGCGCGCCAAATTGCGAATACGCCCGATGTAGGCCGCTCGCTCAGTGACGCTGATGGCGCCACGCGCGTCGAGCAGGTTGAAGCTGTGTGCCGCCTTCAGCACCTGCTCGTAGGCCGGCAGCGCGAGTTGCTGCGTCATCAGGTACCTGGCCTGCTTTTCATGGGCAACGAAAGCCTGAAGCAGGAAATCGACGTCGCTGTGCTCGAAGTTGTAGGTGCTCTGCTCGACCTCGTTCTGGTGATAGACGTCGCGATAGCGCAGCGTATCTGTCCACTGCAGGTCGTAGACGTTCTCCACGCCTTGCAGGTACATCGCCAGGCGCTCCAGGCCGTAGGTGATTTCGCCCGTGATGGGCTTGCAGTCGATGCCGCCCACCTGCTGGAAATACGTGAACTGGGTGACTTCCATGCCGTTCAGCCAGACTTCCCAGCCCAGGCCCCAGGCGCCGAGCGTGGGATTCTCCCAGTCGTCCTCGACGAAGCGGACGTCGTTGGCCTTCAGGTCGAAGCCCAGTGCTTCCAGGCTGCCGAGGTACAGCTCCAGGATGTCGGCCGGCGCCGGCTTCAGCACCACCTGGTACTGGTAGTAGTGCTGAAGCCGGTTCGGGTTGTTGCCGTAGCGGCCATCCTTGGGCCGGCGGCTGGGCTGCACGTAGGCCGCCTTCCAGGGCTCGGGGCCCAGTGCGCGCAGGAACGTGGCGGTGTGGCTTGTGCCCGCACCCACTTCCATGTCGTAGGGCTGGAGCAGGGCGCAACCCTGTGCGTCCCAATAAGACTGCAGCTTCAGGATGATCTGCTGGAAGGTGAGCATGTCGAACGCCATCAGGGTGGCCGCGGGTCCCGCGGAAAACTCCTGAGTTTACGGGGCGGCGCCCGGTGGCAGTGCGGTGTCGGAAGCCTCGCCCCGGCGCGCCACCCGGCCCGACAGCCCCAGCACCAGAAGCACCGCCAGCACCACCAGGGGCCACAAGCCATAGCGCGACGCCCACCAGGCAAAAGGCGTGCTGCCCACCCGCCCCTCGACCCGGGCCGTGAGCACGCCACGGGTGCCCGGCTGCAATTCGGCCAGCACCTTGCCGCGATGGTTGATGGCCACCGTCGCCCCGGTGTTGGTGGCCCGGATCATCGGTCGCTGCAGTTCGAGGGCGCGAAAGCGCGAAATGTGGCGGTGCTGGGCGATCGCCACGGTGTCGCCGAACCAGGCGATGTTGCTGATGTTGGCCAGCACGGTCGGCGCCTGGTCGGGATGGCGGAAACGCAGCGCCAGTTCTTCGCCGAACAGGTCTTCGTAGCAGATGTTAGGAGCCACGCGCTGCTTCCCTACCGGAAACGACGGCGCGGCGGGAACGCCACGGTTGAAGTCGCCCAGTGGAATGTTCATCATCTCGGTGAACCATCGGAAGCCCGGGGGAATGAACTCTCCGAACGGCACCAGGTGCTGCTTGTCGTAGCGGTAGCCCGCACCCGCGGCCGACATCCCGACCGCCGAATTCGTGTAGCCACGCTCGAAGTCCCCCAGCGGCACGCCCACCAACGCAGCACCGCCAGCCGTCTTGAAGTGCGCCACCAGGGCGTCCCAGTAGCCGGGCGCGACGTCGGCCAGCTGGTAAGGCAATAGCGGCACGGCAGTTTCCGGGGTCACCACCAAGTCGGCCTCGGCCGCCTGCAGTTCGCGCGCCACCCAGGCCAGGGTTTCGGGCAGTCGTTCGGCGCTGAACTTTTCGTCCTGCTGGACGTTGGTCTGCAGCAGCGCCACGGTCAACCCGCCCGAGCCGCCAGTGAAATTCCAGGGGCCTGCCACACCGGGCAAGGTCAGCAGGACGACGACCAGCGCCACCACCGTCGGCCTCTCGCCTGGCCGCACCCTGGCCATGCCGGCCAGCATCGCCGCAGCCCAGGCCAGAACCGCGCCCAGTCCGTAGACACCCAGCCAGGGTGCCAGCACGGCCAGGGGCGCGTCGACCTGCGAGTAGCCCAGGACCACCCAGGGAAAACCGGTGAACAGCACGCCCCGCGCCCATTCGGCCAGGAGGAAGAGAGCCGCGAAGAGCGCAGCGTCGCCCCAGAGCGTGGCGCGGCGCAGATGGGCGTACAGCGCTGCTGCCGCTGCCAGGTACAGCGACAGCGCCGCGGCCAGCGCCAGCACTGCCAGTGCAGCCAGCGGCGCCGGCAAGCCGCCATAGTTGTGCATGCTGATGAACAACCACCACACCCCGCCCAGCAGCCAGCCGGTCCCGTAGCTCCAACCCCAGAGCGCGGCACGCCGCGGCGCGCTGCCGTCCAGCCGCCACACCAGCACTGCCAGGGTCAGGACGGGCAGCCACCAGGCCCAGGTGTGCACGTAACTCAGCGTCTGCAGCGCGCCCAGCGCAGCCAGGCCCAGCGCTTCCATCAGGCGCAGGCCTGGCGGTACTCCGGGGCGAATGCTGAGGGTGTCTTCGGGGCCGCTGGCGCGATCGGGGGGAGTGGACACGCTCAATCCTGGTCGCCGCCGTCGGCCGTGATCGGCGACTCCGGGCTGCGCCCGACACGGAACCAGCGCACGGCGCCACCCCGGGTCAACATCACCGCGAAACGCAGGCCGCCCACGTCCAACGCCTCGCCACGGCGCGGCACCCGCCCCAGTTCGTGGGCCACCAGACCGCCGATGGTGTCGAAGTCCTGCAAGGGCAAACTGGTTCCGAAAGCGTGGTTCACGGCATCGATGCCCACGTCGCCGGCCACGCGATGCGTGCCGTCGGCCAGGGTATAGATGCCGCTTTCCTGGGCGCGCTCGTCGAATTCGTCCTCGATCTCGCCGACGATCTCCTCGAGCACGTCCTCGATCGTGATGAGCCCCGCGGTATTGCCGAATTCATCGATCACGATGGCCAGGTGGTTGCGGTTGCTGCGGAAGTCGCGCAGCAGTTCGTTCAGGCGCTTGCTTTCGGGCACGAACACCGCCGGACGCAGCAAGGTCCGGAGGTTCAATTCCGGGGCCCGCTGCAGCTTCAGCAGGTCCTTGGCCATCAGGATGCCGATGATGTTGTCGCGCTCGCCCTCGTAGACCGGGAAACGCGAGTGCGCAGTGTCGATCACCAGGGCCAGCAGTTCGTCGTAGTCGGCGGCGATGTCCAGCAAGTCCATGCGTGGCGCCGCCACCATCACGTCGCCGGCCGTCATGTCGGCCATGCGCAAGACGCCTTCGAGCATCAGGCGGGATTCGGGCTCGATCAGTTCTCGCTGTTCGGCATCGGCCAGCGTCTTGATCAGCTCTTCCTTGCTGTCGGGACCCGGCGAAACGAACTCCACCAGCCGTTCGAACAGCGTGCGGCGATCGGCGGGCTCGGGCCGGTCAGGGCGGTCAGGACGATCGGCGCGTTCGGTACGGCCGACCCGGGAGACGGAAGACGGGCTGCGGGCAGGGCGGGGATTCGGAGGTTCTGACACGGGGGGTGTCTGCAGTCACGGTCTTGCCGAGAATAACCGAGGTCGCCGGCCTGTCCAGGCGGCACGGTCGATGGCGCGCAGGCACAATCCGCGCCCGCCATGACAAATGACCCAAGCCTTCCTCCAGCCGACACCTGGCGCGCCCTGAGCCTGCCCATCGCGGCCATGGCCGCCGTGATCGTGTTGTCGAACGTGCTCGTCCAGCACGCCATCAACCCCTGGCTGACCTGGGGAGCCTTCAGTTACCCGCTGGTGTTTCTGGTCAGCGACCTGACCAACCGCTCACTCGGCCCGCATTCGGCACGCAGGGTGGCGTGGGTGGGTTTTGCCATTGCGGTCGTGGTGTCTCTTGCGCTGGCACCCTGGCGAATCGCCCTGGCCTCGGGGGCGGCATTCCTGTTTGCGCAACTGATGGACGTGGCCGTGTTCAACCGCTGGCGTCGTTCCAGCTGGTGGAAGGCGCCCCTGATCGGCAGTCTGGTGGCCAGCGTGGTGGACACCAGCGTTTTCTTTTTCCTGGCTTTCGCCGGCAGCGGGATGAACTGGCTGCAATTGGCTGCTGGTGACCTGGCCGTCAAGGCCTTGATGGCCCTGGTCTTGCTGGCTCCCTACCGGGCGCTGCTGCCGCGCTTGCAAACCTGGACAGCGCCCTCATCTCCGACTCTCTCCTGAATCGCTTTCCTCACAAGGCCCACCCATGTCGCAAGGTCTCATTCCCGCCACCATCCTGACCGGCTTCCTGGGCTCGGGCAAGACCACGCTGCTCAAGCGTGTGCTGACCGAAAGCCACGGCCAGAAGATCGCCGTCATCGAAAACGAGTTCGGCGAGGAGAACATCGACAACGACATCCTGGTGGCCGACACCAACGAGCAGGTCATCCAGATGAGCAACGGCTGTGTCTGCTGCACCATCCGCGAGGACCTGCGCAGCACCCTGGCCGACCTGGCGGAAAAGCGGCGGAAGGGCGAGCTCAGCTTCGACCGGGTCGTCATCGAGACCACCGGCCTGGCCGACCCCGGCCCGGTGGCGCAGACCTTCTTCATGGACGACGAGATCGCCGAAAGCTACCTGCTCGACAGCATCCTGACCCTGGTCGATGCCAAGCACGCCGACGGCCAACTCGACACGCGCCAGGAAGCCCGCCGCCAGATCGGCTTTGCCGACCAGATCTTCATCAGCAAGACCGACCTCGTCGATGCCGGCGCCGTCGAGCGGCTGAGCCACCGCATCAAGCACATGAATCCGCGCGCACCCTTGCAGGCGGTGCATTTCGGCGAGGTGCCGATTGCCAAGGTGTTCGACCTGAAGGGCTTCAACCTGAATGCCAAGCTCGACATCGACCCCGACTTCCTGCAGGCCGACGGCCACGACCACCATGGCCATGACCATGGCCACGAAGGCCACGATCACGCGCCCGGCGAGGCCTGTGACCACCCTCACCATCATCGCCATGACGATGACGTGAAGTCCTTCGTGTTCCGCAGCGACCGCGCCTTCAACCCCGCCAAGCTGGAGGACTTCCTCGGTGCCATCGTCCAGGTCTATGGCCCGAAGATGCTGCGCTACAAAGGTGTGCTGCACATGAAGGGCAGCGACCGCAAGGTGATCTTCCAGGGCGTGCACCAGCTGATGGGCAGCGACCTGGGGCCAAAATGGGCCCCGGGCGAAGCCAAGGGCAGCAAGATGGTTTTCATAGGCATCGACCTGCCCAAGGAAGTGCTGCTTCAGGGTCTGGAGCAATGCCTGGTGTGAAACCTGGCCGGCTGCAGGCCGCTCCGGCATCCACAGTGGCCGGGCGTGGCTACAATCCGCGCGCCTTGAAGGCCCGGCGAGATGTCTCGTCAAACCGGACAGGGGCTACCCGCCACCCGGCGGCCATTCTTGCCCCCAAGGGCCCACGGGCCCCGAAGGCCCATTCGCAGGCGAGGAGAACCCCTTGACGAAGACAGCTGCCAAAACACCCACCGCAGGCAAGACAGCGGCCAAAGCAGCACCCAGGCCGGCCGTCGAACCCGTGGCCGAAAAAACGCCCGTCAAGCCGGAGCCCGTGAAAGCCGCGCCGGCCAAGCCCGCGTCGGCGCCCACGACCAAGGCCTCGAGCAAGGCCGCGAAAGCCAGAGCCCTGCCCGAAACCCCCGCCCAGGTTCCGTCCACCGCTTTGTCAGGTGGAGGCAACCGTTTCACTGACCGCTTCGCGCCATCACCGCCGTCGAAGCAGCCCGACCCCATCGAAGTGCAGAAAAACGCCTACAAAGCCGACCCCAAACTCGTCAACGCCTGGAAGACCAAGGCGGGCCGGGACCTGACTGAAGCCGAGCTTCAGGCCATGCCCGACGACGAGTACATGAACGAAAAGCAGATCGACTTCTTCCGCGCTCGCCTGCAGCAGCAAAAAGACGACCTGCTGTCCAACGCCGGCGAAACCACCGAGCATCTGCGTGAAGACACCAGCATCGTGCCCGACCCGGCCGATCGCGCCACGATCGAGGAAGAGCACGCACTGGAACTGCGCACGCGCGACCGCGAACGCAAGCTGCTGAAAAAGATCGCCCAGTCGCTGTCGCGGCTGGACAGCGGCGAGTATGGTTTCTGCGACGAAACCGGCGAACCCATCGGCCTGGCCCGTCTCCTGGCGCGCCCAACCGCGACCTTATCGCTGGAAGCGCAACAACGTCGCGAACTGAAGCAGAAGATGTTCGGCGACTGAGCAAGAAGCAGCGGACACTGTCTCCATGGCCGACAACCCGAGCTTTTTCCGCAAGGTCGTGCGGTTCGTGGCGAACCCCGCCACCGACTGGACCGAGCTGAATACGCGTCAGGAAGACTCGCGCGAACTCGAGCTGGAAAAGTCCGAGCTCAAGGCCATGATCGAGCGCAAGCGCCGCAACGACTTCGTGCGCAAGCGCGAATTCGACATGCTGCGGCGCGTGCGCCGGGAGGGCTTGTCGCCAGAGCAATTGGCCGCTCTGGGCGGGTCGTCGCGACTCGACGACTCCGAACCGCGGCTGCCCGACCCCAAGGCCGGCCGCCCTGACCACGGTGTCAAGGCCAAGATCGACGAGATCGAACAACAGATGGTCGGCGACGGCTTCCGCGGCAACAGCCGGCGTGGCGTGCTGGGTGGAAACTCGGTGGCAGGCGCGCTGGCGCGGCTGGCCGGCACGCAGGCTCGGCAGGCGGGGCGCGATTCGATGCGTGGCGGTCTGACTGCGGACGGCCGCTCGCCCGGCGGCTTCCGCGACGGAACGATCAACCCTTCAACGCGCCAGCCCGGCATGGACTTCGCCCCTTCGGCCAGTCCCGCGCCGCTGTCGGCTCCGGGCAGCGGCCGCGACCCGGCGCCGCCCTCCCTGGCGCCTCTGAACCTGGACGGCGAGCGTGGCCTGAGCCCGCGGTCGGCCGCGGCAGCGCCGGTCCAGATGGGCACCGGCCTGCCGCCGCTGACGCCCATGAATCCGACGCCGCCGCCGGCGGCCAACAGCCCGTCGCCAGCTCCTTACGTCCCCGCAGACCTGCCGCCGATGCCCCTGCCCCGCTATGGTGCGACTTTCGAGTCGGCCGGCACCATGGCCGTGGAGGTCAGCGAAGTCGTGCACGACCCCGAGCTCGACGAAGCGGTCATCGCCTTTGCCAACGCCGACTTCGCCCAATGCGAAAACGCCTTGCAGCAGCTGACGGGCGTGGGTGGTGCGCGTGCCCAGCATGCCGAAACCTGGCTGGTGCTGTTCGACCTGTACCGCGCCACGGGTCAGCAGCAGCGCTTCGAAAGCCTGGCGCTCGAATACGCGCACCAGTTCGGCTGGTCTGCGCCGCAGTGGTATTCACTGCCCAAGCTCGTGGCCGACGCGGTGGCCGACGAGCCCGTGGTGGCCACGCACAGCAGCACCGAAGGCTCGAGCGAAGTCGGCTGGGTCTGCCCCGACACCCTGGACATCGAAGCCGTGGCGCGCTTGCGCTCACTGACCTTGCAGATGCCCCTGCCCTGGGTCTTCGACTGGTCGATGCTGCTTCGCATCGACCCCGAAGCCGCGATGCAGCTGTCGATGCTGTTCCGGCTCTGGGCCGGGCAGGCACTGGAAATGCGCTGGGTCGCCGGCGACCGCCTCTTCCACGTGTTGCAGGAAGCCGCGCCCACGGGTGTACGCGACGCCGACCCGGTGTACTGGCTGACCCGACTGGACGCGCTGCGCCTGGCCAATCGCGCTGACCAGTTCGACGAAGCCGCGATCGACTACTGCGTCACCTACGAGGTGTCGCCGCCTTCGTGGGAGGCCGCCCGCTGCAAGGTGCGCGTGATCGGTGCCAACCCGAACACACGCAACCCGCAAATGTCGATGATCAGCGAGGTCTCCACCAGCTTCCTCGAATCGACCTTGCTGGAAGACATTTCCGGCGCAGGCACTTCGGTCGAGATGGCGCACGTCGAGCTGTCGGGCCAGTTGGTCGGCGACATCGGCGCCACGTTGCGCAAGCTGGACGACGGCCTGACGGCAGCGCCCGTTGTCAGCGTCAGCTGCGCACGCCTGATCCGGGTCGATTTCATAGCCGCCGGCGACCTGCTCAACTGGGTCCTGACCAAGCGCAATGAAAACCGCGCTGTCCACTTCGTCGACGCCCATCGCCTGTTGGCGCTGTTCTTCGGTGCCATGGGCATCAACGAACATGCCAAGGTGGCGGTACGGAAAGTCTGACCCCGGGTTCACTTGAACCCCGGTGCTGCGGCACCAATTGAAAAAGACCAATGGAAACCTATCACGGCACCACCATCGTGAGCGTGCGTCGCGGCCCGACAGTCGCCCTGGGCGGCGACGGCCAGGTCACGCTCGGGCACATCGTCGTCAAGGCCAGTGCGCGCAAGGTGCGCAAGCTCCACCGAGAGCAGGTGCTGGCCGGCTTTGCCGGGGCCACGGCCGACGCCTTCACGCTGTTCGAACGCTTCGAAGCCAAGCTCGAGAAGCATCAGGGGCATCTGGTGCGTGCGGCCATCGAACTCACGCGCGACTGGCGCACCGACCGCGTGCTGCGCCGCCTGGAAGCGATGCTGGCCGTGGCCGACACCACCGCCAGCCTGATCATCACCGGCAATGGCGACGTGCTCGAACCCGAACAGGGCATCGTGGCCATCGGCAGCGGCGGCGCCTACGCCCAGGCCGCAGCCATGGCGCTGCTCAACCACACCGAGATGACGCCAGCCCAGATCGTCAAGCGCTCGCTCGAGATCGCTGGCGACATCTGCATCTACACGAACCAGAACCACATCGTGGAGGAGTTGAGCCCCCAAGCTCGCTAGCGCTCGCTACCCCCCGAGGGGGCCGTCCGCCTGCGGCCCGGCGAAGCCGGTTCCGCGGCGGGAAGCTGGGTCAGACACAGGGACTGTGAAATGGATGCAGTTATGGATACCGAAAACCTCACGCCGGCGCAGATCGTTGCCGAACTCGACAAGCACATCGTTGGCCAGCACGCCGCCAAGCGCGCGGTGGCCATTGCACTGCGCAACCGCTGGCGGCGCCGCCGCGTCCAGGGCGCCATGCAGGCCGAGATCACGCCGAAGAACATCCTGATGATCGGTCCCACCGGCGTGGGCAAGACCGAGATCGCGCGCCGACTGGCCAGGCTCGCCGACGCCCCCTTCGTGAAGGTGGAGGCCACCAAGTTCACCGAGGTGGGTTACGTCGGCAAGGACGTGGACACCATCATCCGCGACCTGGTCGAGGTTTCCGTCAAGCAGGAACGTCAGCGTCAGGTGGCGGCCAAGCGCAACGCCGCCCACGACGCCGCCGAGGAACGCATTCTCGACGTGCTGGTGCCGCCGCCGCGGGACTCGCGCAGTGGCGTCGGCTTCACGACCGACATTCCACCCGAGAACACCGCCCGCCAGGTGATGCGCAAGCGCCTGCGGGAAGGCAGCCTGAACGACAAGGAAATCGAACTCGACATCGCCGACGCCAAGCCAGCGCTGGAAGTGCTGGGCCCGCAGGGCCTGCCGGGCATGGAGGAGATGGCTGAGCAGCTGAAAGGCCTGTTCAGCCAGATGAACCAGGCCAAGAAAAGCAAGCGCAAGCTGAGCATCGCCGAAGCCCTGCGCCTGCTCGTCGAAGAAGAAGCCGGCCGCCTCGTCAACGAAGATGAAATACGCGCCGCCGCGGTGGCCAGGGCCGAATCCGACGGCATCGTCTTCATCGACGAGATCGACAAGGTCGCCTCACGTCAATCGGGCAGCGACGGCGGTGGCGCCGAAGTCAGCCGCCAGGGCGTGCAGCGCGACTTGCTGCCCCTGGTGGAGGGCACGGCTGTCACCACCAAGTACGGGGTGGTCAAGACCGACCACATCCTGTTCATCGCCAGCGGCGCCTTTCACCTGGCCAAGCCCAGCGATCTGATCCCCGAACTGCAGGGACGCTTCCCGATCCGCGTGGAACTGTCGTCATTGTCGGTGGCCGACTTCGAAGCCATCCTCACCAGTACCCATGCCAGCCTGGTGGCACAGTACCAGGCCCTTCTGGCCACCGAGGGCGTGACGGTGCAGATCGAACCCGGGGCCGTGCGCCGGCTGGCAGAGATCGCCTTCGAGGTGAACGAGCGCACCGAGAACATCGGTGCCCGCCGCCTGGCCACGGTGATGGAAAGGCTGCTCGACGAAGTCAGCTTCGACGCCCCGGCGCGCAGCGGGCAGACACTCGTCGTCGACGCGGCGATGGTCGAAACCCGGCTGGCCGAGCTGGCGCAGGACGAAGACCTGTCGCGCTACATCCTGTGAATGCAAGGTCCATGCAGCAGCGCCCCCTGGGCCGCAGCGGCCTCACCGTCGCACCCATCGCCTTCGGCGGGAATGTCTTCGGCTGGACCGTCGACGCTGCCACCTCCTTCAATCTGCTCGACGCTTTCGTGGATGGCGGGTTCAATCTCATCGACACCGCCGACATCTATTCGCGCTGGGCGCCGGGCCACCAGGGCGGGGAGAGCGAGACGCTCATCGGCCGCTGGCTCAGTGCGCCCGGCAACGCCCACAAGCGCGACCGGGTGCTCATCGCCACCAAGGTGGGCATGCCGATGGGCGAAGAGGGCAGCGGCAAGACAGGCCTGAGCAGGCGCTGGATCCGCCAGGCCGTCGACGACAGCCTGCGCCGGCTGCAGACCGATCGCATCGACCTCTACCAGAGCCACGAGGACGACGCAGCCACGCCGCTGGAGGAAACCTTGTCGGCCTTTGCCGAGCTCATCCGCGAAGGCAAGGTGCGCGCCATCGGCGCTTCCAACTACAGCGCAGCGCGCCTGGCCCAGGCCCTGGCCACCAGCGCGCGGCTGGGCCTGCCGCGCTACGAGACGCTGCAGCCGCACTACAACCTGGTCGAACGCCAGGTCTACGAAGAAGCGCTTGAACCCTTGTGTCGCGCCGAAGGCCTGGGCGTCATCAACTTCTTCGGGCTGGCGCGCGGCTTCCTCACCGGCAAGTACCGCAGCGAAGCCGACCTGGTCAAGAGCCCGCGTGGCGCCGGGGTCAAGGCCTACCTGAACCCGCGTGGCCTGGGCATCCTGGCAGCGCTGGACGCCGTGGCCCAGGCGCAGGCCGGTACGCCGGCGCAGGTGGCGCTGGCCTGGCAGATGGCACGGCCCGGCATCACGGCACCGATTGCCAGCGCCACCACGGTGGCGCAGTGGAACGAACTGGCCGCTGCGGCGCGTCTGCAGTTGTCCGCCACCGACATGGCCATGCTGGACGCCGCCAGCGCCTGGGGGCCGGCGGGCTGAAGCCCAGCAGTGCGCTGAAGCCCGCTAGGGCGGGCCGGTCCTGCTTTCAGGCCGCCGCTGCGGTCTGCGCATGGCGCCGCAGCAGCCGGCCCAACACGGTCAGGCCAGCCAGCCACATCGCCCAGGTACCGGGCTCGGGGATGGGCGCCACCGTTCCCCGCAGCCTCAGTTCGACGGCAGCCAGTGCCAGGTTGGGGCCGTTGCCGTTGGTCGACAAGCTGTTCAGCACGATGACGCGATCGAAGCTGCCCGGCACGCTGCCTGCGAAGCTGATGCTCAGCCCGTCAAGGCTGTTGCCCGGCTCCAGGCCGCTGAAGGGCAGGAAGCCCTCCAGGGCGAAGGGGTCGCCGGCCAGCAGCGCACCCAGACTGAAGCTGCCGGCCAGGGCGTCGGCCGGGCCGCTGGCGATGTTGGACAGGCTCAGCACGGCGGTACCGCCGGCCTGGCCTTCGATGACGGTGCCGAAGTCCAGCGTGTAGCTGAGCAGCCCGCCGCTGAAGCTGCCCGCCCCGCTGTGCGCCAGCGCGCCAGCGGCCGGGTTGTTCACCTGCGCCGAGAAGCCCACCGTGGCGCTGCCCAGCGGCAGGTCGGCCATCTCGGGGTTCTGGCTGGTGAAGCTGACGAGGCCGCTGCCGCGGTAGAAGCCTGCCGTGGCGGTGTTCAGCGTCACCGTGAGTGCGCTGGCGTTGCTGCCACCCGCAGCGATGCCGCCGGCCGTGCCGGCCGCGCTGAAGGGGGCCACCCCGCCCGTCAGGCTGGCGCGCAGCGTGTCGGTCAGCGCGCCGCTGGCGTTGTTGCCCACGCTCACCGCCTGCGGCGCCACGGTGTCGCCCACGCGCACGATGCCGAAGCTGAGGTTCGGGGTGTTCAGCACGGCCACCGCGGGGGCGTAGACCTTGCCGCTGACGGCGATGGTCTGACTGCCCACGGTCGCTGAGCCCAGGCCGTTGGACACCCCGGCCACGGTGCCGGCGGTCTCGAACTGCACCACCACGCTGCCCGTGAGCGCACCGGCGGTGCCGGTGTTCAGGCCCACGGTCATGTCGCTGCCATTGCTGGCGCCGGCCAGCAAGCCGCCCACGCTGCCGCTGCCCAGGGCCGCGCCGCTGGGGGCGCCGAAGCTGGCGTTCAGGTCTTCGCTGAAGGCGCTGGGCGCGCTTGGCGACGGCAGGTTGCTGATGCTCAGCGCCTGCACCGCCATGCCGCCCACGCGCTGCGCGGCCAGTTCGATGGGGGCGGGCGCGGCCAGGCCGACGGCCGCCTGGTAGGCCGCCGCCCCGGCACCGACGACGATGTTCAGCCGCTGGTCGGCGATGTTCTCGAAGTTGCTGCGGAAGTTCAGTACCTGGCCGCTGAGCGGTGCGATCGGGCCGGCCTCGAGCACCGTGAAGCTCACGCCCAGGTCGCCGCTGCTGCCGCCGGGCGCGCCGGCATTGAACAGGCCCGGGCTGACGCCGGTGCCGCCCAGCCGGGGGTCGGACAGGTTGGCGCCGTTGACATGGGTCTGGATCGCGCCGCGCAGCGTCGGGCCGCTGCTGCCGCCGTTGGCGACCTGGTAGTTGAACACCGTGGTGCCCAGTCGCACATGGCCGATGCTGAGCGTGGCGTTGCCAGTGTTGCTGCCGGTGACGCCAGCGCCGGTGATCAGCGGCGTCACGTCGCCCCCGGCACGGATCTGGCCGGCGCCCGTCACCCCAGCGCGGCGGTTGAAGCCGTTACCGTTGCCCCACTGGGCGTTGATGTAGTCGGTGTTCAGCGTCAGGTTCTGCGCGTTCATCGCGAAGCTGCCGCTGCTGCCAATGTCCAGCACCCCCTGCGTGCTGGCCTGGCCCAGCGTCATCGCCAGCGTGCCGCCGGCCACCTGCAGCCGGCCCGTACCGCTGAGCGCGCCGTTGCCGCTGGCAACGGGCTGCAGCGTCAGCGTCTGGCCGGCAGTGCTGGCGGCGATGGTGCCGTTGTTCACCAGCGCGTAGGTGCCCGATTGCAGCGCGGCCGCGCCGACGATCCCATGGCCCGTGACCGTCACGCCGCTGCCCAGGGTGGTCTGCGCCGGGGTGGCCGCTTCCATCTGGAGAGCGCCGCCTGCCAGCGTGATGCTGCCGTTGCCCGAGAGCACCTGGTGGACCGCCAGCCCCTGGCTGCTGCGGTTGTCCAGGTACAGCGTGCTGCCACCGACGTTGATCGTGCCGCCGCTGAAGGCCATCCCGTTGGCGATGCGCAATTGCGAAGCCGCGCCCGCCAGGTCCACCACGCCCGCCAGCGTCACGTTGCTCAGCAGGTTATTGCTGGTATTGGTGGCGCGGATGGCGCCCGTGCCGCTGGTGCCGAGCGTGCCGCCCGCGACGGCGCTGTTGCTGATGAGCACCGTGCTGCCCTGGAGCGCCTGCAGGTTGCCGCTGGCGGTCTGGCTGATGACGCTGCTCAGCAGCAGCACACCGCCGTTGCGGGCCTCGAGCAGGCCCTCGTTGCTGAAGCTGCCGCCGTTGGCAGGCCGCAGCAGTTGCAGCGACCGTGCGTTGACGTTGGCCGTGATCGTGCTCTGGTTGACGAAGCTGATGTTGCCTGACTGGATCGTGGCCTGGCCGAGATTGCCGTAGCCGGCCACGGTAACGCCCGCCGCCAGCGTGGTGCTGCCGGGGTTGCTGGCCTCCAGACGGATGTCGCCGCCTGCCAGCGTCATGCTGCCGTTGCCGCTGATCGTCTGCGTCAGGCTCAGCCCGGCGTTGCTGCGGTTGTCCAGGTACAGCGTGCTGGCGCCGACGTTGATGCTGGCGTTGTTCTGCAGCACCAGGCTGTCGCCCACGCGCAGTTGCGCAGCGGCAGCGCTGAGATCGATCACGCCGTCCAGCGTGACATTGCGAAGCAGGTTGCTGCTGGTGTTGCTGGCCGTCACCGTGCCGCCGCCCGTGGTGTTGACGACGCCGCTGACGGTCACGCCATTCATCCGGATGGTGCTGCCGGCATTGGCTCGCAGCTGAGAGCCAGCGCTGCCCACCACGTCGGCATCCAGCCTCAGCGTGCCGCCGCCTGTGGCTTCCAGGATGCCGTTGTGCTGCACTGGCTGCGACCCGTTGCCGATGGGTTGCAGCACCAGCGTGTTGCCGCTGCTGTTGGCCGAGATCAAGCCGTTGTTGATGAGGGTGTGCTGCCCGCTTTGCAGGCTTGCTGCGCCGATGTTGCCGTGGCCGCTGATGCTGACGCCACTGGCCAGGGTGGTTTGCGCCGGGGTGGCGGTCTCGAAGCGGATGTTGCCGCCGGCCACCGTGATGGCCCCGGTGCCAGAGAGGGTCTGGTTCACGGCCAGGCCCTGGTTGCTGCGGTTGTCGAAGTAGAGCGTGCTGCTGCCGACGTCGATGCTGCCGCCGCTGAAGGCCAGGCCGTCGCCCACGCGCAATTGCGAAGCGGCGCTGGCGAGGTCGACCACGCCGGCCAGTGTCACGTTGCGCAGCAGGTTGTTGCTGGTGTTGGTGGCCAGGATCGCCCCCGTGCCCGTGGTCTGCAGGGTGCCGCCGCTGACCGTGAAGTTGCTCAGCCGCACCCGGCTGCCGTCCAGCGCCTGCAGCACGCCGCCCGCGCCCTGGCTGAGGTTGGCGCTGAGCTGCAGCGTGCCGCCGTCGCGGGCCTCGAACAAGGCATTGTTCGTGTAGCGGCCGCTGTTGCCCGGCGCGTTCAGGGTCAGCGTGGCGCCATTGGCATTGGCCGAGATGCTGCCGTTGTTGACGAAGTTCATCGCCCCGCTCAACAGCGTGGCGCTGCCCACGTTGCCAGCGCCGCGGATCGTGGTGCCCGCCGCCAGCGTCGTGGCGTTGGCGCCTTCCATGCGCAATGTGCCGCCGGCCAGCACGAGACTGCCGCCGCCGCCGATGGCGTGGGCAAACGAACGGCCGTCGAAGCTCAGCACCCCGCCGCTGGCGACGTTGACGGTGCCGCTGTTGCTGGTGCCGCCTCCGGCTGCGTTGAGCAGCAGGCTGCCGCCACCGGCCACTTCGATGAGGCCTGAGTTCGAAAGGGCGTTGATCACCTGCGCGTTCGTCACCGCGACCACGCCGTCGCTGCCGATGGTGGCCGAGTCACCCGCACCCGGGACCCCGGTGGGGTTGCCATTGCCGGCGGCGCAGTTCAGCCAGTTGACGACGGCGTTCCAGTTGCCCGAGCTGGTGTTCCAAATGCAGGCCGCGGCTTGGGCATCGGGCGCTGCGCCCAAGCCCAGCAGGGCAGCGGTGGCCAGGGCCAGTGCATGGCGCGGGGTGCGCGGGGTGCGCGGGGTGAAAGGGCTTGAGCGGGTGGGAAAACGGGTGGTCGGCATCAAGGGCTCCTTGGAACGGTGCGAATGCTGGAGACCGAGCGTTAGGCCATCGTTAGCGATTGCCGCTCCTGGCCGCCTCAGCGGCCCCTGGTTCAGGGGGGAAGCTGGCGCTGCGGCGACAATCGGAGACCAAAACAAGAAAAGGAATCCGATCCATGTCATCTCAGCCAGCATTCGTGGCCCCCACCCGCCACACCGACCCCTCCGCCGCCCTGGCCCAGGTGCAGGCCATTTACAACAGCAGCATCCAGCACCTGCGCAGCAGCCTGCAGAACTTTGTTGCCGGTGGCGACGACGGCCAGCATGTGCGCGCCTGTTACCCGTTCGTGCGTGTGCGCACCGACACCGTGGCACGCGCCGACTCGCGCCTGAGCTACGGCTTCGTGGCCGGCCCAGGCACCTTCGAAACCACGCTGACCCGTCCCGACCTGTTCGCCAGCTACTTCGAAGAGCAGTTCAGGCTGCTGATGAAGAACCACGGCGTGGCGCTCGAAGTGGGCACCAGTACCCAGCCTATCCCCGTGCACTTCTCGCTGGCGGAAAACAACCACCTCGAAGGCTCGCTGTCGGCCGAGCGGCGCATGCGCATGCGCGACCTGTTCGACCTGCCCGATCTGGCGGCCATGGACGATGGCATCGCCAATGGCGGCTTCGAGCCCCGCGCCGGCGAGGCCCAGCCGCTGGCGCTGTTCACCGCCCCGCGCGTGGACTATTCGCTGCACCGCCTGCGCCACTACACCGGCACTGCACCCGACCACTTCCAGAACTTCGTGCTGTTCACGAACTACCAGTTCTACATCGACGAGTTCATCAAACTCGGCCATGCGCTGATGGCCGACCCTGCCAGCGAGTACGTGGCTTTCGTGGAACCCGGCAACGTGGTCACGCGACGAGTCGGCGAGCCCGCCCGGCCGGGCGACGAAGCGGGGGCTGCGCCGCCGCGGCTGCCGCAGATGCCGGCCTACCACCTGGTGCGGGCCGACAGCTCTGGCATCACCATGGTCAACATCGGCGTCGGCCCGGCCAATGCCAAGACCATCACCGACCACATCGCCGTGCTGCGCCCGCATGCCTGGCTGATGCTGGGACACTGCGCCGGCCTGCGCAACAGCCAGCAGCTCGGCGACTACGTGCTGGCGCACGCCTACATGCGTGAGGACCATGTGCTGGACGAAGAACTGCCGCTGTGGGTGCCCATCCCGGCGCTGGCAGAAGTGCAGGTGGCGCTGGAGCAAGCCGTGGCCGACGTCACCCAGCTCTCGGGCTACGAATTGAAGAAGATCCTGCGCACCGGCACGGTCGCGAGCACCGACAACCGCAACTGGGAACTGCTGCCGCACCCGGGCCCTGAGCGCCGCTTCAGCCAGAGCCGCGCCGTGGCCCTGGACATGGAAAGTGCCACCATCGCCGCCAACGGCTTCCGCTTCCGGGTGCCCTACGGCACGCTGCTTTGCGTCAGCGACAAGCCGCTGCACGGCGAGATCAAGCTGCCCGGCATGGCCAACACCTTCTACCGCGAACGTGTCGACCAGCATCTGCGCATCGGCATGCGCGCGGTTGAATTGCTCCGCCAGGAAAGACCCGGCAGCCTGCACAGCCGCAAGCTGCGGAGCTTTGCCGAAGTGGCGTTTCAATAAGCCCACAGCCGCTGACCCCACAACTTTTGGGGCCAGCTGGCCGCCGCTATATTCCCGGATGTCGAAAGGGGAGTAGCAAGCAACGCCCGTTGCCGCGGCCCCCCGTCAATACGGTCGCTGGCGCCCGCCAGCCACCCGGGACCGCAGAAGAGCTTTCCGTCTTCCGCAAGACCTTTCGGCGCGAACTTCAACCCAACTTGAACGGGAGTGTCCATGGACACCATCGCGCCGCTGTGGCTTTGGATAACCTTTGTCGCGATCGTCATCGCGGCGCTTTTCGTCGACTTCGTCGTCCTTCACAAGCAGGGCGCGCACGCCGTGGGCGTGAAGGAAGCGATCAACTGGTCCATCGTCTGGGTGCTTGCCAGCCTCGCCTTCAACGCGCTGTTCTGGTGGGCTGTCTGGCAAGACCACGGCACTGCGGTGGCCAACACCAAGAGCATGGAGTTCCTCACCGGCTATCTCATCGAGAAGAGCCTGGCGGTGGACAACATCTTCGTGTTCTTGATGATCTTCACCTACTTCGCGGTGCCGCCGGAGTTCCAGAAACGGGTGCTGATGATCGGCATCATCGGCGCGATGGTACTGCGCACCGTCATGATCCTGGTGGGAGCCTGGCTGATCACGCAGTTCCACTGGATCCTGTACGTCTTCGGTGCATTCCTTGTCATCACCGGCGTCAAGATGTGGTGGGCCGCCGGCCAGGAGCCCGACCTGGAAACAAACCCTGCATTGAAGCTGCTCAAGCGTTTCATGCCGGTCAGCTCCAAGTTTGACGGCGAGAAGTTCTTCACCGTCGAAAACGGCAAGAAGATCGCCACGCCACTGTTCCTGGTGATCTGCCTGATCGGCCTGACCGACGTGATCTTCGCAGTCGACAGCATCCCGGCCATCTTCGCCATCACGATGGATCCGTTCATCGTGCTGACGAGCAACATCTTCGCCATCCTGGGCCTGCGTGCGATGTACTTCCTGCTGGCTGCAGTGGCGGCGAAGTTCCATCTGCTCAGCTACGGCCTGGCGGTGATCCTGGTGTTCATCGGCACGAAGATGATGTTGATCGATATCTTCAAGATTCCGGTGGCCATCTCGCTCGGTGTCGTCGTCACGGTCCTGGCCTTCACGATGTGGCTGAGCGTGCGCACCGCGCCGAAGATCGACGTGCCGCAGAACTGATCGCCGCGCGCCGGGCCCGCCCGGCCTCTTCGAGCGCCGCCGCGTCCCACCAGGGACCGGCGGCGTTTTCGTTCGCGCGTCGGGAGACTGCGACGAGAAGCTGCAATGGCCTCGCCGGCAGCATGAAGCTGGGCACCGTCGGCAACACCAAGGGCTCTGCCCAAGCGAGTCGCGGCCTGCTGCTGTGAAGCCGGCCATCCCGGGGTGCGCCGGCCCGGGCGAGCGCTCAGCGCACCGAGAGCGGCAGCTTGTGCGTCGGCGCCGGAAAGCGCAGCTCAAGATCGGCCAGGTCCTGCGCGGTGAGCGCCAGGGCCAGGGCTTGCGCACCCCAGTTGTGGCGCAGGTGCAGGATGCTGCGCGCCTTCGGCAAGGCCATCACACCAGGGCGGCGCAGCAGCCAGGCCAGCGCCACCTGGGCCGGCGTGGCGCGGTGGCGAATGGCGATGTCGCGCAGCGCGGGGTGATCGGCCAGTGCGCCCTGGTCCAGAGGGCTGTAGGCCAGCAGCGGCATCTGGTGCACACGTTGCATTGGCAGCAGGTCGAACTCGACGCCGCGTGCGGCCAGAGAATGGTGTACCTGGTTGGCCGCGCAGGCCGCGCCGCCGGGAACGGACGCCAGTTCACGCAGCTGCGGCAGATCGAAGTTGCTCACGCCCCAGTGCCTGATGCGGCCGTGGCGCTGCAGCCATTCGAAGCCGCGCACGGTCTCGGCCAGCGGGGCAGGGCCGGGCCAGTGCAGCAAGTACAGGTCGATGCAGTCGAGCTTCAGGCGGCGCAGGCTTTGCTCGCAGGCGGCCACCACGCTGGCCTCGAAGGCGTGTTCGGGCAGTACCTTGCTCACGACCATCACGCTGTCGCGCGCCAGGCCAGCGCGAAAAGCCTGTTCCAGGGCCAGGCCCAGAACCCGCTCTGCGCCACCTTCGGCATACATCTCGGCGGTATCGAAGACACGCCAGCCCATGTCCAGCGCCAGCCGGAGCGCCCCGATCTCCTGGGCCAGGTCTGCCGGCTCGGCGCCGTAGCCACAGGTGCCCAGTCCGAGTGGCGACCGCTCTTCCCCGCTGGGAAACAGGATCTGGGGCAGCGACGCGGGCAAGCTCATGCGCACATCCTACGGGGCCTTGGCAGCTGCCGCTCCATCCAGGTGAAGGGAGATTTATCATCGGGTGCAATGTCAAGCAGCCTCCGAGACCATGTGCGCGACCTCGCCCAGGTACGCCTGGACAACGCGCTGGCGCTGTTCGAGGAATTCGTCCGAGCCACCGCGCGTCACGCCGACGCCGCGACATTGCGCGGGCTGGAGCGCCGGTTCGCCGAACGCATCCAGATCCAACCCAGCTACTGGAGCCAGATCAAGGGCCGCAGCCGGCAGATCGGCGAACGTCTGGCACGACAGTTCGAACAGCTGTGCCACAAGCCCCCGGGCTGGATGGACCAGCCGCATGCCGGGACGGCTACGTCAGTGCCGAACTCCAGTACTACATCGGGCCCTTCGGCTCGCCCGCCAGAGCCGGGCGAAGAATCGGCTCCACGGGACGATGACGAGCGTTTCATCGTCGGTCTGGTGCTGACCTATTACCGCCGCCACCCGCAGCGGGCACGCACGCGCCTGCTGGATCTGCTTGGTGAGGTGCTGGCACCGGCACCTGCGCCCCCGGTCGCGCCGCCTGCCCCCCTGGCGCCGGGCGCCGAGGAAGCGCACGCCCTGTGGCTGCGCAGCCAGACAGGCGTGGCCCCGCTCAAGCGCAAGAAGTAGCGCCCGCCTGCAATTGGCACAACCCGAACCGACAGCCCCCGATTTGCGGGTTCGACCTGTGCGCAATTTCGCTTGCGCACTGATAACTGATTGTTTATCATTTGCGCAAGCGTGTCGGGGCATCGCTTCAGCGCATTGCCCCATGACACATCCGATCCACCCCAAGCCTCACGCCATACGCCCAATGTCTTTCGCCGACGTTCGTCCAGCCCGCCTGCCAGCCGGCGGGGCCGCAACGACGGTGGCCGATGTTGTCGCAACCTGGACCGCAGCGTCGGCCGGTGTGTTTGCATGCGCTGCCCCGCCCGGGGCGCAGGTTCGCTGAAAAGGCCAGAGCAGGCGCTCCCCTTTTCACCCCCTGCCGGCCCGGGTTGCACCAGCACCCCGGGCCTTTTTGTTTTCCCTGCAGCCCTCTGCCCTGTCCACCTCAGCCCCGAAGGAGACCCCCATGAAATTCCAAGTCACCGCCCGCAAGCCTCGCAACCCGCTGGTTGCTGCCACCCTCGCACGCCTGGCCGGCGCCCACGGGCGTTCGACCAGTGCGTCGCGCTTCCAGGCACAACGCGCCCTGCACCGAGAGCTCGCCGGCCTGCGCGACGCAGACCGGCGACGAGCCAGCCCCTGAACCGACAAGGCCAGCAGCCCCGCCAAGACGTCGCGGGGCCGGCCACTGAAGGAGAACCATCGTGTCCTATGACGACCTTTCCTGGAGCGACGCTCCCCCGCAAGACCGACGCGGCCGTGAGCTGGCCGCAGCCCTGCTGCGCGCCCTGGGTGCCGTGCTCGAGCGCATGGCCCTGCGCCTGATGCGGGCAGAACCGGCAGCCGAGCGCGTCGAAACGCACTTGGAATTCCATGCCGAGGCCGGCGCACCCGAAGGTGCGCTGTACGTGAACGGCCAACTGGTCGGTCACCTGACGGGCATCACACGGCTGTGATGCACCCGCTTGCCCCGGCGGCGCGTACCGCGTCGCCGGGGTGACAAGTTCGGCAGCGCAGTGCGCGCATGCTTGGTCCCCATGAATACAGCCATACGCCTGCACATTGCCCGCCACGACCTGCAAACCACGCAGTTCGCGCCCGACCCTGACGGCCCCGCGGCACGGGCTCTGGCCCCCGGCGAGGCGCGGCTGCGCGTCGAGCAGTTTGCGCTGACCGCGAACAACCTGACTTACGCTGCCTTCGGCGAGGCCATGAGATATTGGCAGTTCTTTCCAGCAGCCGACGCGGCCTGGGGCTGCCTGCCCGTGTGGGGCTTTGCCACCGTGGCAGAAAGCCGCGTGGAAGGCATCGCGCCAGGACGCCGCATCTACGGCTGCCTGCCTGCAGGCACCCATCTGGTGGTGCAGCCGCAACGCGTTTCGGCCACCGGCTTCCAGGACGCCAGCCCGCACCGGCAGGACCTGGCTGCGGTCTATGCGCGTTACGAATTCTGCGACGCCGACGTCGCCTGGCACCCAGACACCGAAGGTCTGCAGGCGGTGCTGCGGCCCTTGTTCGTCACGTCGTTCCTGATCGACGACTTCCTGGCCGAGCAATCGTTCTTCGGTGCGCGGCAGGTGCTCATGTCCAGCGCGTCGAGCAAGACGGCGCTCGGCACGGCCTTCTGCATGGCCCTCAGGCGCAGCGAGCCGGGCGCGCCGCGGCTGGTCGGGCTGACGTCTGAGGCAAACGCCGGCTTCGCCAGCGGCCTGGGTTTCTTCCACGAGCTGATCGACTACGACAGGCTGGGCGAGCTCGACCCGACCGTGCCTACCGTCTATGTCGACTTTGCAGGCAATGCCGCACTGCGGCGCCGGGTTCACGAGCACTTTGCCGGCGTACTGGCCTACAGCTGTTCGGTCGGCGGTACCCACTGGCGCGCCCTGGGTTCGGGCGCCGGACTGCCCGGGCCGCGGCCGGTGTTGTTCTTCGCCCCGGCCCAGATCAAGGCGCGCAGTGTCGCCCCGCCACAGGGCTGGGGCCCGGGCGGGCTGCAGCAGCGGCTGGGTTCGGCATGGACCGGCTTCGTGCAGGCCTTGCAGGCGCCCGGTGCCGCCGGTCTGCGGATCGTCGAGCGCCATGGACAGGCCGCGCTGCAGGAGGCCTACGGCGAACTGTTGCGTGGCCGGGCGCTGGCCAGCGAAGGGCTCATGCTCACCCTTCAAGTCGGGCCCTGAGGCGGCCGATATGCTGTGGAAGAGCCGTTATGCGATGACCTCATCCACCCGCACCTTCATCACCCAGCCGCCGCGCGACCTGGCGGGATGGCGAGCGTGTTTCGATGCTGCACAACTGCCGGTGCTGGCCAGCACGGCGCGGTTCCTCGAGGACTGGCGCCTGACCGAAGATGCCGCCGACGCACACAGCCTGGCCGAGACCCTGGCCACCGACCCGCTGATGATGCTGAAGCTTCTGGCGCATGTCGCGGAACTGCGGCGGGGTCGCGAAGGCAGCGAACCCGAGACCGCGACCGAAGCCTTGGTGATGCTGGGCATCACACCCTTCTTTCGCGCGTTCGGCCCACAACCGGTGGCCGAGGAATGGCTGGCCCAGGACGAGGCCGCACTGGCGGGTTTCACCGAAGTACTGCGGCGCTCTCACCGGGCCGCGAACTTCGCCATCGGTTTCGCGGTTCATCGGCTGGACCATGACGCGGCCGTCATCCATGAAGCCGCATTGCTGCACGACTTCGCCGAACTGCTGTTGTGGCTGCACGCCCCGTCGCTGGCGCTGGAGATTCAACACCGCCAACGGGCCGACCCCACGCTGCGGTCGGCCGCAGTTCAGCGCGAGGTGCTGGGCATTGAACTGGTTGACCTGCAACACGCGCTGATGCAGGCCTGGCGCCTTCCCGGCCTGCTGGTGAGGATCACCGACAACCACGCCCCCGCAGCAGCTCAGGGCGGCCACATGCAACTGCGCAATGTGCTGCTGGCCATCCGGGTGGCACGCCACAGCGCCCATGGCTGGGACAACGCTGCCCTGCCCGATGACGTGCGCGACATCGCCGAAATGCTTCACTTGTCGGTCGATGCGACAAAGCGTCTGCTGATCGATATCGAGACCGAGTAGAGCCAGCCTTTAGGCTGGCAATCCATGCTGATGGTGTGGAATAGTTCCTGGGCGCCGCCCTGATGTGGGTGTGCTTTCAGCAAACCCCAACGCCCGGAGTCACAGCATGGACTTGTCTTCCGTCCAGACCTTCGTCACGACCACGCTGGTCGACCTTGGCCTGAAAATCCTGGCTGCGATTGCCTTCTGGATCGTCGGCCGCTGGTTGATCAGCAAGGTCATCGGCCTGATGCAGGCGGCCATGGGCCGCAACAACGTCGACCCGACGTTGACGAAGTACCTGGGCTCGATCATCAACATCGCGCTCAACATCACCCTGGTGCTGGGCATACTGGGCTACTTCGGCATCCAGACGACCAGCTTTGCGGCGATGCTCGCAGGCGCCGGACTGGCCATCGGCGCGGCCTGGAGCGGCATGCTCGGCAACTTCGCTGCAGGCGCGTTCATGCTGGTGTTGCGGCCGTTCAAGGTAGGAGACTTCGTCAACGTAGGCGGCGTCACCGGCACCGTGCACGAATTGGGCCTGTTCGGCACGACCCTGATCACGCCCGACAACGTCTACACACTGGTGGGCAACACCAAGGTGTTCGGCGATACGGTGATGAACTACTCGGCCCGGCCGGCACGGCGTGTCGACCGCACGGCCCAGCTGAACGGCAGCGTGAACCCGCTCGAGGCGATCGAGAAGCTGAAAGCGGCGGTGGCGAAGGTTCCGAACGTGGTGGACAGCCCGGCGCCGGAGGTGAACCTGCTGGACATCAACCTGATGGGCACGGTCATCGCCGTGCGCCCCTATTGCCACACCGACCACTACTGGCAGGTGTACTTCGACACGAACGAAGCCATCATTCGCGTGGCGCAGGAAGCCGGCTGGCCCGCACCGATTCCGGCGCAGCTGATGAAGACACAGGCGGCCTGAGGCCGCCTGTCCGTCGGTCAGGTCAGGGCCAGCACACCCTTCAGGCTGAGGAGCAGCAACAGATAGCGGGCGCCCTTGCCCAGGGCGATCCAGAGCAGGCTTTGCCAGAAGGGCATCTTCAGCCAGCCGGCAGCGAGCACCAGCGCGTCACCCACCAGCGGCAAGAACGACAGGAACAGGCCCGGCGGCCCCCAGCGCCGCAGGCGCTGGATTCGAGGGTGTTCCAGGTCGACCTTGATGCTCTTGAAGCGTTCAAAGCCCTGGCGGCCGGCGTGGCCCATGCCGAAAGTCAGCACGCAGCCGAGCACATTGCCAGCCAGAGCGACGAAGAAAGCCTGCACGATGAGCGCTGGATAGGCTGTCACCAGCGCCGTCATCACCACCTCGCTCGAGCCAGGCAGCACGGTGGCCGACATGAAGGCCGAGAGGAACATGCCCCACAGGCCCGCGCCAGCACTCATCCAGCTTTGCAGCCAGGTCGAAAGTTCGTTGATCCATTCAAGCATGGGGTGGCATTGTCCCTGCCCGCGCTGAAGCGGCGGTGAAAGCCCTGCGTGCAGGGTTCACACCGGCACGGCGGTCGTGCTCTTCAGGTGGTGAAGGACAAAACTGCTCTTGCAGTCCTGTACGCTGGAGTGCTTGAGCAGGCTGTCCATGATGAAGCGCGAGTAGTGCGTCATGTCGCGCACCAGCACACGCAGCAGGTAGTCCATCTCGCCGGTCAGCGCGGCACATTCCACCACTTCGGGCCAGGTCTGCACCGCGGCGGTGAAGGCATCCATCGGGCTGCGCTTGCCCACGTCGGCGTGCTTTTCCAGGCGCACGTTGATGTACGCGGTCAGCCCCAGACCGACACGATCAGGCGCTACCAGGGCCACGTAACCGGCAATGACGCCGGATTCCTCCAGCCGCTTGACCCGCCGCAGGACGGCGCTGGCCGAGAGGCCGACGGACGAGGCCAGTTCGTCGAAGGTGCTCCGCCCATGGCCCTGCAGCACCTGAAGAATGCGTCGATCCACGGTATCCAGCGAGGTTTCGGTATTCATGGCCGAAATTCTTGCAGGAATCCGTCGTCGCGCGCCGGCTTCGCCCGGGCGTTTGCATACCTGTTGCGCTTCATGCACCCTACAGTCCGCAGCACTTTCAACGGCAGGCGGCGACACCATGCAATTCACACCCTGGGACAACCCGATGGGCACCGACGGCTTCGAGTTCATCGAATACGCAGCGCCCGACCCGGCCGCCATGGGCGCGCTGTTCGAACGCATGGGCTTCACAGCCATTGCCAGGCACCGGCACAAGAACGTGCTGCTTTACCGGCAGGGCGAGATCAACTTCATCGTCAACGCCGAACCCGACAGCTTCGCGCAGCGCTTCGCCAGGCTGCACGGGCCCAGCATCTGCGCCATCGCCTTTCGCGTGCAGGACGCCCGCGTCGCTTTCGAACGCGCGAAGTCGCTGGGCGGATGGGCCTATGCCGGCACCGCCGGCCCTGGGGAATTGAACATCCCGGCGATCAAGGGCATCGGCGACAGCCTGATCTACTTGGTCGACAAGTGGCGCGGAAAGAACGGCGCGAAAGAAGGCGACATCGGCAACATCGGCTTCTTCGACGTCGACTTCGAACCGCTGTCCAGCAACTCCGGCGCCAGCCTGAACCCGCCGGGCCATGGCCTGACCTACATCGACCATCTCACGCACAACGTGCACCGCGGCCGCATGGCCGAATGGGCCGAGTTCTACGAACGCCTGTTCAACTTTCGCGAGGTGCGCTACTTCGACATCGAAGGGCAGGTCACTGGCGTGAAGAGCAAGGCCATGACCAGCCCCTGCGGAAAAATCCGCATCCCCATCAACGAGGAAGGCAACGAGAAGGCCGGGCAGATCCAGGAGTATCTGGACATGTACCGGGGCGAAGGCATCCAGCACATCGCACTGGGTTCGGGCGACCTGCCCGGCACGGTGGAGCAGATGCGCGCAAGAGGCGTGAAGCTGCTGGACACGATCGACACTTACTACGAGCTGGTCGACAAGCGCATTCCCGGGCACGGCGAGAACGTGGCGGCGCTGAAGGCGCGCAAGATCCTCATCGACGGGAAGGCAGGCGAACTGCTGCTGCAGATTTTCAGCGAAAACCAGCTGGGCCCGATCTTCTTCGAGTTCATCCAGCGCAAGGGCGACCAGGGCTTCGGCGAGGGCAATTTCAAGGCGCTGTTCGAGAGCATCGAGCTCGACCAGATGCGCCGCGGCAAGTTGTGAGACCGCAAGCCCGCTGGCGGCCGCTACCCCCAAGGGGGCTGCTCGCCCATGGCCCGGCGGCGCCGGTCGCATGGCGGCGTGCTTGACGAAACAAAGGCGCACCCGATGAGCTCGAAACCCGACTTCCACAGCGGCATCAACCAGGGCGTTCCGCCGGTCACCTACGGCGAAGGCAGCCGGCCGCCGCGCGGCGACTATGCCAAGGCCCGGGCGGACTACACCTGCGAGCAGGACTACGCTCGGTACACCGAAGCCGATCACGACACCTACCGGCGGCTCTACGCCCGGCAACTGCAGCAGCTGCCCGGTCTGGCCTGCGAGGAATTCATCAGCGCGGTCGGGCAGCTGGGCGCACCCGATTGCATTCCGCGCTTTCGCGACATCAGCGAACGGCTGATGCGCGCCACAGGCTGGCAGATCGTTGGCGTACCCGGCTTGATTCCCGAGGAGGCCTTCTTCAAGTTGCTGGCCGAGCGCCGATTCCCGGTGACCGAATGGATGCGCAAGCCCGAGGAGTTCGACTACGTCGTCGAACCCGACGTGTTCCACGACCTGTTCGGGCATGTGCCGCTGTTGTTCGACCCGACCTTCAGCGACTACATGCAGGCCTATGGCGCTGGCGGCATGAAGGCCAGCCGCCTGGACGCCTGCGAATTGCTGACGCGGCTGTACTGGTACACGGTGGAGTTCGGGCTGATCGACACCCCCCGGGGATTGCGCGCGTACGGAGCGGGCATCCTGTCGTCGGCCGGTGAACTTCGGCACAGCATCGAGTCCGGCGAAGCGTTGCGCGTCGGCTTCGACCTGCAGCGACTGATGCGCACGCGCTATCGCATCGACACCTACCAGGCTACCTACTTCGTCATCGACTCGTTCCAACAGCTGTTCGACGCGACACGGCCCGACTTCACACCGGTCTACGAGGCCGTGCGCGCTTGCCCGGTCGTAGAAGCGGGCGCGGCGCTGGCGGGGGAACAGGTGTTTTCGTTCGGGCCCAGCCAGCGCTGAAGTTCGTCCCAGGGTTCGGGCGCATCGGCCATGTGCACGTGGGCCAGCCCAGGCAGATGGCGGTTGTCGGCGCCAGGCAGGGTGGCGTTGCGCGGCGGGAAGACGATGTTGTCGCAATGGCTGTAGAAGCAGGTGTAGCGCTGCGCCGCGTCGGAGTGTTCGCGCTGAACCAGACTGGCGAGCCAGTGCGACGACATCCTCATCTGACGGGCGTTCGGCGTATGCCCCCAGCGCGCCAGCCAGGTGCCCTGGTGGGGCGAGCCGATGGTGATGGCGTGGTGCACGCGTGTGCCGCCGCCATGCTCGGCCCACCACCGACGCAGCACCAGGCCGCCCATGCTGTGGGCCACCACCACGGGCGCCAGGCCGGTGGCCGCCTGGACCCTGCGCACCGCGTTGTCGACGATGCCCAAGGTGTCGTCGATGCTGCCGAACACGGGCTCCAGGTTGACCGCGATGAACGGCGTGCCGTTGGCCGTCAGGCGCTGCAGCCAGGGGTTCCACAGCCCGCGGTTGCAGACGAAACCATGAACCAACACCACGCCGCGGCGCATGCCTGGCGCGGCGGGCAAACGGTCTGGCCAGCGCTGGCTGCGAAACGGCTGACGCCAGCAGAACACGGCCGGCGCGGCCAGAACCTCTGCCCACCACGCGCGCAACAGCGCACGCGTGCCCGCGCGTGGGGTGGGGTCTGCGCCATGCGTGGCGCGCAGCAAGATCATTTCGAACGCCAGCACGAGAGCGTGACCCAGGGTGACCAGCGCCACGCCGAGCACCGCCCAGGCTGGCCGTCCCGCCTGGAGCTGCCATGCGACCCAGACGGCAACCAGCGCAAGAGCGCCGACGGTGACGTACTGCTGCATCCGCGCCAGGCGGCCCGGACCGACAGGCTGCCGCATCAAGCCAGGCGCACGTCGCGGCCGCTGAGATCGCGCGCCAGTCGCGTCGCCAGCTTGTTGACGAGGCCGTAGACCGACAGCTGCGGATTGGCGCCGATGCTGGTGGGGAAGATCGACCCGTCGTGGATCGACAGGTTGTCCACCTGCCAGTGTCGGCCGTCGGGTCGAACGACACCCTGCTCTGGCCGGCCGGCCATGCCGCAGCCACCCATCACGTGAGCGCTGACTACCCGGGTCAGCAAGGGTCTCATCGGCAGCGCAGCGATGGCCGCCTTGGCCTGGGGCCAGGTCGTGTAAGGCTGGGCAAGGTCGTGTGCCAGGCGCACCCGCTGCGCGCCTGCGGCAAACTGCAGTTCGGCCATGGAGAGGAAGGCGCGGCGCGCACCGTCCATCACGAAGTCGTTCAAGGGGTAGTCGAGCAGGGGTGATCCGTCGCTGCGAAGCTTCACCTGGCCGCCCGTGGATTGCGCATGAAAACCATCGCGCAGCAGCGCAAGCAGGGCATGAGTGCGAGGCATTTCGCGCAGATCGGCGGCGAGGTCGCTGCCGAAGCCGGTGCTGGTGCTGCTGAAGATGACCGGGTGCACGGGCGGCGCCTCCAGCTTGTAGCCCATCGGTCCGTCGATAGGATCGATCTCGAGGAAGTGGTCCGTGTACAGGGTCTGTGGTGCGCCTTTCCAGCCCTCGACGGCATGGTCGAAGATGGCGCTGGATATCACCACCGGGTGAAGGAACGTCCGCACACCCAGACGTCGGTGCGGGTCGGACAGCTTCGAGCGCAGCAAAAGGGCCGGCGTGTTGATGGCACCCCCCGAGACGACCACATGGCGGGCCTGGATGCGGACTTCGGTGCCAGGCTCGGGCGTGCTGTCGCGCTGTATGCCGGTGGCGCGCAAGCCGACCACCTTGCCGGCGACGATGTCGAGCGCCTCGACACGCGTCTCGACCAGCAGTCGAGCGCCGCGGTCCAGCGCCATCGGCAGGGTGGTCACGAGCATCGACTGCTTGGCGTTGGTGGGGCAGCCCATGCCGCACGAACCCAGGTTCCAGCAGCCCTTGACGTTGCGCTGGATGGCAGCGGCGGGAATGCCCAACCTCAGTGCACCCTTGCGCAGCAACTCGTTGTTTTCGTTGGGTGGCGCCAGCCAGGGCCCGATCGAGAGACGGCGTTCTGCCTGCAGAAACCACGGGAACATGGCTTCGTCGGTGAGCTCGGGCAGGCCGAACTGATCGCGCCACCAGGCCAGAGTGGGCGACGGCGTACGGAACGAGCTGGTCCAGTTGACAGTGGTCGAGCCGCCCACGCACCGCCCTTGCAGGATGGTGATGGCCTTGTCTGCAGTCTTGCGCCCTGCGCTTTCCTGGTACAGGCTAGGGTAGGCCTCGCTTTCAAGCTGCCTGAAGTCCTTGCTGGACTTGAGCGGGCCTTCTTCGACGAGGATGACGTCGAGTCCTGCTGAGGTCAGGAGTTCGGCTGTGATGCCGGCTCCAGCACCGCTGCCGACAATGGCTACGTCGCAGTGCAGGGCACGAGGCCTTGGCGCGTGGGGCCCGCCGTAGACCTTCCAGCCTCGGGCAAGTCCGTCACGAATCGGATCTGGCAGCTGGCTCATGGCGTGCTACAGCTCGACGGGGCCGGCGTAGCCCAAGGCTGCCCAGGTGCTCCGGTCTGCGAAAAACGAGGCATAGGTGATGTCGCGCAAGGCTTGATAGGTCTGCACCCGCAAGTCGAGCGAAGACAGACGGAGCATCTGCAGCGCAGCCTGCACGTCGGTGCTGGAGGCCTTCTGCCAGGGCTGAGCCAAGCCGGTCAGAGCCATCCGCCCAGGCGGGCTGTTGAGAATACGCAGGAGCAAGGCCAGTTCGTCCTGCAGGGGTCGCGGGAGTCCACGAATGGTTTCCTCGATCCTCTCCAGGTGGGTCTGCAGAGCCAGGGCCTGAAGTTGTGGATCGGACGGCAGAGCACCTTGCAAGACGACTCTGGCAACGGCTTCGAAAAGTCCGCGACCATCGGCGCTGAGGCGGCTTGCGTTCCACGCGGGGGGTACCCAGCTGAAACCGACGCCAGCAGCGGCGAGCAAAGCCGTACTGGCCACGCCTATCTTGAGCAAGCCTCTTCTGCGCATGGCAGCAGTGTTGCATCATCCGCAGACTGCCCCGTAGAGGGCACCGACTAACCCGACACAGGGCAAGGTGCGATAGTGAAGCCGTGAGCCCAGATGGACAGAAGATTCTTCGTCACCTGAACGAGGTGGCGGCCACAAGAACGGCGCAAGCGGCCGACGCAGCCCTGGCGGAGCGAGTCCGAAGCGTGAAGTCGTTCCAGCATGCGCGCTTTGCGGCTACTTACCCCGACATGTTGGCCGATGCCCGATATGGTCCGGCAGCAAAGTTCTTTCTGGACGATCTTTATGGCCCGCACGATTTCACGGAGCGGGACGGTCAGTTCGCCCGCATTGTTCCTGGGCTGGTGCGCGTGTTCTCTGCCGATATCGTTCAAACGGTGGCTGCCTTGGCAGAGCTGCACGCCATTTCGGAGGAACTGGACCTGGAGATGGCGTTGCGACTCCTCAGTCCCGCGCTCGACGCCCAGGCTTATGCCGCAGCGTGGCGGGCGCTGGGTCGGCCAGCCGATCGTGAGCGCCAGATCCGCCTGATGCTGGAAGTAGGACAGGCGCTAGACGGATTCACGCGAAAGCCCTTGCTGCGGCACAGCCTGCGCTTGATGCGAGGCCCTGCCTTGGCGACGGGCCTGGGGGCCTTGCAGCGCTTTTTGGAAACTGGGTTCGATACGTTTCGTGCGATGAGGGGCGCCAAGCCGCTGCTGGATACGATTGCGCAGCGGGAGCGAGGCTTGGCTGAGCACCTGTTTTCGAGCAACGATGCCGGGACGGGCAGCGCCTAGGAAAACTACCGTAGCCCGCGAGGGCGGCAAGGATCGACCATCAAAGGCTCTGATCTTTTGAGACGGATCCTCGTGAAAGCCTCCTGGCTCGACAACTACCCTCCCGGCGTTCCGGCCACGGCACAAATCGACGCCTATTGCAGCGTTTCGGAACTGTTGGAACACGCCTTTCAGCGCTACGCGCAGCGAGACGCCTGTGTCTGCATGGACAGCCGGCTGCGGTACCGAGACATCGACAACTTGTCGCAGGCGCTGGGTGCCTGGCTTCAGTCGCTGGGGCTACACAAGGGCAGTCGGGTCGCGATCATGATGCCAAACGTGCCACAGTACCTGGTTTGCCTGGCCGCAGTACTGCGAGCGGGCTTTGTCGTGGTCAATGTCAACCCTTTGTACACCGCGCGGGAGCTACAGCATCAGCTGAAGGACTCTGGCGCAGAAGCAGCAATCGTCCTGGAGAATTTCGCCACTGTGCTCGAGGAGGTCATCGAACAGACCGAAGTGAAGCATGTGGTGCTGACCGCAATCGGCGATCTTTTGGGGTTCTGGCGAGGGGCATTGATCACGTTTGCCGTCAGGCATGTACGCCGGATGGTGCCTGAGTTCAGCTTGCCGATGGGCGACGGCCGAAGCGTGAGCCGGCTGACTGAAGTGCTGAACCAGGGCTCTCGGCTCAGCCTCCGGCGCGTTGATGTTGCACCCAGCGACGTGGCATTTCTCCAATACACGGGAGGGACGACAGGCGTATCGAAAGGTGCGGTTCTTCTGCACCGAAACGTGGTCGCCAACATCATGCAATGTGAGGCCTGGTTCAAGCCGATGCTCAGCAAGGTCGGGGTGGAGCAACTCACGGTCGTGTGTGCCCTCCCTCTGTATCACATCTTCGCATTGACCATTTGTGCCCTGATGGGCGCGCACTTCGGTGCCGTGAACCTGCTGATACCGAATCCCAGGGACATCCCAGGGTTCGTCAGGACATTGGCAAAGCATCGGGTCAACATGTTCCCGGCTGTGAATACCTTGTTCAATGCGCTGGCCAACGACAGCGATTTCGCAAGGCTGGATTTTTCGGGTCTGGTGGTGTCGAACGGTGGCGGCATGGCTGTCCAGCAGGCGACCGCGGAGAAATGGAGACGAATCACCGGCTGTCCAGTTGTCGAAGGCTATGGTTTGTCGGAAACCTCGCCGGTCGCGACCTCGAACAGGCTCGACATCGTCGATTTCACGGGGACGATTGGGCTGCCCGTACCGTCAACGGAGATTTCCATACGGGATGACGCTGGCTTGCCTGTGGCAGTGGGGCAGCCGGGTGAAATTTGCATCCGGGGCCCTCAGGTCATGGCTGGATACTGGAATCGCGCGGATGAAACGGCCAAGGTCATGACCGAAGACGGCTTCTTCAAGTCGGGCGATGTTGGCATCATGGACACCAAGGGCTACGTGCGCATCGTCGACCGCAAGAAGGACATGATCCTGGTGTCAGGATTCAATGTGTATCCGAATGAGATCGAACAGGTGGTCAGCCAGCACCCAGGCGTCCTTGAATGTGCAGCCATCGGGGTGCCGGACGAAAAATCGGGCGAAGCGGTCAAGCTGTTTGTGGTCAAGAACGACGCCACGCTTGGAGAGGAAGACGTCGTTCGCTACTGTCGCGACAATTTCACCGCCTACAAGCGCCCAAAATATGTCGAGTTCAGGGATGAGCTTCCGAAGAGCAACGTCGGAAAGATTTTGAGGCGCGAACTAAGATCCAGTTGAGTCGGGATGCCGCTGCTCGAGCGGTAAACCTGTTTTGGCTGCCGGTGCAGCCATTTGGCCGACTGCCTTTGCTTCGTACTGGAAGCATAAAGAACCAGCAAAAACGAAAAAAGGCCCTGTCTTTCGACAGGGCCTTTTCCGTTTATATTAGCTTGACAATGTCCTACTTTCACACGGGAACCCGCACTATCATCGGCGCAAAGGCGTTTCACTGTCCTGTTCGGGATGGGAAGGAGTGGGACCACCTCGCTATGGTCATCAAGCTTGACTGTTTGCCGCGCCGCCCACACGGGCGCCACAGCGAATTCATAGAGTCTTATCAGCAGATTGCGTCAACTGCATAACCACGTTTTCTCAGACCATTCCTGCCCAGAAATTTCCGGACGTTCGTCAAAGTTATAGGGTCAAGCCTCACGAGCAATTAGTACCGGTCAGCTCAACGCATTACTGCGCTTCCACATCCGGCCTATCAACGTCCTAGTCTCGAACGACTCTTCAGGGGGCTCAAGGCCCCGGCAAGACTCATCTTGAGACGAGTTTCCCGCTTAGATGCTTTCAGCGGTTATCTCTTCCGCACTTAGCTACTCGGCTATGCTGGCGTGACAACCGATGCACCAGAGGTGCGTCCACTCCGGTCCTCTCGTACTAGGAGCAGGCTCTCTCAATCTTGCAGCGCCCACGGAAGATAGGGACCAAACTGTCTCACGACGTTTTAAACCCAGCTCACGTACCTCTTTAAATGGCGAACAGCCATACCCTTGGGACCGGCTACAGCCCCAGGATGAGATGAGCCGACATCGAGGTGCCAAACACCGCCGTCGATATGAACTCTTGGGCGGTATCAGCCTGTTATCCCCAGAGTACCTTTTATCCGTTGAGCGATGGCCC
>LNET01000120.1 GCA_001464055.1 Burkholderiales bacterium Ga0077543
TGAAGACCTGCGTGGGCAGCGAGTGGTGCCGCTTCGGCACGCAAGACAGCACGCAGATGGGCAAGGACCTGGAACGTGCGATGTGGCGCATGTACGCCCCGCACAAGGTGAAGTTCGCCGTCAGCGGGTGCCCGCGGAATTGTGCAGAAGCGGGCATCAAGGACGTGGGCATCATCGGCGTGGACAGCGGCTGGGAGATGTACGTGGCGGGCAACGGCGGCATCAAGACCGAGGTGGCGCACTTCCTGGTGAAGCTCAAGACGTCTGATGAAGTGCTGGAGTACACCGGCGCCTTCTGCCAGCTTTACCGCGAAGAAGGCTGGTACCTGGAACGCACGGTGCACTACGTCAACCGCGTGGGGCTGGACCACGTGAAGAAGCGCATCCTGGAAGACGACGCCGGCCGCAAGGCGCTGTGGGAAAAGCTGCAGTACGCGCTGGACGGCGAACCCGACCCCTGGTTCCAGTTCGAACAGGCCCAGGTGGACCTGCGGCAGTTCAGCCCGCTGCAGCCGCCTGTCCCTGCCACGGCATCAGCGCCGGTCTGAAGGAGAAGCGAGATGAGCCATTGGGTTCCCATCTGCCTGGTTTCCGACATTCCCGTGCTGGGCTCGCGCCGCGTGGCGCGTGAACAAGGCGCACCGGTGGCCTTGTTCCGCGCGGCCGACGACCATGTCTTCGCGCTGCTCGACCGCTGCCCGCACAAGGGCGGCCCGCTCAGCCAGGGCATCGTCTTCGGCCACAGCGTGGCCTGCCCGCTGCACAACTGGACCATCGGCCTGGCCGACGGCTGCGCCCGGGCGCCCGACGAGGGCTGCACCACGCCCTTTGCCGTGCGCGTGGAGCGCGGCGACAAGGGCGATCAGGTGCTGCTGGACGCCCAGGAACTGAAGACCCTGGCCGTCGAACTCCTGGCCACGGAGAGCCGGGCCGCAGCGTGAAGGAAACCCGATCCACCTGCCCCTACTGCGGCGTGGGCTGCGGGGTGATCATCGAAAGCACCGGCAACCAGATCACCGGCGTGCGCGGCGATCCCGAGCACCCCGCGAACTTCGGCCGCCTGTGCACCAAGGGCAGCACCCTGCACCTGACGGCCAGCGCCCCGGTGGCGCTGCAGACGCGCCTGCTGCAGCCGATGCGCCGGCCGCAGCGCGGCGCTGCACCGGCAGCCACCACCTGGGACAGCGCGCTGGACGAAGCCGCCTCGAAGCTGGCGCGCATCGCCAGCACCCGCGGCCCGGATGCCATTGGCCTGTACATCAGCGGCCAGCTGCTCACCGAGGACTACTACGCCTTCAACAAGCTGGCCAAGGGCCTGCTCGGCACCAACAACGTCGACACCAACAGCCGCCTGTGCATGAGCAGCGCCGTGGCCGGCTACAAGGCCACGCTGGGCGCCGATGCGCCCCCCTGCAGCTACGAAGACCTGGACCATGCGGCCACCGTCTTCATCGCCGGCAGCAACATGGCCTGGGCGCACCCCGTCCTCTTCCGCCGGCTGGAAGACGCGCGGCGCGCGAACCCGCAGCAGAAGTGGATCGTCGTCGACCCGCGCCGCACCGAGACGGCCGAGGCCGCCGACCTGCACCTGCAGATCCAGCCGGGCACCGACGTGGCGCTGTTCAACGGCATGCTGCACCTGCTGCTGTGGGAAAGTCTGGTCGACCGAGCCTTCATCGACGCCCACACCACCGGCTTCGACGCGCTGCGCGACATCGTGCGCAATGCCACGCCGGCCGAGACAGCCAAGCTCTGCGGCATCCGCGAGGCCGACCTGGTGCAGGCGGCGCGCTGGTTCGGTCAGGCCACCCCCACGCTCTCGCTGTACTGCCAGGGGCTGAACCAGAGCAGCAGCGGCACCGACAAGAACGCCGCCCTCATCAACCTGCACCTGGCCACGGGGCAGATCGGCAAGCCCGGTGCCGGCCCCTTCAGCCTGACCGGCCAGCCCAATGCGATGGGCGGGCGCGAGGTGGGCGGGCTGGCCAATCTGCTTTCCGCCCACCGCGACCTGGCCAACCCCCAGCACCGCGCCGAGGTGGCGGCGCTGTGGGGTCTGAAGGGTGGTGAAAGCGATGTGCCCGCCAAGCCCGGAAAGAGCGCGGTGCAGATGTTCCAGGCCGCGGCCGACGGCGAGATCGCCGCGCTGTGGATCGTCTGCACCAACCCCGCGCAAAGCCTGCCCGACCAGGCCACGGTGCGGCGGGCGCTGGAGCGCTGCGAATTCGTCATCGTGCAGGAAGCCTTCGGCACCACGGCCACGGCGCAGTTTGCCGACCTGCTGCTGCCCGCCACCACCTGGGGCGAAAAGGACGGCACCGTCACCAACAGCGAACGCCGCATCAGCCGCGTGCGCCCGGCCGTGGCCGCACCGGGGCAAGCGCGGCACGACTGGCACATCGCCACCGCCGTGGCACGCCGCATCGAAGCCCTGTTGCCTGCCCGCCGCGCCGACGGCAGCACGCTGTTCCCGTTCGACAGTGCCGAAGCCTTGTGGACAGAACACCGCGAAAGCACCCGCGGCCGCGACCTCGACATCACCGGCCTGAGCTACGCGATGCTGGAAGCCCAGGGTCCGCAGCAGTGGCCGCTGCGCGAAGGCGATGCTGCAGGCACAGCGCGCCTCTACACCGACGGCCGCTTCGCCACTGGCGACGGTCGAGCGCGTTTTGCCCCCACCCAGCCGCGCGCGCTGGCCGAGAAACGCGACGCGCACTACCCCTTCAGCCTGAACACCGGCCGGCTGCGGGACCACTGGCACGGCCTGTCCCGCACCGGCACGCTGGGCCGTCTGTACGGCCACGCCAGCGAGCCCACCGTCGACCTGCACCCCAGCGACCTGGCGCGCCTGCGCTTGAAGTCCGGCGACCTGGTGCAACTGAAGACGCGGCGCGGCCAGCTGGTGCTGCCGGCGGCGGCCAGCACCGCCGTGGCGCCCACCCAGGCCTTCATCGCCATGCACTGGGGCGACGAAGTACTGGGCGGCCGCCACCGCGGCGGCGTGAACGCCCTCACCTCGCCCAGCGTGTGCCCGCAGAGCCAGCAGCCTGAACTGAAGCACGCAGCATTGAAGATCACCCCGGCCGCGCTGCCCTGGCAGCTGCTGGCCCGCGCCTGGCTGCCGGCGGGCTTGGCCTTGCAGCGACGCGCCGAACTGCTGGCCGCCTGCGCCGAACTGGACTACGCCGTGTGCGTGCCGTTCGGGCGTGAGGGTCGCGAAGGCGGCCAGGCCGGCCCGCCGGTGGGCGTGTGGCTGCGCGCCGCCGCGCCGGCTGCGCCCGATGGCGCCTGGCTGGTGCGCGTCGAAGCCTTGCTTGGCCTGGATGCCACCGACGTCTTGCGCTACGACGACGCCCAGCGCGGCCAGCGCCGCAGTGTGCGCCTGCAAGCCCATGCCGACGGCGGCGCACGCGTCCAGGCCTTCCTGCTGGCCGGCGACACCCAGGCCGCGGGCTGGGTGGGCACGCTGTTGATGGACGACCTGCCCGCGCAGGCCTATGGCCGCGCGCTGCTGGCCGGAACCGCTACGCCGCCCGTGGCCGTGCCCCGGCGCGGCGCGCAGGTGTGCAACTGCTTCGACGTCAGCAGCGAAGAGATCGACCAATCCCTGGCCCGCTGCAGCGGCAACGCCGAACAGCGCCTGGGCCAGCTGCAGGCCACGCTGAAGTGCGGCACGAACTGCGGCAGCTGCTTGCCGGCGCTGCGCCAACAGGTGGCGCGCAGCCTGGCCGCGGCCCGCCCCGCCCAACCGGTGCAGGCCGCGTGATGGCAACGCTGCGGTCCGGCAGCGTCAGCCTGGTCGGCGCCGGCCCGGGCGACCCCGAGCTGCTGACCGTCAAGGCCATCAAGGCCATCCGCGGCGCCAGCGTGCTGCTGGTCGACGACCTGGTAGGCCCCGGCGTGCTGCGCTATGCGCGCAAGAGCGCGCGCATCGTGCACGTGGGCAAGCGCGGGGGCTGCGCCAGCACGCCGCAGGCCTTCATCCACCGGCTGATGGTGGCCGAGGCGCAGCGCGGTGAAACTGTGGTGCGGCTGAAGGGCGGCGACCCCTTTGTCTTCGGTCGCGGCGGTGAAGAGGCCGAGCACCTGCGCGCCGCCGGCATCACGGTGGACGTGGTCAACGGCATCTCGTCGGGCCTGGCGGCCGCCACGTCGCTGGGCGTGCCCTGGACCCACCGCGAGCATGCGCATGGCGTGCTGCTCGTCACCGGCCACGCGGGTGAGTCGAACGCCGAGCTGCACTGGCCCACCCTGGCCGCCGCGGCGGCGCAGGGGCTGACCTTGGTGGTCTACATGGGGGTGCAGCGCTTGGCCAGCATCCAGGCCGGCTTGCTGACGGGGCTGCCGGCCGAGACACCGGCCGCACTGGTGCAGCATGCCAGCACAGCACGGGAGCGGCGACTCATCACCCACATCGGCAGCCTGTCAGAAGACGCGCGCGCAGCCGGGATCGGCAGCCCGGCCATCCTGATCGTCGGCAATGTGCTGCTGGCATGCCCGGCAGGCGCGGCCGAGCGGACCGAAGTCGACACGGCCAGCCTGGTGTCGGCACAGCTGCCTCGGCCATCATCGCGAAGAACCAGCTGATCGAATGCGGGCTGGGTTCGCCGCACGGGTCGAGCAAGACCAGGATGCGGTCCAGGCTGCAATGCAACAGGCGTGTGGATGCTTGACCCGACCGCTTGGTCCGGCTGCACAGCGCCCGGAGGCGGGCTCGGAACGGAACGTGGGTGTGGGCGCACCGCGCAAGCTGCACCGCGGCGCGACGAAGCAGAGCCTGGCCCTTGCATTCGTTCTGGGTTGGGGCTGACGACGCCGATGTGCGACCCGTTGCGTTTGGCGGGTCCGCAGAATGCTCTGATCCTGCCCAGCGTGGCGCTGCGCTGGCGGCCTGCGGATCTGCAAAGCCCACGATCTTGCGGCCGTACCCGGTGCGGTTCAGAAACGCCTGTTTATTTCTAGGGACAGGGTTCAAACCGACCCCCGATCCACGGGGGCGGGTCTGGCGCTGGCACAGCATTAGTTCATATGATCGACTCGCAAACCCTCCATACAACCTCTACCAGGGGAAATAATTGAACAAGCGACTGTACTTTGCGATCGGCGCCGTAGCGCTGGCTGCCAGCTTGGCCACCGCCGCGCAAGCCAACACCAGGACCCCGCAACTGAAGGCTTCCGGCAGCTACGGGGACCTGCAGTGGACGGCCCAAAGCATGCTGGTGGGCACCAGTGCCACCAATGGCGGCCTGGGCAACACCATCTACACCGGTTCGATGCCTGCCTATTCCGGTGTCGTCGGCCTGTTGATGGGCGGCAGTGTCTGCACGGGCACACTGATGAGTGACCGCCAGTCCATCCTGACCGCAGCGCACTGCGTGGACGGGGGCATTCCGGGCAATGGGGTGACCGCATTCTTCCGCACCCCGGGCAGCGGCCCCGACGTGCAGCTCTACTACGGCGGCCCGGGCTACACCACCCAGGCCTCGACGCAGATCTTCATTCACCCCCTCTACACGGGTGATGTGATCGACCAGAACGACATCGCCATCGTACGCCTGGCTGCGCCTGCACCTGACTTTGCCGATTCCTACGGCATCGCCACCAGCAGCAACCTGCGTGGCGTGCAGACCAACGTGACAGGCTTCGGCTCGACCTCCAGCGTCGGCGGCTCCGTGGGCGTCAACCTGGCCAACCCGAACCGGCTGGGCTGGTTCCGCCAAGGCGACAACGTCTATGACTTCCGCATGGGCGACCCCCTGTTCGGTACGGTTTGGTCGAGCATCCTCGGCGAACCCGCCGCACAGATCGCCAACAGCTACCTCTCTGACTTCGACAACGGTCTGGCGGCGAACGACACGGCTTGCCTGGTCACCCAGGCCAGCAACTTCGGCGGCATCCCGGGCACGACGTTCTGCAACACCGGCCTCGGCGCCCGCGAAGTGGGTGTCGCCGGTGGCGACTCCGGCGGTCCGTCCTTCGTCAACGGCCTGGTGGCTTCGGTCAATTCCTACGGCCTGAGCTTCGGAACGACCTTCGGTGACGCTGTCACCGGCCTGCAAACCAGCTACGGCGAATTCAGCGGCTATGTGCCCACCTACATCCACGCCGACTTCATCAACGCTGCCCTGGTTCCGGAACCCGGTACCTACGCCCTGATGTTCGCCGGCCTGGCTGCCGTGGGCCTGATGGTTCGCCGCCGCAAGGTCTGATTCCCTTCGGCTCGAAAAAAAGCCGGCCTTCGGGCCGGCTTTTTTGTGGGCGCTTGCTTCGGCGCGGGCTTCCAGCCTTCAGCCAGCAGCCTTCAGCCAGGAATCGGCACCAGGAAGTCGCGGCTGATGCCGATGCCCAGGTCGCCCACGCGGTCCAGGAACTGCGTCAGGTAGGCGTGCAGGCCGGTGGCCAGGATCTCGTCGATGCGGCCGTACTTCAGGTCGGAACGGATGCGGCCGGCCCGGCGCAGGGTTTCCGAGCTCTGCTCATTGGCCACTTGCTCCAGGTTCAGCAGCACCTCGTTCATGCAGGCCGCCAGCGAACGTGGCATGTCAGGCCGCAGGATGAGCAGTTCGGCCACGCGCTCGGGGCGGATGACGTTGCGGTAGACCTTGCGGTAGACCTCGAAGCCGCTGACCGAACGCAGGATGGCCGACCAGTGGTAGAAGTCGACCTCCTGGCTTTCCTTGACGTTGCCGGCCCCGAAGTAGTCGCCGGTCAAGGCGTGGAACTTCACGTCGAGCAGCCGCGCGGTGTTGTCGGCACGTTCGAGGAAGGTGCCGATGCGCAGGAAGTGCAGCGAGTCGTCCATCAGCATGGTGCCCACGGTGACGCCGCGGCTCTGGTGTGAACGCACCTTCACCCATTCGAAGAAGTCGCTGGGGTCGCGGTCGAAGGCGTGGGCCTTCAATGCGCGGTTGAACTCCAGCCAGGTCTGGTTCTGGGTTTCCCAGACTTCGGTGGTCAGCGCGCCGCGCACGGCGCGGGCGTTCTCGCGTGCCGCGCGCAGGCAGGCCAGGATGCTGCTGGGGTTGTCGGCATCGCGCACCATGAAGTCCATGACGTTGCGCGCGGTCACCTCGCTGTACTTCTTGGCGAAGGGCTGGGTCAGTTCGCTGATGGACAGCAAGCCGCGCCAGCCTTGTTCGGCCTTGTCGGCCGATTGCGGCAGCAGCGCGGTCTGGTAGTTCACGTCCAGCATGCGCGCGGTGTTCTCGGCCCGCTCCATGTAGCGGGCCATCCAGAACAGGTGGTCGGCGGTTCTCGAAAGCATGCTCGTTCCTCCGGGTTCAGGCCTCGAGGACCCAGGTGTCCTTGGTGCCGCCGCCTTGCGATGAATTGACGACCAGCGAGCCTTCCTTCAAGGCCACGCGGGTCAGCCCGCCGGGCACTGTCTGCACACCCTTGCCCGAAGACAGCACGTAGGGCCGCAGGTCGATGTGGCGCGGCGCCACGCCGGATTCCACGAAAGTGGGGCAGGTGGACAGCGACAGCGTGGGCTGGGCGATGTAGTTGCTGGGGTTGCCCTTCACGACCGCGCTGAACTCGGCGATCTCGGCCTGGGTGGCGGCCGGGCCCACCAGCATGCCGTAGCCGCCGGCCCCGTGCACTTCCTTCACCACCAGTTCGTGCATGTGGTCCAGCACGTACTGCAGGTCTTTCGGGTCGCGGCACAGGTAGGTGGGCACGTTGTGCAGGATGGGCTTTTCGCCCAGGTAGAACTCGATCATCTTCGGCACGTAGGGATAGATGCTCTTGTCGTCGGCAATGCCGGTGCCGATGGCATTGCTGAGCGTGATGTTGCCGGCGCGGTAGACGTCCAGCAGCCCGGCACAACCCAGCGTGCTGTCGGCGCGGAAGGCCTTGGGGTCGAGGAAGTCGTCGTCGACGCGGCGGTAGATCACGTCCACGCGCTTGGGACCCTGGGTGGTGCGCATGTAGACGAAGCCGTCGCGCACGAACAGGTCCTGGCCTTCGACCAGTTCCACGCCCATCTGCTGGGCCAGGAAGGCGTGCTCGAAGTAGGCGCTGTTGTACATGCCAGGGGTCAGCACCACCACCGTGGGTTCGTTGATGCCGGCCGGGGCCACGGCGCGCAGGGTGTCGAGCAGCAGGTCGGGGTAGTGCGCCACCGGCGCGACACGGTGCATGCTGAACAGGTCGGGGAACAGCCGCATCATCATCTTGCGGTTTTCCAGCATGTAGCTCACGCCGCTGGGCACGCGCAGGTTGTCTTCCAGCACGTAGTAGGTGCCGCTGCCGTCGGGGTTGCCGGCGCGCACGATGTCGATGCCGCTGATGTGCGAATAGATGTCGCCCGGCACGTTCACGCCCACCATCTCGGGCCGGTACTGGGCGTTCTTCAGCACCTGCTCGGCCGGCACGATGCCGGCCTTCAGGATTTCCTGGCCGTGGTACACGTCGTGGATGAAGCGGTTCAGCGCCGTGACGCGCTGGCGCAGGCCGGCTTCCATGTCCACCCATTCCTGCTTGGGAATGACGCGCGGGATCAGGTCAAAGGGAATCAGGCGCTCGGTGCCGGCGCCGTCCTCGTCCTTGGCGCCGTAGACGGCGAAGGTGATGCCCACGCGGCGGAAGATCATCTCCGCCTCGTCACGCCGCGCGTGCATGCTGGCCGGGGTCTGGCGCTCCAGCCAGGCCTGGTAGGTGCGGTAGTGGTCGCGCACGTCTTGCCGTGCGCCGTGCATCTCGTCGAAGCTCGACTTCATGGTTCGCCTGTCTGTTCGCCCGTCGGTTCGGCCAAGGGATGACCCGGGGCTGGCCCAGGATCCTGATTTTTGAATGTAGCAACAAGCAAGCCCGCCAGCGCTGTGGGCGAAGGCCGGGCGCGCGTGGTCACGCCCACGTGCAGGCTGTGGCGGCCGCCGCCGCGGATGACGCCACGCAGCGGCGTCACGTCGCCGAAGTCGCGGCCCACGGCCAGGCGCACGTGGCTGGTGGCGGGCACCATGTCGTTGGTGGGGTCCAGCGCCAGCCAGCCGGCGCCGGGGCCGGCCTGCGGCACGCCTACCGTGCCCGGGCACCACACCTGCACCCAGGCGTGCGACGCATCGGCGCCGACCAGCGCCTCGCCACTGTCGGCGGCACGCGTGAGCAGGTAGCCGCTGACGTAGCGCGCCGGCAGGCCCAGCATGCGCAGGCCGCCGATCATCAGGTGCGCGAAGTCCTGGCAGACGCCGCGTTTTTGCGCAAAGGCCCGCGCCAACGGGGTGTCGATGTCGGTGCTGCGGCTTTCGTACTTGAAGTCGGCGTAGATGCGATGCATCAAGGACAGAGCACCCACGGCCACCGGTCGGCCGGGCGGGAACGATGCTGCGGCATATTCGCGCAGTTCGGGCAGGCGCGGCACGTAGGGCGATGGCAGCGCGTATTCCACCTCGGGCTGCAGCGGCGCCATCGCCACGTAGCGCAGGCTGGCGGCCAGGGCTTCCCAGGGCGGCGAGGTTTCCGGCTGCAGCTGACCGAAGCGCGCACGCACGCGCACCCGGCTGCTGGCGCGCACGCTCAGGCTGTCGTGCGGCGTGGCCAGGCTGAAATGGCATTGCGCATTGGCCATGCCGTCCGTGCTTTCGCGCAGGTGGCTGGGCGTGGGCGTGATGGCCAGCGAAAACGACAAGAGCTGCTGGTGTTCGTCTTCCAGCGGCTTCAGGTGTGCCATGTGCTGCGCCACCGACACCATGTTGGCGTAGACGTAGCGCGTCTCGTGGACGACGTCGAGGTCCATTTCCGGTGCGTCGGCACCGAAGGGGGTGGGTGCTTCGGCGCTGCCCATCACACGCGCTGGTCCAGGCCCTGGGCCAGGGTGAAGTAGCGGCCGGCGATGTCGTTGGCCAGGGCCTGGGCGGCGCTGCCCAGTTCACCTGCCAACCCGGCCAGCCGGTCCTTCAGGTCGATGTCGTCCACCCCGCGCAGCGACTCCAGGGTCAGGCCGGCGCCTTCGGCCGGCAGCAGCGCCAGCAGCGGGGCCAGGCTCGCCTCGTCGCCCGGCAGCTTGCTGATCTCGGTGCGCAAGCGGCGCAGCACCCCGGCCAGCGAGCGCGGGTTGGCGCTGTCCAGCACCAGCAGGTCGGTCAGGGCCAGCAGGTCTTCGTGGCGCTGGTAGCGGGCGCGGAAGGTGATGACGCTGTCGAACAGCTCCAGCATCAGGTCCATGCCCGCGGCACTGTCCAGCGCCTGCGCCTTCAGGAAGGCCTGCATGCGGGCGCTCAGGCCGATCAGGCGCTCCAGCAGGCGGCCGACGGTGAGCAGGCGCCAGCCATGGTCGCGCGTCATGCGGTCGGTCTGCGCGCCTGTGACGGCGGCCAGGCGCAGCGCCAGGCGGTCCAGCGCCGGCAGCACCTGGGGCAGGGTGGGCAGCTCGGAGGGCGGGGCCTCGAGCGCCAGGCGGAAGCTCTCGCCCATCTCGCGGATGAGACCCCAGTGTTCGGAGGACAGCCGTTCGCGCAGGGCCTGCGAGGCCCGCTCCAGCGAAGCCAGGTTGTAGGCCACGCTGGCCGCGCCCTGCTTGCCTTCGGCGTCGCCCAGCGCCGCCAGCAGCGCACGTTCGAAGTGATGCGGCGCGCGCACCAGGCTCGGCACGCCGGGCGGCACCAGCCCGCTGCTGTCGGCCAGTTCGGACAGCGCCTGCAGCATCTGAGGCGTGGCGTCGCTGTCGGCGTCGATGAGCAGCAGCGTGGCGCGGGCCAGCTGCACCGCCTGCTCGGTGCGTTCGGTGTAGCGCCCCAGCCAGAACAGGTTCTCGCCAGTGCGGCTGCTGACCGGGCGGCGCCTGCCGGCAATGTCGTCCACCTGCAGCCGCTGCGGCAGCATGCTGAAAGTGTCGACCGGCCCGTCTGTGAGCACCCAGGTGTCCAGGCTGCTGCCGCCACGCTGCATGCTGACGCTGCTGTCTTCGCGCTGGGCGACACGGGTCATGCCGCCCGGAAGCACGTGCCAGCGGCCACCGCCGTCGGCGATGGCGTAGATTCGCACCATGGCCGGGCGTGCGGCAACGCCTCCGTCGCCCCAGATCGGCGCACGCGAGAACCGCAAGCGGGCCTGAACCGTCCAGGCGTCGGGATCGGCTTCGATGGCGGCCAGCCGCTCCAGGCGCGACAGTTCATGCACCTGCGAGGTGCGCCCATGGCGCGGGAAAGTGCTGCGCAGGAACTTGCCGTCCAGCGCGCCCTGCACCGAACGCCAGGCGCTGGCCTCGCCGCACCACCAGGTGGGCAGGGCCGGCAACAGCAGGCCGCCCTGACCCAGCCGGCGCGCAATGCCGGGCATGAAGCCCTGCACGGCCGGCGACTCGAGGAAGGCGCTGCCCAGCGCGTTGGCCATCACCACCGTGCCAGCGCGCGCAGCCTGGAGCAGCCCGGGCACGCCCAGAGCACTGTCGGGGCGAAGTTCCAGCGGGTCGCACCAGTCGTCGTCCAGTCGGCGCAGCACGCCGTGCACCGGTTCCAGGCCTTCCACGGTCTTCAGGAACAGGCGCTCGTTGCGCACCGTCAGGTCGCCACCCTCGACCAGCGGCAGGCCCAGGTAGCGCGCCAGGTAGGCGTGTTCGAAATAGGTCTCGCTGAAGCGGCCCGGCGTGAGCAGCACCACGCGCGGCGTGCTGTTGCCGGCCACCTGGCTTGCAAGCAGTTCCACGGTGTCGAGCAGCCGGCGGTAGCTGCTGGCGATGTGCTGCACCCGCTGCTCGCGGAAGGCGTCTGGAAACTGGCGGGAAATGACCAGCCGGTTGTGCATCACGTAGCCCAGCCCCGAAGGCCCCTGCGTACGCTGCGCCACCAGCCACCAGCCGCCATCGGCACCGCGGGCAATGTCGAAAGCCACGATGAACAGGCGCATGCCGCCCGGCGGTTCGGCACCGCGCATGGGCCGCAGCCAGCCCGTGTGGCGGTACAGCAGCGAAGGCGGCAGCAGGCCTTCGTGCAGCAGCTTCTGCGGGCCGTACAGGTCGGCCAGCATGGTCTGCAGCAGTTCGGCGCGCTGGATGACGCCGGCCTCGATCAGGGCCCAGTCGCGCGACTCGATCAGGTGCGGCAGCAGTTCCAGCGACCAGGGCCGCGTGGCCACGCCGCCGGGCGCGGCATCGCTGAAGACGTTGTGGGTGACGCCGTCGTGCAGGATCTGGCGCGCCACCTGGGCCACGCGACGGTTCATGTCCGAGGCACGGTGAACCTGCCCGGGCAAGGCCAGGTGCTGCGCAAAGGCCTGCCAGGGCGGGCGCAGGCCACCGGCCGGCGTGCGCAGTTCGTCCCACACGCCAGCCTCGGCCGGGTGGGCGTGGCTCAGCAGCAGGTGCGAGACGTCGGCGCCGGGCGGCTGCGCAAAGTCCAGCGGCAGGCTGGCTTGCGGCAGTGCAGCGCCCAGCCCCTGCCCCTGCCCCTGGCTTTGGGCCTGGCCGGCAGTGCTGGGCAAGGGGGGCGTGGACACCGGCTAGCGCAGACGCAGGTCCAGCGTGAAGGGCAACTCGCGGCTGGGCTGGGCCGGCTGCACCTGCATCACGCCCGGGCTGTGGCCGAAGCGGAAGAAGCGCGCCAGGCGGCGGCTTTCCGCGGTGTAGGAATTCACCGGGAAGTCTTCGTAGTTGCGCCCGCCCGGGTGGGCCACGAAGTAGCGGCAGCCGCCCAGCGAGCGGTTCAGCCAGCGGTCGACGATGTCCACCGTGAGCGGGGCATGCGCGGGGATGCTGGGATGCAGGGCCGAAGGCGGCGCCCAGGCCTTGTAGCGCACGCCGCAGACATATTCACCGACGCGCCCGGTGGGCTGCAAGGGCGCAGCCTGGCCGTTGACGGTGACGACATAGCGGTTGTCGTTCAGGCCCGTGACCTTCAGTTCCAGCCGCTCCAGCGACGAATCGACATAACGCACCGTGCCGCCGGCCGAGCCTTCCTCGCCCATCACGTGCCAGGGCTCGAGCGCGTTGCGCAGGGTCAGGCCCACACCGAAAGCGTTGACCTCGCCCACCATCGGGAAGCGGAATTCGAAATGCGGGGCGAACCAGGCCGGGTCGAAAGGAAATCCGGCCGCGTTCAGCTCGGCCATGACGTCGTCGAAGTCCATTTGCACGAAGGTGGGCAGCATGAAGCGGTCGTGCAGGCCGGTGCCCCAGCGCGTCAGCCGCGTGGCGCCCTTGCCGCGATGGGGTTCCTTCCAGAACCAGGCCAAGAGCGCTCGCAAGAGCAACTGCTGCACCAGGCTCATGTGCGGGTGCGGCGGCATTTCGAATGCACGCAGTTCCAGCAGGCCCAGGCGGCCGGTGGGGCCGTCGGGGCTGTAGAGCTTGTCGATGCAGAACTCGCTGCGGTGGGTGTTGCCTGTGACGTCGACCAGCAGGTTGCGCAGGGTGCGGTCGATCAGCCACGGCGGCAGCGCCCCTTCGACGGGGGTCCCCTCCCCGTTCGTGCCGTACTTCGCCAGCTGGCGGTCGATCTGTTCCAGCCCGATCTCGACCTCATAGACCTGGTCGTCGCGCGCTTCGTCGAAGCGCGGCGCCTGGCTCGTGGGGCCGATGAACATGCCGCTGAACAGATAGCTCAGGCTGGGGTGGTTGTGCCAGTAGGTGATGAGGCTGCCCAGCAAGTCGGGGCGGCGCAGGAAGGGGCTGTCGGCCGGGGTGGCCCCGCCCAGCACGAAGTGGTTGCCGCCACCGGTGCCGGTGTGGCGGCCGTCGAGCATGAACTTCTCGGCGGAAAGGCGCGTCTGGTGCGCGGCGTCGTAGAGGAACTCGGTGTGGTCGACGAGTTCGGCCCAGTCGTGCGCGGGGTGGATGTTGACCTCGATCACGCCCGGGTCGGGCGTCACCGCCAGTTGCTTCAGGCGCGGGTCGCGCGGCGGGCCATAACCTTCGATGACGATCTTCACGCCCTGCTCGGCGGCCTGGGCTTCCAGAGCGGCCAGCAGCTCCAGGTAGTCCTCCAGGAAGCGCAGCGGGGGCATGAAGACATACAGCAGGCCGCTCTTGCCCCCGTGTTCACGTTCTGCCTTGGGACCGTTGGCGCGCTGCGGGTCGCGCACTTCCACGCACAAAGCGGTGCGCGTCAGTTCGCCGGCCGATTCGAAGCGGCCGGGCACCGCCGCCGCGTTGCGCGGGAAGGGGCTGACGGGCTCGTGCTCGGTGGCCATGCGCGGCACGCCAGGCCCCCCCCGGGAGCCCGCCGCTGCCGCAGCAGCCGCCTTGCCCTGCCCCAGATGCAGACCGGCCTGGCCCGGCAAGCCGACCGGGCCCCCCACCGTCGTGGCCAGAGGGTTGCCGCTGGCCAGGCCGGCCACCTGCATGCGCAGTGCGGCGTAGGCCGGCAGCTCGCCCTTGGGCGCAAACGGGTCCTGCGCCATCGTCCAGGGCTGGTCGCCCTTGGCAGCCCAGGCCTGCGAATCGAGCGGCAGGCGATAACCCATGGGCGAATCGCCGGGGATCAGGAACAGGCGGTCGTCGCGCAGGAACCAGGGCCCCGTCACCCAGGCGGGGCCGGCGGTGGCGACGTTCCATTCGCGCTTGAGAGGCAGCACGTAGCCCACCGTGGCGTCCAGGCCCTGGGTGAACACCCGGCGCAGCCGGGCGCGTTCCATTTCGTCGTCCAGACGCGAATCGAAGGGGTCGACGTTCACCGGCAGCCGGCGTTCGCGCCACAGGTAGTAGTACACGTCCTCGAAACTGGGCTGAACGAACTTCGGGTCCAGGCCCAGGCGGCGCGTCAGCCCGGTGATGAAAGTGTTGGCGTCTTCACTGGTATAGCGGTGCGGATCGCGTTCGTCGGCGAACAGGCTGGGGTCGGCCCAGCAGGGCTGACCGTCGGCGCGCCAGCAGATGCTGAGCGCCCAGCGCGGCAGTTGCTCGCCCGGGTACCACTTGCCCTGGCCAAAGTGCAGGAAGCCGCCCTTGCCGTACTTCTCCAGCAGCCGGTGCACCAGTTCGGTGGCGTAGCCCCGCTTGGTGGGGCCCAGCGCGTCGGTGTTCCATTCGGCGGCGTCGCGGTCGGCCACGGCCACGAAGGTGGGCTCACCACCCATCGTCAGCCGCACATCCTGCGCCACCAGCTTGGCGTCGACGGCATGACCCAGGGCTTCGATGGCCTGCCACTGCGCAGCCGTATAGGGCTTGGTGACACGCGGGCTTTCATAGATGCGCGTGACCTCCATGTGGTGCGAGAACTCGACCTCGCACTCGTCCACCGCGCCCGAGACCGGGGCGGCGCTCGAAGGCTCGGGCGTGCAGGCCACCGGGATGTGGCCTTCGCCGGCGAGCAGGCCGCTGGTCGGGTCCAGCCCCACCCAGCCGGCGCCGGGCAGGTAGACCTCGCACCAGGCATGCAGGTCGGTGAAGTCGACTTCGGCGCCAGAAGGGCCGTCCAGCGCCTTCACGTCGGGTTTCAGCTGGATCAGGTAACCCGAGACGAAGCGCGCCGCCAGCCCCAGGTGGCGCAGCAGCTGCACCAGCAGCCAGCCGGTGTCGCGGCAGGAGCCGCTGGCGTTCGTCAGCGTGACTTCCGGCGTCTGCACCCCGGGTTCCATGCGGATGAGGTAGGCGATCTCGCTCTGCAGCCGCTGATTGATGGCGACGATGAAGTCGATGGTGCGCAAAGGCTCCGTTGAAACGCTGTCGACCAGGGCCTTGAACTTCGGTGTCAGCGGGCCCTTTTCCAGATAGGGCAGCAGTTCCTGGCTGAGTTCGGCGCTGTAGGCAAAAGGGAACTTTTCGGCTTCGGGTTCCAGGAAGAAGTCGAAGGGATTGAAGACCGACATCTCGGCCACGAGGTCGACCGTGACCTTGAATTCGCTCGTCTGTTCCGGGAAGACCAGCCGCGCCTGATAGTTGGCGAACGGGTCCTGCATCCAGTTCACGAAGTGGCCGGTGGGCTCCACCCGCATCGAATAGCTGATGATCGGCGTGCGGCAGTGCGGCGCAGGGCGCAGGCGCACCACCTGGGGCGACAGCCCCACCCGGCGGTCGTAGCGGTAATGCGTGACGTGGTTCAGCGCGACGTGGATGGACACAGTGTTCGGCTCCTGGGGCCCGCGAGTGTGCGGCAATCGGGTTCTGCAAGCTCCGGGCCACCGGCCCGTGTTCAAGGGGGTGTTGTGGACGGCAGAACCTGTTTGTGGGGATGATGCCAGTAACGCGCCCGCGCCAGCCTGACGCATTCGGCCGTGCTGCCCGGGGACCACAGGAAGGCGCCGCAGGTGTCGCTGCGCACGACGACGACGCCGCGCGCGTGGTAGCGCGCCAGCACCGCGGGCGCCGGGTGGCCATAGCGGCTGCGGTAGGCAGCCTGCACCAGGGCCCAGCGCGGCGACACCGTGTCGATGAAGGCCGCCGTGCTGCTGGTGCGGCTGCCATGGTGCGGCACCAGCAGCAGGCTGCTGGCCAGCGCCGGGCCCAGCCGCTGCACCAGGCCGGCTTCCTGCGCGGCTTCGATGTCGCCCGTGAGCAGGGCGCTGCCGCTGTCGCCCTGCACGCGCAGCACACAGCTGAGCGGGTTCGTCCGGGAGGTGCCGGCGTAGTCCTCGGGGCCGGGGTGCAGCACCTCGAAGTGCACACCGTCCCAATTCCAGGCCTGCCCGGCCTGGCAGCGATGCGAGGGCACGGGGCCCTGCAGCAGCGGGTGCGCAGGATCCAGCGAGCTGGACAAGGCGCGCACCGGCAAGCCGGCCATCAGGCTGGCGGCGCCGCCGATGTGGTCGGTGTCGCCATGGCTGAGCATCAGCAGGTCCACCTGCCGCTCGCCCCGCGAGCGCAGCAGGGGCAGCAGCACACGCTCGCCAGCATCGGCCTGCGGACTGTAGGCCGGGCCTGTGTCGTAGACCAGCAGGTGGTGGCGGGTGCGCACCAGCACGGCGGTGCCCTGGCCGATGTCGGCGGCCAGCAGTTCGAACTGCCCGGGCGGCGGCCGCGGCACGGCTGGCCACAGCAGCGGCAACATCAGCGGCAGGCTGCACAGCCGCAGCCGCCAGGGCAGCGGCAGCACGGCCAGCAGCGCCGCCAACAAGCCGCAAGCTGCGGCCCAGGCTGGCGCCGCAGCAGCCGTCCAGACGGCCCAGGGCCAGGCGGCCAGCCACTGCAGCCCGACCGACAAGCCCTGCACCAGTGCTGCCGCCAGTGTCCACAGCGGCGGCAGCACCACGCCCAGGATGCCCAGCGGGGTGATGAGCAGGGTCACGACCGGGATGGCCACCAGGTTGGCCACGAAGCCCACCAGCGACAACTGCTGGAAGAACAGCATCGTCAACGGCGCCAGACCCACGGTGGCCACCGCCTGGGTGCGCAAACCCGCTTCGGCAGCAGCCCGCAAGCGGGCCCAGGCCCCGGCTGCAGGCTGAACCCGAAGCTGTGCGGGTTCGGACATCGCCAGCAGACCCACGGCAACGAAAGACAGCCAGAACCCAGGCTGCAGCAGCGCCCAGGGGTCCATCAATGTCACGGCCAGACCCGCGGCCAGCAGCACCGCGGGCAGGGGCCAGCGCAGCCCCATGCTGCGCAGCAAGGCCACCACGGCCAGCATGCACACCGTGCGCTGCGCCGGCACGCCCCAGCCCGCCAGCACGGCATAGGCCGATGCCAGGGCCAGCCCACCCCAGCGTGCGGCCTGCGGGGCCGGCACGAGCAGCATCGCACGCGGACTGGCGCGCCACAGCCAGTTCAGGAACAGGCCGGCCACCCAGGCGAACATCGTCACGTGCAGGCCCGAGATGGACATCAGGTGAGCGACCCCGGTCACGCGGAACAGCTCCCAGTCCTCACGTTCGATGGCGGCCTGGTCGCCCACCAGCAGCGCCGCCAGCACCCCGGCCGTCGCGCCATCGGGCACCTGGCGCTGGATGGCGTCGCGCAGTTCCTGGCGCGCGCGCTGCACCGGGGCACCCTGCTCGCTGCCCAGCCGGCGGTTCGTTGCACCGGGCACCGCACGCACGTTGCCGCCAGCGCGAATGGCGCGTTCCCACAACCACAGCTCCAGGTCGAAGCCATGGGGGTTCTGGCTGCCGTGGGGCTGCCTGAGCCGCACGGTGAGCTGCCAGCGGTCGCCGGCGCGCAGGTCTTCGGCGGCTCCGGCCACCAGCGACTCGCCGTCGAAACCGCGGTACCAGCCCAGCGCCAGCCGCTGCGGCACGCGCACCGGCAGGCCCTCGAGCGTGGCCGACTCGACATCGAAGCTGAAGCGGGTGCCCTGCAGGCTGGCCCGCGGCAGGTCGCTGATGACGCCGGTGACCACCAGGTCACGCCCTTCCAGGGCCGGCAACAGCCCGTCGGCCAGCCGCCACGCCGCACGCGCATGGGTGCTGGCCCAACCCAGGGCCACCATCGCCAGGCACAGGGCCAACAGGCCCACCCAGCGCCGCCGGCCGCGCCAGCCTGCCCAGGCCAGCAGCCCGGCCGCGGCCGCCACGGCCCAGACCACGCTTGCTGCCAGCAGCTGCGCCTGCTGCAACTGGCAGGCGACGCCAGCCAGCCAGCCCAGCGCGGGCCAGGTTGCGCGGTCTCCGGGCCCCGGCCCGGGCGGTGCCTGGCCCTGCATCGGCCCAGTGTAGGATGGGCCGACCGGGCCCACAGCCCCCCTTCAGCCTGCTTCCAACACCCCTTTGCTGGGGCACTCCCATGAGCGTTCAAGATCGTCTGCAAGCCCTGGGCATCCACCTGCCCCCCGTCGCCGTGCCAGCGGCCGCCTACGTGCCTTTCGTGCGCAGCGGTTCGCTGGTCTTCATTTCCGGCCACATCGCCAAACGCGATGGCAAGGCCTGGGTCGGCCAGCTCGGGGCCGACATGAACACCGAGCAGGCCAAGCCCGCCGCGCGCGCTGTCGCCATCGACCTGCTGGGCACCTTGCAAGCCGCTGCCGGCAGCCTGGACAACGTGGCCCGCATCGTCAAGGTGCTGAGCCTGGTCAACAGCACCGCCAGCTTCACCGAACAGCACCTGGTCACCAATGGTTGCAGCGAACTGCTGGTCGAGGTCTTCGGCCCCGGCATCGGCGCCCATGCGCGCAGCGCCTTCGGCGTGGCCCAGTTGCCGATGGGCGCCTGCGTCGAGATCGAACTGATCGCCGAGCTGAAGTGAGGCTGATGCGCGGCCACACCCCTGCCACAGGGGTGCTGGCGGGGGTCGCAGGGGTGTGTGTGGCGGCGGTGGCAGCAGCCCTGGTCAGCCAGCATGTCTTCGACATGCAGCCCTGCCCCTGGTGCGTGCTTCAGCGGCTGATCTTTCTGCTGATTGCCGCCGCGGCCTTGCTGGGCGTGGCCTGGCGCAGCCAGACGGGCCAGCGCATGGCCGCCATCGGCGTGGTGCTGAGCAGCGGCCTGGGCATCGCTGCAGCGCTGTGGCAGCACTTCGTGGCGGCTGCATCGGCCAGCTGCAACCTGACACTGGCCGACAAGATCCTGAGCACGCTGACGCTGGACGCCCGCTTGCCGCAAGTGTTCGCGGCCTATGCGAGCTGTGCCGATGCGAAGGTGAATCTCTTCGGGCTGCCCTACGAGTTCTGGAGCCTGGGCTTGTTTGCAGTCCTGGCCGCGGTGGGTGCCTGGCTCCTGCTCAAGCGCTTGCGCTGAGGGCCGACGGAGCGTTGCTTCTCATCCCGAGGGCGCTCCCGGCTTCAGGCCTGGGCGGCACGCGCCTCGAGGTCGGCCTTCAGGCCGGGGTCGAGTCTGAGGCGACGTGCCAGTTCGTCCAGATAGGCACGCTCCATCGTGGTCGTCTCGTCCACCACCAGCAGGCTGGCCAGGTAGATTTCTGCCGCCATCTGGGGTGAGCTCGCGCGCGCAGCCACTTCGCCCGGCTCCACTGGCTTTGCCAGCTCGGCGTCGAACCAGGCGCGGGTTTCGGCATCGGCGTTCAGGCGCGCCATCTCGCCATGCAGCAGTTCGCGCTCGCGGGCGTCGAGGTGGCCGTCGCTCTTGGCGGCGGCGATCATCGCCTTGAGCATGGCCTCGGCATGCAGCTCCATCTGTGGCGCCGGCAGCGCGGCAAAGCTGGCGGCCTGCACCGGCTGGGCCTGCTGCAGCGAATAGGCTTGCTGCATGGGCACGGGTCCTGGCGCCGAGGCGGGCTGAGCCTGCTGCTGCTTGGCCTGATGATCCTGATAAAGCTTCCAGGCCAGCGCGCCCACTGCCGCCACGCTGCCGAACTTGAGGGCCTTGCCGCCCATGCCGCCCATGTTGCGGCCGCGCTTGCTGCCCAAAAGGAGACCCAGCGCGCCACCCGCGGCACCGCCCGCGAGGTACTTGCCGATATCGCTGCCCCGGCCCTGGCCGGGCGCCTGGGCCGAGGTGGGCGCCGAGCCGCCACCGAGGATCTGGTTGAGCAGAGACTGGATGTTCATCGTGGGTTCCCGTGCATGACGAATGATCAAACAGGACACTGTAGCCAGCGCCGCCATCGCACCATTCAGCGTGAGGCCTACGGCGCTGCTGGCTGTCCTCAAAGCGGCACGACGCGCGCGACTTTCACCAGCCCTTCGACCTTCCGCCCCTTGCGCGCGCGCTTGCCTGCGTAGGCCGCCAGTGCCGCCGGCCGCAGGTCTTCTTCCTTGGGCTTGCCGCCGCGGCCGCTGCCCAGCACCTTCAATCCCGCAGAGAAACTGGCCACGGACAGCAGCGGTGTCTTCGTGTCCACGTCCATCAGTGTCAGGCCGCGGCCACCGGCGCGCTGCAGCTTCAGTTCGTCCAGCGCAAACGTCAGCAGCCGGCCATCCAGCGCCAGACAGGCCACCTGGCTGTGCACCGCCGCCACGGCCACCGGCAGCAGCAGGTGTTCGCCTGTTTCCAGGGTCAGGAAGGCCTTGCCGCCCTTGTTGCGGCCCTGCATGTCGCGCGCCTGGGCCAGCAGGCCATAACCGCCCGTGTTGGCCAGCAGCAGTGTGGTCTCGGCCGCGCCGGCGAAGTAGTGCGCAATCTGGCTGCCGCTTTCCAGGTCGATGAGGCTGGTGATGGGCACGCCGTCGCCGCGCCCGCCCGGCAGCTGCGCGGCGGCGACGCTGTAGACGCGTCCGTTGCTGCCGTAGACCAGCAACACGTCGACGCTGCGGCAGGGGAAGGCACCGTACAGCGTGTCGCCGGCCTTGAAGGTGAGCGCCGCGGCATCGACTTCGTGTCCCTTCAGCGCCCGCACCCAGCCCTTGCTGCTGACGACCACGGTCACCGGCTCGTCCACCAGCTTCAGCTCAGCCACGGCACGCCGTTCTTCCTGGATGAGCGTGCGTCGCTCGTCGCCATGGGCTTTGGCGTCGGCCTCGATTTCTTTGGCCACCGTGCGCTTCAGCGCCGCAGGCGTGGCCAGAATGTCTTCGAGCTTGCCCTGCTGCTCACGCAGTTCCTTCAGCTCCTGTTCGATGCGGATGGCTTCCAGCCGCGCCAGCTGCCGCAGCCGTATCTCGAGGATGTCCTCGGCTTGCCGGTCGCTCAGCTTGAATCGGTCGATCAAGGCCGGCTTCGGTTCGTCGGCGTTGCGGATGATGCGGATCACCTCGTCGATGTTCAGCAGCACCAGCTGCCGACCTTCCAGCACGTGGATGCGGTCCAGCACCTTCTGCAGCCTGAAGCGCGTGCGCCGCTGCACCGTGGCGACGCGGAAGTCCAGCCATTCGACCAGCATGCGGCGCAGACTCTTCGCGGTGGGGCGACCGTCGCGGCCCACCATCGTCAGGTTGATCGGCGCGCTGCTTTCCAGGCTGGTCTGGGCCAGCAGGGTGGTGATCAGCTCACTCTGCTCCACAGTGCGACTCTTCGGCTCGAACACCAGGCGCACGGCGTTTTCCTTGCCGCTTTCGTCGCGCACGGCGTCCAGCACCGCCAGCAACGCAGCCTTCAGCTGCACCTGCTCGGCACCCAGGGCCTTCTTGCCGGCCTTGACCTTGGGGTTGGTCAGTTCCTCGATCTCTTCCAGCACCTTCTGTGTGCTGGTACCAGGCGGCAGTTCCGTCACCACCAGTTGCCATTGGCCGCGCGCCAGGTCTTCGATGACCCAGCGTGCGCGTACCTTCAGGCTGCCGCGGCCAGTGCGGTAAGCCTCGCGGATGTCGGCCTGGCTGCTGATGATCTGGCCGCCGCCGGGGAAGTCTGGCGCGGGCAGCAGGGCAAAAAGCTCGTCGTCGCTGAGCGCCTCGTTCTTCAGCAGCGCCACGGCCGCCGCCGCCACTTCCCGCAGGTTGTGGCTGGGAATCTCTGTCGCCAGACCGACGGCAATGCCACTGGCGCCGTTCAGCAGCACGAAGGGCAGCCGCGCCGGCAACTGCTTCGGTTCTTCGGTGCTGCCGTCGTAGTTGGGCTGGAAGTCGACCGTGCCTTCGTCGATCTCGTCGAGCATCAGCCGAGCGATCGGCGACAGCCTGGCTTCGGTGTAGCGCATGGCTGCGGCGCCATCACCGTCGCGGCTGCCGAAATTGCCCTGGCCGTCGATCAACGGGTAGCGCTGGCTGAAGTCCTGCGCCATGCGCACCAGCGCATCGTAGGCGGCGGTGTCGCCATGCGGGTGGTAGCGGCCCAGCACGTCGCCCACCACTCGCGCGCTCTTCACCGGCCGCGGCCCGCCGGCCGTGGTGAAGGCCAGGCCCATGCGGTGCATGGCGTAAAGGATGCGGCGCTGAACCGGCTTGTTGCCGTCGCAGACATCGGGCAGCGCACGGCCCTTCACGACGGACAGCGCATATTCCAGATAGGCACGCTCGGCATAGTCGGCCAAGGGCAGGGCATCGGATGCGTCGGGCGGCGGAAGCGAGAAGAGATCGGTCATCTTGGGCAAGGCATCGGCGGGGCGCGATTCTCGCTCAGCCGGCGGGCCGCAAGGCCTGCAGCAGTTCGCGCACCAGTGGGTGGGCAAAGCGCCGCTGGCCCGTGACGGCGTAGAAGCGTTCGCTGATCTGCGGTACCAGGCACCGTTCCACCAGGGCGCCGCTGCGCAGTTCGTCCTGCACCACCACCGGCGGCACCAGGGCCAGTGCGCCAGTGTCGCGCGCAAGCACACGCAGCATGGCCATGTCATCCACCTCGGCCAGCACCTGCGGGTAGACGCCGGCCTGCTGCAGCAAGGCGTCGAAGGCGGCGCGGGCAGCGCTGTGTTCGCCCGGCAGCAGCAGCGGTGCTTCGTGCAGGCCTTGGGGAAAGTCCAGCGCAACAGGCGCCCGGCCGCGCGGCTTGCGCGAGACGATGCTGAAAGGCTGCTGCGCGATCAGTGCGCTGTGCCAGCCAGCCGCCGCGTCGCGCGGCACGGCTTCGTTGCTGAGCACCAGGTCCAGCCCGTGGCTGCCCAGTTGCGGCAGCAATTCGCGCAGCGTGCCCGACTGCAGCCGCAGCCGCACGTCACCCCGCTTGAGCAGCGGGCGCAGCAGTTCCAGCTGGAAGTTGCGCGACAGCGTGGCCACCGCGCCCACGCGCAGCAAGGCCTGGCTCAGCGACGGGCGGCCTTGCAGCGTGCCCAACAGTTCCTGGCCGGTGCGGAAGATGGCGTCGGCATGCTCCAACGCCACGCGCCCGGCTTCGGTCAGCACCAGCGTGCGCTGCCGGCGTTCGAACAAGGCGTGGCCCAGCCGGTCTTCCAGCGCACGCAGCTGCACCGACAAGGCCGATGGCGAGACATGCAGCCGCGCCGCAGCCCGCGTGAGATGCCGCTCATGAGCAATGACCCAGAAGTAGCGCAGGTGGTGATAGTTCAGATCGGCCATGTCTGATCATTCTGTTTCAAGCAACGATTCGTGGCAAACGTTCAAATGGACGATGGGCATGGTCATTCCTAGCATCGCGGCATGCCTGGAATCGAACTCGTCCTCGGAAATCTGTTGCAGCCCATCGTGCTGGCCTTCGTGCTGGGCGCGATTGCGGGCTTCGTGAAGAGCGAACTCGAACTGCCCGAGGCGGTGATCAAGCTGCTGTCGATCTACCTGCTGTTCTCGCTGGGCCTGACTGGTGGCCGCGAACTCGCCAAGGCCACGCTGGACGACGTGCTGCCGCTGCTGGGCATCACGCTGCTGATGACGCTGGCCATCCCCTGCTGGGTGTACTTCGTCACCCGGCGCCTGGGCAGGTTCGACATCGCCAACGCTGCGGCGCTGGCGGCGCATTACGGATCGGTGTCGACGGCCACCTTCTTTGCGTCGATGAGTTTCGCCACGGCCATGGACACCCCGGCCGACGGCAGCATGGCGGCGATGGTGGCGCTGATGGAATTCGGCGTGATCTTCTCGCTGGTGCTGGCGCGGCTGGCGATGGGCCAACAGGAAGGCGGCGTGCGCGCCGGCGAACTGGTGCTGAGCGTGCTGCGCGGCCGCGGCATTCTGCTGCTGGGCGGTGGCATGGTGATCGGCGCCGTGGCCAGCGAAGCGCAATGGCAGCAGATCTCGCCGTTCTACGAAGGCCTGTTCCGCGGCATGCTGATGCTCTTCCTGCTTGAAATGGGCATCACCGCGGCGCGGCAGGCTCGCGCCTTCCGCGAGGTGGGCGGCTTCATGCTGGCCTTCGGCATGGCCATGCCGGTGTTCAACGGCCTGGTGGGCGTGGCGCTGGCCAGCGCAGTGGGCCTGGAGGTTGGCGGGGCCTTCGTGTTCGGCGCCATCTGCGCCAGCGCATCCTTCATCGACGCGCCCGCGGCCTGCCGTGCTTCCCTGCCCACCGCCAACCCGGGCATCTACCTGACGGCTTCGCTCGGCATCACCCTGCCCTTCAACCTGCTGCTGGGCCTGCCGCTGTACTACCAGGCGGCGCTCTGGCTGGCGGCTTGAGGCTGCCGGTCTTGGTGCCCGACCTTGGAAGGCCAGCCCCGGCGCAGGGACCGGCCCCATGCCAGAAGGAGCGACGCGCTCCCACGCCAGAGTTTCAAACCACGCCAGCCACGCCCTCCAGCCCCTGCGCGCGGCGCGCCTGGTATTCGCGGTCGAGCAGGCCCATCACCACCAGGCTGTCCCACACGCCTGCCGGGTCTTCGCCCGAAGGCGCGGTGACACGCACGCTTTCGCGCAGGCGGCCCTCTTCGAGGAAGCCTTCGCTGGCGTAGAGCGCCAGTGCGCGGGTGTTCTGGGCTTTCACGTCCAGCCAGAACCGGTGGGCGTGCAAGTCCCGGAACGCCATCTGCTTGAGCAGTCGCAGGCATTGCCGGCCCAGGCCGCGTCCATGGGTCTGCAGCACCAGCCGCTTGAGTTCGACGCTGCGATGCGGACTGCGGCAGCCCTGCAGGATGACAAAACCATCGCGCTCGCCCTCGCGCTCGACGATGAAATGCCGGAAGTCCGGGAACCGCACGGCGCCCTCGTGCTGGGTGCGTTCCCAGGGGGTGATGTAGGGCCGGTTGGCCGGGTCGTTCTCGACGCTGAGCACGAAGGCCAGGTCGGACAGCATGGTGGGGCGCAGATGGGGAGCCATGGACCAGAAGCCGGATGTGGAATGTCCGCGACGGGAGATCGGCGCGTGCTGCCGAGTATCGGCAATCAGGACTTCGGCAAGCAGCTGATTCGCGAAGTGGCGGTCGGGTACGAAGCGCACGACGTCGAAGACTTTGCCTTGTCGCACAGACATTGCCCGCAATGGCGCGATCTTGAGTAGCGTACCTCTGTCAATCACTTGGCCGATCAAAAGCATGGCGGCAGAGCAGCCAACGGATCGCGGGTTTGTCCAAGCGCCCAAGGAAGTCCGCAGTGGTAGGCTGCCTGTGCCATCAACCGGGCCTCAAACGTCAACTTCGACAGCGTCTCCGCGCAGTTCCATCAGTTCGCGCCGGGCTGCGGCCTCGCCCTTGCCCATCAGCTTGGTGAAGGAAACAGCCGTGGCTTCGAAGCCGCCCTCCAGCCATCGCACCGGCAGCAGGCGGCGGGTTTCGGGGTTCAGCGTGGTCTCCCACAGCTGTTCGGCGTTCATTTCGCCCAGGCCCTTGAAGCGGCCGATGCTCCAGCTGTTGTCCTTGGCCCCTTCCTTGCGCAGCTTGTCGAGCGCAGCGTCGCGTTCACCGTCGTCCAGCGCATAGATCTTCGCCGCCGGCCGCTTGCCCCGCGCCGGGGCGTCGATGCGATACAGCGGCGGCTTGGCGATGAAGACATGGCCGCGCTCGATCAGCTTCGGGAAGTGGCGGAAGAACAGGGTCAGCAGCAGCACCTGGATGTGTGAACCGTCGACGTCGGCGTCGCTCAGGATGCAGACCTTGCCGTAGCGCAGGCCGCTGAAGTCGGGGCTGTCGGTC
>LNET01000121.1 GCA_001464055.1 Burkholderiales bacterium Ga0077543
ATGAAGGAAAAGAAGGCCCGCGTCGACGACGCCCTGCACGCCACGCGCGCAGCCGTTGAAGAAGGCATCGTCGCCGGTGGCGGCGTGGCCTTCCTGCGCGCTCGCCAGGCCGTGGGCACCGTCGTGGGTGACAACGCCGACCAGGACGCCGGTATCCGGCTGGTGATGAAGGCCATCGAAGCGCCGCTGCGCGAGATCGTCTACAACGCCGGTGGCGAGCCGAGCGTGGTCGTCAATGCGGTCTTGGCCGGCAAGGGCAACTACGGCTTCAATGCCGCCAACGACACCTACGGCGACATGATCGAAATGGGCATCCTCGACCCGACCAAGGTGACGCGCACTGCACTGCAGAACGCCGCCTCGGTGGCCAGCCTGATCCTGACGACCGAAGCCATGGTGGCCGAGGCCCCGAAGGAAGAAGCCGCCGGCGGCGGTGGCGGCATGGGTGGCGGGATGGGCGGCATGGGCGGCATGGGCGGCATGGACATGTAATTCCTGCCGCAGCCGGCGTCCTCCAGGGCGCCGGCATCGCGCCTATCCAAAAGGCCTGCGTGGTGAACGCAGGCCTTTTTCTTTGATTGGCGCCTGCATCACGCTTCGACAATTTGTGCATGCCAGTGATGCCCATCTCCGAGGACATGCTGCAGTTCGTCGACGACGAACTGCTGCGTGCGCCGCTGCTGTTCGATCAGATGATCGAAGGCACGCTGGACCGTGCCAGGAAGGACATGTCCGACCTGTCACCGCTGCAACGCGCCGCGCTCACCGAAGTGATGCAGGCCTTGAAGCAGCGGCGCAGCGGCATGGCCGACATCTTCATCCGGTCGCTGCGCCAGCAGGTGCAGGCCGAATTGCAGGGTCTGCCCAGCCCGGCCACGGCCAAGCCCAGCATCCGTGACGCCCGCCCCAACATGCTCGCGCTGGTCGACGAGGACGAGGTTGCGATCGACGTCGAGCTTGCCCACGCCATCGAAGGCATCCGCAGCATCGCCGAATTCGAGCTGCGCGAGCTGCAGACCTATATCGCTGCGATGAAGGGCGACATGGACGTGACGCGCGACCACAACCCGTTCCGCGCCGAGACCTATGCACGCGCCACCTGGGCCGCCGCACAGGGCCTGGCCATGAGCCGGGGTCACCAGGTGGCATTCATGCGTCACGCCAGCCGTCCACTGGCTCTGCTGTTGCGCCAGGCCTACGCGGCGTCCAGCTCACGGCTGGAATCGCAGGGTGTCGAGCCCGCCGCCTACCGCACGGTGATCCTGCCCTCGGGCGCGCGCAGCAGCCGGTCGATGGACACGACCTTCAGCCCCGACCTGCGCCAGGTGCGCGACACCCTGCCAGCACCACTGCAGGCGGAGCCCGAGGCCCGTTCCGCGGCGCGGCATGCACCGATCAAGCTGCCGCCACGGATCGACCAGCGACTGCAGGCACTGGTCGACCGGCTGTTCGGGGCAATCCGTGGCGACACCCGGGTACCGGCCGACGTGCTGCTGCTGATCATGCGACTGCACACCCCGGCCTTGCGCCTGGCCCAGGCCGAGGGCGAAGCCCTGGCCGACGAAGCCCACCCATTGTGGGAATTCGTCAACCGCCTGGCCTATGAGGCCGAAATGATGCCCGACATTGGCGATCCGGAACGCACGCAGCTGCTGCGCGTCGCCCAGACCACCATCGCCCAGCTGGCCGAGGATCCACGCCAGAACACGGCGCTCTACGACTGGGGCAACGACAGGCTGGCCACCTATCTGCGCCAGCGGCTGGAACGCCGTTGCACTGCGGCGGCCAGCCAGATTGGGGCGCTGCAGAAGCTGGAGGACCGGCTGGTGGCGGGACTGGCCGTGCCGACGACATTGAACGGGGCGCTCGACGTGCCGCAACTCGACACCGTGCCCGCGGAACTGTTGCCCGAGCAGATGCCACAGGAGCCCGAGGCAGCCACCCACCGCTGGCTCGACGAACTGCAGCCCGGTGCCTGGTTGCGCTTGTTCCTGCAGGGCCGCTGGGTTCACGCCCAGGTGCTTTGGCCAGGCGAACGCCGCGAAGTCTGGCTGCTGGGTGACGGCGCTTCCGACAGCACCTGGGCCGTTCGACGCCGCGCGCTGGCCATCCTGCGCGAGGCCCGGTTGCTCAAGTCACTGACCCAGCGCTCGCTGGTCAGGCGAGCGGCGAATCAGGTCCACGACGAGGCGGTCTCGCGCGCGGCCTGAACCCGGCTCAAGCCGCCAGTGCCGACCTGATCGCGGCCACCACCACGCCAGGCTCTTCGTGCACCACCCAGTGCGATGCATCGGCCAGCCGCTGCACCTGCAGCTGTGGCACCCATTGCTCCAGCCCTTCGAGCAAGCCCGGGCGAAGCGCAGCATCCTGCAGGCCCCAAAGCACCCGCGTGGGCACGTGCACAGTGACGGCTTCGGCCGGAAGACTCAGCGTGTGGATGGCGTCGCTGGCTGCAAGCGGCGGACGCAGGGGCGAGGCGCGATAGTAGTTCAGGGGGCCGCGCAGCCCGTCGCCGGACCAGACGGCGCGGAACTGCGCCCGGACCGGTTCGGTGAGCCAGGGCGCGTTGCCGTCGGCGCCATGGAAGAACGGCCAGAGCCTGGCGAAATCGTTCTCGGCGAGCAGATGCTCGGCGTCGGGCCGGCACAGGAAGTTCATGTAGGCGCTGGCGGCCTGTTGCTCAGGGCTGTGACGCAACTCGCGCAGGAAGGCGGCCGGGTGCGGCGAATTGACGATGAGCAGCCGGCGCAACAGCTCGGGGCGCTGCGCTGCCAGGTTCCAGGCCAGGGCCCCGCCCCAGTCGTGCGCGACCAGCAGGTCCAGTGGCGCGCCCATGGTCTCGATCAGAGACACGAGGTCGGCGACCAGGGGCTTGGCCCGGTAGGCAGCCAGTTCAGCCGGTGCGCTGGATCCTGCAAAACCGCGCAGGTTCGGCGCCATCGACACCACATCTGGCGCCAGGCGACGCATCACCTCGTCCCAGACGAAGGCTGCTTCCGGGAAACCGTGCAGCAGCAGCACACGGGGGGCGGATGCAGCTGGCGCGACATCTGCGGCTCGGCAGGCCAGGGTGATGCCGTGCGGCAGAGCCAGATCGAACTGGCGAATTCCGTGGGCTGCCTGGATCATGACTTGGCCCAAGCGTGAACGACCTCGGCCATGTCACCCAGCCCGTTGCGCGACAGTGCCGAAAACAGCGTCACGCCGATGTCCGCGGCTTCGCTGGAATAGTCGCCCAGCACGGCCTGTGCGTCGACCAGCGCGGCCTGGCCTTCGCGCTTGTTCAGCTTGTCGGCCTTGGTCAATACCGCCAGCAGCCGCACTTCGCCGTTCACCAGGCGCGGCGCCACCAGGCCCAGAAGGCGGCGGTCCAGGTCGGTGAAGCCCAGCCGCGAATCGACCATCAGCACCAGCCCGTGCAGGTTGCGGCGCAGCGCCAGGTAGTCGGCCATCACGGCCTGCCAGCGCAGCTTGGCGGCGCGCTCGACCGCGGCGTAGCCGTAGCCCGGCAAGTCGGCGAAGAGCGCGTCAGGGGCGTCTTTTGGGCCCACCTCGAACAGGTTGATGTGCTGGGTGCGGCCCGGGGTGCGCGAAGCGAAGGCCAGGCGCTTTTGCTGCGCCAGCGCATTGATGGCGGTGGACTTGCCGGCGTTGCTGCGGCCGACGAAGGCAATTTCGCGCAGTTCACCGGCCGGCAGTTGGTCGAGCTGGCTGGCGGTGGTGAGGAATCGAGCCGAATGACTCCAGGCCAGTGCGGATTTCGCAGCCGCCGAGACGGGGTGCTTGGGGGACTGCAGGACGGGTTTCATGGTGCATTGTAAAATCACGGGTTTTCCTGGTTTCCTGCGCCGCTTCGACCCGGGCGCGTCGCCAGCCCTGTCCCCTCAAAGGCATCCGAATGACCTTGACCGCGAACACCCTGCGCCAAACGCGCTATGCGTCGAAGACCTTGCCGTTGGCCATTGCGCTCTGCGCGGGCCTGGCCATCGTGGGTGCCTGGGGCACCGCCCACGCCGCCGATGTGCCACCGCCGCCATTCAAGGCCGATCTCGCCAGGGGCCAGGCCATCGCCGCAACCTGCCAGGCCTGCCACACCGCCGACGGCAGCCGCGGCACTCCAGCCAACCCCATCCTGCAGGGTCAGCACCCGGAATACCTCGTGAAGCAGCTGACCGAGTACAAGTCGGGCAAGCGCAAGAACGCGATCATGCAAGGCTTCGCTGCGACGCTGTCCGAGGACGACATGCGCCACGTCGCGGCGTTCTATGCCAGCAAGAAGGCCCCGCCGGGCTTTGCCCAGAACAAGGAAACGGTTGCGCTGGGTGAACGCATCTGGCGCGGTGGCATCGTCGCCAAGGGCATCCCGGCCTGCTCGGGTTGCCATTTGCCGTCCGGCGCAGGCATGCCGGCCCAGTATCCGCGCATTGCTGGCCAGCATGCCGACTACACGGCGCAGCAGCTCATCAACTTCGCTTCGGGCGCCCGCGCCAACAACGCCCAGATGACGGCCATCGCCATCAAGATGAGCGAAGCAGAGATGAAGGCCGTCGCCGACTACGCTGCAGGCTTGCGCTGAAGCGCCGGCGCCGCGCGCCACCTGAACAAGCCGGCCCTGAGCCGGCTTTTTCATGGCCGCGAATGCCCCGGGGGCCGTTGGCAGCACATGGCCGGCGCCCCCACCCCCGGGCCAGTAAGAAAACCCCGGCCGCTGCGACCGATGCAGCATGCAAGACACTGTGCGCCTCGTACCGACCCAGGAGATTCCATGAACCTGCCAAAAGACCGCGGCGAACGCTCCATCCTGCCTTCGGAAATCACCCCGCAGTCCGTCTACCGCGATCGCCGCAGCCTGTTGCAAGGCCTGGGGCTGGCCGCCGCAGCCACGGCCCTGGGCAGCCGGGCGCAGGCGCAGGCCCTCGCCCGGCCCGGCAAGCTGCCCGCATTGCCCGGCACACGCAGCGCCCTGGCCGGGGCGATGACGGCGGAAAAGACCACGCCCTACCAGGACGCGAGCACCTACAACAACTTCTACGAATTCGGCACCGACAAGGCCGACCCGGCGCGCCACGCCGGCACGCTGAAGACCCGCCCCTGGACGGTGGCGGTCGAAGGCGAGGTGAAGAAGCCCGGCAGCTACGACATCGACACGCTGCTGAAGCTGGCACCGATGGAAGAACGCATCTACCGGCTGCGCTGCGTGGAAGGCTGGTCGATGGTCATCCCCTGGGTGGGCTGGTCGCTGGCCGACCTGATCAAGCGCGTGGAACCCACCGGCAATGCGAAATTCGTGCAGTTCGTGACCCTGGCCGACCGAGCGCAGATGCCGGGCCTGCGTTCCTCGGTGCTGGATTGGCCCTATGTCGAAGGCCTGCGCATGGACGAAGCCATGCACCCGCTGACGATGCTGGCCTTCGGCATGTACGGCGAAGTGCTGCCGAACCAGAACGGCGCGCCGGTGCGCCTGGTGGTGCCCTGGAAGTACGGCTTCAAGAGCGGCAAGTCGATCGTGAAGATCCGCTTCGTCGACAAGCAGCCCAAGACCAGCTGGGAAGAAGCCGCGGCCAGCGAATATGGCTTTTATTCGAACGTCAACCCTAAGGTGGACCACCCGCGCTGGAGCCAGGCCACAGAACGCCGCATCGGCGAGGACGGCCTGTTCACGAAGAAGCGCCCGACGCTGATGTTCAACGGCTACGAGGCACAGGTGGGCCAGCTGTACGCCGGCATGGACCTGAAGAAGTTTTACTGAAGTGACACCGCCCCGCTGGCTGCTGCATCGCGCAGCCAAGCCGCTGCTGTTCCTGCTGTGTCTGGCACCCTTGGCCTGGTTGTTCTATGGCGCGGCGGCGAACCAGCTGGGGGCCAACCCGGCCGAAACCCTGATCCGCAGCACAGGCGACTGGACGCTGCGCTTCCTGTGCATCACGCTGGCGGTGACCCCTGTGCGCCAGGTCACCGGCTGGCATGCGATCGCACGCTGGCGCCGCATGCTGGGGCTGTTCAGCTTCTTCTACGCGCTGCTGCACTTCACCGCCTTCGCCTGGCTGGACATGGGGCTGGACATCGCAGCCATCCTGGCCGACATCCCGAAGCGACCGTTCATCCTGGTGGGCAGCCTGGCCTTGCTGCTGATGCTGCCGCTGGCGGCGACATCGTTCAACCGCGCCATCAAGGCGCTGGGTGCGGCGCGCTGGCAGGCGCTGCACCGGCTGGCCTATGCCAGCGTGCTGCTGGGTCTGCTGCACTTCTTCTGGATGCGATCAGGCAAGAACGACTTCGGTGAAGTCGCGATCTATGCCGTGTTGATCGCCATGCTGCTGGGCTGGCGGGTGTGGCGCCAGTGGCGGCTGCGGCAGCCCGGGCGGGCAACAGTTCGCAGCTGACCCGCGAAACGAGGGTGCTCCCCCCGCAACTGCGGGGACATGCTGGCGCAAACCCGCGCTTAGCATGGGACAAACCCCAGCCATCAGGGCAAGCCCATGTCCAGCCAGCCACCCACCGAAGCCGAACTGCGCGACGCGATGCGACTGGCCAGCGTCCAGCTGGACGAGGCCGAAGCACGCGCCGAGCCCTTCGAAATGGTGCATGCACTGACCCAGGTGGCGCGCTGCTATCGCGGCCTGAGCATGCTGCCCAGCGCTGAAGCCTGCCTGCTGCAGGCCTTGCGCTGGAGCCGCGTCTGCGGCTCCATCGACGCCACCGTCGACCTGGTCTGCGAGCTCAGCGAAACCACGGTCGCCCTGGCCAGCCAGACACAGCCCCAGGACGCCAGCCGCGCCCATGCCGCGCGCGAACGTGCACGCGACCATGCTTTCGAAGCCAGCACCCTGGCCGGCCGCGTCGCCGACCCCAGCTGGGAGGTGCAGGTGCTGCTGCGCATCAGTGACGTGCTCGACCGCTGTGGCGACCGCGACGACGCGGTGCAGCTGCAGACGCGGGCGCTGCGCCTGATGTCGGGGGCCGCCGCCGAGGCCGTCGACCCGGCCTTGCTGCCCAGCCTGGGCAGGTTGGCCGACAGCTGATCGCAGCAGGTTCAGGCCCGGGCCGGGGCCGGCTGCGACGGCTGCCGCGCCAGAACAGGCGCCAGCGACTCCCCGGTGTGCGACCTGGCAGCCACCACTGCTTCCGGCGGCCCGGCCACCACTACACGGCCGCCCCCGCCACCGCCTTCGGGGCCCAGGTCCAGCACCCAGTCGGCTTCGGCGATCACGTCCAGGTCGTGCTCGATCACCACCACGCTGTGGCCGCCGTCGACCAGCCGGTGCAGCACGCGGATGAGCTTTTCCACGTCGGCCATGTGCAGGCCCACGGTGGGTTCGTCCAGCACGTACAAGGTGTGCGGCGCCTTGTTGCCGCGGCGCGTGATGTCGTCGCGCACCTTGCTCAACTCGGTCACGAGCTTGATGCGCTGCGCCTCGCCGCCGCTGAGCGTGGGTGAAGGCTGGCCCAGCGTCAGGTAGCCCAGGCCCACGTCCTTCAGCAGCTGCAGCGGGTGGGCAACCGAGGGCATGCTGGCGAAGAAGTCCACGGCTTCGTCGACCTCCATGCGCAGCACGTCGCCGATGCTGCGACCACGCCAGGTGACAGCCAGGGTTTCGGGATTGAAACGCGCGCCATGGCAGGTGTCGCAGGCCACCTTCACGTCGGGCAGGAAGCTCATCGCGATGGTCTTCAGGCCCTGCCCTTCGCAGCCCGGACAGCGGCCCTCCCCCGTGTTGAAGGAAAAGCGCGCGCTGCCGTAGCCGCGTGCCTTGGCCTCGAGCGTCTCGGTGAAGAGCTTGCGGATGGCATCCCAGAAGCCGATGTAGGTCGCCGGGCAGCTGCGCGGATGGGCGTCTGGTCGACTTCCAGCACGCGGTCGATGGACTCGAAACCTTCCAGCCCGGTGCAGCCCGCCAGCATCGGCCACAGGTCGGCATGGGCGGCGCTGCCGCGGCCGGCGGCGATGGCTTCGCGCCCGGCCTTGTTCAGCTTCATGCCCACGGCCAGCTGCACGTTGTGCAGCAGCACGTCGCGCGCCAGCGTGCTCTTGCCGCTGCCGCTGACGCCAGTGACGGCCACCAGGCGCTGCAGCGGTACGTCCACATCCACGCTGCGCAGGTTGTGCAGGTTCGCGCCGCGCAGCTTAAGGGCCGGCTCACCCGCCAGCACCGGCCGGCGGGCGTGCAATGGATGCTGCAGCGGGTGGGCCAGCAAGCGGCCGGTGAGTGAATCGGCCGCTGCCGAGACCTGGGCCACCGTGCCCTGCGCCACCAGCCGGCCGCCGCGCTGGCCGGCACCGGGGCCGATGTCGATGACGTGGTCGGCGCGGCGGATGGTGTCCTCGTCGTGCTCCACCACCACCAGAGTGTTGCCGCGCGCGCCCAGCTTGGCCAGCGCGTTCAGCAGGATGCCGTTGTCGCGCGGGTGCAGGCCGATGGTGGGCTCGTCCAGCACGTAGCACACGCCCTGCAGGTTGCTGCCCAGCTGCGCCGCCAGGCGGATGCGCTGTGCCTCGCCGCCGCTGAGTGTGGGCGCGGCGCGGTCCAGCGTCAGGTAGCCCAGGCCGACGTCGGCCAGGAAGTCCAGGCGGCTGGCGATCTCGCTCACCACGTCGCGGGCGATGTCGGCATCCCGGCCGGTCAACTGGAAGCTGGCGATCCAGGCGCGCACCTCGTTGACCGACAGCGCGGCGATGTCCTGGATGGCGCGGTCCTCGAAAGTCACCTGGCGCGCGGCCGGGTTCAGGCGTGCGCCGTGGCAGTCGGGGCAGGCCTGGTCGGCCACGCCTTCGACGTCGAGTTCCTCGGAAGGGAAGCTCAGCTCGCGGCCCTTGTTGTCCTCGTCCTTGCGGCTGTCGTCGAAGGCCAGGCGCTGTTCACGCGTGAGCGCCAGGCCCGTGCCCACGCAGGTGCCGCACCAGCCATGCTTGCTGTTGTAGCTGAACATGCGCGGGTCCAGCTCGGGGTAGCTGGTGCCGCACACGGGGCAGGCGCGCTTGGTGCTGAAAACCTGCACCTGGCCGATGCCGGCGCCGAACTGCCCCGGTGTGAAGTCGGCCGCCTCGGCCAGCCCGTCCAGCGGGTGCAACAGGTGCAGCACGCCCTTGCCCAGTTCCAGCGTGCGGCGCAGCAGCTCGCGCAGCTCGGCCTCGTTCTCGGCGCCGACCACGATGTCGCCCACGGGCAGCTCGAGCGTGTGTTCCTTGAAGCGGTCGAGCCGCGGAAAGGGGCTGAGCGTGATGAACTCGCCGTCCACGCGCAGGTGGGTGTGGCCGCGCGCCTTGGCCCATTTGGCCAGGTCGGTGTAGACGCCCTTGCGGTTCACCACGAGCGGCGCCAGCAGGCCCACGTGCTGCCCCTTGTGGTCGCGCAGCAGCTGCGCGGCAATGCTCTCGGCGCTCTGCGCCTTCACCGGCGCGCCGTCTTTCACGCAATGCTGCAGGCCCAGCTTCACCCAGAGCAGGCGCAGGAAGTGCCAGACCTCGGTGGTGGTGGCGACCGTGCTCTTGCGGCCGCCGCGGCTCAGGCGCTGTTCGATGGCGACGGTGGGCGGTATGCCGTAAACCGCATCCACCTCGGGCCTGCCCGCAGGCTGCACGATGCTGCGCGCGTAGGCGTTCAGCGATTCGAGATAACGCCGCTGTCCTTCGTTGAACAGGATGTCGAAGGCCAGCGTGCTCTTGCCGCTGCCTGACACGCCCGTGACGACATTGAACTTGCCGCGCGGGATGTCCACGCTCAGGTTCTTCAGGTTATGTTCCTTGGCGTTGACGATGCGGATGCTGTTGTCGGCGGCCTGCCGGGCGCGGCGCGCCTCGAGCAGCACGCGCTGCAGCGCCCGGCCCTCTTCGGCCTGTGGCGTGGCCACACCGAGGGCCGTGTCGTATTCGCGCAGGGCCAGGCCGGTGTGCGATGTCGGATGCGCCTTCACATCGTCGGGCGTACCCGTGCACACCAGTTCACCACCGGCCTCGCCGCCTTCGGGGCCCAGGTCGACGATCCAGTCGGCGGCGCGGATCACGTCCAGGTTGTGTTCGATCACCAGCAGCGAGTGCCCGGCATCCAGCAGCTTGCGCAGCGCCCGCATGAGCTTGGCGATGTCGTCGAAGTGCAGGCCGGTGGTGGGTTCGTCGAACAGGAAGAGCGTGCCACGCCTGGCCAGGTGGGCGCGCGGGTTGGCGGCGGCTTCGGCCAGGAAGCCGGCCAGCTTCAGGCGCTGCGCCTCGCCGCCGCTGAGCGTGGGCACGGGCTGGCCCAGGCGCACGTAGTCCAGACCCACGTCGATGATGGGCTGCAACCTGGCCACGACCTCGCGGTCGGCCTGGAACCAGTGCGCAGCCTCGGCCACGGTCAGGTCCAGCACGTCGGCGACGCTCAGCTGCAGCGGCCCGCGCAGCACCTTCACATCGAGCACCTCGCTGCGGTAGCGGCGGCCGTCGCAATCGGGGCAGCGCAGGTAGACGTCGCTGAGGAACTGCATCTCCACGTGCTCGAAGCCGCTGCCGCCGCAGCTGGGGCAACGGCCGTCGCCGGCGTTGAAGCTGAAGGTGCCGGCGCTGTAGCCACGCTCACGCGCCAGCGGCAGGTCGGCGAAAATCTTGCGCAGTTCGTCGAAGGCACCGACGTAGCTGGCCGGGTTGCTGCGCGCGGTCTTGCCGATCGGGCTCTGGTCGACGAACACGGCTTCGGCGAGGAAGTCCATGCCCAGCACGCGCTCGTGCGCACCCGGGGTTTCGGTGGCCTTGCCGAAGTGACGTGCCAATGCGGGGTACAGCACGTCCTGGATCAGCGTGCTCTTGCCGCTGCCCGAGACACCGGTGACGACCACCAGCCGCTGCAGCGGGAAGGCCACGCTGATGTTCTTCAGGTTATGGTCGCGCGCGCCTTCCAGCAGCAGCTTCGGCGTCGATTCATTCACGAGCCTGCGCAGTCCGCTGCCCACGTGCTTGCGCCCGCCCAGGTAGGCGCCGGTCAGGGTGTCGGCGCTGCGCGCCTGCTCGGGCGTGCCGTCGAAGACGATCTGCCCGCCGCGCTCGCCCGGGCCCGGGCCCATGTCGATCAGGCGGTCGGCGGCCAGCATCACGGCCGGGTCGTGTTCCACCACCACCAGGGTGTTGCCGGCATCGCGCAGACGCAGCATGGCCTGGTTGATGCGGTTCATGTCGCGCGGGTGCAGGCCGATGCTGGGCTCGTCCAGCACGAACAGCGTGTTCACCAGGCTGGTGCCCAGCGCGGTGGTGAGGTTGATGCGCTGCACCTCGCCGCCGCTGAGCGTGCGGCTCTGGCGGTCCAGCGTCAGGTAGCCCAGGCCGACGTCGCAGAGGTACTTCAGGCGCATCCTGACTTCACCCAGGAGAAGCTTCAAGGCCTCGTCCAGCATCGTGCTGGGCAGCGACAGGCCGTCGAAGAAGCGGCGCAGCCGGTCGATGCTGAGCTGCATCGCATCGTTCAGGTTCAGGCCGGGCAGCGCTTGCAGCTGGTCGCGCGACCACCGGGCGCCAACCGGCAGAAAGCGCAGCTCGGGTGGCAGCACCGCATCGGCATCGGCTTTCGTGCCGATGCGCCACAGCAGGGGCTCCAGCTTCAGCCGGGCGCCGCCGCAGGCACCGCAGGGCGTATAGCTGCGGTACTTCGACAAGAGCACGCGGATGTGCATCTTGTAGGCCTTGCTCTCCAGGTACTCGAAGAAGCGCCTGACGCCGTACCACTGCTTGTTCCAGTTGCCGGTCCAGTTGGGGCTGCCGTCGATGACCCAGGCCTTCTGCGCGGCGGTGAGCTGGCTCCAGGGGGTGTCGCGCGGGATGCCGGCTTCGCCGGCGTACTTCAGCAGGTCGTCGAAGCTGTCGGCCCAGGCCGGCGTCATCATGGTCTTGATGGCGCCGTTGCGCAGGGTCTTGCGCTCGTCGGGGATGACCAGGCCCAGGTCGACGCCGATGACACGGCCAAAGCCACGGCAGGTGTCGCAGGCACCGTAGGCGCTGTTGAAGCTGAACATCGCCGGCTGCGGGTCGGCATAGCGCAGGTCGCTTTCGGGGCAGTGCAGGCCGGTGCTGTACTTCCAGAGCTGCGGGTTCGCTTCGTCGGCCACATGCACCGCCAGCCGCCCGCCGCCACGCTTGAGCGCCAGCTCGATGGCTTCCATCGCCCGCACCTGTTCCGTGCCGGCGATGCGGAAGCGATCGGCCACCACGTCCAGGATCTTGCGGTCGCCGACGACACGTTCACCCTGCACGCGCGTGAAGCCGCTGGCCGCCAGCCATTGTTCCTGCTGCTCGGCCGTGGTGTCGGCGGGCAGTTCGACGGGAAAGCTGAGCACGAGGCGGGGATCCTGAGCTGCGGCGGCACGCTGCAGCAGGTCGGCATGGATGGTCTGCGGCGTGTCGTGCCGCACCGGCAGCGCGGTCTGGCTGTCGAACAGCTGCGCGGCCCGGGCCCAGAGCAGCTTCAGGTGGTCGTTCAGCTCGGTCATCGTGCCAACCGTGCTGCGGCTGGTGCGCACCGGGTTGGTCTGGTCGATGGCAATCGCCGGAGGCACGCCGTCGACCCGATCGACCGCCGGGCGGTCCATGCGGTCCAGGAACTGCCGGGCGTAGGCGCTGAAGGTCTCGACATAGCGCCTTTGGCCCTCGGCGTACAGCGTATCGAAGACCAGCGAACTCTTGCCGCTGCCGCTGGGGCCGGTGACGACCGTCAGCTCGCCGGTGCGGATGTCCAGGTCCAGGTTCTTCAGGTTGTGCTGACGTGCGCCGCGAATGCGGATCAGGCCTTCGCCGCTGTCTTCCGCGGCTGGCGCGGGCGTCGTGTTCGTGAGGGCGGGAACGGTTGCGGCGGTTTCACCAGCGGACATGGCAGCCTTCTCAGCAGGGGTGCGGCCTAGGGGCAACCGACCATTCTAGGAGTCTGCGCCGCGACCCTTCTGCCGCCGTTCTGCCGCGTTTGTGTTTGCTGCAGACGCTGGCGAATGTTCGCCTGCGAACCTCGACAGACGCCGCTGTCATCCCCTATCGGAATGAAGAACGCACGACGTTCAAGTAAATTCGAACGCCGATGCCCACGGACTACACCCTTCTCTACACCGACGTGGTCGACAGCACCGCTGTCAACACCCGCCTGGGCGATGCCGGCATGGCCGAGCTCTGGGGCGAGCACGACCGCCGCTCGCGTGAACTGCTGCGCCAGTGGCACGGCATCGAGGTCGACCGCAGCGACGGTTTCCTGGCGCTGTTCGACCGCCCGCCCGATGCCCTGGGCTTCATCGACGCCTACCACCGCATGCTGCAGACCCTGCCGGTTCCGCTGCGCGCCCGCGCCGGTGTGCACGTGGGCCCGCTGCTGAAGCGCGAGAACCTGCCCAGTGAAGTGCAGCTTGGGGCCAAGGCCGTTGAAGTGGTGGGCATCGCCAAGGCCTATGCCTCGCGCCTCATGGCGCTGGCCCAGGGCGGGCAAACGCTGGCCAGCCCCAGTGCCCAGGCGGCGCTGCAGGCCGCCGGCGCCTTGAACGGCCCCTGGCGCAGCGTCAGCCACGGCCACTGGCGGCTCAAGGGCGTGGACAGCGTCATCGAGATCTTCGAGATCGGCGACGCGCGCAGCGCCTTCGTGCCGCCCGCCGACAGCGACAAGAGCCAGCGCGTGGTGCAGATCGGCGGCGCCTGGGTGGGCGTGCGGGAAGTGCCCCACAACCTGCCCGGCGAACGCGATTCCTTCGTCGGGCGGGGCGAGGAGCTCAAGTCGCTGGCGCAGCAGTTCGTCGAAGACGCACGGCTGGTCACGGTCACCGGCCCCGGGGGCATGGGCAAGACACGACTGGCGCTGCGTTATGCCTGGTCCTGGTTGGGCGACCATCCCGGTGGCCTGTGGTTCTGCGACCTGTCCTCTGCGCGGGGCGCAGATGGCCTGCTGTTCGCCGTCGGCCAGGGCCTGGAAGTGCCGCTGGGCAACGACCCCCTGGCCCAGATCGGCCGGGCCATCGCGGGCCGCGGGCGCTGCCTCGTCATCCTCGACAACTTCGAGCAGGTGCGCCGCCATGCCCGTGACACGCTCGGGCGCTGGCTGGACGCAGCGCCGCAGGCGCGATTCATCGTCACCTCGCGGGAAGTGCTGGGGCTGCCCGGTGAACGAACCCTGTCACTGGCGCCATTGACGACTGACGAGGCCGCAGCCTTGTTCCATCAGCGGGCGCGCGCCGCCCATGCCGGCCACGACCCCCAGGCCGAGCCCGAGGCCACGCGGGAACTCGTCGAGCTGCTCGACGGCATGCCCCTGGCCATCGAACTGGCGGCACCGCGTGTGCGCGTGATGCCCACTGGCGAGTTGCTGGCGCGCATGGGCAACCGCTTCAGGCTGCTCACCGCAGCCGGTGGTCGGCCGGATCGCCAGGCCACGCTGCGCACCACGCTGGCCTGGTCCTGGGACCTGCTCAGCGCGGAAGAGCGCGCCGTGCTGGCCCAGCTGTCGGTCTTCGAGGGCGGCTTCGCCTGGCAGGCCGTGCAGGCCGTGGTCGGCCTGGCGGACCACGGCGACGAGGACGCGCCCTGGATCATCGACCTGCTGCAGTCCCTGGTCGACAAGAGCCTGGTCGCGCCGCAACTGGGCGCGCGCTTCAACCTGCTGCGCAGCGTGAAGGAATTTGCCAGCGCCGAAATGGCCCGGCCGGACAGCTTCCCCGGCAGCGGCCCGGCGCTGCTCAGCGCCGCCCAAAGGCGGCATGCCGCGCACTACGCCGGCCTGAACGTGCACGAAGCGATTGCCGGGCACTGCGTGGAACTCGACAACCTGGTGCGCGCCTGCGAACAGTCGATCGCCGAGAACGCCACCGAACAGGCCCTGGCCTGCCTGCGTCTGGCGTGGGCGGCGTTGCGCATGGCCGGGCCGTTCGCCCAGGCCGTGCAACTGGCAGACAGCGTGAGGGCCATGCCGGGCATGGACGACCGGCTGGCGGTATGGGTCGACCATATCGCGGGGCGCATCTGGCTGGCCAGGGGCGATGGTGAGCAGGCCCGGAAGGTCGCCGAGCGCGCCCTGGCCCTGGCACAGGGTCGAGACGAGTTGGCTGCGCTGGCTGCGGTGAAATGCCTGCTGGGCGAAGTCGAGATCGGAGCCGGAAACTTCCCAGCCGCGGAGCGGTGGTTGCTGCAAGCTCGCGACGCAGCCGAGCGTTCGGAAAACGCCGAATGGCAGCGCCAGGTCCTCAACGGTCTTGGCGCGCTCTATCAGTACCAGGGCGAAAACACACGCTCGCGAACCTGCTACTCGGAAGCCTTGACCATTGCCTTTACCAGCGGCGACATGCGCGGGCAGGCTGCCCTGTTAGGCAACCTGGCGGGGGTGTACTTCACAGAGGGCAAGCTGGAACCCGCCCGCCAGGCCTTCGAGCAGACCTTGAATCTGGCGCGCCAGATCGGTGACCGTCGCCTGGAGGGCAACTGCCGCTGCAACCTGGGCCTGATCCACCACGAACAGGGCAACCACGCCGCAGCGACCAGCGAGCTCAGCCATGCCCTGACGCTGGCCCGCAAGCTGGGTTATGCACGCCTGGCGCATGTGGCTCTGTGCAACCTGGGGCTGGTGGCCGAGTCGACGGGCGATCAGGCGTCGGCCAGGGAGTACTTCACCGCGGCACGCGAGGGCGCCAACAGCAGCAAGGAAGTGCGCAGCGAAGCCCATTACTGCGCCTACCTCGCCCAGGCGCACAGCCGGCTCAACGCACCTGAAGAAGCCCGCTACAACATCGACCGGGCCAGGCTTCTGCTGGGAGACCGTCCCGACCCGATGGGCTGGGCCCTGCTGGAATGCAGCGAAGCCGAGTTGCTGCACCACTGCGGCGAGCACGCGGCGAGCATCGCCGCACTGGCCCGGGCGCGGGCGATCCAGGCCGAACAGAAGTGGAAAGACGACAGCGAACTGGGCCGGCGATTGCGGCTGTCTGAAAGGTTCATTCGGCAGACATCAGGCTGAGCCTGCCTCTCTCGGGCTTGTCAGTCGTGTTCGATGATGATGGGATCGTAGGGGGTGCAGTCGGAAAAGCTCTCCTTTTCCGAAGCCCGCCATTCGACATAAATCCCGTACGCATAAGCCATGTCGATGCGGCGAGCCACTCTGATTGCGTCGACCTGCGCAGGTTTGGGCACTGAAATCTGGAAAGCCCGCTGCTGAGGATCGGCATAAAGAGTGATCCCGTTGCCGGCGGTCGCGGGGGACGACTGCTTCTTGAACCGAAACTCGATCTTGGTATTGGCAGCCGGCACCAGATTCCAGGTGATCTGCGTCGCCTTGCTGTTCAGAAGCACGACATCGGCGTTCTTGCCGACCTTCGCCGGATCTTTCAGGCTGATGCCGCAATCGAAGGGCGCACCGGGCGCAGGAGGCACCGTCGCAGCAACTGCCACGTCGATGACACAGACGCCCGTGCTGCAGATCTTCACATCCATCACTTTCTGGTTCTGGTCCAGCACGCCATTGCGATCGCGATCTTGCCGCAGCAGGCCCTGCTGAAGAGCATTCAGCGGACCCATGCCGTGTTCAGCATGCCGATGGCGGTTCGCGCAACCCGCCAACAGCACGGCCGCCAAGGCCAGCACGCCAACTTTCATGAACCGAGCGCGTTGCTTCATGGTGTGCCCTCTTCAGGTGTTGATCGTCTTGCAAGGATTGTGCTTGCCGCGCAGGACCCAGCCCAGCGCCAGCGTCAAGGCTGTCGGCAAGACTGGGGACGCCATCAGTCGGGCAGGCGCAGGGTGCTGCCCTCGATGACGATGCGGTCGCCCGCAGCCGGGCTGGCCGCGATGGCCGGCACATTGCCTGGGGCAATCGCATTGGCCGCTCCCGGATTGCCACCGCGCGGCGTGGTGCGCACCAGCTGCGAAGGCGGCAAGGCCGCGCCGGTCTTCAGATGGGCCCACATCGCGTCGAGCGCGCGGTTGAAGTACAGGTGCAGCGGCACGTAGCGGTTGTCGTAGCCCGGGAACGGCAGGAAGGCGTCAAAGTGCTGGGCGTTGGTGACCTCGACATAGCGCACGCGGCTGGCCGCGCCTTCGACCTGGCTGTTGCGCAGCACATAGGGACGCGAGCTGAAGTTCACCGGGACCAGCGTGTCGTTGCGGCCGTGCACGATGATCGTGGGCTTGCCACGCAGGTTGGCGGTGCGGTAGACCTCTGACACCCCCTGTTTCACACGCAGGGCATTGGCGCCAGTGCCGGTCCACAGGTTGCGCAGGCACAAGGCGCCGTCGACGCTGAAGTCCAGCGCATTGGTGCTGGCCGACACCGCCGCGCCCTGGTTGCGCGGGCCACCCACGGCGTTGTTGTTGATGAGTTGCAGTGCGCCGCTGGGTGGCACGCCGTTGCCGGTGCCGAAGATGCCCGCAATAGCCGCAGGCGCGGCGGGAATGGGCGTGCCGCTGGCGTCCACCGCGCCGAAGCTGAAGCCGCAGAGGTTGTCCTTCACGCTGAAACGGCCATGGGCGTTGGCATACGTCACCGCAATGGCCGGGCTGGCAAACAGGTAGTGGCTGGCGTGCAGCACGTCGGTCTCGGGCTCCCAGCCGTAGGCGCGCAGCCGGGCCAGGGCATCGTCGGCCTGAGCTTGTGTCGTGGCACCCGTCACCAGCCCTTGCGCGGCCAGCGCTGCGCAGCGGTTGCCGGCGACAAACGCCGTGCCCCCCGTGAAGGCAAAAGGCCCTGCGGCCGCGGCGGTGGCCAGGGCGGCACAGGGTTGCAGCAGGTTGGCATAGCTGAAGTAGTCGAAAAGCGGCTTGCTGCCGCCGGTGTAGGCCGCCCGGGTGCCGCGCTGGATGTTCAGGCCGCTGGTCGGGGCCAGCTGCACATTCGGCTCGCTCACCGCCACGCCGTCGATCAGCCCGGCCGTGTCCTGCTCGGCTGCGGCAAGGGCCGCGCCACCGCCGTTGCTGACGCTGGAAGCGATGACCACGGTGTTGGCGGGCGTGATCACCTGGGTGCGGCGGCCGTCGGGCAGGGCCACGCCGTAAGTCTCGTTCAGGCGCCAGAACGCATATTCAATGGCCGTCAGCGTGTGCTGGCCCCAGGCCGCTTCGGGGTTGCTGCCGGAATGGGCATGGCGCACCGCAAACCGGTTCGGTGTGGCCGTGTTGAACGCGGCCAGTTCGGCGGGCGTGAGCTGCGCCGTGAAATTGCTGTTGTTGCCCGCCGCCGAGGCTGCGCTGCGCCGGCCGTCGATGAGGTTCACCGTGTCGTTCTGCAGGTCGTGCACGCCGTTGCCAGTGCCCTTGTCGGTGTAGACCACGGCGCAGCCGCGCTTCAAGCCCCATTCGCCCGACGAACCGATGGCGCCGTAAACCCCGCGCGAACCCGAAGAGGTGCCGGTGACGATGCATGGCGCTGCCGCACTGAAGCTGGCCGGCACCTGCAGCATCATCGTGTTGCCGGCGCTGTCCACGGCGATGTGCTCGGTGCCGGCAATCTTGCCGTCGCCACTGCCGACCACGCCGTCGGCAGTGATGTTGGGGCCGTACAGGGTGCCGAAGCCGCCACCGGCCGTGGTGTCGACGATGGCGCGGTAGTTGGTGTGGATGGCGAGCCGGCGCATCTCGGCCGCCGTGGGTGTCGCCGACAAGGTGGGTGCGGTGGCCGACGCCAGCCCGGCGCGGCCCAGTCCGGCTGTCAGGAGGTCGTCGCTGCCGCCGTCGTAGGAAATGCTGCTGAGCGCGCGCACGCCCGCGGGCTGCAGGTTCACGGCGTAATCGCCGCTGCCGAAGTTGATGTCGGTACTGCCACCGCCGCAGGCGGCCAGCAGACAGGTGGCCAGCACGGTGAGCGCCGGGGCTTGGGGCTTGCGCATGGGGTTCTCCTCAGGGTCTTGTTGGATTCGGGGTGGCCTGCACCCTGCCGGCGCAAGTGTTGTGACAGCGCCGGCTGGGCAACATCCGGTGTAACCCCCTTTCGGCGCGCGCAACCCACAGTCGGCAGCCACTACCCCTATGTTGTCGGCTTCACGGTGGTGTTCCCGCCCACCGTGAGCTCGATCTTCCCCAGCCCCGGGCGCTGTGGCGGCTGCTTCGCACGGATGCCTGGGCGGCGCTGGTGGCGGTGTCGACGCTCACCGTCCGCAGGTTGCACCACGTCTGGCAAGGCTGCAAGCCCTGATGGAGCGAAGGCGCCGAGCCGGGCAAACTCCAGCCCGCATGTTCGAAGACCTCAAAAATGCCGCTGAGCGCCAACGCAACGCCCGGGCCACGCGCAGGCTGGTGCTGGACTGCAAACGCCTGTTGTCCGAAGACGGCGAGATGGGCGGCATGGCCGTGGCCGCCGGCGTCATTGAACGCCTGGCCGAACTGGCGACGCAGCCGCCCGAAGCCTTCGACGGCCTGTTCGACTTCCTCGCCACAGGGCTGAGCCCCGACCCCGCCACCGTCTTGCGTTGCGCCCAGGCCTATGCCGAAACCCCTGGCGCAGCCACGCTGGCGGCGCTGACGGCTGCGGCCGAACCGCCGCGCCAGGAACTGTTCCGCCGGTTGAACCGCATTCCAGGCGGCACCTCGGCCGTGCTGGGACTGCGCCGGGCACTGATGAAGCGGCTGCGCCACCGGCCCGAGCTCGAAGTCATCGAAGCCGACCTGCTGCACTTGCTCGGGTCCTGGTTCAACCCGGGTTTCCTGCAGATCAAGCGTGTCGACTGGAATTCACCAGCGCAGCTGCTGGAAAAAGTCATCCAGCACGAAGCCGTGCATGCCATCGACGGCTGGGACGACCTGCGCCGCCGCCTGCAGCCCGACCGCCGCTGCTTCGCGTTCTTCCACCCGCAGTTGCCCTCGGAGCCACTGATCTTCGTCGAAGTGGCGCTGGTGCCCGAGGTGCCGGCCGCCATCGCCCCCCTGATCGACAAGGCCAGCACCCCGCTGCCGCCAGAGCGTTTCCGGACGGCAGCGTTTTACAGCATCAGCAACTGCGAACCGGGCCTGAAGGGCGTGTCGCTGGGCAACTTCCTGATCAAGACCGTGGCCCAGCAACTGCAGCGTGAAGTGCCGCGGTTGCGCACCTTCGCCACGCTGTCGCCCATTCCCGGCTTTGCCGGCTGGCTGCTGAAGAACCCCGACCTGGCAGCCCTGCCGGGCTTGAAGAAGGGCAGCGCCGCAGAACTGCTGGCCTCGCGCGAGCGCCTGATCAAGCTGTGCTCGAACGACCTGGACGCCCTGCGCGGTGCCGCCATCCACCAGGCCATGGGTCCGGACGACGAAGCCGCGCTGCAGCGCCTGTGCGCCGCCTACCTGCTGTGCCTGTCGACCGGCCCGCAAGGCGACCCGGTGGCGCGTTTTCACCTGGACAATGGCGCCCGCCTGGAGCGCCTGAACCTGCGCGGCAACATGTCCCCAGCGGGCCTGCGCCAGTCCTTCGGCATGATGGTGAATTACCTGTACGACCTGGACAAGGTAGAAGCCCACCACGCTTTGTTTCGCCAGGGTGAGGTGGTGCGTTCACGCGCCATCGGCAGCCCTGTCTGACCCCTGTGACAGCCACCCTCAACACAAACCCGAGACAAACCCCCATGACTCCCATGACCAAGATCCATCGCCGCCAGCTTCTTGTCACCGGTGCCGCCGCCGCGCTGGGCGCGCCTTTGGCCCGGGCCCAACAGGGCTGGCCGAGCAAGCCTGTGACCATCGTCGTGCCCTTCCCGCCCGGGGGCGGCACCGACGCCTTCGCGCGCCCGTTGTTCGCACAGATGAGCAAGAACACCGGCCGCCAGTTCGTCATCGACAACAAGGGCGGCGCAGGCGGCACGCTGGGCGCGACGCTGGCGTCGAAAGCGGCGCCCGACGGCTACAACTTCTTCATGGGCGCCGTGCACCACGCCATCGCGCCCAGCATGTACCCGAAGCTCGACTACAACATCGAGACCGACTTCCTGCCCGTGGGCCTGGTGTCCAGCGTGCCGCAGGTCATCGTCGTCAACCCGAACAAGGTCAAGGCCAGGACCCTGAACGAACTGCTGGCCTTCATTCGCAGCAACCCGGGCAAGCTGAACTACGGCAGCGCCGGCAACGGCACCAGTCACCACCTGGCGGGCGAACTGTTCAAGCTGCAGACCAAGACCTTCATCACGCACATCCCTTACCGCGGTGCCGGCCCGGCCCTGCAGGACCTGATCGCCGGGCAGGTGGACATGATGTTCGACGGACTGGGCAGCAGCGCCAGCCACATCAAGGGCGGGCGGCTGCATGGCGTGGCCGTGGCTGCAGACAGGCGTGCACCCGGCTTCCCAGACCTGCCCACCGCCGCCGAAAGCGGCGTGCCCACCTACAAGGTGGCCACCTGGTACGGCGTCTGGGCCCCCAAGGGCACGCCGCGTGAACTGCTGGGCCAGATGGAAGCCGAGATGAAGAAGGCCATGAACGGCCCTGAACTGCGCAGCGCCTGGACCGGACTGGGGGCGGAGTCGCCCGACATGTGGGGCGACGCCTTCGGCCGTTTCGTCGGCAGCGAGGTCAAGCGCTGGGCCGAAGTCGTGAAGTCTTCGGGCGCCAAACTGGACTGACCATTTCGAGGGCGCCTGCGGGCGCATCGCTTCCCGACATGAACAACAACCTCTTCGCCGCCCTGCGTGCGGCCTTTCCGGCCGAACTGCATTCGGTCGCCATCGAGACGGCGGACACCCCCGAACCGCTGTACTACACCTGGCGCGACATCGAACGCGGCACGGCGATGCTGGCCAACCTGATCGATTCACTGAATCTGCCACCGGATTCGCGGATCGCGGTCCAGGCGGAGAAGAGCGTCGAGGCGCTGATGCTCTACCTGGCCGTGCTGCGCGCCGGCCATGTCTTCCTGCCGCTGAACACGGCCTACCAGGCGGCCGAGATCGGCTACTTCATCAGCAATGCCGAACCGGCCGTGGTGGTGTGCGCGGGCAAGAACTTTGGCTGGGTCAGCAAGGCTGCGTTCCTGTCCGGCACGGCCCATGTGTTCACGCTGAACGAAGATCGCAGCGGCACGCTGCTGGACCGTGCCGCCTTCCACAGCGACCAGCACCAGGTGGCTGTGCGCCGTGGCGATGATCTGGCCGCCATCCTGTACACCAGCGGCACCACCGGCCGCAGCAAGGGCGCGATGCTGACGCACGCCAACCTGTTGAGCAACGCGCAGGTGCTGAAGGACTTCTGGGGCTGGACCGACGCGGCCGCGAAAGGGCGTCAGGACGTCCTCGTCCACGCGCTGCCCATCTTCCACGTGCACGGCCTGTTCGTGGCCAGCCACTGCGCCTTGCTCTCGGGCGCACGCATGCTGTGGTTCAGCCGCTTCGACGCTCGCGCCACCGTGGCAAGGCTGCCCGAGGCCACGGTCTTCATGGGCGTGCCCACGCTGTACGTGCGGCTGCTGGCCGAACCCGGCTTCACGCGCGAAGCCTGCCGCAACATGCGGCTCTTCGTCAGTGGTTCGGCGCCCCTGCTGATCGAGACCTTCAACGAATTCCGCGAGCGCAGTGGCCACACCATCCTCGAACGCTACGGCATGAGCGAGACGGTGATGCTGACCAGCAACCCCTATCGCCCGGAGAGTGCACGCCGTGGCGGCACCGTGGGCCTGCCCCTTCCCGGTGTGCAGCTGCGCGTGCGCGACGACAAGGGCGGCCCGCTGGGCGACAGCGAGGTGGGGGGCATCGAGGTCAAGGGCCCGAACGTCTTCAAGGGCTACTGGCGCATGCCCGAGAAGACCGCCGACGAGTTCACCACCGACCTGTGGTTCAAGACGGGCGACGTCGGACGCGTCGACGCCAGCGGCTACGTCACCATCGTCGGGCGCAGCAAGGATCTGATCATCACCGGCGGCTACAACGTCTACCCGGCCGAGATCGAGGGCTTCGTCAACGAATTGCCGGGCGTGGCCGAGTCGGCCGTGGTGGGCGTGCCCCACCCCGACTTCGGCGAAGCGGTGGTGGCCGTGGTGGTGGCCCGCCCCGGCGCCACGCCCGACGCCATGGCCATCGTGGCCCAGCTGAAGTCGCAGATTGCAGCCTTCAAGGTTCCCAAACGTGTGTTCATGGTGACAGAACTGCCGCGCAATGCCATGGGCAAGGTGCAGAAGAACCTGCTGCGGGACGAACACAAAGCCTTGTTCGCAGCCTAGTCGCCCAAGGGCTGAAGGCCGAAGGCCGGAGATCCAGCCCTGCCTGCGCAGCAACGCGGGGCTAACATCCCGGCACGCACTTTCAGGAGGCCTCCCGTGCCACGTCACCCCAGCCGCCAGCGCGGCGCGAGAAGGCTTCGATCGCCATGCCGCTGAGCGTGGCCGTGATGGGCGCCGGTGCCGTGGGCTGCTACTTCGGCGGCATGCTGGCGCGTGCCGGGCACGACGTGGTGCTGATCGGCAGAGCGGCCCATGTGCAGGCCATCCAGGCCGCCGGACTGCACCTGCACACCCGCAGCTTCGACGAATGGGTGCCGGTGCGCGCCGACACCGAAGCCGCCGCTGCGCAGGGTGCATCGCTGGTCCTGTTCTGCGTGAAGTCCACCGACACCGAATCGGCGGCGGCGGCGCTGGGGCCGCACCTGGGCCCCGAAACACAGCTGCTCAGCCTGCAGAACGGCGTCGACAACGCCGACCGTTTACGCCGCCTGCTGCCCCAGCCGGTGCGGGCCGCCGTGGTGTACGTCGCCGCGGAAATGACTGGCCCGGGCGAAGTCAGACACCACGGCCGCGGCGAACTGCTGGTCGAGCCCGGCGATGGCGGTGACGACGGCGGCGACAGCTGGGCCGGCGCGTTCCGCGCGGCTGGCGTGCCGGTCGACCTGTCGGGCAACGTGCGCCAGGCGCTGTGGGTCAAGCTGATCCTGAACTGTGCCTACAACGCGCTGTCGGCCGTTGCTCAGATGCCTTACGGCCGCTTGCTGGCCGCCACCGGCGTCGCCGAGGTGATGCAGGCCGTGGTGCAGGAATGCGTCGCGGTCGCGCAGGCCGAAGGCGTGGCCGTGCCGGCCGACATCGGCCACACCGTTCTCGCACTGGCCGCGTCCATGCCCGACCAGCGCTCGTCGACCGCGCAGGACCTGGCGCGCGGCCGGCCGACCGAGATCGACCATCTGAACGGCTTCGTCGTCCGCCAGGGGCGGGCCCGCGGCATCCCGACACCGGTGAACCTGTGCTTGCACACGCTGGTGCATCTGCTGGAAGGCAGGCCGGGTGCTGTCGCCTGAGCGCATTCGCGGCCACGTCGCGTGGCCGCTTCGGCAAGCCGGCCCGCTGCTGACCGTGGCGCTGGCTTTCGCGCTCGCCGGCTGCGCGGGCGACGCGCCCAGGCAGCCCGACAAGCGCACGCCCGAGCGAATCCAGTCCGACATCGAGGCGCGAATCCCGCCGCGAGTGGCGCAGCGCGCGGCCTGGGCCGTCGACCTGCAACTGGTTTTCGCAGGTCTGAAGATCGAACCCTCGACCCGCCATGTCTGTGCCGTGCTGGCCGTCGTCGAGCAGGAGTCGACCTTCAATCCGGACCCCCCGGTGGCTGGCCTGGCCCGCATCGCGCGCGAGGAGATGATGCGCCGGGCCAACGGTCTGGGCGTGCCCGAACTGGCCGTGAACCTGGCGCTGAAGCTGAAATCCCCCGACGGCAGGACCTACGACGAGCGCCTGGACGCCGTCAGGACCGAACGCGAACTCAGCCTGATGTACGAGCAGTTCGTCGACGAAGTCCCGCTGGGCCGCCGGCTGTTCGCCAACTACAACCCGGTGCGCACCGGCGGGCCCATGCAGGTGAGCATTGCCTTCGCGGAAGAGCACGTCCGGGCGCAGCGCTACCCCTTCCCGGCCGAGGACTCGGTGCGCCACGAAGTGTTCACGCGGCGCGGCGGCCTTTACTTCGGCACGGCCCACCTGCTGGACTACGAGACCAGCGCCTATGGCTCGACCATGATCTACCGCTTCGCGGACTTCAACGCCGGGCGCTTTGCCAGTCGCAATGCCGCGTTCCAGCAGGCCCTGGCAACAGCCACCGGCAAACCCCTGGCACTCGACGGCGACCTGTTCCTGCGCGACGCCTTGCAGCCTGGCCAGACCGAAATGGCGGTGCGCACCCTGGCCCGCGAACTGGATCTGGACGACCAGGCCATCCGTCGCGAACTCGAACTCAGCACGGGCGAAGCCTTCGACCGCAGCCCGCTGGCCGCCAAGGTGTTTGCCTTGGCCGAAGCCCGCAGCGGCCGCGCCCAGCTGCGGGCCGTGCTGCCGGGCATCGTGCTGAAAAGCCCGAAGATCACGCGCCGGCTGACCACCGAATGGTTTGCCCGCCGGGTGGACGAGCGCTTCAAGCGCTGCATGGCCACCGAAGCCGGCTGAGCCTGACGCCGGCTCCACCGACCCATGCCGCGCCGGGCATGGCAGCCCGGCGCTGTTTGTAACGGTTCTAAACCCGTTTCGGCAACATGCCCCCCCCTGTTTCCGGGGAGTCAGTCGAAGCAACCTGACCTTAGAGTCGTTCTACGAAAAACCGTTCTACGTTCGGAGAAACAGATGATCAGAATCCCGACCCCGCTGCGTCACCTCCTGGCCGTTGCGGCGCTGGCCGCGTGCCTGCCCGCGGCCCAGGCGTCGACTGCGGCGTACGACGCCATGGTGGCCAGCGGCTTCACGCAGGAAGGCATCTTCCCGCGCATCGTCATCCGCGACGACGTCGGCCTGGCGGCCTCGGCCGCCTTTGCCGCGAACCCGGCCTTTTCCGGCGTGGCCTCCATCAGCGGTTGCACCGCCGTGCTGATCGCGCCGACCACGGTGCTATCGGCCCGCCACTGCGGCCCCAGCGTGGGCGGCACGGTTCGTTTCGGAACCAACAGAAACAGCCCGACCTTCAGCTCGACCATCCAGTCCGTGGTGTATCCGGGCGGCGGCACTGCCGGCTCGCCGCTGCTCGACGGCAACGACGTCGCCATCCTCAGGCTCACGAGTACCGTGCCCGGGAACATCGCCACGCCTTTCCCGCTGACCGCAGCCACGACTGCATTGACCGGCTTTTCAGTCGTCACGCTCGGCTATGGCGGCAGGGGCATCGGCAGCACCGGGGCCACCGGCTCCGACGGCATCCTCCGCGGCGGCACGAATGTGCTGGATCGCTATGGCGCGCCCGTCAACACCGCGAGCAGCTTTACCGGCACGAACATCTTTTCCACCGACTTCGACAACCCTGCCGGAACCAGCAATACCCTGGGCTGGCTGGGCAGCTCGGCTGTCGCAACCGCCTTCGAGGCCACCACCGCCGGCGGCGACAGCGGTGGCCCGCTGATCTTCGACAACGGCGGCGTCTGGACCCTGATGGGCGTGCTCAGCGGTGGCACGACCAGCAACAGCGTCTACGGCGACATTTCCTGGTGGACCGGTGTCACCCCCTTTCAATCGCAGATCGAAGCTGCGGGCGGCGTCTTCATCGCGGTGGTGCCCGAGCCCGGCACCTACGGCCTGATGCTGCTGGGCCTGGGCCTGCTCGTCGCCCGCCTGCGCCGATCCACCGGCGCCTGAACCCGGTCCGGCCCGGGCGCACGGGCCGGGGCACGGACAGCGGCGTCATCCTCGTCAGGGTCGAGGCAGGCCGAACGACGCCCACCCCGAGCAGGATCCACCCGCTGCTGGCCGGCTTGGTCGCGATCGGCCGGCCTTTGGGGCTGGCCATGGGGCTGAAGACGTTCCAGCAAGCGAACACGCGTGCGGCAGGCATCGCCGTTGGCGTGATTCGCATGGCCAACCGGGCGTCTTGACGTGCGGCTTCAGCCGCGCCCGACAAACGGCATCTGGGTGGCCATCACCGTCATGAACATCACGTTGGCCTCCAGCGGCAGGTTGGCCATGTGCAGTACCGCGCGCGCGGCGTGCTGCACGTCCATGCGCGCCTCGGCACGCACGCTGCCATCGGCCTGTGGCATGCCGGTGGCCATGCCGGCGCTGATGGCGGTGACGGCGTTGCCGATGTCGATCTGGCCCACCGCGATGTCGTGGGCCCGGCCGTCCAGCGCAGCCGCCTTCGTCAGCCCGGTCATGGCGTGCTTGGTGGCGGTGTAGGCCACCGAATTCGGCCGCGGCGCATGCGCCGAGATCGAGCCATTGTTGACGATGCGGCCGCCCCGCGGTGACTGCGCCTTCATCCTGCGGAAGGCGTGCTGGGTACACAGGAAGGCGCCGGTGAGATTGGTGTCCACCGCGGCCTGCCACTGCGCCAGCGCCAGGTCTTCCAGCGCCACGCCCGGGGTGAACACGCCGGCATTGTTGAACAGGAAGTCGAGCCGGCCGAAGCGCTGCTGCACGGTGGCAAACAGCTCGGCGACGCCGTCGGACTGTGTCACGTCGCAAGGCACGGCCAGCGCGCGGCGGCCGATGTCGCCGAAGGGGTCGCCGCACTGGGCGATGGACTCGGCCAGCGTTTCGGCGCGCCGGCCAGTGAAGGCCACGCACCAGCCATCGGCCAACAGGGCCTGGGCGGTGGCACGGCCGATGCCGCTGCCGGCGCCTGTGACGAGTGCAATGCGGTCGTGGGGGGGGGTGGGCAGGGGCATGGGCGTGGTCCTTCGTGATGGCCAGGTTCGGGGCGCGCAGTCTATGCGGCGTGTGGGCGCCAGCGCAGCTTTCAGCTGGATCGGCATGCATTTGTCAGGCGCTTGTCCGGCCTGCGGGTTCCAATGGGGCTTGGTCCACTCGCGCCGCCACGATGACACCTTCCTCCAGCGAAACCGCACTCGTCGCCCAGGCCTTGCAGCAGCACCCCGTACTGGGCCGACTGGACACTGCTGCCCGCCAGGCCCTGCTGGGCCGGCTGCAGCTGCAGCACTGCGTGCCCCACCAGACCGTGGCCACCAGCAGCACGCTGACGCAACGCCTGCACCTGCTGGTGGCCGGCAGCCTGGCCTTCCAGCCCGAGGCCCCTGACGAGGACATCCCGGCCCTGCACCTGGCAGCGCCCGACTGGTTCGGCGCAGGCGTGCAGGCCCCGGCGCAGGGCGGCTGGCAGGTGGTGGCGCTGACACAGGCCACCGTGGCCACGCTCGGCCTGGATGAGCTGACGGTGCTGCTGCAGAGCCAGCCCTGGCTGCAGCTGTTCATGCATCCGCCGACGCCGACGACGCCGCCGCTGGAAGCCGCCGACCCGCACCTGAACCTGATGACCACCCCCGTGCGGGCGCTGCTGCGCCGGGCACCCGTGACCGTGTCGCCCCACACCCCCATCCGCGCCGTGGCCGAGCTGATGCGCGAGCAGCGCGTGTCCTCGGTGATGCTGGTTGAACAGGACCACCTGTTCGGCGTGGTCACCGACCGCGACCTGCGCAACCGCGCGCTGGCCACGGGCCTGGACCCGGCCGAGCCGGTGCTGGAGATCGCCACCGTCGCGCCGATGACGATCGACGTGAATGCGCCAGGCTTCGACGCGCTGCTCCTGATGGCGCGCCACAACATCCACCACGTGCCGGTGATGGACGGCAAGCAGGTCATGGGCATGGTCACGGCCACCGACGTCACCGAACAGCACAGCACCTCGGCCGTGTTCCTGGCCGGCGACATCCACAAGCAGACCAGCCTGGCCGGCCTGACCGCGGCCGCGGCCAAGGTCAAGACATTGCAGAAGCATCTGGCGGCCGCCGGCGCCAGCGCCTTCAGCACCGGTCACATCGTCACCGCCATCACCGACGCGCTGACCACCCGGCTGCTGCACCTGGCCGAACTGCAACTGGGCCCGGCGCCGGTGGACTTCGCCTGGGTGGCCGCAGGCTCCCAGGCGCGCCACGAGCAGACTGCGAAGAGCGACCAGGACAACTGCATGGTGCTGGACGACGCCTACGACCCCGTCGCCCACGGCAGCTACTTCAAGCAGCTGGCCACCTTTGTATGCGACGGCCTGGCCGCCTGCGGCTACGTGCACTGCCCGGGCGAGATGATGGCCATGACCGACAAGTGGCGCCAGCCCCAGCACCACTGGGCCGAGCTGTTCCGCAAGTGGGTGGACACCCCCGAGCCGATGGCGCTGATGCTGACCTGCGTGTTCTTCGACGTGCGCGTCGTCGCCGGCCGGCCCGACCTGCTGGACACGCTGCGCCAGCGCACGCTGCAGCGCACGCGCGACAACAGCCTGTTCCTGGCCCACATGGTCGGCAATGCCTTGAGCCACCAGCCGCCGCTGGGCCTGTTCGGCGGCCTGGCTACCGCCCGCAGCGGTGAGCACAAGGGCACGCTGGACCTGAAGCACAACGGCATCGTGCCGATCATCGACCTGGCGCGCGTCTATGCGCTGGCCGCTGGTCACCCTGCCGTCAACACCCATGACCGGCTGGCCCATGCCGCCGAAAGCGGCGAGATCAGCCCGCAAGGCGTGCGCGACCTGCGCGACGCGCTCGAATTCCTGTCGCTGGTGCGCATCCGCCACCAGTCGCGCCAGATCGCCGCCGGCTTCGCCGCCGACAACTACCTGCGGCCCGATGAGCTGTCGAACTTCGAACGCAGCCAGCTGAAGGATGCCTTCGGCGTGGTGAAGTCTCTGCAGGACGTGCTGGGCAACCGCTACCGCATGTCCCGATAAATGGTGCCCCCAAGCTCGCTGGCGCTCGCTACCCCCCAGGGGGGCCGTCCGCCAGCGGACCGGCGGAGCCGGATCCGCGGCGGGAAGCTGGGACTCAGTACTTGAGCCGCGCGTAGTAGGTCTGCTGCGCCGCCTCGCGCGCCTGACCCAGGGTGTGGATGCCTTGCGCGGCCAGCAGCGGCAGCAGCTTCAGCAGCACTTCGGCGGTGACCAGCGCGTCGCCCAGCGCGGTGTGGCGGCCGATGACGGTGATGCCGAAACGCTCGGCGATGGCCTCCAGCCGATGCGATTCCTGCTGCGGGTGGACCACCGCCGACAGCAGCAAGGTGTCCAGCACCGGTTGGTCGAAGCACAGGCCGGTGGCTTCTTCCTTCAGCTGCAGGAAACGCATGTCGAAGGCGGCGTTGTGGGCCACCAGCACGGTATCGGCGGCAAAGGCGTGGAAGGCCGGCAGCACGCGTGTGATCGGCGGCTGGCCCTTCACCATGTCGGGCGTGATGCCGTGGATGGGAATTCCCGCAGCCGGGATGCTGCGCTGCGGGTCGACCAGCTGGTCGAAGGCTTCCTGGCGCAACATCCGCCCACCCACGACGCGTACCGCGCCGATCTGGATGATCTCGTCGCCCTGCTGCGGCACCAGGCCCGTGGTCTCGGTGTCGAAGACGGTGAAGCGCAGGCTTTGCAGCGGCTGCTCGTCCAGCGCGCGGGTGCTTTCGCTGGTGCCGAAGAGGTTGAAGTCGTAGTACTCGGGGCGGGCATCGGTGGCGGCCAGACCCTGGCTCTCGCGCGCCGCGGCCTCGGGCTCGCCGCCCGCGGCCAGGGGCAGCAGGAAACGGAAGAACTGCTGCTGGCGCGCCCGGTCGCGCTCGAACCAGAACTCGCCGCCGTGGCGTTGCACCACGTCGTGCACGCTCAGCGGGCTGTGTTCGTTGCTGCCGGGCTGGGCGCGCATGCCCTCGTTCTCCCAGGCCATCACGGTCTCGGTGCTCATCGGCAGGCTGGGCCAGACCAGGTCCAGCTGCGCCCGCGGACCGGCGCGCTGCAGGCGCAGTTGCACGGCGCGCACGTCGAAGTCTTCGGCCAGGTGGCTGGCCAGGTGCACCAGGGCTTGCAGGAGCGCAAAGCTGTCGAGCTTCAGCCACAGCGAGGCCTCGACTTCCAGTGCGCTGGCCCGCAGCTTCGTGGCCGTGCCGATGCGCCGCAACGCCGCCGTCACCAGGTCGCTGCCCAGCATATCTTCCAGCGGCCAGCGCGTGCGGCTTTGCTGGGTGCTGCGCGCGGCGGCGTCGTTCAGGCGGGTCGCCATCTGGCGCGCTTCTTCGCGCACCACGGCCAGGAAGCGTTCACGCTGCGCCGCGTCAAGCTCGGGCGTGGCCAGGATCTCCACTGCCGCCTGCAGGTTGCCCAGCGCGGCGCGGCTGCCTTCGGTCAGGTCCTGCAGCAGCTGGTCCTGGGCGCTGTCGACCTCGTAGTCGCGGGTGATGTTGTCCAGCATCAGCACATAACCACCCAGGGTCGGGGTGGCGGCTGCCGCCGCTTCCTCGCGCACCGCGGCCATCTGCACGCGCAGCAGCTGCCCGCCGCGCGTGACGGTGACGAACTGCGCCGACGGGTTGGCCGCGCCGCGCGCCAGGCGTTGGCGGATGTTGTCCAGCGCGTGGTCCAGCAGTCCGGGCTCGAGCACGGCGTGGATCGATCGGCCCAGGCCCATGAGCTCGGCACCACCGGCCAGCGCCGGGTCGGCCGACAGCGCCTTGAACTGCAGCCGCGCGCGCTGGTTGTACAGCAGCACGCGGCCGTCCAGGTTGCACACCACCACGCTCTGCGTCAGCTCGGACATCAACGCCGCCAGACGGCTGCGTTCCTGTTCGATGCCTCGGCTGGCCTCGGCCACGCGCTCGGCCATCTCGGACCGCCACTGCTCGCGCTGCGTCACCAGGTCGTTGAATGCAGTGGCCAGGCCCTGCACGGTCGGCGTGCCCTGCGCCTGCAGCTGCAACTGAGCGTTGGTGTCGATCAGCACCCGCGCCTGCTCCAGCAGCCTGGCCGGCGGCGCCACATGGCGGCGGTAGAACCACTGCACCGCTGCGGCCACCGCCCCTACCGCCACCACCACCATCATCAGCACCAGCGCCAGGCGCGGACCCAGCAGGCCCTGCGCCGTGGCGCGTTCGCTGTCCGACAGCGTGGACGCCACCAGGAACCAGGTGAGCCCCAACCACAGGCCCAGGCCCAGGGCGGCCACGCTGGCGCCAATTGCCAGGGCCTTCACGAGGACGGTGTCACGCTTCATGCACCGCCGGCTGCTTCTGGCGCGCCACCGGCCAGCAGCGAAGCCACCTTGTCGGCCAGTTCGCGCGTGGAGAACGGCTTGGTCATGTAGGCGTTGGCGCCCAGCGCCAGGCCCTTGACGACGTCGGTCTCGCGGCCCTTGGCGGTCAGCATCAGGATCAGCGTGTGCTTCACCGACTCGTCCAGCCGCACTTCCTGGCAGACCTCGAAGCCGGTCTTCTTCGGCATCATGACGTCCAGCAACAGCAGGCGCGGGCGTTCCCGCCGCAGCACGTCCAGCGCTTCCTGGCCGTCGCGCGCCACGTGCACCTCGTAGCCCTCGCGTTTCATCAGGAACTCGAGCGAAATCAGGATGTTGGGCTCGTCGTCGGCGATCAGGATCTTGGACTTCATCGCTTGTCTCCGGCAGTGGGTTCTTTTTGTTTCCAGGGTAGGCTGAACTCGAAGCAGGCACCTTGCGCTGGGTCAGTGCGCAGCACGATGTGGCCGCCAAAGTGTTCGACGATCTGACGGCTGATGGGCAGGCCCAGGCCGGTGCCCGCGGGGCGCTGACCCGGTTCGCCACCCTGCTGGAATCGCTCGAAAATGCGGCTGCGCTGCTCGGCCGGCACGCCCGGGCCGTTGTCCTGCACCTGCACGGTGGCGGCATCGGCGCCGGCCAGAAGCCGCAGCGTGATCAGCCCGCCAGGCCGCGGCACGAACTTGGCCGCGTTGCCCAGCAGGTTCAGCAGCACCTGCATCAGGCGGTCGGCGTCGGCGCGCAGCATCGGCACTTGCTCGGGCAGCTCCAGCTGCAGCTGCGTGCCCTGCTCCAGCAGCGCCGGAGCCATGGCCTGCGCCGCCTGTTCGCACAGCGCGCGCAGGTCGAGATCGCTGTTGTGCCATTCGGCATGGCCGCTCTCGATCTTGGCAAGGTCCAGCACCTGATTGACCAGGCGCGACAGGCGCTCTGTCTCGGCCACGACGATGCCCAGGAACTGCTGGCGCTGGGCGGTGTCCATCTGCGGGTCGTCGGCCATCAGCTCGGCCAGCGCGCGGATGCTGGTCAGCGGCGTGCGCAGCTCGTGCGTGACGCTGCTCATGAAGTCGTCCTTCAGCCGGTCCAGGCTCTGCAGGGTTTCATTATCGGCACGCAGCTGACGCGATTCGTCGAGGATGCGCGCCACCTCGTCCAGCGCCAGCGGTTCTTCCTGCACCACCGAGGCCACCATCGCCCGCGCCGAGGCGCTGCCGATGGCCCCGGCCAGCTGGGTTTCGACGAACTGCACGAGTTGCGCGTCGGCCGGGATGTCCTGCACCCGGGCCACGCCAGCGCGCTGGGCGTAGCCCGCGAAGAGCTGCTGCGCCCGCGCGGCGCCCAGGAACCGGGCGGCCAGCGGCAGCAGGTCGGCCACCGCAGCGCGGCCGCGCCAGAAGGCCGGGTCGGCCGCGCCCGCCGTCGTGCCCACATCGACGAACAGCGCGGCCTGGCTGGCTTCACGCGCACTCGGCGCGCGCCACAGCGACACGCCCACATACGCGCCCACGTTGGCCAGCAGACTCCAGAACAGGGAATGCGTGAGCCCGTCCAGCCCCTGCAGCCCGAACAGCGCTTCCGGCCGCAGCAGGCCGATGCCGAAAGGGCCGTCCAGCATGAAGCCGGCCGGGAACCAGCCCGAGCGCGCCAGCGAAGGCAGCATCAGCGTATAGATCCACATACCAAAGCCCAGGCCCAGCCCGGCCAGCGCGCCGCGCTGCGTGCCACCTTTCCAGTACATGCCGCCCAGCGCCGCTGGCGCGAACTGCGCCACGGCAGCGAAACTGATGAGGCCGATGCTGACCAGTGCATACGCCTCGCCCGCGAGGTGGAAGTACAGATAGCCCAGCAGCAGGATCACGAGGATCGCGCCACGGCGAATGCGCAGCAGCAGCCGAGTGAGGTCGCCGCCGGCCGCACCCCGAGACCCGGCGCGGCGGCGCAGCAGCAGCGGCATCACCAGGTCGTTGCAGACCATGGTGGCCACCGCGATCGACTCGACGATGACCATGCCCGTGGCCGCCGACAGCCCGCCGATGAACACCGCCAGCGCCAGCCAGCGCGCGCCTTCGGCCAGCGGCAGCGACAGCACGAAGGCGTCGGCATTGGCGATGGAACCGGCGCCCGGCCCGAAGTACAGCAGCCCGCCCAGCGCGATGGGCAGCACGAACAGGTTGATCAGCCAAAGGTAGGCGGGGAACACCCAGGCCGCGCGCTTCAGGTGGCGTTCGTCGACGTTCTCCACCACCATCACCTGAAACTGCCTCGGCAGGAAGATCACCGACAGCATTGCCAGCAACGTCAGCGTCAGCCACTGGGCATACGCAAACGGCTGGCCCTGGTCCAGCGTCAGCAGCCGCTGCAGTTCGGGCACTGCGGCAACGCGGTCGAACAGGTCCACCGGCCCGTTGTAAATGCCCCAGGTGACGAACACACCCACTGCCAAAAAGGCCAGCAGCTTGACGATGCTCTCGAAGGCCACGGCCGCGACCATGCCCTCGTGGCGTTCGGTGCCGTCGTGGTGGCGCGTGCCGAACATCATCGTGAACACCGCCAGCAGCAGCGCCGCGTAGAACGTGCTGTCCTGCCACCACGCGGCCTGCGGCGCCAGGGGCTGGCCCACCGGCGTCGTCATCAGCGCATAGCCGGTGGCAATCGCCTTCAGCTGCAGCGCGATGTAGGGCACGATGCCCACCACCGTGATGAGCGTGACGCCGCCGGCCAGCAGCGGGCTCTTGCCGTAGCGGCTGGCCACGAAGTCGGCGATCGAGGTGATACGGTAGCGCCGCGCGATGCGGATCATCTTGCGCAGCACCGTCCAGGCCAGCACCATGGCCAGGGTGGGCCCCAGGTAGATGGGCAGGAACCACACACCCGAAGCGGCGGCGCGACCGACGCTGCCGAAGTAGGTCCAGGCGGTGCAATACACCGCCATCGACAGCGCGTAGGCCCAGGCGTTGGCGACGATGCTGCGGCCCTGCGCCGCGCGGCGGTCACCCCAGGCCGCCACGGCGAACAGCAGGCCCAGGTACGCCAGCGACGCGCCGATGACGAGCGAGGGGCTCAGCATCGCCGCGGCGCCTTCAGTCGGCCGAACGCTCGACCAGCCAGGCCAGCAGGCCGATGATCCCGGCCCACAGCACGAACAGCGCCAGCGGGAACAGCGGCAGGCCCGCGACCCGCAGCGTGCCGTCCCACAGCCCGAGCAAGGGGAAGTTGAAGGCCAGCAACCCGGCGACGAACAGCGCCACGCTGCGCTGGCGGCCCAGGCGCGCCCTCATGCGCAGGCCCGCGCGCGTTGCGAAGCCAGGCCCGTTGCGACCCAGGCTTCGGTGGTGGGGACGAGGTTCACGCGGGCGGCTCCGATCACGACAAGGCCCTGCCGTCCCAGCCGGCAGGGCCTTGATTCTCACCCGGCCGGCGCGGCCGGCCGGGCCCGCCGTCAGTATGCGGCAGCCTTCTCCTGCGCCGGGTCGTTCCGGGTCTTCCACAGCGACACCAGCACGCCGCCAGCGATCAGGCCGAAGGTGACGCTCAGCGAGATCACCGGCGGGATCTTGCCGATGATGCCGACCAGGAAGATCTTGCTGCCGATGAACACCAGCACCAGGGCCAGCGCGTACTTCAGGTACTTGAAGCGGTGGATCATGGCGGCCAGCGCGAAGTACAGCGCGCGCAGGCCCAGGATGGCGAAGATGTTGCTGGTGTAGACGATGAAGGGGTCGGTGGTGATGGCGAAGATCGCAGGCACCGAGTCCACCGCGAAGACCAGGTCGACGAACTCCACCAGCATCAGCGCCAGGAACAGCGGCGTGGCAAAGCGCACCACCTTGCCGGTGGCAGGGTCCGGCTCACGCACCCAGAACGCGTTGCCGCGCAGGCCGTCGGTGACGCGCATGTGGCGCTTCAGGAACTTCAGGATCGGGTTGCTGGCGATGTCCGGCATGTGGT
>LNET01000122.1 GCA_001464055.1 Burkholderiales bacterium Ga0077543
CTTGTTTTGCGCCACGGGCGGTCTCCATGAAGAGGAATCGCCATGGTCACAGTCGGCTAGCTCATGGCGTGAGCCACTGGAGACTCGTTGCTAATCAGGCCGAGGGAAGTCTATTGCCGACCGTATCGCCGAATTCTCGTGACCTGTTCTTTCGTCAGCGTGCCGAAGCGGCTCGTGAACTGCGGGAGCCGCTTCCAGATGACAAAGCCGCCCCCGGCCCGGAATGGCCAGTAGGTACCCGCTTCTGGTTCAAGCTCGACATGAATGACCATGAGAACTGTGCCCCGTATCTGAACCCTGAGATAACGGAGAGGTTCTACGACGCCGCAAGCTTCGAACGCTTCGTCACCCCCGTACTCGTCGCGATCGACCGGGAGGTGCCAGGCCAGAAGCCCCAGACCGAAAAAATCCGCGCCGACCTGCACTGGTGGGTTGAGCACGACGCCCGGCATGTGCCGGGCATCGACGACAGCTGGGACATCTGAAAGCCCACGTCAGTACCTGCCGGTTGGCGGGAGGACGCGCAGCCCAGGCCCGCCCTCGGGCGGGCCTGGACTGCGGGCGCCCGGCTTGAGGCCGGGATTGCCGCAGGTGTTCGTCCCCAACATCACTATGGTGGGCTGATTGGGCAACCCGATCTGAGACTGGGAAGCAACCTGCTGTCATATGTGAGCCTGGCCAACGGCCCCACCGACGTCAGCACCGTGATGTTCGGCCGCGTGGCTGGCAACCCGGTCCTGCTGTCGTCCACGAACGGCGCCCTGGGCACCAACCTGATGAACCTGGGCTACACGCCCAGCATCCAGATCATCGCCCTGCCCGAACCCGGCACCTACGGCCTGATGGCCCTGGGCCTGGCCGGCCTGGCCGTGGCGGCGCGGCGGCGCTGAACGCTCGCTTCGCACGCCCCAAGGGCGCCCCAGGGCGCCTTTTGCTTTTGGGGCACACGGGCAAGGTTATGCGCAAGCAGCCTGCCGTGGCGCGGCAGCTGGCGCGGGGGATTTGGCGTCGAAGCGCAAGCACTCATGGCGCGACGACCTCAAGCTTCGCAAAGCAGCTGCGGTAGGGCCGCCCGAGTTCGACACTTCGCGTGCGTCGGTCATTGATTCGCTTGGACCGTGTGTGAAAAGCGCACACTACAAAACCGGGCTGGGAGAGTTCCGCGGTGCCCTAGCGCAGGAACGCCCCCCAGAGGTTGGGCACACCCTGGCTGCGACCCGCTGGAGTTGCGGCAGAAGGCAGCAGGTCGAATAAGTTGACCATGTCGACAAAGCCCACCCCACTCGTCGACAGCACGGGTGTCGCGAAGCCTAGAATCTGGGCGCTGCTGCCCATGTTGCGCCCGATCACGAAGCTCGCGTTCCCTGCGCTCGACGGAGGCCCCAGCACCACCACGTTGCGCCTGACGTCATAGCTTGCGCTCGATCCGTCGTTGGTGTTGACGACCAGCAGATCACCCGAGCGCGCCACCCCATACAGCAGCAGCCTCCCGAGAAGCGTTGGCTGCGAGGGAAAGGCCGTGGGCAGTTGCAGCGGCGCCGACCAGCCGGCCGTGGCCGTCCACACCACACGTCGCGCAGTGCTTGCGCTCATGTCGTACAGGATGGCTTGCCCGTCGTCGGTTACCGTCTGGGAGAGGATGAGGCCGTTGGCCGACAGGCCAGTCTCGGCCACGCTGAAACTGCTGGTGGGGGTTGGGCTTGTCGCCGCGAACAGACGCCCTTCCGTGCCGTTGAACTGGGTCCACAGCACCACGCCTTGGCCGTTCACGCCCTGCAGCACCCGCAACAGGATGGCATCGGTGTTGCGCGTGTCGAGCACCATGGGCGTCCCAAAGTCGAAGCCGCTGCCCAGGGTACCGCGGTAGGCCACGATGTCCTTCACACCGTTCTGGGTCCGCTCCGCACCCAACAGCAAGTTGCCCGCGCCGTCCAGCTGCCACCTGACCGCGCCGAACAGGGCGGCGTCGAAAGGCTGGCGGCTGAGACTTGATTGGTCTGCAGGCAGAAAGTAGAAGCTTCGAACCACGGTGTAGGACGTGCCGCTCGTGCGTGTCCAGCCGGCGCCTTGAAGAACGATGTCGCCGCGGTCGTTGATCTGCAGATCCAGCATCTCAGCGCTTGTCTGGGCGCCGGGCAGTGCCGGCATTGGTGGCACATCGGTCACGAGTCTTGGTGGCTCCCACCCACCCGCCGGGGTGTAGCGCGCCACGAACTGGTACCAGCACAGCTGCGCCGGCACGGGGGTATAGGTGCTGTCCGTGCACGACCGCTGTGCCACCCAACCGACGACGACCACGCCGCCGGGGCTCGCGACGGCGCTGAAGCGCGAGATGTCAGGCGATGGCGGCGTACCCCCTGAACTGTCGATGACCACCGGCACCGTCCAAGTCGGCACCGCGCTCGCGGCGCCTGGTGTTCCATGCGTGGCGTGCAGCGCAACGCGCGTACCGGTGTTCTTGAGAAACAGCACCGTCACCCGGCCTGCGTCGTCGATGACCTGGCGGCGTACGCCACGCACCTCCAGCAGGCTGGCGTTCTCCTCCAGCGACTGCGCAGTCGCCCAGGCCCGCCCTTCGAGCGTGCCCACCGTGCCTGCCGTGACAGTCAAGATGCCCTGGCCGCTGGTCACCGAGCCGGCCGCGTTGCTGACCCGCACCGTGTATCGCGCGCCGCTGTCTGCCAGCCCCACCGCAGGCGTGGTGTAGCTCGCTGACGTGGCCCCGCCGATATCGACGCCATTGCGCAGCCATTGGTAGGACAGCGGCGCTGCGCCTGCGGCGGTGACGCTGAACGTGACCGTCTGCCCCACCGCAGCGCTGAAGGACTGCGGCTGCGCACTGATCGTCGGCGCAAGCGCACAACTGCCTGGGTACACCGCACAAGCATCGGCAGTCACCTGCGCGCTCCAGTGGGCGACCGTTTCGAATGCCTGAAGCGATTGGTTCGTGAAGTCGCCCAGCCCGAACACCCGCCCGTCGGGCGTGATGCCCAGATAGCGGGTGCCCCAGGCCCCGCTGTAAGCGCGGGCGTTGTAAGTCACGCCCTCGTAGACGACGGCGGGAAACCGTTGGGCGACCGCTTTCGGGAACAGGTCGGGGAACTTGAATTCCGCCCAGTCCAGGACCCTGTCGGCACTTACGGATGCTGTCGCTGTGGCCGTTGCCGCACCTGTGCCGTCGGCAGCGATTGCGGAGGAGGCCAGCGCCCTCATTTGAGACACGAATGGAAGCGCAACCGAAGCTTGGGTGTCATCACCGCTTCCCCCGCCGCAAGAGGCGAGCAGGGCGCAAGCGACGATGGCAAAAATGGAACGGGTCACATGTCGGATGTTTTTCATGAGCGCGCTGAGAAAGGGTTCGGGCTTCTGCTGCTGGAGGCGGCAGTCGCAGAGACCTCGCCATCGCTCAGGATATTGGGTTTCTCCAACAACCCATACTTCGCCCACTAAATAAATGGTTATTGATCTGCAGACGCACCTACCATCCTGCCACCGAGCAAGAAGCGGAGGTTCCGACATGAGGCCGCTGGTCTATCCCGCCGATTGGATGTTTCGAGATCCGCCCCTGCCTTTGGCGGATTTCGGGCGCCGGCTGCTGGCCGAAGGCGACTCCTGGTTCACGATTGGAACGCTGAACCTTGCCGATGCTTCGAACATGCTTTTTACGCTTCAGTTCGCGCAGAGCACGGCGATCATCAACTGCGCCTACCCTGGCGACACCTTGAACCACATTGCCAACAACCTGCGTGACCCCTACTTTGACCAACTGCTGCGCAGACCGAACTTCGCCTCCTTTTGGGAAGCGATCCTGCTGTCGGCGGGCGGCAATGACCTGATCGACGCTGCGCAGGCGCCGCCTACCGATGCGGGCGGCCAACCGGCGCCGCTCGACCAGCGCCTGTTGCTGACACCCGCAGAGGCGGCACTGCGGCCACCGGATGTCACCGGCGCAGAACGTTTCGTGAGCGAACCCGGCTGGACAGCCCTTGCAGCTTACTTGCGCGCCAACCTCGCCGAGGTCGTGAAGCGTCGGGACCAGGGCCCAAGCGCTGGCCGGCCGCTGTTCCTGCACACTTACTCGACACCGACTGTTTGGCGTCAGGGGACACTGGGCGCCAGCGACGGTTGGTTGTTCAAGGCTTTCATGACCTTCGGCATCGCGCCGGCAGACCAGCAGGCGATCGCTGACTTGCTGTTCCACCGCCTGCGCCAGTTGATGCTTTCGGTTGACCAAGGCTCTCTGATGGGCGACGCGCTGCCTCAGGTGCACGTGTTCGACTCGGCGAGCCAGGTCACGCTGCTGCCACCCGACCCGCAGGCGACGTCCAGCAGCGGAGACTGGGTCAATGAGATACACCCCAGCCGCTCGGGCTACAGGAAGCTGGGCGCTGCGTTCGGAAGCTTCATCGACGAGGTGCTGTCGCGATATCCGGGATGAACAGTCGCTTGGCTGATCCGGTTGTTGCGCATTCCTGCGCCCGACTGCACAGGGGCGGATGTTCCCAGTTTATGAACATAGAAATGCGCGAATTGTGCTGATTCGATATATTCTATGTTCATGCCAAAAACTGCCCGCGCCCTCCTGCAGCTGCCACCGGCCACTGCAGCCGCCATAGGCAAGCTCGGCGCCGACCTGGCGGTGGCCCGGTTGCGCCGCAAGGAGTCGCTGAAAACCTGGGCCCAGCGCATGGGGGTGTCGGTGCCCACGCTACAGCGGCTGGAAGCCGGTGACCCGGCCGTGGGCATCGGCATCGTCGCCACCGCGCTCTGGCTCATTCAGCGCGACGGCGAACTGGGAAACCTGGCGGCGCCAGAACACGACCGGGGCGCCATCGAGATGGACGTCCGGGCAGCCGTTCAGCTGGGGCGCGCCCGCGCCATGGCTTCTGCCGAAGCACGCCTGCGGTCGCCCCTGCCCACCCCGCCGAAGGGCTGACTTGCGTCTGGACGACTTGCACCTTTGGTACCTGGGCGAACCAGGCACCCCGCGCTACGTCGGCGCGCTCAAGTTGGTTGCGGCCGGAAAGGGCGTTTCGCTGCACTACGGCCCGGAATGGCTGTCGAGCGGCTTCGCGCTGAGCGAGGACCTGCCGCTCATCGACACCGAGTTCTTTCCTCCAGGTCGCCTGAAGGCAGAAACGCATCGCGCAGCGGGCGCGGTAGACGACGCGCGGCCAGACCGTTGGGGCGAGAAGGTGATTCGCTTCATCGACAAACCGAAGCGACTGTCGCTGATGGAATACCTCTACTACGCCGGCGACGACCGATTCGGCGCTTTGGGGGTGTCCATTTCGGCGGCGACCTACAGCCCCTGTAGCCGGCCAGCCGGCAGTGCGCTGCCAAGGCTGGAACAGGTGCAGCAGCTCAGCGAGGTGGTCGCCAAGATCGAGGCTTCCGAGCCCATCACGGCCCTGGAGGCCGGAATCATCGCCGGAGGCGGCAGCCCTCTGGGTGGCGCGAAACCCAAGGCACTCATCGAAATCGACGGCCAGCAATGGCTCATCAAGTTCTTCAACTTCGAACCCGTCGACACACCGCTCATCGAGCATGCGACGATGACTTTGGCCAGGCGTGCGGGCATCGACGTGGCCGAAACGCAGGTCATTCGCCTGACGGGCGCCAACGCCATCGCTGTTCGTCGCTTCGACCGCGAACAGGGCCGGCGAATTCACAGCATTTCTGCGGGCACCGCCATTTGCGCCGCCACGCCCACCGGCGCCGAGCCGGAACTGGGTTACCCCGAACTGGCGCGCATTCTGCGGCGTGTGGGCATCACCCAGGACGACCGCCACCAGAAAGACGCACGCGAACTCTTTCGTCGAATGGTCTTCAACATCCTGGTCGACAACACCGACGACCACGAGAAGAATCATTCGCTGCTGGTGCTGAACCCGTCTGACAACGGCCGCCTGAAACTGGCGCCGGCTTACGACGTCCTTCCCACCCATTCGGGCCAGGGGTATCAGGAATTCGTATGCGGCTCTCAGGGCCGGGAATCGACGCTCGACAACGCGATGTCACAGTGCGACGCGTTCGGCCTGCTGCCTGCGGAAGCTGCAGCCGAGGTGGCCGTCGTCATCAGCGCCGTGAACACCTGGCGAACCCACTTCGAGCAAGCTGGCGTGACAGCGCGTGATATCGACTACCTGGCCCAGCGCATCGATGGTGAAGACCTTCTGCAACAGCGCCGTGGCTTCGACCCCGCTCGTTTTCAGGCGATGCCGGCAAAGCAGAAGCGACCGAGTCCGTTTCGAAGAAGCTGAAACGGGCCGCCTGACGGTTGCCATGTCGACCGCCGAAGCGCAGGCGAACGTCAAATCGACATCCGCTGCCGCACCCCGTCGGTTTCCATGTCCTTGCCCCGCCCGCGCATGACGATTTCGCCGCGCTCCATCACCAGGTACTGGTCGGCCAGTTCGGCGGCGAAGTCGTAGTACTGCTCCACCAGCACGATGGCCATGGTCTTGCGGTCGGCCAGCATGCGGATGACGCGGCCGATGTCCTTGATGATGCTGGGCTGGATGCCTTCGGTGGGCTCGTCCAGCATCAGCAGTTTCGGGCCCGGCGCCAGCGCGCGGGCAATGGCCAGCTGCTGCTGCTGCCCGCCTGAAAGGTCGCCGCCGCGGCGGCCCAGCATCTGCTTCAGCACCGGGAACAGGTCGAACAGTTCGGGCGGGATCTTGCTGCTGCCGGGCAGGGTGGCCAGGCCCATGTCCAGGTTTTCCTGCACCGTCAGGCGGCCGAAGATCTCGCGGCCCTGGGGCACGTAGCCAATGCCGCGTTTCACGCGGTCGTAGGGCTTGGCGTAGGTGATGTCCTGGCCGTCCAGAACGATGCGGCCGGTCTTCACCGGCACCACGCCCATCAGGCTTTTCAGCAGGGTGGTCTTGCCCACGCCGTTGCGGCCCAGTACCACCGTCACTTCGCCCAGCTTCGCCTCGAAGCTCAGACCGCGCAGGATGTGGCTGCCGCCGTAGTACTGGTGAATGTCGTGAACGTTCAGCATGGCGTGTTCCGTTCAGCGGCCCAGATAGACCTCGACGACCTTTTCGTTGGCCTGCACGTCTTTCAGCAGCCCTTCGGCCAGCACGCTGCCTTCGTGCAGCACGGTCACCCTCTTGCGGCCTTCGGTCAGCTGGTCGACGAATTTCATGTCGTGTTCCACCACCACCAGGCTGTGCTTGCCTTCCAGGGAAAGAAACAGTTCGGCCGTGCGTTCGGTTTCCTCGTCGGTCATGCCGGCCACGGGCTCGTCCAGAAGCAGCAGCTTCGGGTCTTGCATCAGCAGCATGCCGATTTCCAGCCACTGCTTCTGGCCGTGGCTCAGCAGCCCGGCCACGCGCCGGGCTTCTTCTTTCAGGTGGATGAGGGCCAGCACTTCGTCCACGCGCGCACGCTGCTCGCCGGTCATGCGGAAGAACAGCGTGGGCAGCACGCGGCGGTCGGCCTTCAGGGCCAGTTCCAGGTTCTCGAATACGGTCAGCTGTTCGTAGACCGTGGGTTTCTGGAACTTGCGGCCCACGCCCACCTGGGCAATTTGCGGTTCGGTCAGACGCAGCAGGTCGATGTTGCTGCCGAAGAAGACCGTGCCCTGGTCGGGCCGGGTCTTGCCGGTGATGCAGTCCATCATGGTGGTCTTGCCGGCGCCGTTGGGGCCGATGATGCAGCGCAGTTCGCCCACGTCGATGGTCAGGCTCAGCGCGTTCAGCGCCCGAAAGCCGTCGAAGCTGACGCTGATGGCGTCGACGTACAGCGCCACGCCCTGGCCGAAGTAGACCTCGTCGCCCACCACGCTCTGCGGCCGGCTCTGGTGGCGCGCCAGGGTGCTGGCGCCGGCGTTCATCAGGTCGGGCGTCATGGCTGGCCGTCCTTCTGCAGTGCCTTCTTCTTGCCGCGCAGCTGCGCCACCAGGCCGATGATGCCGTTGGGCAGGAACAGCGTCACCGCGATGAACAGCGCGCCCAGGAAGAACAGCCAGTATTCGGGGAAGGCCACGGTGAACCAGCTCTTGGCGCCGTTGACGAAGAAGGCGCCGACGATGGGGCCGATGAGCGTGGCGCGCCCGCCCACGGCGGCCCAGATGGCCATTTCGATGCTGGCCGCCGGGCTCATTTCGCCGGGGTTGATGATGCCCACCTGGGGCACGTACAGCGCGCCGGCCACGCCGCACATCATGGCGCTCAGTGTCCAGATGCTCAGCTTGTAGGCCACTGGGTTGTAGCCGGTGAACATGACCCGCGTCTCCGCGTCGCGGATGGCCTGCAGCACGCGCCCGTACTTGCTGTGCACGATGACGCGGGCCATCAGGAAGAAGCCGATGAGCACCAGGCCCGTCAGCACGCACAGCGTGACGCGCATGCTGGGCGTGGCGATGGGGATGTCGAGAATGCGCTTGAAGTCGGTGAAGCCGTTGTTGCCGCCGAAGCCGGTTTCGTTGCGGAAGAACAGCAGCATGGCCGCGAAGGTGAGCGCCTGCGTGATGATGCTGAAGTACACGCCCTTGATGCGGCTGCGGAAGGCGAAGTAGCCGAACACGAAGGCCAGCAGCCCGGGCACCGCCACCACCAGCAGCATCTGCAGCACGAAGCTGTCGCTCCAGGCCCAGTGCCAGGGGAATTCCTTCCAGTTCAGGAACACCATGAAGTCCGGCATGTCCATGCGGTACTGGCCTTCGTTGCCGATCTGCCGCATCAGGTACATGCCCATGGCGTAGCCGCCCAGGGCGAAGAACAGACCGTGGCCCAGGCTCAGGATGCCGGTGTAGCCCCAGATCAGGTCCATGGCCAGCGCGCAGATGGCGTAGCAGAGGATCTTGCCCAGCAGGCTGACGAAGTAGTCGCTGAGATGGAACACGCTGCCTTGCGGCACCATCAGGTTCAGCACCGGCACCAGCACAACGATGGTGATGGTGGCTGCGGCCACGCCGGCCCAGCCCTTGACGCCCAGCATCGTCTTCATGCTCAGGCCTCCGCCGAGCGGCCCTTCATCGCGAAGATGCCTTGCGGCCGCTTCTGGATGAAGATGACGATGAACACCAGCACCAGGATCTTGGCCATGACCGCGCCCTGCCAGCCTTCCAGCAGCTTGTTCAGCACGCCCAGGCCCAGCGCGGCGTAGACGGTGCCGGCCAGCTGGCCCACGCCGCCCAGCACCACCACCATGAAGCTGTCGACGATGTAGCTTTGCCCCAGGTCGGGCCCCACGTTGCCCACCTGGCTGAGCGCGCAGCCGGCAAGGCCGGCGATGCCCGCGCCCAGGCTGAAGGCGTAGGTGTCCACGCGTGCGGTGTTGATGCCCACGCAGGAAGCCATGCGCCGGTTCTGCGTGACGCCGCGCACGAACAGGCCCAGCCGCGTCTGGCTGATAAGCAGGGCCACACCCACCAGCACCAGGGCCGCGAACACCAGGATGGCCAGCCGGTTGTAGGGCAGGATGAGGTTGGGCAGCACCTGCAGCCCGCCCGAAAGCCAGCTGGGGTTTTCGACGCCCACGTTCTGCGCGCCGAAGATGCTGCGCACGGCCTGCATCAGGATGAGGCTGATGCCCCAGGTGGCCAGCAGCGTTTCCAGCGGCCGGCCATACAGCCAGCGGATGACGCTGCGTTCCAGCACCGCGCCCACGCCGGCGCTCACCAGGAAGGCCACCGGAATGGCGGCCAGCACGTACCAGTCGAACCAGCCCGGCAGGTATTCGCGGAACAGGTTCTGGACCACGAAGGTGGCGTAGGCGCCGATCATCATCAGCTCGCCATGGGCCATGTTGATGACGCCCATCAGCCCGTAGGTGATGGCCAGGCCCAGAGCCACCAGCAGCAGGATGCTGCCCAGGCTCAAGCCCGTGAACAGCACGCCCAGGCGTTCGCCCCAGGCCAGGCGCGCCGCCACCGCGTCCAGGCTCTTCTGGATGGCGGCGCGCACCTCGGCGTCTTGTTCCTCGGCCAGCTTTTCCAGCAGCAGCGAACGCGTGGCGGGCTGCTGGCTGTCGGCCAGCAGCGCCGCGGCGTCCAGGCGTTTGGCGCGGTCGGGCGACGAGATCAGCGCATAGGCCTTCAGCTGCGCCAGTTCGGCCTGGATCAGCGGGTCGGTCTCGGCGGCGGCGGCTTTTTCCAGCAGCGGCAGGCGGCTTTCGTCGGCCTGGGTCTTCAGTTCTTCGATGGCCGCCAGGCGTTCGGCGCGGTCGGTGGAAAACAGCTTCAGCGCCGCCAGCGCAGCCGAGAGTTCGCGCCGCATGCGGTTGTTGACGATCACGTCTTCCAGCGCTTCGGGCAGCGGCACCGCCTGGCCCGTGGCGGCGTCGGTGGCGGCTTCGCCTTTCACCACCAGCGCCTTGCCGTCGGCCAGCTTCACCTCGTCGTCGAGCATGGCGCGCACGTAGCCCGCCAGCGCCGGGTCGCCGGTGGCGGCTGCAGCATTCAGCGCCGCGATGCGGCTGTCGCTGTCGCCACTGGCAATGGCCAGCGCCTGCTCTGCCGTCAGGGCCATTGCAAAGTGCGGCGCCAGCGCCAAGGCCAGCAGGAACAGCAGTCGAGTGAACACGGCAGCCCGAGAGAAGGTCAAAACGGCCAGCCGGCGCAGCCGCTGGCCCATTCAAGCAAACGCCGCGGAACTGGCTTTGCCAGGCCGCTGGCGTTGCCCCCTTGAGGGGGAAGCGCCGAAGGCGCTTCGGGGGTGGGCTTATTTCTTTTCAGGCTCGTCCTTCTTGCCCTTGTTCTCGGGGATGAACGGGCTCCACGGCTGGGCCTTCACCGGGCCTGGCGTCTTCCACACCACGTTGAACTGGCCGTCGGCCCTGATCTCGCCGATGAACACGCTCTTGTGCAGGTGGTGGTTCTTCTCGTCCATCTTGCTGACGATGCCGCTGGGGGCCTTGAAGGTCTGGCCGGCCATGGCGGCGATGACCTTGTCGGTTTCCGTGCTCTTGGCCTTGGTGACGGCCTGCGCCCACATGTTGAAGCCGATGACGCTGGCTTCCATCGGGTCGTTCGTCAGCGGCTTGTCCTTGTGGCCGGGAATGCCCTTGGCCTTGGCGTAGGCCGACCACTGCTTGATGAAGGCATCGTTGGTGGGGTTCTTGATGCTCATGAAGTAGTTCCAGGCCGCCAGGTCGGCCAGCATCTCACCGCAGCGGCCCTGGGCCTGACTGGGCTGAGCACGGCAACCGGCGCCTTGGCGCAAGGCGCCCCCATCAAGGTGG
>LNET01000123.1 GCA_001464055.1 Burkholderiales bacterium Ga0077543
GTCCATGGCCTGCAGGTACAGGTGGCGCACGGCGGCGTTGGCCTGGTCCAGCTGCGTCAGCCGGGCCGTCAGGTCGGGGCCATAGCGGTCGACCTGGGCTTGCAGCACGGGGCCGTGGCCGGTGCTGTCCAGCACCGTCAAGGCGCCGCCATGGTGGTGGATCAGCTCGCGGGTCAGCGGGTCGGCGGGTCGGCCAGCGTCAGCTCGAGCATGGCGATTTCCATCGCCGGGGCGGTGGGGGCGGAAGCTGCGGTGCTTGGCGTCGATGCAGGCGCGGTGACTGGCGGTGAAGCAGGCGCAGTGGCAGGCGCAGTGGCAGGCGCAACAGCATCGCCCGCTGAGACCGTGTTGGCAACCGGCGCAGCGCCCGTCTCGGTGATCACCAACGCCGGCGGCGGCAGCAACTCGGCCAGCGCGTTCGGGCCCATGGGCTGGCCGGTGTGCGGCGAAGGCGGGCCAAAAGCCGCGCCGGGCAGGTTCTGCACCCAGGCGTGGGGTGTGGTGTCGGGTGCGATGACCGGCGCAGGTTCGGCAGAGTCGAAAGCCAGGGCCACCACCGGCACTGCCGCCCAGTCCAGCCCAGGCTCGGGCGCCGCCGGGGCGAAGGCGACATCCGGCGGCTCGTGCTCGGGCAAGGCCATGAAACCATGGGTCGACTGTTCCAGATGGATGGCCATGCGCTGCTCCCTGCCAGCCGCTGGCTGCGGCCCGTGGCGCGATGCTGCTGCCACTGCACCGGGACGTCAGCCTCGGATCGTTCCTAGGCTGGGGTCGATCCCAGGGGGGTGTGTAACCAGTCGCGTCCGGCCTGCAGCCTGAAGGCCGGGCCAGCATCCGATGACCCCGCGACCCGCCGTGCGCACTATGCCCGCGTACACTGCCGCAGTGCACTTCCAGAGCAAGGCGAATGAAAAACATCACCCTCAGCGCTGAAGAACAGCTGATCGAAGCGGCCCGGGCCCGGGCCCGGGCGTCGCATACCACCTTGAACGAAGAATTCCGTCGGTGGCTGGCTGCCTATGCGCGGCCGCAAGAAACCGTGCAGCGCTACGAAGAGACCATGGCGGCGCTTCAAGGTCATTTGCAGCTGGGCCGAAAACTGTCCCGGGACGAGATGAATGAGCGCTGACGCCTTCATCGACACCAACGTCTTCGTCTACCACCTGGACAGCTCCGACCCCGTGAAGCAGGCCGTGGCAGAACGCATCGTGCGCGATGCGCTGCTGAACGGCACGGCCTGCACCAGCGCCCAGGTGGCGCAGGAATGCATGAACACCGTGCTGCGCAAGGCGCAGGTGAAGCTGAGCCCGGTACAGGCCAGCCGCTACCTGGAAGTGGTGCTTGCACCGCTGGTGCAGGTGAACGGCACGGTGGCGCTGGTTCACCAGGCCGTGGCCATTCAACAGCGCTGGGGTTTCGGGTTCTACGACGCCTTGGTCGTCGCCGGTGCGCTGGCCGCGGGTTGCAGAAGACTGCTGACCGAGGATCTGCAGCATGGTCAGCGTATCGAAACGCTGACGGTGGAGAACCCGTTCGTCTGATGTAGACGCTGGGTCACACGCTCGAAGCCCAGGCCGATGTCCGGGCCCGCCAGGCAGGCGTTCACGACGACAAGACGCAAGACCTGCCCAGGTGCTCTCCAGGCTTCACGTGCGCCAGATGCGCGGGGGCTCCGCTCCCAGTTGCCAGGCCTCGGCGCGCCACGCAGCGCGGACGGCGGCCAGCAAGGCCATCGCGGGTTCGACGCGGGCGGCCAGCACGCGCACGACGACGACGCCCGCCTGCGCCGCGGTGGCGCCGGCCTGGGCCGACAGCGGGCTGCCGGCGATGGCGCCGCGGGCGGCGTCGAGCAAGGCTTCGCGCCGCGCGCCGGGCAGCGGGCTGCCCGCCACGAAACACAGCGTGCCCAGCACCGGCAGCCCGGCCAGGCCCAGCGGGCCGTGCAGCAGCCGAAGGTCGTCGGCCCGGATCAAACCGCGCTCCAGCCACTGCCCGGGCACCTCCAGGTGCTGCAGAAAACTGCCGCGGTCGAAGGCCTCGTTCGACGCCGGCAGGCCCAGCGCCAGCACGTCCCAGGCCATCGCCTCGGCGCCGGGCTGCAGGTTCAGGGAAAGATGGTTCTCGGCCACGCAGCCGCTGTGGGCAATGGCTTCCAGCGGCAACCATTCCACGCGGGCGCCGGCTGCCAGATGCAACCTCACCTGCTGCCGTGCCAACGCGCCTTCGCTGCGATAAAAGCGCGTCGCACCGGGCGTGGTCAGCACGGCATGGGTGCCTTCGGCCAGGTGCGCATCCACCCGCAGTTCGTCGCCGCCCACCACGCCACCGGGCGGGTGCACCAGCACGTGGTGGCAGATGCCCGGGCCTTCGGGGTACAGGCGTTTCAGTACGCGCAGCGGGCCCTGGTGGCGGTCCAGCGCGACCGTGCGCTCGCCATCGCGGCTGTAGTCAATATGCAGATGGCCGCGCCAGGTGCTGGATGTCATGCCGCGATTGTCGACGGCGTCCGGCAGCGCCAGGGCGTTCAAGGGCGGTGCCAGAAGCTGCGGTGCACGGCGGCGATCTCTTCGGCCACTTCGGCCACGGGGCCCTGCACCAGCACCGGCTTCTGCCCGCGCGCAAAGAGCTCGCGGCAGGGCAGACTGAGCGTCGGGTTCTCGGCATGGTTGCCGGTGATCTGCAGCAAGGCTTCTTCGCTCAGGCCGTAGACCAGCGAACCGATGTGCGCCCAATACTGCGTGCCCGCACACATCGCGCAGGGTTCCACCGTGGTGACCAGCGTACAGCCCCACAGGGTGGCGGCATCGAATCGCGCTGCAGCCTCACGCGCCAGCACGGCTTCGGCGTGGTTCACGTGGTCGACGTTGCCCTGGCTCATCAGCACCGTGTCGCCGTCGGCTGCCACCAACAGCGCCGCAAAGGGGTGATGCCCGGCAGCGGCCGCTTCTTGCGCCAGGCGGTTGGCATGGCGCAGATGGTGCAGGGCCTGATCGGGCGTCATCGGCCGTTCATTCCCCCTGCGTGCCCCGATGCGCCCAGCCCGTGGTGCGCTTTTCGATCCAGCTGAACAGTTCGTACATGGCCATGGCCATCGCGCCGATGGTCACCAGGCCGGCAAAGGCCAGCGGCATGCGCTGCTGGCTGCCAGCGGTCTGCATCAGGTAGCCGATGCCGCTGTCGCCGGCGGTCATCTCGGCCAGCACCGTGCCCACGAAGGCCAGGGTGATGGCGATCTTCAGCGAGCCATAGAAATACGGCATGCTGCGCGGCAGGCCCACCTTCACCAGCACGTCCCAGCGCTTGGCGCCCAGCACGCGCAGCACGTCTTCCAGCTCGGGTTCCAGCGTGGCCAGGCCGGTGGCGATGTTCACGGTGATGGGGAAGAAGCTGATGAGGAAGGCCGTCAGGATGCCCGGCCCCACGCCGATGCCGAACCACACCACCAGGATGGGCACGACCGCGGCCTTGGGCACGGCGTTGAAGGCCACCATCAGCGGGTAGATGGCGGTGTAGGCCAGCCGGCTGCTGCCGATCAGGAAGCCCAGCAGCACGCCCACCACGATGGCGATGCCGAAGCCCACCATCGTGACCCAGAAGGTCTTCCAGGCCGCTTCCAGCAGCGGGCCGCCGAATTCGACGAACTGGCTGGCGATCTGCGTCGGGCTGGGGAAGATGAAATCGGGAATGGAGAACGCCATCACCACCACCTGCCACAACAGCAGCACCGCCGCCAGCAGCACCAGCGGCGACCAGCGTTCCATGGACTTGGTGATCTTCATTGCGGCACCCCCGCGCCGGCCTTGCCGCTGTTCTGGCTGCTGCTCTGACGGATGGCGCCGATGTGCCCGCGCAGTTCATGCACGATGTCGGTGAACTGCGGCGTGTAGGTCACTTCCAGGTCGCGCGGCCGCGGCAGGTCGATGTGGCGCTGCACCACGAAACGCCCGGGGCTCTTGCTCATCACGTACACCGTGTCGGCCAGGAAGACGCTCTCGCGCAGGTCGTGCGTGACGAGGATGACGTTGAATTTCTGCGCCGCCTGCAGGTCGCGCAGCGCGCACCACAGTTCTTCGCGGGTGAAGGCGTCCAGCGCACCGAAGGGTTCGTCGAGCAGCAGCATCTGGGGTTCGTGCACCAGCGCGCGGCAGATGCTGGCGCGCTGCTGCATGCCGCCGCTCAGCTGCCAGGGGAAGCGGTCTTCGTAGCCGGCCAGGCCCACGCTCTGCAGCAGCTTGCGCGCCTTTTCTTCGTATTCCTTGCGCTTGGCCTTGAAGCTGCTGCGATAGGGCTCGACGATCTCCAGCGGCAGCAGCACGTTGTCGACCGTGGTGCGCCAGGGCAGCAGGCTGGGCGCCTGGAAGGCCATGCCGCTGATCTTCAATGGGCCGGTGACCGGCTCGCCGCCGATGTGGATGCTGCCCTTGCTGGGCATCTTCAGCCCGGTGGTGAGCTTCATGAAGGTGCTCTTGCCGCAGCCCGAAGGCCCGACGATGGCGATGAATTCGCCGCGCTGCACCTGCAGGCTGATGTCCTCCACCGCGAACTTGCCTTCGGCCAGCAGTTCGTCGTTGTAGGCCAGCCAGACGTTCTTGAAGTCGACGAAGGATGTGGTCATGGGTCAGGGTGATGGCAAGCGCTGTGCCAGGGCGCGGAAGGTGGCGATGTAGTCGTCCCTGAATTCGCGGTGCAGGTGGCTGTGGCTGCCACCGGGCAGTTCCACCCAGCGCACGCGGCCGGGTTCGGGCTGGGCCTTCAGCGCCACGTCGCGCAGGCGCCGGCCCAGGGTGATGGGCACGGTGCGGTCGGCCGTGCCATGCAGCAGCAGCACGGGGGCGTCGACTTTCGGGATGCGGCCCACGGCGTCGAATTCCAGGGTCGTCAGGCGGGCGGCCACACGCCCCCAGAAGCCGGCCTCGCCGGCCACTTCGGGCATGCGCGTGAAGCTGCTTTCGACGACCAGTGCACCATAGTCGTGCTGCCAGCGCAGGCCGCTGGCCAGGCGCACCGCCACGGCCCCGCCCATGGAATGGCCGAAGATCACGCGCCGGCCTGGAACGGGCTGGCGGCGCTGGAATTCGGCCCAGGCGGCCTGCGCGTCGGCGGCAATGGTTTCCTCGTCGGGCACGATCACCGTGCTGTCGCCCCAGCCGCGGTAGTCGACCGCCAGCACCGAGTAACCCGCGTCACGAATGGCCTGGATCTTCGGCAGGTTCGGGTACAGGTTGCGGAAGGTGCCGTGCAGGTACAGAAGCGCGGGCGCGCCGGGCTCGGGGCTGGGCAGCCACCACAGCGTCAGCAGGTCGGGCTGGCTGGGCATGGGCAGGCCGGCCATGCGTGTGGCAGGCACAGGCACCTGCCAGCGTTCGTCGCGCGGGCCGAACAGTTCGCTGTCGGGCGCCAGGTTGGCCGGGCGGCCAGGCGTAGGGCGCAAGGCCAGTTCGCTTTGCTTGGCATTGAGCCAGGCGCAGCCTCCCAGGAAGCTGCTGGCCACCAGCAACATCACCCCCATCCAGCGGGTGCCCGTGGCCTGCCTGGGGCCTGTTCGTGCTGCCACAATCCTGTTCATGCCAAGCCTTTTTGCCTGCCCCGCCGGGGCCATTTTTTTGTCCGCCACGTGTGTGGCCAGCATCCTGCCCGCGGCCCATGCGGCCGAACCGGCAGGCCCTGGCCTCATCGCCCGCAGCGTGCAGCAGGCCACCGACATGGAAGCCTGGAAGGGCGAAGGTTACTGGCGTGCGGCGGTGGCACCTTACGCGCCGCATTTCCGGCCCAGCGACGAACACCGCCCCGTGTGGGCCATCGGCATCGAGCGGCAGCGGCCCGACCGCTGGCTGGCAGGGTTCTCGTTCTTCCGAAACTCCTTCGGCCAGCCCAGCGCCTACGCCTATGTCGGCCAGCGCTACACCGGGCTGCTGGACACCGAGCCCCTGTTCTTCCAGTGGAGCGCCGGCATCCTGTACGGCTACAAGGGCAAGTTCAAGGACAAGGTGGCCCTGAACGTGGGCGGCTTCGCACCCGGCGCGCTGGTGGGGCTGGGCTGGCAGTTCAACCGCAACGCCTCGGCCACCGTGCATCTGCTGGGCGACGCCGGGGTGATGTTCCAGTTCGCCTGGGATTACCGTTAGCCCCCACGCTCGCTGGCGCTCGCTGCCATGGCCAGTGGCCATGGCCTTCGCCAGGCACGAACAGTCCACCGGACTGTTCGTGTCCGGGCTCAGCCCGCCCGAGGGGGCGCTGCGCCAGCGGACCGGCGAAGCCGGATCCGCGGCGCTTTGCTTGGGTAGAGCCGCGGCGCGCTACTTCTTCGCGGGCGGCAGGATGTTCAGTTCGGCCTTGGGCGGCAGGAAGGCGTCGGTCCAGACGGCATTGGGGTCGACGCGGGTCTTGGTGGTGAAGGCGTCGCTCACCTGCGACGCCATCAGCGCCAGGCGCCCGGGCACCACCACGCCGAAGCCTTCGGCGCGGGCGTCGGGACTGGCCACCACGGCGTCGATGGCCATGCGCAGGCGGCGCTTTTCCAGGTCGACGTTGATGATGCCGTCGCGCGCCTTCACGTAGTCGATGGCCGGGTCGGGGTTGGCGATGACCTCCTTCGCGCCCTTGACGAAGGCCGACAGGAAGGCCTTCACCGCCGCCGGGTTTTCCTTCATGAACTTGGGGCTGGCGATGATGGCGTTGCCATACAGCTTCACGCCATGCGCTGGGTAGGGCAGCACGACGATGTCCTCGGTCTTCACGCCACGCGCTTCCAGGTTCAGCAGGCTGGTGAAGCTGAAGCCGGTGATGGCTTCGACTTCGCCACGCACCAGCATGGTCTCGCGCAGCGGCGGGTCCATGCTGGTCCATTGCACGCCGCTGATGTTGTTGGCCTTGGCGAAGATGGGGAAGGCCTTGCGGCCCGCGTCGAAACCCGGGGCACCCAGCTTGCGACCCGAGAGGTCGGCGGGCTTGCTGATGCCGCTCTTCTTCAGCGCCAGCACCGCTGCCGGGGTGTTGTTGTAGACCATCATCACGGCCACGGGCTTGTTCGGCGCGTCGGGGTTGTTGGCGTGGAACTCCATCAGCGCGGCCATGTCGGCGAAGCCCATGTCGTAGGTGCCGCCGGCCACGCGGGTGACGGTGCCACCACTGCCGTTGCCGCCGTCGATGGTGACGTCCAGCCCCGCGGCCTTGTAGTAGCCCTTGGCCTGGCTGGCCAGGAACAGCGCCGCCGGGCCTTCGAAGCGCCAGTCGAGCTGGAACTTCAGCGGCGTTTGCGCCTGAGCCAGCGACGTGCCCAGCAGGCTGGCCGCAGCAGCGGCAACAAGGACGGTACGGCGCGAAACAGCGGCAAGCAGGCGGGTCGACATACGGTGGCGTCTTTCAATGGCGGGTTGGGAAATCACAGGCACTTGCGCAAGTTCCGTGCGCGCGCGCCATCAATCCAAATGCACCGTTTTGGGGCGCAACAGGTCGTAAAGCGTGCGCGCCACCACCCGGGTGGCGCCCTGCAGGTCGCTGAGCACCAGGTGTTCGTCGGCGCGCTTGGCGTTGCTTTCCAGCACCGTGCGCGGGCCGGCGCCGTAGATGACCGCGGGCACGCCGTGTTCGCCGTACAGCCGTACGTCGGTATACAGCGGTGTGCCCGAGGTGGGCACCGGCTGGCCGAACACCGCCTGCGCGTGCTGCTGGATGGCCGCCACCAGCGGCGCGTTGCCCGGCAGCGGCTGCAGCGGGTGCGCCAGCAGCAGACGCTTCACGTGCAGCGTGATGCCCGGGCAGCGCGCCACCACGCCGTCGATGAGGCTGCGCACCTCGGTTTCAACCGCGGCCGGGTCTTCCTCGGGGATCATGCGGCGGTCGAGCTTGATGACCACCTTGCCGGGCACGACGTTGGTGTTGCTGCCGCCTTCGATGCGGCCCACGTTCAGGTAGGGGTGGGTGATGCCGGCCACGGCTGAGCGGCGCTGGCGCAACACCTCGTTGTGGGCGTACAGCGCGCTCAGCAGCTTGTTGGCGGCCTGCAGCGCGTCGACGCCAGTTTCAGGATAGGCGGCGTGGGAGGCCAGCCCTTGCAGCGTCACTTCCATCTGCAGGCAGCCGTTGTGCGCCGTCACCACCTGGTAGCTGAAGCCGGCGGCGATCAGCAGGTCGGGCTTCGTCAGGCCTTGCTGCAGCAGCCAGCCGGGGCCTAGTTCGCCGCCGAATTCCTCGTCGTAGGTGAAGTGCAGTTCCACCTGACCGGACAGCGGCGCGCCCAGGGCCTGCAAGGCACGCAGCGCGAAGGTGTAGGTGGCGAAGTCGCCCTTGCTGACCGCCGAGGCCCGGCCGTAGAGCTTGCCGCCCACGACCTCGCCCGAGTAAGGCCCGTGGGTCCAGCCTTCGCCCGGCGGCACCACGTCGCCGTGGGCGTTCAGCGCCACGGTCGGGCCCGGGCCGGGGCCGGCGTCGAACCGCTGGCGCACGATCAGGTTGGTCACCGACTGCAGGCCGTAGGACAGCACCAGGGCATCGGGTACAGGGTGCCTTTCGGCTTGCAGGCCCATGGCGGCCAGCAGTTCAGCGGTGCACTGGGCGTGCGGGGCGTTGTTGCCGGGCGGGGTGTCGGTGGGCACCTGCACCAGGGCCTGCAGGAAGCGCACCTCTTCGTCGAAGTGGGCGGCGATCCAGGAGTCGAGTTGTTCGTAGGCGTTCATGTCAGTCCTGCCCGGCCGCTCGGACAGGACTGAGCGCCCCCTCGGGGGGCTGCGAGCGCAGCGGGCTTGGGGGTTTCATGCGGTGTCCAGGTGGCGGACCAGGTGTTCGAAAGCGGCCACGCAGAGTTCTGCGTCGTCGTCGCTGATGCTTTCCAGGGGGTTGTGGCTGATGCCGGCGTTGCCGCCGCGCACGAACAGCATCGCCTGCGGCATGACTTCGTGCAGCTTCATCGCGTCGTGCCCGGCGCCGCTGGGCAGGCGGAACACCGGCAGGCCCAGGGCGCCGACCGCGGCTTCCCAGCGCTGCTGCCAGGCCGGGTGGCTGGGCGCGGCCTGGGCCGACATGGTTTCCTCCAGGGTGAAAGCCACACCTCGAACGCTGGCGATGCGCTGCAGTTCGGCCCGCACGTCGGACGCCAGCGCGTCGCGGGCGGCGTTGGTGGTGGCGCGCAGGTCCAGGCTGAAGCGGCAGCGGCCGGGCACGACGTTGATGCTGCCGGCGGGGACGTCGAGCATGCCGACGGTTCCCACGCAGTCGGGCACCGCCGCCGCGCGGCGTTCCACGAACAGCGCCAGTTCGGCCACGGCACAGGCGGCGTCGCGGCGCTGGCCCATCGGGGTGGTGCCGGCATGGCTGGCCTGGCCGATGACTTCGCCCAGGTAACGCACGCTGCCGTTGATGCTGGTGACCACGCCCAGCGGCAGGTCCAGCGCGTCCAGCACCGGACCTTGTTCGATATGGACTTCGACGAAACCCAGGTAGCGCGAGGGGTCGCGGCGCAGCGCGCCGATGGCCGCCAGCGTCGCCGGCAGGCCCGCCGCCTGCATGGCCTGGCGCATGGGCACGCCGGCAGCGTCCTGCTGGTCCAGCCAGGCCGGGTCGAAGTGGCCGGTGAGCGCGCCAGACCCCAGGAAGGTGGCCTTGTAGCGCTGGCCTTCTTCTTCGGAAAAGCCCACCACCTCGATGCCGAAGGGCAGCCGCTGCCCGGCCCGCTTCAGCCCGGCCACCACCGCCATAGGCACCAGGATGCCCAGCCGGCCGTCGTACTTGCCGCCATTGCGCACGGTGTCGTAGTGGCTGCCCGTCATCAGGCGCGGGCTGTCGGGCCGGGCACCGTGGTAAACACCGACGACGTTGCCCACGGCGTCCAGCGTCACGTCGTCGAAGCCGCATTCGTGCATCCACTGCTGCAGCTGCGCGGCCACCGCGCGGTGCGCGTCGGTGAGGTAGGTGACGGTGACCTGGCCCTGTTCACGGAAACCCGGGTCGCTGTGCACGGCCAGGGCCTCGGCCCAGTCCCACACCTGCCGACCGCGCAGGGGCACGGTGCCGAACTTGTCGTTCAGGCGAATCTCGGCGATGCGGTGGATGTTGCGCAGGGCTTCGGCGAACTCGAAGTCCGGGTGGTTGCCCAGCCGGCGCTGGAAGGCCCGGATGATCTGCCTGCGGCCCAGGCCCTCGCCGCGCGGGCCGCGCACGGCCAGCAGGAAGGGGAAGCCGAACTTCGCGTTGTAGTCGGCGTTCAGCCGCTGCAGCGTGGCGAATTCCTCGGGCGTGCAATGGGTCAGGCCGGCCCGGCCCTGTTCACCGGTGCTTTCGGCCGTCAGGGCCTGGGCGACCATGGCCTTGCCGGCCAGTTCGGGGTGGGCGCTCACCAGGGCCAGCTGGGCCTCGCGCCCGGCTGCTCGCACGGCTTCCACCAGCGCCCGCTTCAGCGCCGGCAGGCTGACGAAGCCGCCCGCGGGCCGCGCCGCATGGGCGCGTTCGGCGATCCACGGCGAATGTTCGTAGACGCCGTCGAGCAGCGCGGTGAAACCGGCCGCGTCGGCGGCGTTCAGTGTGGCGAGGGTCAGCATTCCTTTAGCCATTGCAAATAGAAGGCCAGGTCAAGCTGACCCAAGCTTCCCGCCACGGCACCGGCTCTGCCGGGCCGTCGGCGGACGGCCCCCTCGGGCGGGCTGAGCCCGGACACAAACAGTCCGGTGGACTGTTTGTGCCTGGCGAAGGCCAAGGCCACTGGCCTTGGCAGCGAGCGCCAGCGAGATCGGGGGCCCACGGTCAGCGCCACGTGAATGCGGTAGCCGGGTCGAAAGGGTGCACCTCGCGCCAGTGGCGCGCGATGTCGATGCGCCGGCACACCCACACCTGTTCGTGCCGCGCCACGTGGTCCATGAAGCGCTGCAGCGCGCCGATGCGCCCGGGCTTGCCCAGCAGCCGGCAATGCATGCCCACGCTCATCATCTTCGGCCGGTCCAGGCCGTCGGGGTCGCCTTCGGCATACAGCGCGTCGAAGCTGTCGCGCAGATAGGTGTAGAAGTGCTCGCCGGTGTTGAAGCCCTGGGCCTGGACGAAGCGCATGTCGTTGGTGTCCAGCGAGTACGGCACCACCAGGTGCGGCACCAGCGCCGCGCCGGGCGTGGGTTCCACCTGCAGCCAGAACGGCAGGTCGTCGCCGTAGTAGTCGCTGTCGTAGGCATAGCCGCCGGCTTCGGCCACCAGGCGGCGGGTGTTGGGGCTGTCGCGGCCGGTGTACCAGCCCTGCGGCCAGGCGCCGCCGGTCAGGTCCTTCAGGATGTGCGTGGCCACGCCGATGTGCTTGCGTTCCATGGTCTCGGGCATGTGCTGGTGGTGGATCCAGCGCAGGCCGTGGTTGGCGATCTCGTCGCCGCGGGCCATGAAGGTCTGAACCAGTTCGGGGTAACGCTGCAACGCCGTGGCCACGGCGAAAACCGTCAGCGGCCATCCGCGCGCATCGAATTCGCGCAGCAGGCGCCAGATGCCGGCGCGGGAGCCGTATTCGTACATCGACTCCATGGTCATGTGCCGGTTTTCGTAGGCCTGGGCCGTGACCAGTTCCGACAGGAAGGTCTCCGAAGTGGCGTCGCCGTGCAGCGGGTTGTTCTCTCCACCCTCTTCGTAGTTCAGCACGAACTGCAGGGCGACGCGGGCGCCGCCCGGCCAGCGGGCGTGCGGGGGCTGCGGGCCGTGGCCTCGCAGGTCACGGGGGTAGGCGCTGTCGGTCATCTTGAGGGGGGCCGGGCATCTGGCAGGAAAGATGCCGAACTTTACGGCCAGCAAGCGCGGGGCGTGGCCACCCCCAAGGCCCTGCAATCGCAGGGCGAGGGGCGGCGGCGGGTGCTGGATTGAAAGCTGCTAGCGTGGCGGGCATCGCAACCCCTGCCGAACCGCCCACCACTCCATGGGACACCTGAGCACCCACGTCCTCGACACCGCGCACGGCTGCCCTGCCGCCGGGCTGCGCGTGACCCTGCAGCGCATCGACGCGGCCGGCCCGGTGACGATCAAGACCCTGGCGCTGAACCACGATGGCCGCGCCGACGGGCCACTGCTCGACGAAGACAGCATGGCCGCAGGCCGCTACCGGCTGCTGTTCGAGGTGGCGCCCTATTTCCGTGCCCGCGGCGTGGCCCTGCCCGACCCGCCCTTCATCGACACCGTGGCGCTGGACTTCGGCATGGCCGATGCCGAAGGCCATTACCACGTGCCGCTGCTCGTCAGCCCCTACGGCTACAGCACCTACCGCGGCAGCTAGCCTTTTCCGCGGCACGGGTCTTGCGGAACCGGCTGCCACTGCACACTGCCTTCAATGGACACCACTTACCTGCTGGAATGGGCCAACCTGCTCCTGCGCTGGGCGCATGTCGTCGTCGCCATCGCCTGGATCGGTTCTTCGTTCTATTTCGTCTTCCTCGACAACAGCCTGACACCGCCCACCGACCCGGCGCTGAAGGACAAGGGCGTGAACGGCGAACTCTGGGCCGTGCACGGCGGCGGCTTCTACCACCCGCAGAAGTACATGGTGGCGCCCAAGAGCCTGCCGCAGAACCTGCACTGGTTCTACTGGGAGAGCTATTCCACCTGGCTCACCGGCTTTGCGCTGTTCACGGTGATGTACCTGGTGAACGCCGGCACCTTCCTCGTGGACAAGAGCGTGTTCGACTGGGCCCCGTCCACGGCGATTGCCGCTTCGCTGGGCTTCCTGGTGCTGTTCTGGGTGGCCTATGACCTGATCTGCCGCTGGGTGGGCGAAAAGGGCGGCAAGGTGGGCGGTGACGCCATCGTCGCCGGCCTGGTGCTGGTTTACGTGGTGGTGGCCTCGTGGGCGGCCTGCCAGCTGTTTGCCGGGCGCGCCGCCTTCCTGCTGGTGGGCGCGATGCTGGCCACGGCCATGAGCGCCAACGTCTTCTTCTGGATCATCCCGGGCCAGCGCAAGGTCATCGCGCAGATGAAGGCCGGCATCCCGGTCGACCCCATCCACGGCCAGCGCGCCAAGCAGCGCAGCGTGCACAACACTTACTTCACGCTGCCGGTGCTGATTGCCATGCTCAGCAACCACTATGGCTGGCTGTACCAGGGCCCCTGGAACTGGCTGGTGCTGGTGCTGCTGATGCTGGCCGGTGCACTCATCCGCCACAGCTTCGTGGCCCGCCACAAGGCGCTGGTGGCCGGCCGGCGTGTGCCCTGGGAACATGCCGTGGTGGGCTGCGCGGTGTTGGTGGGGCTGGCCATCTGGCTGGCACCGCCGCCGCGGCCGCCGGCGGCCGCACTACCGGCCAAGGTCAGCCTGGCCGAGGTGACGGCGGTGATGGAACAGCGCTGCGTGATCTGCCACAACGCCCAGGTGCAGCAGAAGAACGTGGCGCTGCACACACCCGAACTCATTCGCCAGCAGGCCCAGGCCATTTACCAGCAGACGGTGGTGCTGAAGCTCATGCCGATGAACAATTCGACCCAGATCACCGACGCCGAACGCGCCTTGATCCAACGCTGGTTCGAAACCGGCGCCCCAGACTAAACCAGGAGACAAGCCCCATGCCCAGTATTCATGTACAGATGTTCGCCGGCCGCACGGTCGAGCAGAAACGCGCGCTGGCCGCCGCCCTGACCGAAGCCACCGTGCGCGTGCTGGGCGGTTCGCCCGAAGCCGTGGACATCGTCTTTACCGACGTGCAGCGCCACGACTGGGCCACCGCCGGAGTGCTGTGGTCGGACAAGGGTTCGCAGCCGCCGCCCGAGGCGGCCTGAGACCGCGGCGGAGCCAGACCGTGGGTACCCTGCTCGTGCGCGACGCCAGCTGCCTGGTGACCATGGACGGACAGCGCCGCGAGATCGCCGGCGGCGCGGTGTTTGCCCGCGACGGTGTCATCGAAGCCGTGGGCCCCAGTGACACCTTGCCGGCCACCGCCGACGAAGTCATCGACGCCCGCGACCAGCTCGTGATGCCGGGCCTGGTGAACACCCATCACCACATGTATCAGACGCTGACGCGTGCGGTGCGCCCGGCGCAGGACGCCTCGCTGTTCGGCTGGCTGAGCACGCTCTACCCCATGTGGGCGCGCCTGACGCCCGAGATGCTGGCCACCTCGACCCAGCTGGCCATGGCCGAGCTGCTGCTGTCGGGCTGCACCACCAGCAGCGACCACCTCTATCTGTTCCCGAACGGTTGCAGGCTCGACGACAGCCTGGAAGCGGCGCGCACGGTGGGCATGCGCTTCCATGCTGCGCGCGGCAGCATGAGCGTGGGCCGGTCGCTGGGCGGGCTGCCCCCCGACAGCGTGGTCGAAGACGAAGCCGCGATCCTGGCCGACACCCAGCGCTGCATCGAACGCTGGCACGACCCGGCGCGCTTCGCGATGCAGCGCGTGGTGGTGGCACCCTGCAGCCCGTTTTCCGTCAGCCGCGAGCTGATGCGCGATGCCGCTTTGCTGGCGCGCAGCTTCGGCCGGGCGCATGGCGTGCAACTGCACACCCACCTGGCCGAAAACGACAGCGACATCGCCTACACCCGCGAGAAGTTCAACTGCACGCCGGCCGAATACGCCGAAAGCCTGGGCTGGCTGGGCCCCGACGTCTGGCACGCGCACTGCGTGAAGCTGGACGCCGCCGGTGTCCAGGCCTTCGCCAGCACCGGCACGGGTGTGGCGCATTGCCCGGGCAGCAACATGCGGCTGGGCTCGGGCGTGGCGCCCATCCGCGCCATGCGCGACGCCGGCGTGCCGGTGGCCATTGCGGTGGACGGCTCGGCCAGCAACGACAGCGGCCACCTGCTGGCCGAACTGCGCCTGGCGCTGCTGCTGCAGCGCGTGCACTCCGGCGCCGAAGCCATGTCGGCGCGCGAGATGCTGGAGATCGGCACGCTGGGCGGCGCCCGCGTGCTGGGGCGCGACGACATCGGCGCGCTGGCCCCGGGCATGGCCTGCGACCTGGTCAGCGTGGCCCTGGACGACGTGGCCCTGGCTGGCGCCGAAGACGACCCCATGGCCGCGATGCTGCTGTGCCAGGTGCCGCGCGTGCGCCACAGCGTCGTGCAGGGGCGGGTGCTGGTGCGCGACGGCGAGCTCACCACGCTGGACCTGCCCGCCCTGGTGCGGCGCCAGCGTGCGCTGGCCCGCCAGCTGCTGGCCTGAGCCGCCCCCACCCGGCCGCAGGGCCAGCAGCAATGCCGCAAAATGCGTGGCTGACACGTTGCTGACGGGACGAACACCAGCACGTGATCGCGGGGACATCCGACCTCGTCGGACAAAAACTGAACAAGAAGGACACGCCCATGAACGGCCAAATGATGCAGCAGCCGCTGCTGATCTCGTCACTCATCGTGCACGCCGAACGCCACCACGGCGACCAGGAGGTCGTCTCGCGGCGGGTCGAGGGCGACATCCACCGCACCACTTACCGCGAACTGGCGGCCCGTTCGCGCCAGCTGGCCAAGGCCCTGGCCGCGCTGGGGGTGGGCATGGGCGACCGCGTGGCCACGCTGGCCTGGAACGGCTACCGCCACATGGAGCTGTACTACGCCGTCAGCGGCAGCGGCGCCGTGCTGCACACATTGAACCCGCGCCTGCACCCCGACCAGGTGGTCTACATCGCCGACCACGCCGAAGACCAGGTGTTGTGCTTCGACCTGACCTTCCTGCCGCTGGTGGAAGCCGTGGCTGCGCGCCTGACGACTGTCAAACACTTCGTGGCCATGACCGACCGCGCCCACATGCCGGCGACGTCGAAGATTCCCAACCTGCTGTGCTTCGACGACATCGTCGCCGCGCAGGACGACCACTTCGCCTGGCCCAGCTTCGACGAGAACACCGCCTCGTCGCTGTGCTACACCAGCGGCACCACGGGCAACCCCAAGGGCGTGCTGTACAGCCACCGCAGCACGGTGCTGCACACCTTTGCGATTGCCATGCCCGACGCGCTGAACTGCAGCGCGCGCGACAGCATCCTGCCGGTGGTGCCAATGTTCCACGTCAACGCCTGGGGCCTGCCGTATGCGGCCTGCATGGTGGGCGCGAAGATGGTCTTCCCCGGCCCGGGGCTGGACGGCAAGAGCCTTTTCGAGCTGTTCGAAGCCGAGGGTGTGACGGTGTCGGCCGGCGTGCCCACCGTCTGGCAGGGCCTGCTGGGCTATATGGAAGCCAACAACGCGCGCTTTTCCACCATGCGCCGCACCGTCATCGGCGGCTCGGCCTGTCCGCCGGCGATGATGCGCGCCTTCCAGGACAAGTACGACGTGCAGGTGATCCACGCCTGGGGCATGACCGAGATGTCGCCGGTGGGCACCGCCGCCATCCTGAAGGGCAAGCACCTGGCCATGGACCACGAGGCCCAGTTCGCAGTGCAGGCCACGCAGGGCCGCGCGGTCTACGGGGTGGACATGAAGATCGTCGACGCCGCCGGCCAGGCCCTGCCCTGGGACGGCCAGACCAGCGGCGAACTGCTGGTGCGCGGCCCGTGGATCCTGCAGGACTACTACCGCAGCGAAGGCGGCAGCCCCTTGGTGGACGGCTGGTTCCCCACCGGCGACGTGGCCACCATCGACGCCGACGGCTACATGCACATCACAGACCGCAGCAAGGACGTCATCAAGAGCGGCGGCGAATGGATCGGCAGCATCGACCTGGAGAACATCGCGATGGCCCACCCGGCCGTGGCGATGGCGGCCTGCATCGCCGCCTTCCACCCGAAATGGGACGAGCGGCCACTGCTGGTGGTGATGAAGAAGCCGGGTGCGGAAGTCACGCGCGAGGAACTGCTGGCCTTCTTCGACGGCAAGATCGCCAAGTGGTGGACCCCCGACGACGTGGTCTTCGTCGACGCCATCCCGCTGGGCGCCACCGGCAAGATGCAGAAGAACAAGCTGCGCGAAGCCTTCAAGTCTCACCAGCTTCCGACATGATGCCCCCGGGCTCGCTGGCGCTCGCCACCCCCCGAGGGGGCCGTCCGCCAGCGGCCCGGCAAAGCCGGTTCCGCGGCGGGAAGCTTGGGTTTTCTTTCGTCCGGCTGACCATGGCGTTTCTGGTGGCCGCTGCGCCAGGGCGGCCACAGGCCCAGGAAGACGTGCCCTTCATCACCACACCCGACGTGGTGACGCTGGCGATGCTTGAACTGGCCGGCGTGGGCCCGCAGGACAACGTCGTCGACCTGGGTTCGGGCGACGGCCGCATCGTCATCACCGCGGCGCGGCGTTTCGGCGCGCACGGGCTGGGCGTGGAGATCGTGCCCGAGCTCGTGGCCGCCAGCCGTCAGCATGCCCGGGCCGCCGGGGTGGCCGAGCGCGCCGTGTTCGTGGAGCAGGACCTGTTCGCCACCGACCTGAGGCAGGCCACGGTGGTGACGATGTACCTGCTGCCCGCCGTGAACCTGCAGCTACGCCCGCGCCTGCTGGCGCTGAAGCCGGGCACGCGCATCGTCTCTCACGACTGGGACCTGGGCGACTGGCGGCCCGACCGCAGCCTCAGCCTGGACGTGCCCGACAAGGCCATCGGCAAGGACAAGCGCAGCACCGTGCACCTGTGGGTGGTGCCCGCTCCCGTGCAGGGCCTGTGGTGCAGCGAAGGCCTGCGGCTGGAGATCGCGCAGCGCTTCCAGCGCTTTTCGGCCAGTTTCACGGCCGCGGGGGCCACGGTGCCGCAGGCGGTGGTGGACGGCCAGGTGGGCGCGGCCGAACTCAACGCGCCGGGCGAGGCCACCGGCACACGGGCCCGGCTGCGGCTGGAAGATGCAGCGCTGACGCTGGCCGAGGCCACCGGCGCGCTGGCGGCGTGGCAAGGCCGCAGCTTCAGCCGCGCCGGCGCGTCGGGCTGCGCCCGCGCTTGACCCCGGCTCGGGCGGGGCCGGGCGGGTTCAGGCCGAGGCCATGAGCAGGGTCTCCAGCGCCTGCTCCTTCACCCCGAAGTAGCGCTTCACTTCCTGCACCTGTTCCAGCGCTGCGGCCATGGCCGCAGGCTGGGGCTGCGCGCGCTTGACCGCCAGGATCATCTTGTTCTTGCGCGTGTGCTCCAGCGCCACGAACTCGAACACCTGGGTGTCGTAGCCCCGGCTTTCCAGCAGCAGTGCGCGCAGGCTGTCGGTCAGCATCTCGGCCTGCTGTTCGGCATGGATGCCGTGCTGGAACACGCTGCGCAGCGGGTGCGGGCTGAGCAGTTGCGGGCGCAGCTGCTTGTGGCAGCAGGGGCTGCACAGGATGACCCTGGCGCCGGCCTGCAGGCCCAGGTGGATGGCGTGGTCGGTGGCGGTGTCGCAGGCGTGCAGCGCGATCATCACGTCCATCGGCTCGGCCTGCCAGTCCCGCACGTCGCCTTGCTGCAGGCGCAGGCCCTGCAGGCCCAGCCGGGCAATGCTGGCATTGCCTTCGGCCACCAGGTCGGGGCGCAGTTCGACACCCGTCACGCGCGCGGCCAGGCCGCGGCCGTGGGTCAGCCAGTCGTGCACGGCGAACGTCAGGTAGGCGCGGCCGGCGCCAAAGTCCACGACCTCGATGCCGGCCTGTACGGCCAGGCCGGCCTTGTCCAGCGCGTGCGCGAAGATCTCGACGAACTTGTTGATCTGCTTCCACTTGCGGGCCATCGCCGGCACCAGGCTGCCCTGCGGCGTGGCCACGCCCAGCGCGGCCAGGAAGGGGCGGTCCAGCGTCAGCCAGCGCTGCTTGGCGCGGTCATGGGCGGCGGGAAGGGCGGCAGTCGGCTCACCGCCGTCTTCAGCCGCTGCGGCCGGCACGGCAGCCACGGCATGGGCCGTCAGATGACCCTTGCCCTTCTTGCTGAGCACCAGCTGCACTTCCTCAGCAGCCGTGTGCAGGTGGGCGTTGCGAAAGTGACTGCCCAGCAGCGCCGCCACCTGCACCAGGCCTTCGGCCACCGGCAGATTCTTCGTGAGGTCCTTGGTGGCGTGGCTGCTGACGAAGCTGAAGTGCGGCTGCCCGCGCAGCAGCAGCGGCCGCACCTGCACCCGCTGCAGATCGTTCGCACCGCCCTGCGGCACGGGCTTGGTCAGCAGCAGGCGATGCCAGGCCGGGCCACCGGCCGCGTGCGCTTGCGCGGCATCGGCCAGGCGCTGCAGAAAACGTTCGCGGGCGGGGTCGCTGGGGGTGTCGTTCACGGGGCGTGATTGTGCGGGTGCGTCGTAAGATGCAAGGCATGACTGCCCGGGAGCCCGCCATGGACGTTCTGGAGAACCTGGAAGAGCCGCGGCTCTTGCGGCGGCGCATCAGCGTGGACGACTATCACCGCATGGCCGAGGTCGGGTTGCTGCCCGATGATGCCCACGTGGAGCTGATCGACGGAGAGGTCATCGACACGGCACCAATGGGCACCCGACACCGCGCCGCGGTGATGAGACTGAGTCAGCTGCTGCACGAAGCCGTGGGGCGACAGGCGCAGGTCTCTGTGCAGCTGCCCGTGCAGCTGGATGGACAGAGCGAACCTGAACCCGACCTGGCGCTGCTGAAAGTGCGGGACGATTTCTACGCGAACGCCCTGCCCACCGGCCCCGACTGCCTGCTCGTGATCGAAGTGGCCGACACCACCCTGGCCTACGACGTGCGCATCAAGGTGCCGCTGTACGCCCAGCACGGCGTGCCCGAAGTCTGGGTGCTCGACCTCGGTAGCAACCTGCTGCGCACCTTCAGCGACCCCCAGGGCGGCAGCTACAGCCGGGCCACGGCGCTGCGCGCGCCTGGCGTGCTGGGCTTGCCGGGCCTGCCTGGCTGCAGCATCGACTTCAGCGGCCTGTTCTAGCCGCCGGGGCCCAGGTGGCCACGAACGGCTACCGCGTGGTGGCCGGCGCCGGGCGAGCCGGCACCTGCTTGCGCATGCCTTCGCAGGGGTCGGGCCGGGCCTGCGGCGGCGTCAGGCGCACGGTGTCGAAGGCCTTCGCATCGCCGCTGCCCGTTTCCAGCCAGCCCACGGCCTGGCTCTTGGCCCGCACCTCGGGCTTCAGCCAGCGCGGCACGCCCACGTCGGTGCGCACATGGCCGTTGCCGGCCAGCAGCACCACACCGCGCGCAAGGTGTTGCTCCAGCACCCGCGCCATGAACTGGTCGCGCGCCACCTGAGCCTGGGCCATGCGGGCGGCCGTGGATGCGTCGACCAGGCCGCAGTGGCTGTCGACGATGTCGCGGGTGTGAGCGGCCAGCATGTCGGCCGGCACCTGCGGGTCGAAACCCAGCGGCGCCAGGCCTTCGAGCATGACGCGGCGAGCCTCGCTGCGCGAGACATTGGCCGCGACGATGGGCAGGCCGGCCCTCAAGGCCGCGTCGATGAACGGACGGTAGAACGTCCAGTTCCAGCCGCCGCCCTGGCCGCCGCCCGGCGCACCGGCGGCGATGACGGCGTCGGCCGTGGGCCGGGCACCGCCGGCAAACAGCGCGTCGATGGCGGCCTGGCGCTCGCGGTCCAGCTGTTCCATCGCCAGCGCCGGGCGCGCGCCGGTGGCCAGCAGGGCCTCGAAGGCGCGCAGGCGCTCGGCGTGCTGCACGGCGTTGTCGTGCACTTCGCCGAACAGCAGCACCGGGCGGTTCAGCACCGGCCCGGGGTCGGGCACCGCCGTGGCGCAGGCTGCCAGCAGCACGGGAAAGAGCAAGGCAATCTTCATCCGGCCATGGTAGCCGCGCATGCTCAGGCCCGTCGGGTCCACCACTCGCCGCCCAGCTGGCCCTGCAGCCAGGTGACAAAGCCGCTGACCTTGGCCGGCACCAGCCGCGGCGAAGGGAAGACGGCATGGACCTCTTGTTCGGGCAAGGTCCAGCCCGTCAGCAAGGGCTGCACCACGCCGGCGCGCACCGAGTCGTTGGCCACGTACCAGGGCACCAGGGCCAGACCCAGTCCCAGCCGCGCCGCCGACAGCAGGGCCGACAGGTTGTTGCTGCGCAGCGGCCCGGCCACCGGCACCTGCAGCACCTGGCCGTCGGGCGCGGTGAAGGTCCAGCGGTCGTCGCCCTGCACGCTGCTATAAATCAGGGCCGAATGCCCCTTCAGTTCACCAGGCACCAGCGGCGTGCCGTGTTCGGCCAGGTAGCCGGGCGCGCCCACCAGCACCCAGGGGTTGCGGCCCAGATGGCGCGCGCCGAGGGTGGAATCGGCCAGCCGGCCCATGCGCACGGCCAGATCGATGCCTTGTTCGACCAGGTTGACATAACGGTCCTCGAAACTCAGGTCGACGTGCAGGCCCGGGTGCAGCTGCATGAACTTCAGCACCAGCGGCGTCAGCACGCGCCGGCCGAAGGCCACGCTGGTGCTGATGCGCAGGCTGCCCTGCACGCGCTGCTGCATCAGCGCGGCCAGGTTGTCGGCTTCCTCGAGTTCGCGCGCGATGATCTTGCACTTGTCGTAGTAGGCTGCGCCCACCTCGGTGGGCGTGGCGCCGCGCGTGCTGCGGTGAAACAGGCGCGCGCCCAGCCGGGCCTCCAGCGCCGCCACATGCTTGGTGGCGGTGGGCTGGGTCAGGCCCAGGTCGCGGCTGGCCTTGCTGAAGCTGCCGGTTTCGACGACGCGGATGAAAAGCTGGATGCCCATGACTCTGTCCATGCCCGGAGTGTGCAGCCGACCATTCCTGTATGGAATAGCTGATATCCACGAGCCCCCCTTCCCTTGCGGGCCTTCCGGAACGAACATGCGTCCTGCTTTTGAACCACCTATGGAGACTCGACAATGGCCAAGATGAAAGCCGCAATGGCAGCCGTGCTGGTGATGGAAAAGGAAGGCATCACCCAAGCCTTCGGCGTGCCCGGTGCCGCCATCAACCCGCTGTACGCCGCTTTGCGTGAACGCCAGAGCATCGGCCACATCCTGGCCCGCCATGTCGAGGCCGCCAGCCACATGGCCGAGGGTTACACCCGAGCCCGGGCAGGCAACATCGGCGTGTGCATCGGCACCAGCGGCCCGGCCGGCACCGACATGATCACGGGCCTGTACAGCGCCAGCGCCGACAGCATTCCCATCCTGTGCATCACCGGCCAGGCCCCGCGCGCCCGCCTGTACAAGGAAGACTTCCAGGCGGTGGACATCGAAAGCATCGCCAAGCCGGTGACCAAGATGAGCATCACCGTGCGCGAACCCGGCCTCGTGCCGCGCGCCTTCCAGCAGGCCTTCCACCTGATGCGCAGCGCCCGCCCGGGCCCGGTGCTGATCGACCTGCCCTTCGACGTGCAGATGGCCGAGATCGAATTCGACATCGACACCTACGAGCCCCTGCCCGTCTACAAGCCGCAGGCCACGCGCAAGCAGATCGAAAAGGCGCTGGACATGCTGCAGGCCGCTGACAAGCCGCTGATCGTGGCCGGCGGCGGCATCATCAACGCCGACGCCGCCGACCTGCTGGTGGAACTGGCTGAGCTGACCAATGTGCCGGTGATCCCCACGCTGATGGGCTGGGGCACCATCCCAGACGACCACCCGCTGATGGCCGGCATGTGCGGTCTGCAGACCAGCCACCGCTACGGCAACGCCACGATGCTGGCTTCGGACTTCGTGCTGGGCATCGGCAACCGCTGGGCCAACCGCCACACTGGCAGCGTCGACGTCTACACCAAGGGCCGCACCTTCGTGCACGTGGACATCGAACCCACCCAGATCGGCCGCGTGTTCATGCCCGACTTCGGCATCGTCAGCGACGCCAAGGCCGCGCTGCAGCTGTTCGTCGAAGTGGCGCGCGAGCGCAAGGCCGCCGCAGCGCTGAAGGATCGTTCCGACTGGGTCTTCCGCTGCCAGGAGCGCAAGCGCCTGATGCACCGCAAGACGCACTTCGAGCAGATCCCCATCAAGCCGCAGCGCGTGTACGAGGAGATGAACAAGGCCTTCGGTCGCGACACCGTGTACGTCACCACCATCGGCCTGAGCCAGATTGCCGGCGCCCAGTTCCTGAACGTCTACGCGCCGCGCCAGTGGATCAACTGCGGCCAGGCCGGCCCGCTGGGCTGGACCCTGCCGGCCGCGCTGGGCGTGGTCGCCAGCGACCCCACCAAGACCGTGGTGGGCCTGTGCGGCGACTACGATTTCCAGTTCCTCATCGAGGAGCTGGCCGTGGGCGCGCAGTTCAAGCTGCCGATGGTGGTGGTGCTGGTGAACAACAGCTACCTGGGCCTGATCCGCCAGAGCCAGCGCGGCTTCGACATGGACTTCTGCGTGCAACTGGCCTTCGACAACATGAACGTCGAAGACCCGGCACTGAAGGGCTACGGCATGGACCACGCCAAGGTGGTGGAAGGCATGGGCTGCAAGGCCCTGCGCGTGACCGACCCGGCGAAGATCGAATCGGCCCTGGTGCAGGCCAAGGCCATGGCCCACGACCTGCGCGTGCCGGTGGTGGTGGAGGTCATCCTCGAGAAGGTGACGAACATCTCGATGGGTGTCGAGATCGACAAGGTCAACGAGTTCGAGGACGTGGACTGCCGCCACCCCGAAGGCCTCAAGGGCCTGGAGCTCGCAGGCCTGCTGGAATGACATGACAACATGGCGCAGCAGTGCACCGCTGCGCCCACAACGACGGAGACACTCATGCCCAGATTTGCCGCCAACCTGTCGATGCTGTTCACCGAAGTGCCACTGCTGGAGCGCTTCGAACGCGCCGCCCGCTCGGGGTTTTCGACGGTGGAACTGCAGTTCCCTTATGAAGCCCCGGCGCTGTCGATCCGTGACCGCCTGGTGGCCAACCGCCTGACCATGGTGCTGCACAACCTGCCGGCCGGCAACTGGGCCGGCGGCGAACGCGGCATCGCCTGCCTGCCCGACCGCGTGGAGGAATTCCGCGCCGGTGTGAGCCAGGCCATTGCCTACGCCACCACGCTGGGCGTGAAACAACTGAACTGCCTGGCCGGCAAGGCGCCTGCTGGCGTGGCCGACGCCGTGGTTCGGCAGACCTTCGTCGACAACCTGAAGTTCGCCGCTGCGGCGCTGAAGGAAGCGGGGCTGAACCTGCTGATCGAGCCCGTGAACAACTTCGACGTGCCGGGCTTCTGGCTGAGCAACAGCACGCTGGCGCTGTCGGTGATGGACGAGGTGGGTGCCGACAACCTGTTCCTGCAATACGACGTGTACCACGCCCAGCGCAGCGAAGGCGAACTCGGTGCCACGCTGAGCAAGCACCTGGCACGCATCGGCCACATCCAGGTGGCCGACAACCCGGGCCGCAACGAACCCGGCACCGGCGAGATCAACTACGGCTTCCTGTTCGAGCATCTGGTCAAGATCGGCTACAAGGGCCATGTGGGCTGCGAATACAAGCCCGCCACCACCACCGAAGCCGGCCTGGCCTGGCTGGAAAAGGCGCGCCGCCAGTTGCGCGCCCCCACCTGAGAGACCGCGAGAGAAAGACCGAACATGACGACATCGTTGAAGCTGGGTTTCATCGGCCTGGGCATCATGGGCACGCCCATGGCCGGCCACCTGCGCACCGCCGGGCATGAGCTCTTCGTCACCACCCGCAGCAAGCTGCCGCAGGCGCTGCTGGACGCTGGCGCCGTGGCCTGCGCCAGCGCACGCGAAGTGGCACAAAAGGCCGACATCATCTTCACGATGGTGCCCGACACGCCCGACGTCGAAGCCGTGCTCTTCGGCGAGACGGGCGTCGCTTCGGGGCTGTCGGCGGGCAAGACCGTCGTCGACATGAGCAGCATCTCGCCCATCGACACCAAGTGCTTCGCCGCGCGCATCAACGAGATGGGCTGCGACTACCTGGACGCCCCGGTCAGCGGTGGCGAAGTGGGGGCCAAGGCCGCCAGCCTGACGATCATGGTGGGCGGGCCCGAGGCGGCGTTCGAGCGCGTCAAGCCGCTGTTCGCGCTGATGGGCAAGAACATCACCCACGTGGGCGGCAACGGCGACGGCCAGACCACCAAGGTGGCCAACCAGATCATCGTGGCCCTGAACATCGCCGCGGTGGCCGAGGCCCTGGTCTTCGCCAGCAAGGCCGGCGCCGACCCGGCCAAGGTGCGCCAGGCGCTGATGGGCGGCTTCGCCAGCAGCCGCATCCTGGAAGTGCACGGCGAACGCATGATCAAGCGCACCTTCAACCCGGGCTTCCGCATCGGGCTGCACCAGAAGGACCTGAACCTGGCCCTGGCCGGCGCGCGGGCCCTGGGCGTGGCGCTGCCGCAGACGGCCGGTGCGGCGCAGCTGATGCAGGCCTGTGCTGCAAATGGGTTGAAGGAACAGGACCATTCGGCGCTGGTGAAGGCGCTGGAGATGATGGCCGGGCACCCGGTGGCGCCCGACGCGGCCTGACACCGACCCACCGCCCGGCGGACATCGAAAAAGCCCCTGCACTTTTCGTGCAGGGGCTTTTTTGCGGGACAGAAGAGACGGCTGCGCTACCAGCGCAGCCAGCGCATCACTGCTGCTGCTTGCGGCGGCGTGCAGCCACCATCAGGCCGGCCAGACCCAGGCCCATCAGGGCGTAGGTGCTGGGTTCAGGCACCACGCCGGCCATGATGGCGGTGTTCGGCGTCAGTTCGAAGGCGTACTCGACCAGCGAGCGGCCCGCGGTGGTTGGCGTGGCACCCAGGCTGACGCGCGCCCAGCCGTAGTGCAAGGTGCCGCCGGCTTCGTTGATGAAGCGGAAGCCGAACACGTTGTCACTGCTGTTGACGTTCCATTGGCTGTTGTTGCCGCTCAATCCATTACCGAAGGTCGCGCCCGGGCCGATCGCCGAGCCAAACGACAGGTTGGCCACCGTCCCTGGAGCGCTCTGCAGGTAGGCGCCGCCGGCGGGTGCGGAGGGGTTGAAGAAGCCCAGACCTGCGGTGGACCAGGGATTGATGTCCCAACCCGCGACGCCAGAGCCCGGGCCGCCGGCCGGCAGGTTGTTGGCACCGGTCACGACGTTCAGGTAGAGACCGTTGTTCGAGACGGGAATATTGAGGTTGACAAGGCCGCTGTAGACGATTTGCGCCGAAGCGGTGGCCGTGGCCAGCATCAGGCCAGCGCCGGTGGCAAGGGCCACTGCAGTGCGGCGCAGGGCAAACGAAGAGAACATCTGCATCTCAACTCCTGGTTTTTTGTGGGTGTGGAAGGGGCGAGGGACCGGTTCAGCAGCGTCCGGTGGTGCAGCTGAGCTTGCACGCCTTTTGCACTGACGCCACGACGTTGTCATCCGGGTGACATACAAACAACCCCCCAAGCGCGGGGTTGGCGGATGCGAGCCGCCGCCCGGCAGCGCCCGCGTACGATGGCGCGAATGGCCGAAGCCTCCGTCTCGATCCGCGCCACCCTGCGCCACACTGCTTTCAGGGCCCTGCTGGCCGGCGGCAGCATCTATTTCATCGGCAATGCGATGCAGGCCATGGCCACGGCCTGGCTGATGGTGGAACTGACCGGTTCTTCCTTCCTGGCCGCCCTGGTGCAGACGGCCGTGTTCCTGCCGATGTTCCTGCTCTCGCTGCCCGCCGGGGTGATGGCCGACACCACCGACCGCAAGCGCCTGATGCTGGGTGCGCTGGCCGCGCAGGCGCTGGTGGTCAGCCTGTTGGCCGCCCTGGCCCTGGCCGGCTGGGCCGGGCCGGCGGCGTTACTTTTCTTCACCTTCGTCGCCGGGTGCTGCACCGCCGTGCTGTCGCCCAGCTGGAATTCCACCATCGTCGACGTGGTGCCGCGCGAAGAACTGCCCCAGGCCATCACCGCCATCGGCATCAGCTACAACAGCGCCCGCGCGCTGGGGCCGGCGCTGGCCGGGGCGGTGTTTGCCGCCGCTGGCAGCGGCTGGGTCTTCGCGCTGGCCGTGGCCGGCATCGTGGCGCTGTTCGAGGCCGTGCGCCGCCACCCGCCGCGGCCGCACCCGCCTTCGCGCCTGCCCGCCGAACGGCTGTGGGGCGGCATGCTGAGCGCGCTGCGCTTCGCGCGCCACAACGACACCGTGCTGGCCCAGTTGCTGCGCACCGGAGCCTACGGCGGCGCGGGTTCGGCGCTGTGGGCGCTGCTGCCCGTCATCGGCCAGCAGAAGCTGGGCCTGGGTGCCACCGGCTTCGGTTTCCTGATGGCCTGCCTGGGCACCGGCGCGGTGATGGCCGGGCTGGTGATCGGGCGGCTGCGCACACGCCTGGGGCTGGAAAGGCTGGTGGCGATCTGCGCCGTGGTGTTTGCGCTGGCCATGGTGGTCAGCGCGCTGGTGACGGTGCCGGCCGTCGTCTACCTGTCGCTGGTGGGGGCCGGCGCCAGCTGGATGAGCGTGATGAGCACCTACAACACCGCCACCCAGACCAGCGTGCCGCCCTGGGTGCGCGCCCGCGCCACGGCGCTGCACACCCTGGCGGCGCTGGGCGCGTTTGCCATCGGCTCGGCGCTGTGGGGGGCGGTGTCGGGCATCCTGGGGCTGAGCTTCACGCTGCTGCTGGCGGCCGCCGCCATGCTGGCCAGCCTGCTGCTGGCGCGGCGCTTCCCGCTGCGCATGGGCGGGCTGGACGAGGTGACGCAGGTGCCGCTGTCGCAGGACCTGTTCGTGAAGCACCCGCCGGCGCCCGAGGCCGGGCCGGTGGCGGTGGAGATCGGCTACCGCGTGCGGCCCGAGTTCGCGCCCGTGTTCCTGGAGGCCGTGAGCCTGCTGCGCGGGCCGCGCCGGCGCGACGGCGCCACCTTCTGGCGCGTCTACCGCGACCTGGGCGACCTGGGCCAGGCCACGCGCTACGTCGAACGCTTCATCGTCACGAGCTGGGCCGATTACCTGCACCAGCGCGCGCGCCGCACCCTGGCCGACGAGGAACTGGAACTGGCCTTGCTGGACTACCTGGAAGAGGGCTCGGCGCCGGTCACGCAGCATTACATCGCCGAGCGCTGAGTCCGGGCGTCTTCAGTCGAACGGGCCCAGCCGCATGTAGTCGCCGCCGTGCCAGCGCAGCAGCGGGGACATCGGATCGGGTTCGGGATCGGCGGCCTCGATCGCCGCGCGCCAGGGCTCGCTGCTGTCTCGGGCCTGGTAGCCGATGGCCGAGCCGGGCGCGGGGTCCCAGATCGGGCGGGCGCTGGCGCTCATGCCGTAGACGATGCGGTGGCCGACCGCAGGCGCACTCAGCGCGGCCAGCACCAGGCGCAGCAGGTCGCCAGGGCTGATCCAGGTGGCCAGCGCGCGCCGGTCCTGCGGCTCGGGCGTGGCGCTGCCGATGCGCAGGCTCACGGTCTCGATGCCGTGGCGGTCCCAGTACAGCTGCGCCAGGGTCTCGGCCCAGACCTTGGTGGCGCCGTACAGCGTGTCCGGGCGCGGCGGCACCAGGGCGTGCAAGGGCTGGGCCTGCTCGTAGGCACCCACCGCATGGTTTGAACTGGCCAGCACGACGCGGCGCACGCCCTGGCGGCGCGCGGCCTCGAAAAGGTTGAACACGCCGCTGATGTTGGCCGGCAGCAGCGCGTCGAACGCGGCTTCGGTGGCGACGCCGCCGAAGTGCACGACGGCGTCGACGTCCTGCAGCAGCGCGTGCATCGCGGCGCGGTCGTCCAGTTCACAGCGCTGCACTTCCTCGTTCGCAGCAGCGTCGCCCAGCGGCGCGATGTCGCTCACGCGCAGCACCCGGCAGTGCGCGGCCAGGCCAACGCGCAGGCCGCGGCCCAGCGCGCCTGCGGCGCCGGTCAGCAGCAGGCGCCTGAACGTCCCAGGCTCGGTCTTCACCGCCCCGCACCCGCCCCGGCGCGCACGCGTGCAGCAGCCCGGGCGGCGTCCTCGAGGCCGGCGCGATGCGGCGGCACCCAGCCCACGTCGCCGCTGATCGCCACGCCGGGGTGGGCGGCGCGCAGCTCGGCCAGCAGATCGGCGGGCCGGCCGTTGACGATCGAGCCGCGGTCGAAGAAGTTGTTGCCGTTCCAGCGCTTGACCGGCAGGCCGCTGCGGATCTCCCAGACGTTGTTCTCGCTGAACACGCGCGATTCGTGGCCCACGCCGATCGCATAGTCGTAGGGATAGGAGCCTGCGTCGTTGCCCAGGTAGAGGTTGTTGAAGACATGCACCCGCCCGTAGCGCACGCGCGGCTGGCGCGAGACGGTGTTCTCGAACAGGTTGTGGTGGTAGGTGACGCGCAGCCGGCCGGCGTCGGCCACCACCCTGTCGCCGCTGCCCACCAGGCTGGTCTTGTCGTGGTCGCGGAAGTGGTTCCAGCTGACGGTGACGAAGTCGCTCTGCTGGGTGATGTCGAGCAGGCCGTCGTGGTGCTGGACCTTGCGCCCCAGCCGCGTGGCGGCCGTGGCATCGGGGCGCGCGCCGTCATCGAAGCTGCAGTGGTCCACCCACACGTGCGTGCTGCGGCGCAGGCTCAGCGTGTCGTAGTCGCTGTTCCATTCGCCGCCGGCGTTGTCGTTCGGGTCCCAGGCGGGAAAGTGGTCGAAGGCGTCGCTGAAGCGGATGTGGCGCACGATGACCTGGCGCACGCCGTCGAGCAGCAGCATGCCGTTGACGATGTGCGCGTCGCTGCCCAGGCCCAGCAGCGTGGTGTTGGAAGGCACCCGCAGCACCACGCGCGCGGCCTGGTTGCGGGCGGAACGGCGGCGGGCTTCTTCCTGCGGGCCTTCGGGCTTGCGCTGGCCCCAGGTGGCCGGCGCGTAGGCAGCCTCGAACGCGGCCGGGTCGAAGGCCGGATCGCGATAGTCGGCAAAGCCCAGCGGGTGGCCGGCGTCGTCGCTGCTCAGGTCGATGCGGCCACGCACCTGCACGATCTTGGGCACCTCGCCCAGCGCGAAGGCCGCCGCCAGCTCGGCGCGGTTGCGCACTTCCAGCACGTGTTCGGGGCGGGCGTCGGCGCCGCCGCGGGTGCCGCCATCGGCGGCGGCCCAGCCGTCGTCGGGCGCCAGCACCTGGCGGCCCAGGTCGCGTTCGACCAGCGGCGCGTTGCGGAACTCGGCCATGCGGTTGGCCTGCGGGCCGCTGGCACTGAAGGGGCGGCGCGAGGTGCTGGCCGACCAGGCGCCCAGGTGTGCCCCCAGGGTGCTGTCACGCACCAGGGCCTGGCCGTTGGGCGAAACACCGGCCTGCCAGGCGCCGCGCGCCACGCCGAAGTCCCAGGCCCGGCCCAGCGAGATGCTGCCAGGGGTCAGCCCGGCTTCGGCGTCGAAGCGGCTGTTCGTCACCAGGAAGCCCAGGCGCACGCCCGCGGCCGTGCTGGGGGCGAGCACATGGCCACCGTTGCCGGGTGCGCGCCGGCCCGCGCGGCTGCGGATGGTGCTGCGTTCGATGACCAGCGTGGCGTTGCCGAAGATGAAGTCGACGTCGCCGGCCACCAGGCTGTCGGTGACGTGAACGCGCGCCGCCGCCGTCGGCGTGGCCGCGCGCACCATCAGCGTGTCCTGGTGGCCGAGCAGGCGCACGCCGTGCAGCTGGATGCGGTCGCCCTGGGTCATCAGCGCCACGGCCTGGGCGCCGCCACTTTCGCCGGCGCCGTCGGGGTAGCCCACGCCGGCCTTCACGCCATCCATCGCGTCGTTGGCCACGGTGATGAAGGCCAGCTGGATGTCGTCGCCATACAGCGCCATGCTGGCACTGCCGGCGGTGCCGTAGGTGGCCGCGGCCAGGGCCGGGTCGCAGGGGTTGGCGGAGTCGATGCCGGGCCGCTTGGGCAGGGCGTTGTAGCGGCCTTCGACGATGACGGTGGCGCCCGCGTCGGCCGCACTGCCGTACAGCAGGAAGGGCGCCTTGGCGCGAACGCAGACGATCTCGCGGTAGACGCCCGGCTTCACGAAGATGGCGTGGCGACGGCTGCCCGGTTCGCTGGTCTCGCGCTGCGGCAGCGCGTCGAGTGCCGCCTGCACCGTGCGGTGGGTGCCGCTGCCGTCGGCCGCAACGACGAAGTCCGGCCGCAGGCGGGTGGTGTCGGGCAGGCTGGCAGGCCGCCAGGGCGCGGGGCCTTGCGCCAGGTAGTCGGCCACGCGCTGGGTGGCGGCCTGGGCCGCCGACAGCTGCGGGCGTTCTGGCGTGCTGGGCACGCTGGGCGCGCCGGGCGGCTCGGGCGTGGTGCAGGCGGACAGCAACAGGCCCAAGGCCAGCAGCATGGGCGGCAGGCGCAGGCACCGGGTGGACGCCCGGACGCACGAAGTCGCCAGCGCACCCACGGTCAGCCGGCTCAGCGCGCCGCGACCGGCATCGGTTCGACGACTCACAGGTCCGCCAGGTACAAGCCCGGTTCCCCTTGCCCGTCGGCGCTGAACAGCACCTGGCCGCCGTCGGGCGTGAAGCTGGGGTGCGGGTGCGTCACCTGGCGGCTGCCCTTGTAGACGCCCCAGCTGCTGTCGTGGCGGGCAATGCGGCGCGTGGTGCCGGCCTCCAGGTCGAACAGGTGCAGGAAGGGGTCGCCCTGCTTCATGGCGTTGGCCGCACCGCTGTCGGACGCGTCGGCCTGGCCGCAGCCGTCGCCCACGATCAGGCTGCCGTCGTGGTTGCTCATCAGGTGCGAACAGGGGGGCATGGTGGTCAGCGGCCGGTCGGCCAGGGTCACCGGGTCCAGGCTGCGGATCCAGCGTTCGGGGCTGTTCTTGAAGTAGCTGACGTAGACCATGGCCGAGCCGTCGGGCACCCAGAACTCGTGCGTGCAGCTTTCGCCTTCGGCATGGGTCTTGGCGCAGCGGCGGTTCGTGCCGTCTTCGTCGATGAACCACATGCGCGCGTCCACCAGGTCGTGCGGGCCTTCGTGGCAGTAGGCCACGGTGGTGTCGTCGAAGGGGCGGTACTGGGGGTGGCCGAGCCAGCCTTTCTGTTCCAGGATCGGCCTGCGCCGGCCGGCCTGCGGGCCTTGCAGGTCCACGCTGAAGAGCTGACAGCGCGGCTTGCTGTGGAACATGTCGTCGAACTTGCGCCAGTCGCTCAAGGGGAACCAGTCCTCGGCCGCGATCTCGATGCCCACCATCTTCGTGCAGGCGCTGTTGGCCACCCAGGTGCCGTAGCCGACCCAGCCTTCGGGCACGGTGTAGACGACTTCCTCGCTCAGGTCGGCCAGCGTCAGCCGCACGAGCTGGCGTTCGGCGCGCACGAAGTACAGGAAGCGGTCGTCGGGACTCAGGAAGCCGCCGAAGGTGTTCTCGCCGCGCTGGTCGGTCAGCTGCGTGGCCACTTGTGTCTGCAGGTCCAGCAGCAGGTAGTTCCAGTGCGGGCTGGGCTGCGGTCCGAATTCACCGGCGAAGATCAGTTTCGTGCCGTCGCTGCTGAAGCACTTTTGATAAAAGTAGTTGCGGTGGCAGGTGACGTCGGGCGGCGACAGGCGCTGCACGCGGGCGCCCGTGTCGGGGTCGGCCCAGGTCTGGAACTGGAACCGGCGTTCTGTGCCTTTGCTCATCGGGGTGTCGTTCCGGGTTCGGTTTACTTGATGCGGCGCAGCAAGGAGCTGCCTTCTTCCACCAGCCGGCGTGCGGCGTCGCGGTCGTTGGTCTTGTTGTAGGCCACGGTCTCGAAGACCTCGCGCATGAACCTGTGCAGGCGCGCATGTTCGAACAGCGGCGCGGGCAGGTCGATGCGGCCTGCGGCCTTCAGGGCCTGGATCACCTGGTGCGCCTGCAATTCCAGCGGCGGGATCAGCTTGCGTTCGGTCAGCAGCTGCTGCGGCCCGCGCGCCGCCGGTACGCCGCGGGTGCGGCCCAGCAGCAGGGCGGCGTCGGGGTCGGTGAGCAGGAAGCTGGCCAGGCGCGCGGCCAGCTCGGGCTGCTTGCAGTTGCGGCCCACGGCGTACATCAGCGTCGGCCGGCCGAACAGGCCGCTGTTCCTGGCGCCCGGCAGGGTGGGAAACTCGCCCAGGGCCAGGGTCTGCGGCGGCTTCAGGTTGCCGGCGCGCAGGTTGATCACGCTGTCCCAGGTGTAGTTGCCGGCCCATTGGCCCAGCACCCAGTCCTGCTGCTGCTCGGTGGGCTTTTCGGCGCCGCCCAGGCTGGCGCGCAGGGGCAGGCTGGTGCAGGTGTGGCCGTCCACCAGGCGGCGGTAGGTGGCCACCCAGTCCTGTGCCGCGGCCAGGCTCATGGCCACTTGCGGCGGACGGCCTTCGGGGCTGGCCAGCGGGTCCAGGTAGGGCGTGCCGTGCTGCTGGTGCACCCAGGCCTGGGCGAGCAGCATCATGTCGTAGAGCTCGCCGTCCAGCGGGTAGTAGCGTTCGCCCAGCTTGCTGCGGAAGTGCTGGCCGCTGGCGAAGAGCTCGTCCCAGGTCCTGGGCAGGGCCAGGCCGGCGCGGCCCCAGGTGTGGGTGTTCCACAGCAGCACGCGGGCGGTGTAGCTCACGGGCAGGGCGTTGAGCTTGCCCATCACGCGGCCCATGGCCAGGTCGCCCTCGCTGAACTGGCCCAGGTTCAACAGGCTGGCGTGGGGCTGCAGGTCGGTGAAGCCGTTGCCGCGCTTGCTGAACATGGCCATCCAGGCCCAGTTGATCTGCATCAGGTCGGGCTCGCTGCCGCCGGCAATCTGCGCCGTCAGGCGCTCCAGGTAGCCACCAAAGCCCATGTACTCGGACTTGATGCGCACGCCGGGGTTGCGCTCCTGGAACAGCTGCACGGCCTTGAGCGTGGCGCCATGCCGCGCCGCACCGCCCCACCAGGCAAAGCGCAGCACCTGCGGGCGGCCCTGGGCCCGCAGCGCCGGCACGGCCAGGCTGGCCGCGGCGGCTGCGCCAGCCTGCAGCAGCCGGCGCCGGGGCAGGCCGGGCCTCAGCACAGGCGCAGGCCGCTGGCGGCGTCGAACACGTGGCAGGCGGCCATCTGCAGGTGCACGCCCAGCGGCGCGCCGCGCACCAGCCCTTGCACGCCGTGCAGTTCGTCGGCAGGCACGCGGGCCGTCATGGGCACGCCATGCAGGTCGAAGTGGATGAAGACCTCGTTGCCCATGTGTTCCAGCGTGCGCAGCTGGGCCTGGGCCGGCGTGCTGGCGGCACCGCGCGGGGCCAGCGTGATGTGCTCGGGCCGCAGGCCCAGCTTGATGGCGCCGCTTTCGGCAGCGTTGCGGCCGCCCAGCGCTGCGGCTTTCTCGGCCGGCAGCGGCAGCCAGGTGCTGCCCAGCTGCAGACCGAGTTGCAGACCATTGGCGCCGCCCTGTTGCTGCAGCGTGGCGGGCTGGATGTTCATCTCGGGGCTGCCGATGAAGCTGGCCACAAACGCATTGGCGGGCCGGTCGTACAGCGCGGTGGGCGTATCGACCTGCTGGATCACACCTTCCTTGAGTACGCAAATGCGCTCGCCCATGGTCATGGCCTCGACCTGGTCGTGCGTGACGTAGATGGTGGTGGCGGCCTGGCCGTCTTCGCGCAGGGTGCGATGCAGGTCGGTCAGGCGCACGCGCATGTTGGCGCGCAGCTGGGCGTCCAGGTTGGACAGCGGCTCGTCGAACAGGAACACGTCGGGCTTCTTGACGATGGCCCGGCCCACGGCCACGCGCTGGGCCTGGCCACCGGAGAGCTGCTTGGGGTAGCGATCGAGCAGGTGCTCCATCTCCAGCAGCTTGGCGGCATGGCGTACGCGCTGGTCGACCTCGGCCTTGGGCGTGCCGGCGAGCTTCAGGCCGAAGGCCAGGTTCTCATACACCTTCATGTGCGGGTACAGCGCGTAGTTCTGGAACACCATCGCGATGCCGCGCTGCTTGGGCGGCAGGTCGTTCACCAGCTTGCCGCCGATGTGCAGTTCGCCGCCGGTGATGCTTTCCAGCCCGGCCACCATGCGCAGCAGCGTGCTCTTGGCGCAGCCGCTGGGGCCCACGAAGACCATGAACTCGCCGTCGCGCACCTCCAGGTCCACGCCATGCACGGCCTTGAAGCCGTTGGGATAGGTCTTCTCGATCTTTTTCAGTGTGAGCTGCGCCATGCGAACACTAGCCTTTGATGCCGGAGGACGAGGCGCCCTCGATGAAGTGCTTCTGCGCCATGAAGAACACGGCCACGCTGGGGATGAGCGCCACCACGCTGATGGCGATGACGTTGGCCCATTCCACTTCTTCGGTGGCGCCGATGCTCATCTTCAGCGCCAGCGAAACCGGGTACTTCTCGACGCTGGCCAGGTAGATCAGCGGGCCCATGAAGTCGTTCATCGTCCAGATGAACTGGAAGACGATGACGCTGATGATGGCCGGCTTGAGCAGCGGCACGATGATGTGCCAGAGCAGCTGGATGGCGTTGCAGCCGTCGATCAGCGCAGCCTCTTCCATGTCGCGCGGGATGCCGCGCAGGAACTGCACCAGCAGGAAGACGAAGAAGGTGTCGGTGGCAAACGCACTGGGCAGGATCAGCGGCAGGTAGGTGTCGAGCCAGCCCAGTTCCTTGAACATCAGGTACTGCGGCAGGCGCAGCACGATCAGCGGCAGCATCATCGTGCCCACCATCACCGCGAACCAGAACTTCTTGCCCCAGAACTCGAAGCGCGCAAACGCATAGGCCACCAGCACGCAGCTGATGACGGTGACGATGATGCGCGGGATGGTGATGATGAAGCTGTTGAGGAAGTAGGTGGCGAAGGTGTATTCGGTGCTGGTCTTCCAGCCCTTCACGTAGCTGTCCAGGCTGAAGCTGGAAGGCCAGAAGCCCACCTCGGTGAAGATCTCGGCATTGCTTTTGAACGAAGCGCCGATCAGCCACAGCAGCGGGTAGAGCATCACCACGGCCACGGCCAGCAGCGCGGTGTAGCGCATCAGGGCCTGCACGCGCTCGGCGCGGGTCATGGCCGGGGGCGGGTTGCTGGCGGCGGCCAAGGGTGCGGGGACGGCACTCATTTCTTGGCTTGCTCTTTTTCACCCGCGTAGAACACCCAGTACTTGCTGGACCAGAAACTGAACAGGCTCAAGCCGGCCACCAGCGCGAACAGCACCCAGCTCAGCGCCGCGCCATAGCCCAGGTTGAAGTAGCGGAAGCTCTGGTCGTAGATGTAGAGCGCCAGCACGTAGGTCGACGACAGCGGGCCGCCTTCGGTGATCATGTAGGGCGCGTTGAATTCCTGGAAGGCGTTGACCATCTGCATGATCATGTTGAAGAAGATCACCGGCGTGATCAGCGGCACGGTGATGCGCCAGAACTGCTGCCAGCGGCTGGCGCCGTCGATTTCGGCCGCTTCGTACAGCGAGGTCGGCACGTTCTGCAGCGCCGCCAGGAAGATGACCATGGCCGAGCCGAACTGCCAGGTGAACAGCAGCACGATGGTCCACATGGAATAGTGCTCGTCGGCCAGCCAGGCCACCGGTTCGAAGCCCAGCTTGACCAGCACCAGGTTCACCAGCCCGTACTTGGCGAACAGGAAGCGCCACAGCACCGCCACCGCGATGCTGCCGCCCAGGATGGACGGCAGGTAGAACGCACTGCGGAAGAAATTGATGCCGCGCAACTTGAAGTTCAGCACATGCGCGATGAACAGCGCAAAGCCCACGCGCAGCGGCACCGCCAGGATGGCGAACCACATGGTCACGCCCAGGCTCTTCACGAACAGCGGGTCGTCGCCGAACAGTTCCTTGTAGTTCTGCAGGCCGATGTATTCGGGCGGGTCGATCAGGTCGTACTGCGTGAAGCTGAGCGCAAAGCTCATCACGAACGGGAACAGCTTGAACAGCAGCACGCCCAGCACGAACGGCAGCACGAACAGAAACCCGAGTCGCTTGTTCTCGTACATCAGTGGCCCCCCCCCGTAGCGCCTTCGGCGCTCCCCCCCAGGGGGGCGCCGCCAGCGGCCTGGCAGAGCCAGTTCCGCGGCGGCCGCTTGAAGTGCCCGGGTTTCACCGGGCCAGCCAGCCGCCGTCTACCGCGACGGTGTAGCCGTTGACGTAGTCGCTGGCCTTGCTGGCCAGGAATACCACGGGGCCTGCCAGGTCGTCGGGCACGCCCCAGCGGCCGGCCGGAATGCGTTCCAGGATCGACGCATTGCGCGCTTCGTTGGCCCGCAGGGCCGCGGTGTTGTCGGTGGCCATGTAGCCCGGGGCGATGGCATTGACGTTGATGCCGTGTGCAGCCCATTCGTTGGCCATCAGCCGGGTGATGCCCATCACGCCGCTCTTGCTGGCGGTGTAGCTGGGCACACGCACGCCGCCCTGGAACGACAGCATCGAGGCGATGTTGATGATCTTGCCGCCGCCGCCCTGGGCGATGAACTGGCGCGCCACGGCCTGCGAGAAGAAGAACACCGTCTTCAGGTTGATGTTCATCACGTCGTCCCAGTCCTTCTCGGTGAACTTGATCGCGTCTTCACGGCGGATGATGCCGGCGTTGTTGACGAGAATGTCCACCCGGCCGGTGAGTTTCTTCGCCTCGGCCACCAGGCCTTCGACCTGGCCGCTCTGGCCCAGGTTGGCACGCAGGTCGACAAAACGCCGTCCCATGCCTTCGATCTCGGTCCGGGTCTGCGCAGGTTCGCTGAGGTTCACGCCCACGATGTCGGCGCCGGCCTGGGCCAGCGCGCGCGCCATGCCCTGGCCCAGCCCCGTATTGCAGCCGGTGACGATGGCCACCTTGCCGGCGAGCTGGAAGTTGTCGAGGATGCTCATGACGGGATCGTTCAACGCAGAGTGGTCATGGCCACGTGGTCCATGTCCGGGAAGACCTGGTTCTCGCCCACCATGCCCCAGATGAAGGTGTAGGCCCGTGTGCCCACGCCGCTGTGCATGCTCCAGCTGGGGTTGATGACGGCCTGTTCGTTGCGCACCACCAGATGCCGGGTCTGGGTGGGCTCGCCCATGATGTGGAAGACGACGCCGTCGGCTGGCATGTCGAAGTAGAAGTACACCTCCATGCGCCGGTCGTGGGTGTGGCAGGGCATGGTGTTCCACAGGCTGCCAGGCTCGAGCTGGGTCATGCCCATCAGCAGCTGGCAGGTGGGCAATACCTGGGGCACCAGGAACTTGTAGATCGTGCGGCGGTTGCTGGTCTCGGGCGCGCCCAGGGTTTCGGGGCTGGCCTCGGCCAGCGTGACCTTGCGGTTCGGATAGTGGCAGTGGGCAGGCGCGCAGTTGAAGTACAGCCTGGCTGGGTTGGCGCTGTCGACGCTGGCAAAGCTGAGCTCCTTCGCGCCCTGGCCGATGTAGAGCGCCTCGCGCGAGCCGATTTCGTAACGCTTGTCATCGACATTGATTTCGGCCGGGCCGCCGATGTTGATCAGGCCCAGTTCGCGCCGCTCCAGGAAGAAGCTGGTACCGGTGTGGCGGCCCAGGTCCTTCGAGAAGCCCACCGGTTTTGTCGCCGGCAGGATGCCGCCGACGATGATGCGGTCGATCTGGCTGTAGGTCAGCGTGACCTGGTCGGGCTGGAACAGGTCTTCGACCAGGAAGTGTCGGCGCAGGCCTTCGGTGTCCAAAGTACGTGCGTGCTCACTGTGCACAGGCTGTCGGATTTGCATGGGGTTCTTTCTTGGCGGAGCTGCGGAAGGCGCGGGAAAGGCGGAGGCCGCGGACAGCGGGAATGTGCGGAGGCTAATGCAGGATCGGCAGTCTCCGGAATCATGGTTTCTCTTTAGTGAACCATTGTTTCATTTTTTAATGCCGGAGCTATAGTAGCAGCGAATCAGTGTTCCGAAAGCAGCGCCATGTCCTCTCCGCCCCCCTTCTTCAGCCATCAAGACACACCCTGGACCGAGCTCGGCGACGGCATCCGCCGCAAGATCGTGGGCCACACGCCTGAACTGATGAGCGTGCTGATGCAGTTCGACAAGGGCGCAGTGGGCACCCCGCACGCGCACGACGCGCACGACCAGATCGGCTTCGTCGTCGCCGGCAGCTTCGAGGCCGTGATCGACGGCGAGAAGAAGGTGCTGCGCAGAGGCGACGCCTTCATCGCCCCGCGCCTGCGCAGCCATGGCGTGGTCTGCCTGGAGCAGGGCAGCCTGCTGCTGGACCAGTTCAGCCCCCGACGCAACGACTACCTGTGAACCCGCGGGGCGGCGCGCACTGCAGCGCGCCGCTCCCCTGCTGCGGGCGCCCTGCGCGTGCCTGCATCCGACCGCCGAACAGACCGCCGAACCAGACGGCCAACCCGCTGCGGGCCTGGACCACCCAGCCCCCGACAGGCTTCCCGGAGCCCGCAGCCCACGGAGACAAGAGATGCAGACCTTTCCCCGCCTGAATACCCTGGCACGCGCCGTTTCGGCCGCCGCTTCCCTGGGCCTGCTGGCCGGCGCCGCACAGGCCCAGACCACGCCCGCCCGACCGGCCGCTGCCGCCGCGGAAACCATCACCATCACCGGCATTCGCGCCTCGATCGAAAGCGCCCTGAAGGCCAAGCGCGAAGACAAGGGCATCGTCGACGCGATCACGGCCGAGGACATCGGCAAGTTTCCCGACACCAACCTGGCCGAGTCGCTGCAGCGCATCCCCGGCGTGGTGATCGACCGCGACGCCGGCGAAGGCCGCAACATCAGCGTGCGCGGCCTGGGTGGCGACTTCACCCGCGTGCGCATCAACGGCGTCGAGGCTTTGGCCACCACCGGCGGCACCGACAGTTCCGGTGGCGCCAACCGCTCGCGCGGCTTCGACTTCAACGTCTTCGCCAGCGAACTGTTCAAGAGCGTGACGGTGCGCAAGAGCGCCAGCGCCGAAGTGGAAGAAGGCAGCCTGGGCGCCACGGTGGACCTGCAGACCTCGCGCCCCTTCGACTTCCGTGAATTCACGTCCTCGGTCAGCCTGAAGGGCCGCTACAACGAGGTCTCGGGCAAGACCGACCCGCGCCTGGCCTTTCTGGTGAGCAACACCTTTGCCGACCGCAAGTTCGGCGTGCTGCTCTCGGGCGCCTATTCCGAGCGCAACATCTTCGAAGAGGGCTTCAGCACGGTGCGCTGGGACAACGGCGCCTCCAGCGGCGGCTTCTGCGCGCCTGCCGGCACCACGCCCCTGAACCCCACCACCACCGCCACCACCTGCGGCCCCACCGCGCAAGGCGTGCCGCGCCTGCCGGCCAGCCCCGCCGCCACCTCGGCCTATAACCTGGCGCGCAGTGACAGCAACTTCCACCCCCGCCTGCCGCGCTACGGCCGCCTGACGCACCAGCAGGAACGCCTGGGACTGACCGGCGCACTGCAGTTCCGGCCGAACGAGAACACGCTGGTGACGCTGGACATGCTGTATGCCAAGCTGCAGGCCACCCGACAGGAAGACTTCCTGCAGGCCATCAGCTTCAGCCGCGCCGCGGCCCAGGGGGGCAAGCCGCAGACCAGCGTGATCGAGACAGCCTACGCCGCCAACGGCGCGCTGGAGTTCGGCCGCTACAACGGCGTGGACATCCGCGCCGAATCGCGCTTCGACGAGCTGTCCACCGAGTTCAGCCAACCCAGCCTGACGCTGGAGCAGACCCTGAGCGACACGCTGCGCATGCAGGCGCGCGTGGGCCGGGCGCAAAGCAAGTTCCGCAACCCGGTGCAGACCACGACGACGCTGGACGCGCTGAACGTCAACGGCTACAGCATGGACTTCCGCGGCAACGACCGCCTGCCTGCCATCAGCTACCCGATCGACGTTTCGCAGCCCGGCGCGCTGGGCCTGGTGAGCATCCCGCAGGTGGCCACGGGCACCCAGCCCACCACCATTGCCAACACCACGGCCAGCGAGATCCGCATCCGCCCGCAGGGCGCCGACAACACCAACGACGTGGCCAGCCTCAGCCTGGACTGGGATGCCCTGCCCGGCACCCTGTCCGTCAAGGGGGGTCTGGACTACAAGAAGTACAGCTTCGACACCTTCGAGTTCCGCCGCGTCAACCAGAACGACACCATCTTCGCGCCGCCGGCCGGCACCAGCATCGCCAGCCTCACCACCACCGTCAGCGGTTTCGGCAAGGGGCTGGGCCTGCCTGCCGGCACGCCCACCAGCTGGGTGATCCCGAACCTGCCCACCATCGCAGCGGCCTACGACATCTACTGCAACTGCCTGAAGAGCGGCCCGGCCGGAGGCCCGGGCGACTTCACGCTGTCGTCCATCACGAACGGCAACGCGCGCGGCAACAACCGCCGCGTCGTCGAGACCGACACCGCCGCGTGGGCCCAGGCCGACTTCGAGACCACGCTGCTGGGCAGGAACGTCCGCGGCAACTTCGGCGTGCGCTGGGTCGAGACCGAGCAGGTGGCCACCGGCTTCCAGGCCGCGGGCGGCGGCACCGAGACCACGGTGGTGAACAAGTACACCGACACCCTGCCCAGCCTGAACCTGTCGGTCGACCTGAGCCGCGACCTGATGCTGCGCCTGGCCGCCGCCAAGGTGATGGCGCGCCCGCAACTGGGCAACCTGAACCCCGGTGGCGCCATCAGCACCACCGGCACGCTCACCGTCAACAGCGGCAACGCCCTGCTCAAGCCCTTCCGCGCCAACACCCTGGACGCCAGCCTGGAGTGGTACCACGGCCGCAACGCCTTCGTGGGCCTGGGCCTGTTCTACAAGGACATCAACACCTACATCCAGAACCTGCGCACCAACGTGCCCTTCCGCGAAACCGGGCTGCCGCTGTCGCTGCTGCCTGCGAACTTCACGGGTGAAGAGGTCTTCCAGGTGACGCGGCCCATCAACACCGAAGGCGGCAAGCTGAGCGGCTTCGAGATCAACGTCCAGCAGCCCTTCACCTTCCTGCCTGGCAAGCTGTCGAACTTCGGCACGCTGCTGAACTACACGCAGGTCAAGAGCAAGATCGACTACGCCGTATCGCCCACCAGCGCGCAGGTGATCCGCGACGATCTGATCAACCTCAGCCCCAAGAGCTGGAACGCTTCGCTGTACTACGACGACGGCAAATTCAGCGCACGCGTGTCCACCTCGTACCGCAGCGCCTTCATCACCCGCGTGCCTGGGCAGAACAACAACGACGTCGAAGGCAAGAACGAGACGACGAACGTCGACCTGTCGATGAGCTACAAGTTCAACGACCGCTTCGAAGTGACGCTGGAAGGCGTGAACCTCACCAACGAGGCCAACGACCAGTTCATCAGCCGCGCCCGCAACAGCGTGGTGGTCTATCACAAGACCGGCCGCGAGTTCCTGCTCGGCGCGCGCTACAAGTTCTGATCTTCCTTGAAGCTGCTGGCTGCGCTGCTGGCGGCCGGACTGGCCACGGCCAGCCCGGCACAGCCCGACCCGGGTGCCGACGCCGAACGGCCAGCGCTGCTGCTGGTGGGCGACAGCACCCTGGCGCCGCGCACCGGCTACGGGGACGCGCTGTGCCAGCGCATCGCCCCCGAGCGCGCCTGCCTCAACCTGGCGCGCGGCGGACGCAGCACCTCGAGCTACCGCGCAGAAGGCCTGTGGGACCGTGTGCTGGCGCGGCTGCGGGCCGGCACACCGGGCCTGCAGCACCATGTGCTGATCCAGTTCGGCCACAACGATCAGCCCGGCAAGCCCGGCCGCAGCACCGACCTGGCCACGGAGTTCCCCGCCAACCTGGCGCGCTATGTCGAAGACGTACGTGCCGCCGGTGCCGTGCCCCTGCTGGCCACCCCGCTGACCCGCCGCAGCTTCATCGACGGCCGGCTGAACAACGACCTGCAGCCCTGGGCCGAGCGCGTGCGGCAGGTGGCCGGCGAATTGAAGGTGCCACTGCTGGACCTGAACCGCCTCAGCGCAGACGCCGTGCAGGCGATGGGACCGGCGGCCGTCGACGAACTGGCGATGGCCCCGCCGCCGCCGCCCGGGCAAGTTGCCAGCGGTGCCAGCGCGGGCTTCGACCGCACACATCTGGGCGCACGCGGGGCCTGCGTCTTTGCCGGGCAGATGGCCGCCGAGATCGCGCGCGCGGCGCCTTTGCTGGCGGGTTCCGTCCATGCCGGCTCGGACTGCGCGAGCGTGGGCCCACCGCCAGCGGCGGCAGCACCCGAGACCCTGAACCGCCACAGTTTCGACCAGCCCGGCTGGGCCGTGGGCACGCTGGGCGGACGCGGCGGACGCATCCTGCGCGTGACGACCCTGGCCGCCAGCGGCCCGGGTTCGCTGCGCGCCGCCGTCGAGGCCCGCGGCCCTCGCATGGTGGTGTTCGAGGTCGGCGGCGTCATCGACCTGCAGGGCCGGTCGCTGGACATCCGAAACCCCTTCATCACCCTGGCCGGGCAGACCGCACCCCACCCCGGCATCACGCTGGTGAAGGGTCAGACCACGGTGGCCACGCACGACGTCATCGTGCAGCACCTGTCGTTCCGCCCCGGCGCCTATGGCCGGGCGCCGCGCAGCGGCGGCGACCACGACGGCCTGGCCACCGGCGCCGACGCCCACCAGGTCATCGTCGACCACTGCAGCTTCAGCTGGGCCACCGACGAGAACCTGTCGGTGGGCGGCCCGCGCTTCGAGCGCCAGGGCCGCAACATCACCTTCAGCCACAACCTGGTGGCCCAGGGCCTGGCGCACTCGGTGCACGCCAAAGGCGAGCACTCCAAGGGCAGCCTGGTGCACGACAACGCCACCGGCGTGCTGCTGCTGGGCAACCTGTACGTGTCGAACAAGGAACGCAATGCGCTGTTCAAGGGCGGCGTGCAGGCGGCGATGGTGAACAACCTGATCGTCAACCCCGGCTCGCGCGCCGTGCACTACAACCTGCTGGCGCACGAGTGGGCCGGTCACGCACCGCAGCCAGGACGCGTTGCGCTGGTGGGCAACGTGCTGCGCCATGGCCATGACACCCGACCGGGCACGCCCCTGTTCAGCCTGGGCGGCCAGGGCGACGTGGAATTGCACCTGGAAGACAACCTGGCCTTCGACAGCCACGGTCAGGCGGTGCCCCTCGCCGGCCGCTACACCGCCAGCGAAGCCGCCATCCTGCCGCCGCGCGAAGCAGCCTTGCCACCGGGGCTGCGCGCCATGCCGGCCTGGCGGGTCGAGGCCGAGGTGATGCGCAGCGCCGGCGCGCGGCCCTGGCAGCGCGACGAGATCGACCTGATGCTGCTCAGCGACGTGGCCGAGGGCCGCAGCGCCATCATCGACGACGAGACCCAGCACGCCATCGGTTCGCCCCTGGGCCGGGCCAGCCATGCCGCAACGCGGCGGCCCTTCGTCGCCGCCGAATGGCAACTGGACGACATGCACCCGCGCAGCGGCTGGTACTCGCTGGTCCGCTGAGGCCCGGGCGGCCCGAACGGACAGCATGCACCGCCAGCAACGCCGCCTGCGCCATGTCGGAACTTGCCTGGCTGTTCAGCCCCGCCCAGCTGCTGGGCTACCTGGCCTTCGGCTTCGGCATGGCCTGCTTCGCACAGACCGACGACCGCCGCTTCAAGGTCTTCATGGCCCTGGAATGCGCGGCCTACGTGCTGCACTTCCTGCTGCTGCAGCAGCCCACGGCGGCGGCCAGCACGGCGGTGTCGCTGGCACGGTCGCTGGCGTCCATCCACTTCCGCACGCCGGCGGTGGGGCTGTTCTTCATCGCGCTGAGCCTGGCCGCAGGGCTGTGGCTGCACACCGGCTGGGTGTCCTGGCTGCCGGTGGCGGCTTCGTGCATCGGCACCACGGCCCTGTTCTTCCTGACGGGCCTGCGCATGCGCCTGCTGATGCTGGCCGGCACAGCGCTGTGGCTGGTGAACAACCTGATCGTGGGTTCGGTGGGTGGCAGCGTGCTCGAAGCCTGCCTGATGCTGTCGAACCTGTGGACCATCCGCCGGCTGTGGCGGGCCGAACGGGCCGAGCGGACAGATCGCGCCGCCTCGCCGTGAAGCCGCCGGACTCAGCCGCCCAGCAGGTCGTGCATGGCCTGGCGCGGCACGATGGCCCCGCGGTGCTGCACCACGCGCGCAGCCAGCCGGTTGCCGGCGCGGGCCGCGGCCAGCGGCCCCGCGCCCGCCAGCCGCGCCGCCAGATAGGCCCCGGCAAAGCTGTCGCCGGCGGCCGTGGTGTCGACGACACGGGGCACGAGTTCGGCGGGCACCTCGGCAGCCGGCTGCCCGGGCGCGCGCACCCAGGTGGGCGCGGCACCGCGCTTGACCACCACTTCGGGCGGGGGCAGGTCCAGGCACAGCTGCAACTGGCGCGCGGCCTCGGGCTCGCCCCACAGCGCCTGCTCGTCGTCCAGCGTCACCAGCGCGGTGCTCGCCAGGCCATAGGCGCGGGCATAGGCGGCGCGGGCCACGGCCAGGTCGGGCCACAGGCGCGGGCGGTAGTTGTTGTCGAACACCACCTGCGCACCGCGTGCGCGCAGCCGCTGCATCAGCGCGAACAGCCGCTCGCGCCCGGCCGGCGGCAGGATGGCCAGGCTGATGCCGCTGCAGTACAGCATGTCCAGCGTGGCCGACTGCGCTTCCAGCGGCGTGGGCGTGGCCTCGGCGCCGGTCTCGCAGCCGGCTTCGAAGTAGCTGCGTGCGGCGGCGCTGTCGCGCCAGTAGCTGAAGTGGCGTTCGCCGTGGGCGTCGGTGTCGATCATGTACAGGCCCGGCATGCGCCCGGGCAGGCGCCGCACCAGGCCCAGGTCCAGGCCTTCGGCGGCCCAGCGTTCGAGCAGGCCGCTGCTCAGGCTGTCGTCGCCCAGTGCGGTGGCGTAACGCACCTGCAGGCCGGCCGCGGCGCTGCAGCGCGCCAGGTAGACGGCGGTGTTGAAGGTGTCGCCGCCATAGCCCTGGTGCAGGGTGCCGAAGGCCTGGCCTTGAAGTTCCAGCATGCATTCGCCGAACAGCGCCACACGACGCGGGCTCAGGGGGTTCGACAGGCCTGTTTCCATGGGCGGAGGTAGAAATTGAAACGCCGTTTCATTGTGTCACGGTGCCGACAAGCGTCACAATAAAGTTCTTGAAACGTGAGCCCGATGAATTCAAAACAGCTCGAAGACGATCTGCTCGACAGCCGCCAGCCGGAATCGGTGGCGGCGGTGCTCAAGGTGTTCGCCATCCTGCAGGCGCTGGCCGAACGCAGCGAAACCGGCATCAGCGACCTGTCGATCCGCCTGGCCATGCCCAAGGCCACGGTCTACCGCTTCCTGAACACGATGAAGACCCTGGGCTACGTCCGCCAGGAACCCGACAGCGAACGCTATGGCTTGACGATGAAGGTGTTCGAGCTGGGCACCAAGGCGCTGCAGTACCCCGAACTGGTGGGCCTGGCGAACCCGCAGA
>LNET01000124.1 GCA_001464055.1 Burkholderiales bacterium Ga0077543
GTGGTTTGCTTTGCTCCGTGGCGCGCCGACGTTGCCCGCAGGAAGCCGAGGAGCTGGCGTGCGACGGGCCGCGAACCACCCTGGTTTGCAAAGGCGTGCAGCGTAGACACGCCAACGGCGGCAACCCGAAGGTCAGCTCAGAGCCGAGAGCGGAACCAGAGCAGCCCATGCGCCGATGGCTCAGTCGTCCAGCCCCAGCTCCTGAATCTTGCGCGTGATGGTGTTGCGCCCGATCCCGAGTTTCTGCGCGGCTTCGATGCGGCGACCGCGGGTGATGTCGAGTGCCGTGTGGATGAGCCTGCCCTCGAACTGCTCGGTCAGGGCTTCCCAGACATCGGGTTCGCCGGCTTCCAGTCGGCGCCGGGCTTCGCGTTCCAGGTCGACCAGCCAGGAGGTGCCCACCAGCGGGCCGGGGGGAGCCGGCATCGGGGCGAACGGGGCGGGCGCCGACCCCAGCTCGGTCAGGGCTGCTGCCGTGGGCGGAGCAGCTTGTGCCGGTGCCGGCAGGGTGGCGTTCGAGCCCTGTGCGGCTGCCAGGCCCGGCGGCGCTGTCGCCAGCGCTGCAAAAGCGACCGGCGCCAGCAGCTCCGGCGGCAGGTCCTTCGGTTCCACCACCTGGGCCGGCGCCATCACCGTCAGCCAGTGGCAGATGTTTTCCAGCTGACGCACGTTGCCGGGAAAGTCGAATGCGGCCAGGCGTGCCAGCGCGGCCTCGGTGATTCGCTTGGTGTCGACGCCCAGTTCCTTGGCGCTCTTCTGCATGAAGAAGCGAGCCAGCATGGGGATGTCCTCGCGCCGTTCGCGCAGCGCCGGCAGGCGCAGGCGGATGACGTTCAGGCGGTGGAACAGGTCTTCGCGGAACACGCCCTGGCGCACGCGTTCTTCCAGGTTCTGGTGGGTGGCGGCAATGACGCGCACGTTGCTCTTCAGCGGCTGGTGGCCGCCGACCCGGTAGAACTGGCCGTCGCTCAGCACGCGCAGCAGCCGGGTCTGCAAGTCGAAGGGCATGTCGCCGATTTCGTCCAGGAACAGCGTGCCGCCGTCGGCCTGCTCGAAACGACCACGGCGCGTGGTCTGGGCGCCCGTGAAGGCGCCCCGCTCGTGGCCGAAGAGTTCGCTTTCCAGGAGGTCCTTCGGAATGGCCGCGGTGTTGATCGCCACGAAAGGCCCGCCGGTACCACGCCCGCTGCCGTCGGGCCCCTTGCCTTGTTCGCCGCGCGGACTGTGCTTGTGCAATGCATGGGCCACCAATTCCTTGCCCGATCCGCTTTCGCCGGTGATGAGCACGGTGACGTTGCTCTGGCTGAGCCGGCCGATGGCGCGGAACACGTCCTGCATGGCTGGGGCCTGGCCCAGCATCTCGGGCATCTGCACCATGCCCACGTCGCGCACGGCCTCGCGCAGGCTCTCGTCGACGGCACGGCGGATGAGGTCCACCGCCTTGGTCACGTCGAAGGGCTTGGGAAGGTATTCGAAGGCACCGCCCTGGAAGGCGCTGACGGCGCTGTCCAGGTCGCTGTAGGCGGTCATGATGATGACGGGCAGGCCGGGGAAGCGCTGCTTCACCTGGGCCAGCAAGTCGATGCCCGTGCCACCGGGCATGCGGATGTCGCTGACCAGCACCTGCGGCTGCTCTTCGTCCAGGGCCGCGAGGACATCGCGCGGGTTGCTGAACACCCGCACGCTGAACTGCTCGCGCGTCAGCGCCTTCTCGAGCACGAATCGGATGGATTGGTCATCGTCGACGACCCAGATCGGTTTCATGCGGGGTGGCGGCTCACGGAGAAAATTCGGCTAGGGCAGCGGGATCAGCAGCTTGAAGACCGTGCGGCCGGGGATGCTGTCGCACTCGATCGTGCCCTGATGTTGTTGCACGAAGGTCTGGGCCAAGGTCAGACCGAGGCCGGAACCGCCATCGCGCCCTGACACCAGGGGGTGGAAGATGCGATCACGGATGGCCTCGGGCACGCCTGGCCCGTTGTCCTGAATATGCAATTCCAGTGCCAGCCTGAAGCGTTGTCTGCCGAAGGTGGCCTGGCGCGCCACCCGCGTACGCAACACGATCTGCGCGTCACCTGCGTCGATGCGCGAGACGAGGGCAAGCGTCGCGTTGTGCACGATGTTCAGGACGGCCTGGATGAGCTGCTCGCGGTCGCCACGGAAGTCGGGAATGCTGATGTCGTAGTCGCGCTGCACTTCCAGCCCGCGCGGAAACTCGGCCAGGATCAGCGAACGCACACGTTCGCAGATCTCGTGGATATTGACCTCGGCCACCACCTGTGGGCGGCGGTGCGGGGCCAGCAGCCGATCGACCAGGGCCTGCAGGCGGTCGGCTTCGTGGATGATGACTTCGGTGTATTCGGTCAGCGCCTTGCTGGTCACTTCCATCTGCAGCAGTTGCGCCGCGCCGCGGATGCCGCCCAGCGGGTTCTTGATCTCGTGGGCCAGGTTGCGTACCAGTTCCTTGTTGGCCTGGGCCAGGCCATGAGCCCGTTCCTCGCGGTCCAGCCGGGTCTGCTGCTCGATCTCGATCATCTCCACCAGCACCCGGTCGGCCCGGTCCATCTGGCTGACGATGACATGCACCGGCAGTTCCGAAGCGCCTGCCGTGCCGGCGCTGCCGAGCGTGCCGCGCTTCATCAGGGCGTCGAAACGGCTCGTGGCCACCTGGTTGGCAGCCACCATCTTCAGGGTGTCGCGCAGCGGGCCCGGGTCGGCCAGCCAGTCGAACACACTGCTGCGCTGCAAGGCGCGGCGCGATGCACCCAGGGTGTTCTCGAGGGCCGAATTGGCCCGCAGGCACTGGCCGTCGGGTCGCGTCACGGCGACCATGGTGGCAAGCTGGTCGAAGGCTTCAAAGCCGCCCGGCGGGTCGGCAGCAGGGGCACGGAAGGGGAATCGCATCCCCCGAGGTTACTGCGGCAGCTTGGCGATCTCCCGGCGCAAGGAAGCGACGTCCGATTCCTTGCGGGCGATATTGGCCTTCATCTCGGCGACGCGGTCCTGATATTTCTGGAAATTGCGCTCGTCGCCACGGCGTTCAGGCTGGCCGCCGTTGAACTCCTTCTGCAGCATCGTCAGGCGCTCTTCCTCGCGCCGCAGCTCTTCGGTCAGGATCCGCCGGGCATCGGTGTCGCGGGCTCGCTGGGCTGCAGGGTCGACCCGGTCGCCGGGGCGCGAAGCACTGCCACCAGCGGCGGGTGCCGTGGCAGGAGCGGTCGCAGCGCGCGGCTGTCGTCCTTGCACCACGGTGACCGGCGCGCCGTCGATGGTGCGACAGTTGCGCTCGCGCGCCTCTGAGGGCGAAAGGGCGTCGGTGTAGAGCACCGGGGGACCGGGGCAGCGATAGACCGGCTTGCCGGGGTCCTGAGCCTGCGCCGCGCCCAGCGGACACAGCACAGACAGGCTCAGCAGCGCAGGGCGCCAGGACCAGGAAAAAACGCTCATGTCGCGATTGTGAACCAAGCGCGGCAGGCCCAATGAAGCAAAAAGGCAGGCCTTGCGGCCTGCCTTTCTTCTGACACCTGCAGCGGTTTACAGTTCAGAGGGCGTAGTACATGTCGAACTCGACCGGGTGGGTGGCCATGCGGAAGCGGGTCACCTCCTGCATCTTCAGGTCGATGTAGGCGTCGAGGTAGGCGTCGGTGAAGACGCCGCCCTTGGTCAGGAAGCCGCGGTCCTTGTCCAGGTGCTCCAGCGCCTGGTCCAGGCTGTGGCAGACGGTCGGGATCTTCGCGTCTTCTTCGGGCGGCAGGTGGTACAGGTCCTTGGTGGCGGCTTCGCCCGGGTGGATCTTGTTTTCCACGCCGTCCAGGCCGGCCATCAGCAGCGCCGCAAAGCCCAGGTACGGGTTCATCAGGGGGTCGGGGAAGCGGGCTTCCACGCGACGGCCCTTCGGGTTGGCCACGTAAGGGATGCGGATCGAGGCGCTGCGGTTCTTGGCCGAATAGGCCAGCTTCACGGGCGCTTCGAAGCCGGGCACCAGGCGCTTGTAGCTGTTGGTACCTGGGTTGGTGATGGCGTTCAGCGCGCGGGC
>LNET01000125.1 GCA_001464055.1 Burkholderiales bacterium Ga0077543
GGCCTTCCGATTGCACGCGACATGTGCCAGAAGGTCATCGTCGTGGCCAGCAACGACCTGCAGTCCCTGTACGTGGCCAACAACGTCTGCAGCGCGGTCGAGTACTTCCGCAAGCTGGGTGGCAACGTCGGCGTGGCCGGCATCGTCATCAACCGCGACGACGGCACGGGCGAAGCCAAGCTGTTTGCCGAGAACGTGGGCATCCCCGTGCTGGCCACCATCCCGGCCAACGACGACATCCGTCGCAAGAGCGCCAGCTACGAAATCATCGGCCGCCCCGGCACGCAGTGGGCGCCGCTGTTCGAGGAACTGGCCACCAACGTCGCCATCGCCCCGCCGGTGCGCCCGAAGCCCCAGACGCAGGACGAACTGCTGGGCCTGTTCAGCGCCGAGGTGACCGGCCGCGATTTCAAGATGGAACCGGCCACGCTGTTCGACATGGTGGGCAAGAACGAGATCGTCAAGCCGACCCTCGAAGTCGTCTACGACGCGGCCTGATGATCATGAATCCCCCCCGTAGCGACTTCGTCGCTCCCCCCCAGGGGGGCGCACCCAGCGGCCCGGCAGAGCCGGATCCGCGGCTGCCGCTTGAAGGCGTCCTGGCCGCTGCCGCGGCCGAAGACGGTCATGGCTGCCATTCCGGCAAGGACGCGATGCTGTCGGCCGCCAAGGCCGCCGGCAAGAGCGAGGTGCTGACCCAGTACGCCCGTGACTACCCGCTGCCCGAAGGCGCAGGCCCGCACGACCAGCCGCAGAGCATGTGCCCGGCCTTCGGCAGCCTGCGCGTGGGTTTGCGCATGCGGCGCACGCACACCATCCTGTCGGGCAGCGCCTGCTGCGTCTACGGCCTCACGTTCACCAGCCATTTCTACGGCGCTCGCCGCAGCGTGGGCTACGTGCCCTTCAACAGCGAGAGCCTGGTCACCGGCAAGCTGTTCGAGGACATCCGCGACAACGTCTACAAGCAGGCCGATCCGGCGCTCTACGACACCATCGTCATCATCAACCTGTGCGTGCCCACCGCCAGCGGCGTGCCGCTGCAGCTGTTGCCCAGCCAGATCAACGGCGTGCGCATCATCGGCATCGACGTGCCCGGCTTTGGCGTACCCACGCATGCCGAGGCCAAGGACGTGCTGGCCGGTGCGATGCTGAAGGTGGCGCGGGCCGAAGCCGAAGCCGGCCCGGTGGCCGCACCGCGTACCGGCGTGTCGACCAAGCCCACCATCACCCTGCTGGGCGAGATGTTCCCGGCCGACCCGGTGGGCATCGGCATGCTGCTCGAGCCCATGGGCCTGGCCGCCGGCCCGGTGGTGCCCACGCGTGAATGGCGCGAGCTGTACGCCGCGCTGGACTGCGCGGCGGTGGCCGCCATCCACCCGTTCTACACCGCCAGCGTGCGCGAGTTCGTCGCTGCCGGCCGCAAGATCGTCGCGTCGGCCCCGGTGGGCTACGACGGCACCGAAGACTGGCTGCAGGCCGTGGGCGAAGCCACGAACGTGCCGCAGGCGCTGATCGATGCGTCGAAGAACAAGTGGCTTCCCGCCATCAAGGCCGCGCTGGCGCGCACCCCCATCAAGGGCCGAGTCACGGTGAGCGGCTACGAAGGCAGCGAACTGCTGGTGGCGCGCCTGCTGATCGAAAGCGGCGCCGAGGTGCCTTACGTGGGCACCGCCTGCCCGAAGACGCCCTGGAGCGCGCCCGACCTGGCCTGGCTGCAGGCCCGCGGCGTGCATGTGCAGTACCGCGCCAGCCTGGAGCAGGACATCCAGGCCATCCGCGAGTTCAAGCCCGACCTCGCCATCGGCACCACGCCCGTGGTGCAGGCCGCGAAGGAAGCGGCGATCCCGTCGCTGTACTTCACCAACCTGATCTCGGCCCGGCCGCTGATGGGCCCGATGGGCGCCGGATCGCTGGCCCAGGTGATCAATGCGGCCATCGGCAACCGCGAGCGCTTCAACAAGATGCGCGAATTCTTCGGCGACGTCGGCAGCGGCGACCGCGCCGGCGTCTGGGAAGGAAAGCCTGTCGAACGGCCGGAGTTCCGTGCCGAAACGAAGCGGCAGGTCATCAAGATGCTCAAGAAGCGTAAAGCCGAGGAGATGATCTGATGGCCAGCCAGCCAACCTACGTCATCGACCACGACCGCGCCGGCGGTTACTGGGGCGCGGTCTACGTCTTCACCGCGATCAAGGGCCTGCAGGTCATCATCGACGGCCCGGTGGGCTGCGAGAACCTGCCGGTGACCAGCGTGCTGCACTACACCGACGCGCTGCCCCCGCACGAACTGCCCATCGTCGTCACCGGCCTGGGCGAGGAACAGCTGGGCCGCGAAGGCACCGAGGGTTCGATGAAGCGTGCCCATGCCGCGCTCGACCCCGACCTGCCCAGCGTGGTGGTGACGGGCTCGATCTCGGAAATGATCGGTGGCGGCGTCACGCCCGAAGGCACGACGATTGCCCGCTTCCTGCCGCGCACCATCGACGAAGACCAGTGGCAGTGCGCCAACCGCGCCATGTACTGGCTGTGGACCAGCTACGGCCTGAAGAAGGTGCCTCAGCGCACGCCGTTTGCCGAACGCCCCGCCGGTGAAAAGCCGCGCGTGAACATCATCGGCCCCAGCTACGGCGTCTTCAACGGCCCCAGCGACCTGGCCGAGATCCGTCGCCTGGTGCAGGGCATCGGCGCCGAAGTCAACATGGTGTTCCCGTTGGGCAGCC
>LNET01000126.1 GCA_001464055.1 Burkholderiales bacterium Ga0077543
ACGATCAAGCCGATCTGGGACCTGTGGCGCAGCGTCACGCAGGACTTCTTCGGCACCGCGAACTTCGCGGTGGTGGCCGGCGAGACCTACGCCCGCGGCATCCGCCACTTCCTGGAAGACGAACTGGGCTTGCCCTGCAACTTCGCGGTGTCGCGCGTGGCCGGCAACAAGACCGACAGCGAAAGCGTGCGCCAGATGACGCACACGAACACCCCGCTGGTGATGTTCGGCAGCTACAACGAACGCATGTACCTGGCCGAGAAGTCGGCGCAAGGCGGTGGACACGGGCCCAAGCCCACCTTCATTGCAGCATCGTTTCCAGGCGCGATCATCCGCCGGCACACAGGCACGCCGTTCATGGGTTATGCCGGCGCCACCTACATCGTGCAGGAATTCTGCAACGCGCTGTTCGACGCGCTGTTCTTCATCCTGCCGCTGGGCACCGAGCTCGACAAGGTCGAGGCCACACCGGCAGCCCATGGCCATCGCACCGAGAACGATGCCCGGCCCTGGGACGACGAAGCACAGGCCGCGCTGCAGGAACACGTGCAGCAGCAACCGGTGCTGGTGCAGATCTCGGCCGCCAAGCAATTGCGCGACCAGACAGAACGCGATGCACGTGCCGCTGGAGAAGCCCGCGTCACGGTGCAACGGGTTCTCAAGTCCCTGGGCGTCAGATCGCCAACAACTCAGAAGGAGCCCGCATGAACGCGCGTGGCTCCATCACCCCAACGTCACGGCACCTCGCCGCGGCTGCCCATGGTGCGCGGGCTCTTAGTGCGCACGCGGTCGCAAGACCGGTTTGGAAGGAAATTAGCCATGGCTGAAAGAAAAGGCTCCATTTCGGGCCTCACTGACGACGAGGCCCAAGAGTTTCACACCTACTACATCCAGGGTTTTGTGGGCTTCACGGCAATTGCCGTCGTTGCACACATCCTGGTGTGGGTGTGGCGTCCCTGGCTCTGATCGCCTGAAGATTTAAACCCAGTCTAGGGGAAACCAAATGTCTCAAGTCCAAACAGCAATACCCAGGCCCCTGATGGTGGGTGAGTCCAGAAGTTTCTGGTTCATCTTCACGCTGGGATTCACGGTGTTTCTGGCCATTGCCCTCTTCGGGCAGTTGCTGGGCTGGCATTGGCGAACCTGGTTGCCGGGTGCCGAAGGTGTGAAGTCCATTTTTGGCGGTGTGAAGGCAGCGGTATACACCTTTATGTCGCATCTAACTTAGGAGCATGGAAACATGTGGAGAATCTGGCGTTTGTTCGACCCGTTGCGCACGATGGTCGCCCAAGGTATTTTTCTGTTCGGTCTCGCGGCGATGATTCACCTCATCTTGCTGAGCACGAACAAGTTCAACTGGATGGACGGCCCGCGCACAGCGGCAGTTGCCTCCGCCAACGCACCACTGCCCACGGCAGTGAGTTCGGCTGCGAAGTAACAGTTGTTCGAAAAGCAGTACCGGTGATATTCGGTACGCGGGGCTGGGCCCCAAAAGCCCACCCCGCCGTCCCGAAGAATCCATTGCAGATTTGAGCGAATACACACTCGCCACGAGGCCTCGGACTGACGGCGCTTCGGGGTTGGAGGAATTGACATGGCCATGCTGAGCTTTGAAAGAAAATACCGCGTCCGCGGGGGTACTCTGGTCGGAGGTGATCTCTTCGACTTCTGGGTCGGACCGTTTTACGTGGGATTTTTCGGCGTCACGACGCTGTTCTTCACGCTGCTGGGCACGGCCCTGATCTTGTGGGGCGCGGCCCTGGGCCCGACCTGGAATCTGTGGCAGATCAATATTGCGCCACCCGATCTCTCGTATGGCCTGGGACTCGCGCCGCTGGCCGAGGGCGGGCTCTGGCAGGTCATTACCGTGTGTGCACTCGGCGCCTTCGGCTCCTGGGCACTGCGCGAAGTTGAAATCTGTCGAAAACTGGGCATGGGTTACCACGTGCCGGTGGCGTTCTGTTTCGCCATCTTTGCCTATTTCACGCTGGTGGTGATCCGGCCGGTGCTGCTCGGTGCCTGGGGCCACGGCTTCCCCTACGGCATCTTCAGCCACCTCGACTGGGTGTCGAACGTCGGTTATCAGTACCTGCACTTCCACTACAACCCGGCGCACATGCTGGCCATCACGTTCTTCTTCACGACGACGCTGGCCCTGTCGATGCACGGGGGTCTGATCCTCTCGGCGACCAACCCCAAGAAGGGCGAACTGGTCAAGACGCCTGAGCACGAGGACACGTTTTTCCGCGACGCGATCGGCTACTCGGTTGGCTCGCTGGGCATTCACCGCCTGGGCCTGTTCCTGGCGCTGGCCGCGGTCTTCTTCAGTGCCGTGTGCATCGTCATCAGCGGCCCGTTCTGGACCCGCAGCTGGCCGGAATGGTGGGGCTGGTGGCTGAACCTGCCGATCTGGTCGCAGTGGCCTCTGCAGTGACGCACCAAGAACACCGGAGCAAACAATCATGATGGTTGAATATCAAAACCTCTTTACCGCCGTACAGGCCAGCGGGCCGGCCGAGGCCGGCATCGCCCTGGGCCCCGGCAACAGCCCGCGCACCGGCAAGGAGCCGATGCACATCCACTGGATCGGCCGCTTCGGCAACGCCCAGATCGGCCCGATCTATCTGGGCGGACTGGGGCTGGCCTCGCTGATCCTGGGCACCCTGGCCGTCAATATCATGGGCTTCAACATGTTGGCCCAGGTCAACTGGGACGTGGTGCAGTTCGTGCGCCAGCTGTTCTGGCTGTCGCTGGACCCGCCTTCACCGGCCTACGGCCTGAGCTTCCCCCCGATGAACGAAGGCGGCTGGTGGCTGCTGTCGGGTGCGCTGCTGACGACGTCGATCCTGTTGTGGTGGACGCGCATGTACACCCGGGCCCGTGCGCTCGGCCTGGGCACGCACGTGGCCTGGGCCTTCGCTGCGGCCATCTGGCTGTTCCTGGTGCTCGGGTTCTTCCGGCCGGTGCTGATGGGCAGCTGGAGCGAGGCCGTGCCCTTCGGCGTCTTCCCGCACCTGGACTGGACTGCCGCTTTCTCGCTGCGTTACGGCAACCTGTTCTACAACCCTTTCCACGCGCTTTCCATCGCCTTCCTGTACGGTTCAGCCCTGCTGTTTGCGATGCACGGCGCCACGATCCTGGCCGTCAGCCGCTACGGCGGTGACCGCGAGATCGAGCAGATCACCGACCGCGGTACCGCAAGCGAGCGTGCCGCCCTGTTCTGGCGCTGGACGATGGGCTTCAACGCCACGATGGAATCGGTGCACCGCTGGGCCTGGTGGTTTGCCGTGCTCTGTCCGCTGGCAGGTGGCATTGGCATCCTGCTGACCGGCACGGTGGTCGACAACTGGTACCTCTGGGCTGTCAAGCATGGCGTTGCTCCCCCGTATCCAGACCTTTACCCGACGGTGGTCGATCCGGCCACGCTGATCCAGGGAGCCAAGTGACATGAGCCGAATTACACGATTCACCACGGCAGCCTTGGCGGCAGTTGTCTTGTTGCTGGCCGGTTGTGAACGTCCCCCCGTCGACCCCGTTCAGCGCGGTTACAGGGGGACCGGCATGGAGGTGGTCTACAACCCCCGTACCGTGGCCGAACAGGTGCCGAAGAACCAGCCGCCGGCCCCGCCTGGGCCCTTGGCATCCAATGACGGTCCGAAAGCCGGGCAGGTGTACCAGAACGTCAAGGTGCTGGGCGACCTGAGCGTGGCCAACTTCAACCGCCACATGGCCAGCATCACCGCCTGGGTTTCGCCCGAGCAGGGTTGCGCCTATTGCCACAACGTGCAGAACTTCGCCGATGACAGTCTCTACACGAAGGTGGTGGCGCGGCGCATGCTGCAGATGACGCAGAAGATCAACGCCGACTGGAAGCCCCACGTGGCGGCCACGGGTGTCACCTGCTACACATGCCACCGCGGCAAGCCGGTGCCGGCGCAGATCTGGTTCACGGCCGACACGACCGACCGCAAGTCGAACTTCATCGGCAACCTGAACGGCCAGAACACGCCTGCCCGCACGGTGGCGCTCAGTTCGCTGCCCAATGATCCGTTCACGCCCTACTTGCTCGAGGCCAAACCCATCCGCGTCAATGGCAACACCGCCCTGCCCACCGGCAACCGCAGCAGCATCCAGCAGGCCGAGCACACCTTCGGCCTGATGACGCACTTCAGCACTTCGCTGGGTGTGAACTGCACCTACTGTCACAACACGCGGCAGATCGGTGGCGAATGGGACGGCAACCCGCCGCAGCTGGTGACGGCCTGGCATGGCATCCGCATGGTGCGCGAAGTCAACAACGACTACCTGGTCGGCCTGACCGATGTCTTCCCGGCGCACCGCAAGGGCCCCACCGGTGACGTGGCGAAAGTGAACTGCGCCAGTTGCCACCAGGGAGCCTTCAAGCCGCTGTATGGCGCGCCCATGGCCAAGGATTTCCCGGAACTGCTGTCCTATGCCAAGCCTGGCGATGGCCTGCCGCCGCCGCTTTCGGAGGCCACGCGTTCAGTGCTGTACTTCAACGTCGGCAGTGCCACGCTTGAAGGCGAGCAGGCCAAGGGCCTGGTCCAGCTGGTGGCCACGATGACAGCGCAGCCGGCGACCAAGGTCACGATCTCGGGCTATCACTCGGCCTCTGGCGACCTGGCAAGCAACCAGGAACTGGCCAAGAACCGTGCCCTGAACGTCCGCGATTCACTCACCGCTGCCGGCATTGCCGCCGAACGCGTCGTGCTCGACAAGCCTTTGCAGGCCGAAGCCAACATCGCCGGTGAAGATCCGGTGGCGCGGCGCGTCGAAGTCACGCTGAAGTAAGCCGACGCCGTGCGGTCGGGTCGTTGCAAGCCATGACCTACCGCGTCAGCCAGGCGGCCGAGGTTCCGCCTGGCGTGTCAGCTGCAGCGGCTCTGCCCACCGGAGTCAGCGGCAACCCCGAGCCGCAGGTCGGTGACGAAGTCGTGGTGCTGTTGCTTGCCGATGTCGCACCGGCGTGGCGGCTCTGGGGTTGGTGGCGCATCATGCGTGGTGGCCAGAGCTTCCGCAGTGTTCCCGGGCTGCGTTTCGCCAAGGCCCTGGGCAGCGGCTTCGAGGGCGGTTTCGGTCTGCGGCCCAGCCGCTCGCGGCAGGGTGTATTCGCAGTCTTCGACAACGAGGCCGCAGCCGACCGCTTCATCGCCAAGTCGCCCACGCTCGCGGCTTTTCGAGCACGCAGCACCGAACTGTGCGTGGCCAAGCTGCGCGCCTGGTCCAGCCGTGGCGCATGGAGCGGCCAGACGCTGCAGCCCAGCGCGCCCGCGCCCATGGCATCGCAGGGTGCTGTACCGGTTGCTGCATTGACACGCGCTTCCATTCAGCCGCGGCGTGCCCTGGCCTTCTGGCGCAAGGCGCCGCCGGCGCAGCAGTCGCTGGCGCAGGCGCCAGGCTGCTGGCTGGCAGTGGGGCTGGGTGAGGCGCCGCTGTTGCGCCAGGCGACCTTCAGCGTGTGGGAAAGCGTGGGTGCGATGGACGCTTATGCGCGCAGCGGTGCTCACCTCGATGCCATCCGTGCGGCAATGCGCGAGGGCTACTTCTCGGAATCGATGTTCGCGCGTTTTGTGCCCGTGGCCCTGTACGGTTGCTGGAACGGTACGGTGTACGAAGGGCCATGACGGGCACTGCCCTTCCGTCGGACCACCGGGTCGTTGTCGTCGGTGCGGGCATCGGTGGCCTGGTCAGCGCCTTGTTGCTGGCTTGCCGCGGACTGCCGGTGACGCTGGTCGACGCGGCCCCGGCCCCCGGCGGCAAGATGCGCCAGGTGATGGTGGACGGTGCCGCCATCGACGCCGGCCCCACCGTCTTCACGATGCGCTGGGTGTTCGACCAGATCCTGGCCGAAGCCGGTGTGAAGCTGGAAGACCAGTTGCGACTGGCGCCGCTGTCGGTGCTGGCGCGCCACGCCTGGCGCGGCCAGGCTCAGACGCTGGACCTGTTCGCCGATCTTCAGCGCAGCGCTGACGCCATCGCCCGGTTCAGCAGCCCGGCCGAGGCCAGGCGCTTCCTGGGCTTTTGCGCACAGGCCAAGAAGGTCTACCAGACGCTCGAAGGCCCGTACATTCGTTCCGGACGCCCCAGCCTGCTGAGCATGGGCCTGGACCTGGGCCCGCGCGGGCTGGGCGTGCTCGCCGGACTGGGCCCGTTCGCCAGCCTGTGGCGCTCACTGGGTCGGCACTTTCACGACGCGCGGCTGCAGCAGTTGTTCGGGCGCTACGCCACCTACTGTGGCGCGTCACCCTGGGCTGCGCCCGCCACGCTGATGCTGGTGGCCCAGGTCGAGCTCGACGGGGTCTGGGCTGTCGAAGGCGGCATGCATGCCGTGGCCCTGGCGCTGGCCGGTCTGGCGCAGCGCAAGGGCGTGGACATGCGCTGCGGCCAGGCGGTGCAGGAAATCCTGGTGCGCCAGGGCCGTGTCTGCGGTGTGCGTCTGGCCGACGGGCAGGCCCTGGCCGCCGATTCGGTGGTCTTCAATGGCGACGCCCATGCGCTGGCCAGCGGCCTGCTGGGCGAAGCCGCACGGCCGGCCACGCCGCCTACGGCCCGCAAGGATCGGTCGCTGTCGGCCGTGACCTGGGCGCTGCGGGCGCGCAGCAGCGGATTTCCGCTGGTACGCCACAACGTATTCTTCGATGCGGACTATCGCAGCGAATTCGACGACATCTTTCGTCAGCAAAGGCTGCCGCGGCAGGGCACGGTGTATGTCTGCGCGCAAGACCGCGACGAAATCGCCCGGGCCGCCGGTGGCGACGGCGCACCGGAGCGCCTGCTGTGCCTGGTCAACGCCCCGGCCGACGGCGACCAGCCGGCCGGCGCCGGCGCGCGCAGCTTCGATCCCCTGGAGACCGACCCATGCGAACAACGGAGCCTGGCGCTGCTGCGCCAATGCGGCTTGAACCTGCAGTGGGAACCACACCAGGCGGTGCGCACGACGCCGCAGGGCTTCAACACGCTGTTCCCGGCCACGGGCGGGGCCCTGTACGGGCGAGCGACCCACGGCTGGATGTCCTCGTTCAGCCGCCCCTCGGCGGCCAGCGCGATTCCGGGCCTGTTCCTGGCGGGGGGCAGCGTGCACCCGGGGCCGGGCGTGCCGATGGCGGCGATGTCGGGGCGACTGGCGGCCGCGACGCTGCTGGCGCACCTCGATTCGACCAGCCGGTCGCGCCGGGTGCATATCTCTGGTGGTATCTCGACGCCCTCAGCGACGACGGTGCCCATGGCCTGACGATCATCGCCTTCGTCGGCAGTGTCTTTTCCAGCTACTACGCCTGGGCCCAGCGCCGCCAGGCGCGTGGGGGGGCGCCGGCTGTGGCCGACAACTTCTGCAGCATCAATGTGGCCCTGTACGGCCGCGGCGTTCGCCGCTGGACGATGACCGAGCGCGGCCAGCGACACGTGCAGCGGACGGCCAGCAGCTTCACGGTGGGCCCGAGCAGCCTGCGCTGGGACGGCCAGAGCCTGGTCTTCGACCTGCACGAAGTGGGCGTGCCGCTGCCGCAGCGGGTGGACGGCACGGTACGTGTCTGGCCGCGGGCGCTGAGCCGGTTCAATGCCCCGCTGGACGACGGTGGGCGCCACCGCTGGGGCCCGATCGCGCCCTGTTCGCGGGTCGAGGTGAAGCTGGATCGTCCCGGCTTGAGTTGGTCGGGCGACGGCTACCTGGACAGCAACGAAGGCGACGAGCCCATCGACCGGCCTTTCACCGAATGGGACTGGTCGCGCGGCCTGCTGGCCGACGGCAGCACCGCGGTGATCTACGACGTGCGCCAGAAGCAGGGCGGCGACCGCGTCATCACCCAGCGTTTCCACCCCGACGGCCGCAGCGAATCCTTCGAGCCGCCACCGCGCCAGGCCCTGCCGCGCACGGCCTGGCGCATCGGCCGGACCATGCGCAGCGACCCTGGTGCGCCTGCCCGGGTGACGCAGACGCTCGAGGACACGCCCTTTTACGTGCGCTCGGTGCTGCAAAGCAGCCTTTTCGGAGAGCAAGTGACCTCGGTCCACGAAACCTTGAACGTGCCCCGGCTGGTGTCCCTGCCAGTGCGTTGCATGCTGCCCTGGCGCATGCCCCGGCGCAGCTAGTTCCTGCAGTCGCCAGCCGGCCAGGCCTGGCGGCTCAGTGCAGCTTGTCGTGCGGCGGGCGGGGTTTGAAGGCGTCGGGCCGGTAGACGTTGCCGTCGCGTGCAACGGGTTTACCCTCGCGCGCCTGGCGGCGAGCCCGCTCGATCACGTCCTGGGCTTCGAGTTCGGCTGCTTGCAGGACCTCGCGTTCAGTCTTGCGCTCGCCGCGGCGTTCCTCGATGCGGGGCTTGTTGGCCGCACGCAGGTCGCTCCGGCGGGCAGGGCGAGGTGCGCCACCGCGGCGGGTGCGCAGGCGCGTCCAGAAGCGACGGGCACCGGCGTCGACCCGGTTGCGCCACACCGGGGGCAGGAACATGTGCACGAGCAAGCCCAAGCAGACTGCTGCGCCCGTCAGTGCAAGGATTGTCTCCGCCATGGCTGGAATGGTAGCTGTGTCGGCAGGTTTCAGGGGCGCCGCTCGTCGTCGTCGGGGGCACCCGTGTCGGATTTGGCTTGCAGCGCCCGCTCGCTTTCGCGCCGGGCTGCTGCCTGTTCGCGATCGCGCCGCACCGAGCGCAGTTGCCACCAGCCGAACGCCAGCACGCCGCCGAAGACCAGCACCAACTCGATCAGGATGATGGGCAGGTTGTCCGACACGCGGGCGGCCGCGCGGGCTCAGTTCAGCAAGCCACGGGCTTCCTGGCGGGCGATGGCCTCGCGCTCGTGCAGCGCAATCACCCAGCCCAGGCGCTCGCCCAGCGGACGGCGGCTACCCGGTAGCGGCTTGGGCGTGCAGGCGGCCGCATCGACCAGGAACTGGACTGCTGGCAATACGGGCAGTGTCGCCCCGGCCTGGCCGCTGCTGGACATGGCGGCACCTGCGGCGCGGGCCATCAGCGCCAGCTTGCGCTGCTTGCTGACGACGACACGCCGGTTGATCGAATCCAGGCCTTCGCGGCGCAGCTGGTCGCCGATCTCGGCGTAGACCAGGCGAGCGGCGCGGATTGCCGGGCGGCAGTCGCGTGGCAGTTCGGCAATGCCGTGTTCCGACCGCTGGTACAACATGTCGGCGTGGTCCAGCAGACGTTCGACGACACTGGCGATGGCGGTGTTGAATGCGGGCCGGGCCATCCAGCCGGTGATGTCGACGCCGGCTTCGCGCAGCCACTGGCGCGGCAGGTAAAGGCGGCCGGCGCGGGCGTCTTCACCCACGTCGCGGGCGATGTTCGTCAGCTGCATGGCCACGCCCAGGTCGCAGGCGCGGGCCAGTGCGGTCGGGCTGGCGGCACCCATCACCAGCGACATCATCGCGCCGACCGTGGCCGCCACGCGGGCGGCATAGGCTTCGGTGTCGGCCAGGGTTTCACAGCAGCGCTGCTGGGTGTCCCAAAGGAAGCCTTCGAGCAGGGCGTCGGGCAGGGCACGAGGAATGGCGTGGCGGTGCACCACGCCGGCCAGGGCGATGTCGGCATCGATGGCGCGTGGCCGGCCGTCGTAGATCGCGTCGAGCCGGTGCACGAGGTCGGTCATCGCGGCCGCCGGGTCGGTGCCCAGGTCGATGGCATCGTCGGCCAGCCGGCAGAAGGCATACAGGGCAGTGGCCGGCGCCCGCACACGGGCCGGCAGCATCAGCGAGGCGGCGAAGAAGGACTTGGAGCCGCCGCGCATCAGCACGCGCAGGCGGTCGTGGGCCTGCAGGTCATGGTTCGCAGGAACCGATGACGCGCCGAGGGCGGACGATGAAGTGCGGCTCAGCAGGCTGGCGAGTTGATTCATGGGCGTTGCCTTGTTCTCAGCGAGCGGGGATCGGTGCGGCTTCCGGCAGCGCCGCGCCTGGCAGGCTGTCGGGTGCCGTGGCGGGGCGCCGCATGGCCCAGCGCCAAAGGGCAGTGGAGGGCAGCGGCAGGACCAGCAACAGGTGTTCCACCACCGCCATCACCAGCAGCGTGGCCACCAGCGTGGTGCCGACGACTTCGGCGGCGCTGACGCCGGGCGCCTGCAGGCCGACCAGCAGCAGCGCGAACCAGGCGATGCCGCCAATGACCGACCAGGGCAGCAGCGCGTTCATGTTCCGGCGGCGGAAGAAACTCCCCATGTAAGCCAGGTGCGCCGGCAGGAATTCTTCGCTGAGGTTGCGCACGCCCAGGAACAGGTTGAACTTGGCGCTGACCCGCATCACCCACAGCAGCACGAAGGTGAGGGTGCCGACCTGGTTGGGCTGCCCCCAGGTGATGGCCACGATCAGCACCCCCACCGCCAGGATGGCAATTTCGTGCCACAGGATGGCCGCCACCGCCGCACGCAGGCGCGGCCAGCCGTCGACCCCGGCCGCCAATGGCGTGCGCCGCGGGCCGGTGATCCAGCCGGTGAGGAAGCTCAGTTCATGCCAGCCCCAGACCAGCAGCGCGCAGGTGAAGGCGCAGTAGGCCCCGGCCAGGCTGGTCTGGTCGGCGGTATGGGCCAGCCCGAACAGGGCCGCCACGCCCAGCACGGACGACAGGAACAGGCTCCAGCGGAAGGTGGTGCGGGGCAGGTTGTCCAGCAACAGCACGATGCCGGTGCAGAACCACCACATGAACACGGCAAAGCCGATCGCGACCCAGGGACTGCTCATCGCTTCAATCACGCTGTCACGGGGGCCGCATTCACCAGGCCGGGGCCACGCGGACCTGCACGGGCAGGTCGTGGCGCTTCACCGGCATGAAGAACAGGCGGCCGAAGGTCAGCGCGGCCTGGGCGGCCAGGCCGGCCTGGGCCAGCTTGCCCATCACGCCACCCCGGGCCTTGGCAGCGTCGATCCGCAGCTGCAGCTGGAACAGCCGGTCCAGCCCGGCGCGGAAGGCCGGGGCGTCGGTGTCCAGCGAGATCGGGAAGACCTGTTTGCTGATTTCCGTGGTGATGCGGAAGACCTCGTAGTCGTAGCTGGTCGGGTCCAGGCCCATCGCGGCCTTCAACATCGGCCGGGTGTGGTCACGCACGTACATCGTGGCGTACACCGCCAGCAGGAAGAAGCGGATCCACAGCAGGTTGCCGCCGCGCAGCAGGTGCGGTTGCGCCCGCATCATCAGCGCGAAGCTCTCGCCGTGGCGAAATTCGTCGTTGCACCAGCGCTCGAACCAGCGAAAGATCGGGTGGAAGCGCTTTTCCGGATGGCGTTCGAGCTGGCGGAAGATGGTGATGTAGCGCGCGTAGCCGATCTTTTCCGACAGGTAGGTGGCGTAGAAGATGTACTTCGGCTTGAAGTAGGTGTACTTCTTCGTGCGCTTCAGGTCGCCCAGATCGAGGCCGATGCCGAAGTCCTTCAGGCTCTGGTTGATGAAGCCGGCGTGGCGTGATTCGTCGCGCGCCATGTAGCGCATCAGGGCCTTGATGTCGGGGTTGCTGATGTTCTTCTGGATCTCGTTGTAGAGGATGCAGCCGCTGAATTCGCTGGTCACGCTGCTGATCAGGAATTCCAGGAATTCCTGTCGCAGTTCCGGGCTGACCTTGCTGAACACTTCTTCCACTTCGGTGGCGAACTCTGGCGTGCGCTGGAAGTGGTCGTGGTTGTTGTCGCCTTCGTACTCGGCCATCATGGCGTCCCAGTCGGCACGCACGGGCTCGACGTTCAAGGCGTCCATGGCCTTGAAGTCGGTGGTGTAGAAGCGCGGGGTCAGCATCGTCTCGGTCTTGGCCTTGCGGGCCGCGTCTTCCGACGACTTGATGGTGTCCAGGGTGGCTGTGTTCATGGCGGTTTCCTTACTGCGAAACGGGTGATGTGACCGGGCTGGGCTGGAGCCAGCGGCGGTATACGGCGGAATTGGTCGGGCCGAAGGACTCCAGGTCCAGGCGTTCTCCGGTGGCAGGGTCCAGCAAGGTCAGGCGGCCGTCAGTGCGGGCGATCAGCTCGAAGGCCGGCCCGGAACCGATGCCGCGCAGCTTGCGTTCGCGCACCAGTGCGCGCAGCGAACCGCGCAGGAAGCCGGCCTCGCCAGCGACGCTGTCGATGTGCGCACCGGTACGGGCGTCGAGCACCTTGACGCTGCCGTCCACGCCGTCTTCGAAACGCAGGCTGCGTTGCGCGGCGGTCGGGGCGTCAGGAGCGCGGATCTCGGTCCCGGACAGGCGCACGGCCGCCACGCTGACCAGGGTGGCCAGCAGCAGCAGGCCCAGCCCCATCACGGCCTTGCGCGGCAGGGCTTCGGGTGCGGACTTGTTCATCAGGGCAGACATGGCAGTGAGCCCGGTACTCAGGCCGCCTGGGCGCGGGGCAGGCCGGCCGAGGCGCCGCGGGGCTCGCTGCGCTGTTCCGGGCGCTGATCGGCACGAACCGCGGCTGGCAGCTCCAGTTCGTCCTGCGCGGCCTGCCACGCGGCGGCCAGCACCTGGCCCACCTGACGGGCGTCCTTCAGACCGCGCAGCATGGGCTGCGGCCGAGCCAGATGCCAGGGCCGGGCATGCGGCCACAGCTGGAGAATCGCGATGCGCTCGCCCTTCTTCAGGGTGATCGGCAGGTCGCCGTGGCCGTCCTTCCCGCGCAACAGCAGGCCGGCAGCCTCCATGCGCTTGAAGGGCAGGTTGTAGGCCACCGTGAGCACGATGCCGATGCGCATGATGACGCGGCGGTCGGTGATGGTGTAGACCGTCGTGCCTGCGGCCAGACGGGCCAGCACCAGCATGATGCCGAGGGCAATGCCGGCCATCGGGGCGAGCCAGGCCCAGCTCTTCACGACGTCGAGCAGACCGCCACCGTCGGCCACCACGAACACGGCGCGCAGCACCAGGATGATGGCGAAGTAGAACGCCAGCTTGCGCGCGTGGAAGACCTCCACCGCCAACGCCTTCCACTCTGGCGATCCTTGCCAGAGCAGCTTTTCGCCGGGTGGCAGCAGTTCTGGAAGGCCATGCTGGGGTTCGAATTCGTGTTCATGTCCCAGGCTGTGGCGGTGGCCGGGGCTGGGCTTGCGGACGGCTTTCATGCGGTACTCCTTGATAAGCGCGCGTTGCTGGGGGTCGGGGTCAGATCAGCGGCTCGGCACGCTGCGGGTCGGCGTACAGGGTTCCGGCGCCGTAGTACGCCATGACCTTTTCCTCTTCGAGGAAGGTGATCTGGTCTTCGCGCTTGAGGCCCGGCACCTGGGCGAACTGGTGGCCCATGATCGACCGCACCTGCACGACATCCGACTTGATGCGCGCGAAGTTGACCGGCAGCATCACGCTGCGCGAACCGTCGGGCAGCTTCACTTCCAGGTAGCGGAACTGGCTTTCGCTGTGGTCGATCCAGAGGTCGCTGACCGTGCCACCCACCACGCCATCGGCGCCGATCACCGGCACGCCGCGTGGGTCGCTGTTCTTGGCGTTGACGGTGAAGTCGGGGGAAAAGCGCAGGGGTTGCAGGCGGGGGTGACCATGGCTGGTCATGTCCGGAACGTCGGCGCGGTCGGCCCATGCGCCCGGGCCCACGCCGTCGAGCATCGGGTTGGCGTTGACCGGTTGCATCGGTGCGCCGATCCAGCCATGCGACGGCTCGGCCATCAGCTTCTGCGGGCTGACCTTGTCGTTGGGAACCGAGAACTCGCTGCCGTCGGGCAGCAAGTAGGTCTTTGGCTGGGGCATGGGCCAGCCGGTGATCTGGCCGCGACCGGATTCGGTCTCCATCGGGTAGCCCTCGCGGTGACCTTCGCGCACGAGGTAATAGATGATCCCGAAAAAGAAGATCCAGAACGCGTACAGCACCAGCTGCGCGACGTCGACGTATTGGGTGATGGCACCAGTGCCCATGAATTTTCTCCTTGAAAACGGCTGGATGGATCTAGCCGGGTAGATCGGCCAGGCCGAAACGATTGCCCGTGTGGATGGCGGCCCGCTGCGGCGACTGGCGCCTCACCAACGGTCCGATCGCCACCAGGGCTGCAAACAACATCAACATTTCCAGGTGGTACACCGTGCCGTAGCCGGTGACCGGGGTCTGCAGCACCGAACCGAGCCAGCCGCTCATGGCCAGGTGGTCGACGGCGTCGCGCAGTGCGCCGCCCGTCAGCACGGCCAGGCCTGCGGCGCTGGCCTGCACCGCACCCCAGGCGCCCAGGGCCATGCCGATGTGGCGCTTGCTTTCCAGGGCCATGGCCGCCGTGAGCGTGCCGACGGCAAACAGACCGCTGCCGAAACCGATGAAGAAGGTGCCGGTGCGGAACATCCAGGCGGCTTCCGCCGGCGCCGCGAAGATGACGGCGGAAAACGCCGGCAGGCCGATGACCGCGCCGAAGGCCGCCACGCGGATGGGGTCGGCACCGCGCATCAGAAAGCGGGCCGACAACGCGAAGGCCAGCAGCGCGCCGCAGGCCATCACCGCGGTCAGCGCGCTGGTGGCGCTGACGCTCAGGCCCAGGATCTCGCCGCCGTAGGGTTCGAGCACGATGTCCTGCATGTTGAACGCCGCCGTGCCCAGACCCGTGGCCCACAGGAAGCGGCGGGCACGGGGCTGTGCGATGAATGCGCGCCACTGCGGCAGAAAGGCAGGCTGGGGGTCGCCCTTCAGGCGCCGCGTCTTGTTGCGCGGTTCCTGCTTCCAGGCCGCGAACAGGTTCAGCACCACCGTCAGCAGCGCGGCGCCCTGCACCACCTGCACCAGCTTCTTGTCGCTGAAGTCGGCCAGCAGGGCCGAGGCGACGAAGCCGCCGGCCACCATGCCCACCAGCAGCATCACGTACATCAGGGCCACGACGCGCGGCCGCGCTTCTTCGCTGGACAGGTCGGTGGCCAGCGCCAGGCCGGCGGTCTGCGTGGTCTGCAGACCGGCGCCGACCAGCAGGAAGGCCAGGCCGGCGGCCAGATGGCCCAGCCAGGCCATGCCCAGCTGGCCTTCGCCCGTGAGCACCAGCAGCGCAAACGGCATGATCGCCAGCCCGCCGAACTGCAGCAGCGTGCCCATCCACAGATAGGGCACGCGCTTCCAGCCCAGCACCGAGGCGTGGTGGTCGCTGCGGAAACCGATGAAGGCGCGGAAGGGTGCGGCCAGCAGCGGCAGCGCCACCATCAGGGCCACCAGCCAGGCGGCCATGTGCAGCTCGACGATCATCACGCGATTCAGCGTGCCCACCATGAGCGCCGCGGCCATGCCCACCGACACCTGGAACAGGCTCAGGCGCAGCAGGCGGCCCAAAGGCAGGTCGGCACTCGCGGCGTCGGCAAACGGCAGCAGGCGTGGCACCCACTGCCGCGCCAGCGCTTCCAGCCCCGGGGACATCGGGCTGCGGATGCGGCTGCTGGCCAGGGGCTTCACGGGCGCTTCCACTCCAGCGCCTGCGACTTGTAGAAGCCGCCGGTGATCAGCTCGAATCGACCGGTCTGCCAGTGCGCAAGCGACGGGTCGGCCACCATCAGCTGCTGCAGGGTCTCGGGCGCCACGGGCTCGATGGCGGGGGAGCGGTCGCCGCGCGGGAACAGTCGGCCCACGCCCAGCATCAGCATCGTCGCCGGGGTGCGCGGCGCTGCGGTGTAAACGATGGAATGGCGGGTGCGCGACGCCAGCCGAGAGAGGGCCGCGACGATGTCGCTGGCACGGTAGTGAATGAGCGAGTCCATCGCGACCACGTGGTCGAATTCGCCCAGCGCCGGGTCGAGCATGTCGCCGCTGCGGAAATCGATCGAGCCCGCGCCCAGCGATTCAGGCAGGCGTTCACGCGCCAGCCCCACCAGCGTGGGCGACAGGTCGATGGCCACGACCTCGGCACCGCGGCGGGCGGCTTCCACTGCCAACGCACCCGTGCCGCAGCCGGCGTCGAGGACGCGACGACCGCGCAGGTCTTCGGGCAGCCAGGACAGCAGTGTGTTGCGCATGCGGTCGCGGCCTTCGCGCACGGTGGCGCGCACACGGCCCACTGGCGCGGTGGACGTGAGCCGGGCCCAGGCCTGCGCCGCAGTGCGGTCGAAGTACTGTTCCAGTTCGCCGCGGCGGGTGGTGTAGGTGGGGTTGTTCATGGGCTTGTCGCGGTTCAATCGAAGCCCAGCAGGTCGAAGATGTCGCGGTCCTTCATCGGCACCGCGCTCAGCGGCTCCGAACCCAGCCACAGGGCGGCGGCCAGGCGCATGTATTCCTTCTTCACCGCTTCCAGCTCGGGTGAGGTCTCCATCTCGAACAGCGTGCTCTTCTTCAGGCGGCTGCGGCGGATGACGTCGAGATCCGGGAAGTGGGCGGCCAGCTTCAGGCCGATCTTGTCGTTGTATTTGTCGATCTGGTCGGTGGCGGCACTGCGGTTGGCGATGACGCCACCCAGGCGCACGTTGTAGTTCTTCGCCTTCGCGCCGATGGCCTGCACGATGCGGTTCATCGCGAAGATCGAGTCGAAGTCGTTGGCGGTGACGATGAGCGCGCGGTCGGCGTGCTGCAGGGGGGCGGCGAAACCGCCGCAGACCACGTCGCCCAGCACGTCGAAGATCACCACGTCGGTGTCTTCGAGCAGATGGTGTTCCTTCAGCAGCTTCACGGTCTGGCCGACGACGTAGCCGCCGCAACCGGTTCCGGCGGGGGGGCCGCCTGCTTCGACACACATGACCCCGTTGTAGCCCGGGAAGACGAAGTCTTCTACGCGGAGTTCCTCGGGGTGGAAGTCGACCGTTTCCAGCACGTCGATGACGGTGGGCAGCATCTTCTTCGTCAGCGTGAAGGTGCTGTCGTGCTTGGG
>LNET01000127.1 GCA_001464055.1 Burkholderiales bacterium Ga0077543
ACGCTGCCTTCGCCGTCGAGGCCGCGCGAGGTGGGGGCGGGGCCGCGGCGGATGCCGGCCACAGGGATGGAAGCAACTTCACTCATACAACGACTCCTTCGACAACGCCTTCGAGGCGGTCTTCCAACTCTTCACCGGCCCGGCGCAGGGCTTCGATCGTCTGGGCGTCGGCCGTCCAGTACTTCCGATCGAAGGCTTCGATCAACCGGTTGGCCACACGGGCCGACGCGGTGGGGTTCAACTTGGCAAGACGCTCGCGCATCTCGGGGTCGAGCATGAAGGTCTCGGTCAGCTGCTGGTAGACCCAGGGCTGAACCTGACCGGTGGTGGCGCTCCAGCCCATCGTGTTGGTCACGTGGACCTCGATCTGGCGCACACCTTCGTAGCCGTGTTCCAGCATGCCTTCGAACCACTTCGGGTTGAGCATGCGGGTGCGTGTTTCCAGCGCCACCTGTTCCTGCAGCGAGCGCACCGCGCCGTCGCCCATGGTCTGGTCGCCGATGTAGACCGGCGGCGTGGCGCCACCCCTGGCCCGCTTCACCGCCTGGGTGATGCCGCCCAGCGTGTCGAAGTAGTTGTCGACGGTGGTCACACCCAGCTCGACGCTGTCCAGGTTCTGGTAGGTGAGCTGCACGTCGGCCAGCACGCTTTGCAGCAGTGCGGTCTGCTGCACCGCGCGGCCGGTGCGGCCGTAGGCGAAGCCCTTGCGGCGCGAATAGGTCTCGGCCAGCTCTTCCTCGGCGGCCCAGCGGCCGTTCTCGACGAGGTTGTTGACGTTGGAGCCGTAGGCGCCTTCGGCGTTGCCGTAGACGCGCAGCGCAGCAATCTCCAGCGTGCAGCCGTGTTCGCGCTGGTAGTCCAGCGCATGCTTGCGAATCCAGTTCTGTTCCACCGGCTCGTCGGCGCTGGCGCACAGCCAGGCGGCCTCGGCCAGCAGCTTGATCTGCAGCGGCATCAGGTCGCGGAAGATGCCCGAGAGCGTGATCACGACGTCGATGCGCGGACGTCCCAGCTCTGCCAGCGGCACCAGCGTGGCGCCAGCGATGCGGCCATAGCTGTCGAAGCGGGGCAGGGCGCCCATCAGCGCCAGCGCCTGGGCGATGGGCGCGCCTTCGTTCTTCAGGTTGTCGCTGCCCCACAGCACCATCGCGATCGATTCAGGCAGAGGGTTGCCGTCGGCGCGATAGCGGTCGATCAGGCGCTGCGCCTGCTGCGCGCCGTCTTTCACCGCGAAGGCGCTGGGAATGCGGAAGGGGTCGAAGCCGTGCAGGTTGCGGCCGGTGGGCAGCACTGCCGGCGTGCGCAGGATGTCGCCGCCCGGGGCCGGGCGCGTGAAGCGGCCGTCGAGCGCGTGCAGGATGGCATCGACTTCGGTGTCCTGGGCCAGCAACACGCCGTAGCCAGCCAGTTCGCTGAGCAGTTCCCGGGTGCTGCTGTCGTCGGACAGCTTGCCGGTGCGGATGGCGTGGTCGACACCGTGGCCGTCGACCAGGGCCTGCACCACGGCACGGTCCAGCGTGCGGCCGTGGCCAGCGTCGGCCATGGCCAGCAGCATGTCTACCCGCTCGGCGGCGCAGGGTGCGCGGCCGGTGACGTGCAGGCCGTGCGGAATGAGCGTGTATTCCAGCTCCAGCATCTGCTCGGACAGCTTCAGCACGGCCTGGTCGGCCTGGCCGCCGGAATGGCTGCCGGTGCCGATGTTCCAGGCGGGTTCGGCCTCGCACAGGTTCAGCGCGGCGGCCTGGGTCTGCAGCAGCGTGGCGACGTCGGCACGTTCGGCGGCCGTGGGTGCCATGCCGCGCCAGCGTTCGATGCTGCTCTTGAGCTCGATCAAGCCGCGGTACAGGCCGGCCTGGGCCACTGGCGGCGTCAGGTAGCTGATCAGCGTGGCACCCGAGCGGCGCTTGGCGATGGCGCCTTCGCTGGGGTTGTTGCTGGCGTACAGATACACGTTCGGCAGGTCGCCGATCAGGCGGTCTGGCCAGCAGTTGCCGGACATGCCGCTTTGCTTGCCGGGCATGAACTCCAGCGCGCCGTGGGTGCCGAAGTGCAGCACCGCGTGGGCCGCGAAGTCCTCGCGCAGGTAGCGGTAGAAGGCCGAGAAGGCGTGCGTGGGTGTCAGGCCCTTTTCGAACAGCAGGCGCATCGGGTCGCCTTCGTAGCCGAAGGCCGGTTGCACCGCCACCAGCACGTTGCCGAACTGCCGGCCCAGCACGAAAATACCCTGGCCGTTGCTGAGTTGCTTGCCCGGCGCCGGGCCCCACTGGGCTTCGATCTCCTGCAACCAGCGCTCGCGCCTGACGTGTTCGTCGGCCGGAATCAGCACGTGCACGTTGGCGTCGGCGCCGTACTGGGCGGCGTTGCCGTGCAGCACCGCTTCACGCAGGGCGTCGATGCTGGCGGGCATCTCCACCGTATAGCCCTGGGCCTTCATGCCAGCCAGGGTGTGGAACATCGATTCGAACACCGACAGGTAGGCGGCGCTGCCGACATTGCCGGCGTTCGGCGGGAAGTTGAAGATGACCACGGCCACCTTGCGGGCGGCGCGCTGGCTGCGGCGCAGCGCTACCAGCTTGGCCACGCGGGAGGCCAGCATGTGGGCGCGCTCGGGGCAGCTCTGCATGTCCTGGGCGTTGTCGGTGGCCTGGAAGGTGCAGTTGTGGCTGCAGCCCTGGCAGGTGACACCCGGTGCGCCGGCGCGGCCACCGAAGACGATGGGGCCGGTGGCGCCGTCGAGTTCGGGGATGGCCACCATGATGGTGCTTTCCACCGGCAGCAGGCCGCGGTCGCTGCCGCCCCAGACGTCGAGCGTCTGGAACTCCACCGGGTGGGCGGCGACATACGGCACGTCCAGGCTGGCCAGCACGTCTTCGGCTGCCTTGGCGTCGTTGTAGGCCGGGCCGCCGACCAGGCTGAAGCCGGTCAGCGAGACCACGGCGTCGACCGTGACCTGGCCGTCCTTCATGAAGAAGCGTTCGATGGCCGGGCGCGAATCCAGGCCCGAAGCGAACGCTGGCACGACGCGCAGTCCGCGGGCTTCGAGCGCGGCAATGACGCCGTCATAGTGGCCGGCATTGCCGGCCAGCAGATAGCTGCGCAGCAGTAGGATGCCGACCGTGCCCTGCGCGGCGGCGGCGGGCATCGGCAGACGGCTGGCCTCGTCGCTCAGGCGGTCGGCCAGGCCCGTGCCCATGCGCGGGTGGTAGATGCCGATTTCCGGGTATTCGGTGGGCGCCGGCACCTTGGCCAGGCCGCGCAGCACACGGCGTTCGCCGTCGCTGCCGCGGTCCACCAGGTGGCGCACCATGTTGAGCATGTTCTCCTGCGAACCGCCCAGCCAGTACTGCATGGTCATGAAGTAGGCGCGGACGTCCTGGGCCGTGCCCGGGATGAAGCGCAGCATCTGCGGGATGCGGCGCAGCATCTTCATCTGCGCGGCGCCGCCTGTGGCCGGCTTGGCGTTGCCGTCCTTGTCCTTGGACGAAGGCTTGAGCTTCTTCAGCAGGGCCATGGCACCGCTGGCGGGCTTGCCCATGTCGAAGTTGCCGATGCGCGTGAGCTTCACCACTTCGGCCGCGCTCATGATGCAGACCAGTGCGTCGCAGTGTTCGCGGCGCGCCTGCAGCGCGGGCATCAAGGGCAGGAAGTGGTCCTCCAGGAAGAGCATCGTCACCAGGATGACGTCGGCCTGCTCGATGTCGGCCACGCAGCGTGCCAGCGCGGCTTCGTTGCCTGCGAACTCGCTGGCAGCGTGCAGGCTCAGGCGCAGGCCGGGCAGTTCGTGGGCGAGCAGCGCGCGCGAATGCTCCATGGCCGTGCTGGCGTGGGTGTCCATCGTCACCAGCACCACGCGGATGGGCGTGTGCGCTGCCACCGGCACTGCGCCGGCCGGCACGCTAGCGCCCAAAGTGCGCCTTGGCGTCATAGAGCGTCTCCACGGTGATGTGTGCCAGGCCGCGTTCGGCCGCAAAGCGTTCGGTGTTGCGGCGTGCCTTGCCGCGGACGAAAAACGGGATCTTCTGAAGTTCCTTGGTGGCCTCGGCGGCCCAGGCGGCTGCGCCCACGGCCACGGCGGCCGGGGCTGCTTCAGCAGCAGGCGAAGCGGAGGCTGTGGCGGGGATTGCGACCGCGATCTCGGCCTTGGCAGCCTGCGGGCCGCCGCTGCGACCCAGGTGCGAGGCGGCGGCGCCGTCGTGGAACTCGAAATCGCCGCGGAACATGGTCAGCAGGTGTTCTTCCAGGCCCATCATCAGCGGGTGCACCCAGGTGTCGAAAAGCACGTTGGCACCTTCGAAGCCCATCTGCGGTGAATAGCGCGCGGGGAAATCCTGCACATGCACGGGGGCCGAGATCACCGCGCAGGGCACGCCCAGTCGCTTGGCGATATGTCGCTCCATCTGCGTGCCCAGCACCAGTTCCACCTGCAATTCGGCCACCTTGGCTTCGACTTCCAGGTAGTCGTCGGTGATCAGGGCTTCGACACCGTAGAGCTTGGCGGCTTCGCGCACGTCGCGCGCAAACTCGCGGCTGTAGGTGCCCAGGCCGACGACGGTGAAGCCAAACTCCTGGTGCGCCACGCGCGCCGCGGCGATGGCGTGGGTGGCGTCGCCGAACACGAACACGCGCTTGCCGGTGAGGTAGGTGGAATCGACCGAGCGCGAATACCAGGTTGAATTCGACAGCGCATCGGGCAAAGGCGCTTCGGCGTCCAGACCGGCCAGCCCGCGTACTTCGCGGATGAACTCGGTGGTGGCGCCCACGCCGATGGGCACGACACGCGTGAAGGGCTGCGCGAACATGCGCTGCAGCCAGCTCGCGGCCTGCGAGGCCACCTCGGGGTAGAGCACGACGTTGAAGTCGGCCTCGCCCAGGTGCCGCAGCTCGTCGACCGTGGCACCCAGCGGTGCGACCACACGCACCTCGATGCCCAGTTGTTCGAGCAGGCCGACGATTTCGCGCACGTCGTCCCGGTGGCGGAAGCCCAGGGCGGTGGGGCCCAGGATGTTGCAACTGGGGGCGGTGCCGTCAGGGCGTGCGGGGCGCTGCGTGCCCGGTGCCGGCGCGTTGGGGCCGGCCAGCGCGCGCACCAGCTGGTAGAAGGTTTCCGAGGCGCCGTAGTTTTCCTTGCGCTGATACGAAGGCAGCTCCAGCGGCACCACCGGCACCGGCAGCTGCAGCGCGCGCGCCAGGCCGCCCGGGTCGTCCTGGATCAGCTCGGCGGTGCACGACGAGCCCACCAGCATCGCGGCGGGCTTGAAGCGTTCGTAGGCTTCAGCGGCAGCGGTCTGGAACAATTGCGCGGTGTCGCTGCCCAGGTCACGGGCCTGGAAGGTGGTGTAGGTGACGGGCGGACGCTTCTTCAGCCGCTCGATCATCGTGAACAGCAGGTCGGCGTAAGTGTCGCCCTGGGGCGCGTGCAGCACGTAGTGCACGTCCTGCATGGCGGTGGCGATGCGCATCGCGCCGACGTGCGGCGGGCCTTCGTAGGTCCAGAGTGTCAACTGCATTCTCGGGTCCTCAGGCTGCGAGCTTGGTGCGGCGCGTCAGCGGGCGGGTGAAAAGTTCGGCCAGGTCAGCGGCCTGGTCGTAGCCCTGGATTGGCGTGAACACCAGTTCGATGGCCCACTTAGTCGTGAAGCCTTCGTTTTCCAGCGGGTTGGCCAGGCCCAGTCCGCAGACCACCAAGTCGGGCTGTGCGGCGCGGCAGCGGTCGAGCTGGCGTTCGACGTCCTGGCCTTCGGACAGCACGGTATCGGCCGGCAACAGCGCCATCTCGGCGGCCAGGTGCTGGCGGTGCAGATAGGGGCTGCCGACTTCGGCCAGGCCCATGCCGAGTTCACGCGAGAGGAAGCGCGCCAGCGGCACTTCCAGCTGTGAATCGGGGAAGAAGAAGATGCGCTTGCCCTGCAGCGCGGCGCGGTGGCGGGCCAGTGCGCCCTGCGCCCGCTCGCGCTTGGGAGCAATGACCTGCTCGAAGCGCGCCGGCGACACGCCGAACGCGGTGGCCGCAGCCTGCAGCCAGCCCGTGGTGCCTTCCACGCCCAGCGGGAACGGGGCCGACAGACGCTGTGCGCCGCGGGCTTCCAGCACGCGTGCGGTGTCGGCCAGGAAGGGCTGGGCCAGCAGGAACTGCGTGTTCGGGCCGATGGCCGGCAACTCGGCCGCGTGGCGCGGCGGGAAGAAGTGCACCGGGCCGATGTCCAGCGCGTCGAACAGGCGCTTGAACTGGTCTTCGACCACGTCGGCCAGCGCGCCCACCACCATCAGCGCCGGGGCCTGGCTTTCGGCCATCTCGGGCACCAGGCTGGCCAGGCAGGCGTCTTCGCCCTGGGTGAAGGTGGTCTCGATGCCGCTGCCCGAGTAGTTCAGGATGCGCACGCTGTTCGCGTAGTTCTTGCTCAGGCGTTGCGCCGCGCGCGACAGGTCGAGCTTGATGACTTCCGAAGGGCAGGAACCCACCAGGAACAGCAGCTTGATGTCGGGCCGGCGCTCCAGCAGCCGGGTGACGACGCGGTCGAGTTCGGCGTTCGCGTCGGCCAGGCCGGCCAGGTCGCGTTCGTCGATGATGGCGGTGGCGAATCGTGGCTCGGCGAAGATCATCACGCCAGCCGCCGACTGCAGCAGGTGGGCGCAGGTGCGAGAACCGACGACGAGGAAAAACGCGTCCTGGATCTTGCGGTGCAGCCAGATGATGCCGGTCAGGCCGCAGAAGACCTCGCGCTGACCACGTTCCTTCAGCACGGGGGCGTCGGCGCAGCCCAGGGCCGGGGAAGCCGCCAGCGGCTTGATGTCGATGACGGCGTTCATACAGCAACTCCAGCGGTGCCCGCGCCACTGCGCGCGGCCTGCAGACGGGCCATGCGCAGCTTCCAGATGAACTGCCCGGCATTGACGAGATAGGTGGCGTAGGCGGCCAGGGCCAGCAGCATTTGCTGCCGCGGCGTGAGCCAGCCGGTGAACACCGCCACCAGGTAGGCGGTGTGCAGGGCCAGCACCAGCATGCTGAACACGTCTTCCCAGTAGAAGGCGGGGGCAAAGAGCCAGACGCCGAAGACGTCCTTCTCCCAGATGCAGCCGGTGACCATGATGGTGTAGAGCGTGAGCGTCTTCACCACCACCGAGATCGTGGCTGCCTGGTGGCCTTCGCCGGTGGCCAGGAATCGCAGCACCAGGGCCAGGCTGACCAGAAAGACCAGGAATTGAATCGGGGCCAACAGGCCCTGCACCAAAGTCCACTTGGAAGCGTCGCGGCGGACGCGCTCTTCTGGCGTGTACAGGCCTTGGGCAGGAAGCTGGGGTCTGGGCATGCTGCGAATCTAGGCGGCCCTGACAGGGATGTCAACCCGGGTTGACGTCAGCCCCGGTTGACACTAACCTGCGCTCACTGTGGGTTTACGATGCTTGACGCTCAATGGGCATACACATGAAAGTCGGGTTGCACCAGTGAAGGCCGTGACGCAATACCGCGGCAACGCGCGTCAACGCGCTGTCATTACACTGGCGAGCCTGACTTTCAGCAGTAACCGCAGTAAGGCGCGCGTGCTACCCCCGGGTCCCGTCCCGAGTGGCAGCGCTCCGGAGGACGCAAGATGGATCGACTAAACCAGGCGTCTCTCATCGACGAACGCGCGAGTGGTCATTGCGACCCCAGCGCCATCGAAGCCCAGGCCATCGTCAGCGCGGCCCAGAGTGCGCCGTCTCCCCAGGAGAGGCTTGCGCGCATCGTGAGGACCATCGAACAGGACATCATCCCGCGCCTGGTGCGGGCCCACCGCGAGCCCGTGGCAGTGCCCGCCGCCGTGCCGGAACTGCGCATCACCGACCAGGACCTGCAGCAGTTCCTGCCGCTGATCCTGGCCCCCGACGACGCCGGCTGGCAGGGCATGCTTGAACGCCTGCTGACGCGGGGCATCGGCGTCGACGAGATTTATCTGGGCCTGTTGACCCCGGCGGCGCGCGAACTGGGCCGCATGTGGGAGAGCGACCTGTGTGCCTTCACCGACGTCACCGTGGCCTTGGGGCGCATGCAGCGGATCATGCGCACGCTGAGTCCGGCTTTCGGCCGTGAAGTGGATCACCCGGCCGACGGCCGCCGGGTGTTGCTGCTGCCGGCACCGGGCGAGCAGCACACGTTCGGCCTGTCGATCGTGGCAGAGTTCTTCCGTCGCGCCGGCTGGGAGGTGGTGGGTGATACCGAAGTCCGGGCCGCCGACCCCGCTGCGCTTGTACGACGCGAGTGGTTCGACGTGATCGGCATTTCGGCTGGGATCGAATCGCGTCTGGATTGGTTAAAGTCAGGCATTGCTGCGGTGCGCAATCCGTCCCGCAACAGGGCAATTGGCGTGATGGTGGGAGGCCCGGTTTTCGTGGCCCACCCGGAACGCGCCTTGGAAGTGGGTGCTGATGGCACGGCTGTCGATGGCCGCCAGGCACCAGTGATGGCAGAACAGTTGCTGGAGCAGCGCTTGCGGCGCTTGTGAGGTGGTACGCGTCAGGGTTCTTTTGCCTACTTGGGTTGTAGATACATCGATGCAGTCCCCTTCAATGCAGTCTTGAGCGAAAGGCGGGTCTCCGATGAGACCTTTTGCAGCATCGCAGGCCACGTTGGGCAGTCTCGACGGTGCGGCCATGGAATCGCTGCTGGGTGTGACCAACGACATCTCGCTGGTCATCGACGAACAAGGCATCGTGCGCGACTTGTCCAGCAGCCTGGACGAACTGCCCGATGAAGAGCTGACGGCCTGGGTCGGGCAGCCACTCGTCGACCTGGTGACAGTGGAAAGCCGTCGCAAGGCCCTGGGTCTGCTCGAACCCCCCGGTGCGACGCCACCGGCCCAGCCTGCGCCACGTTGGCGCCAGGTGAACGCCATCCTGGCCAGTGGGCGTGAACTGCCGCTCTTGCTGGCCGCGGTCCAGCTGGGGCAGGGCCGCATCCTGATGTGCGGGCGCGACCTGCGTGCCACGGCAGCCTTGCAGCAGCGCCTGGTCGATGCACAGCAGGCGATGGAGCGGGACTATTGGAAGTTTCGGCACGCCGAGACCCGTTACCGTCATCTGTTCCAGGTGGCGGCCGAAGCCGTGCTGGTGGTCGATGCGACCACCCAGCGCATCCTCGAGGCCAACCCGGCCGCGGCCCGGCTCGTGGGTGACGGCGGCCCGCAAGGCCTGGTGGGCGAAGCCTTCCCGCTGGGTGTCGACACCCGCAGCCAGGAAGCGCTGAACAACGTGCTGGCGGGCGTGCGCGCCACCGGGCGCGCCGAGCAGGTGCGTGCCGAACTGCTGGACGCACGCGGCGAGGTGGTGGTGGCGGTGTCCACCTACCGCCAGGACAACGTCTCGCACTTCCTGGTGCGGCTGTCGCAGGCCGCACCCGACACCCTGGCCCAGCCTGCGCCCAGCACCAGTTCCATGCTCCTGAAGCTGGTGCAGAGCGTGCCCGACTGCCTGGTCGTCACCGACCTGGAAGGCCGCGTCATCTCTGCGAACACCGCCTTCATCGAACTCGCCCAGCTGACCACCGAAGAGCAGGTTCGCGGCGAAACCCTGGACCGCTGGCTGGGGCGCACCGGCGTCGACCTGAGCGTTCTCATCAGCAACCTTCGGCAGCGTGGGGCTGTGCGTCTGTTTGCCACCACACTGCGCGGCGAGTACGGTGCCATGACCGATGTCGAAATATCGGCCACGATGGTGCCGCACGGCGACCGCCCGTTCCTGGGCTTCACCATCCGCGACGTCGGCCGGCGCCTGAGTGGCGAGTCACGCAACAAGAAAGAGCTGCCGCGTTCGGTGGGTCAGCTCACCGAACTGGTGGGCCGAGTGCCGCTGAAGGACATCGTCGGTGAAACCACCGACCTGATCGAGCAGCTGTGCATCGAAGCCGCGCTCGAGCTGACACGCGACAACCGGGCTTCCGCCGCCGAGATGCTGGGCCTGTCGCGGCAGAGCCTGTACGTGAAGCTGCGCCGCTATGGCGTGGGCGACCTGCCCACCGACAACGACAAGTAGCCGGCGCGACGGCTGCCTGCCGGGCGGACTGCGCCTACACCGCGTGCAGCGGCGCGGCCAGCATCCGCGCCAGAAGCCGGTTCGGGTGCGATTCGCCTTCGAAGTGGAACCAGGTCAGGCCGTGGTCGGCGTAGCCGCGACGGGCATAGAAGGCCAGCGCGCGGGCGTTGTGGACCCAGGGTGTCAGCCACAGCACCGCAGCCCCGGCGTCTCGTGCCAGCAATTCCGCCTGTCGCAGCAAGGCGGTGCCCACCTGTCGCCCGGTGAAGGGTTCCTGCACGTACAGGCGCAGCAGTTCGGCCGGCCTGCCTGCCGGCGCGAGTTCGTGGGCCTGGTCCAGCCTCACCTGGGCGAAGCCGACCAGGTGCGCGTCGACCTCGGCCACCCACAGCCGGGTGTTCTCGGCGGCCAGCGCCGATTCGAAAGCGGCCGTGGAATAGGCTGACAAGACTTCCCTGGCCATCGTCGGCCTGACGCCGCCGGTGGCGTAGGTGTCCATGAAGACCTGCGTGGCCAGCACGGCCAGGCACGGCGCGTCCTCGTGCTGCGCCTGGCGCAGGATCAGGGGTGGGCCGTCTTCCAAGCGTCCGCCACCGGCATCACGGAATCGAGTGCGCGCGCCGACATCAGCACGCCGGGCACGCCCGCGCCGGGGTGGGTGCTGGCGCCCACCATGAACAGGCCTTCGATGTCTTCGCTGCGGTTGTGCGGGCGGAACCAGGCGCTCTGCGTCAGCAGCGGCTCCAGGCCGAAGGCCGCGCCCTTGAACGACAGCAGGCGGTCGTGGAAGTCCTGCGGCGTGGTCACGAAGGACGTGGTGAGGTGCCGGCCCAAGCCCGGCATCACCGTGGCTTCCAGCCGGGCCTGCAGGGCCTGGCGGTAGGGTTCGGCGTGGGTTGCCCAGTCGGTGCCGCTGTCCAGGTGCGGCACCGGCGCCAGGGCGTAGAAGGTGTCGTGGCCGGCCGGTGCCAGCGCCGGGTCGGTGGCGGTGGGGCGGTGCAGGTACAGGCTGAAATCGTCGGCGAGCTTGTGGCGCTTGAAGATGTCGTTCAGCAGTTCCTTGTAGCGCGGGCCCAGCAGCATCATGTGGTGCGGGATGTCGTCGTAGGTCTTGTTGGTGCCGAAGTACCAGACGAACAGGCTCATGCTGTAGCGGCCCTTGTCCACCTTGCGGTCGGTCCAGTGGCGGCGGTGCTCGGGGGCAATGAGCTTGCGGTAGGTCCAGGCCGTGTCGGCATTGCTGACCACCAGGTCGGCGGCCATGAAGCGCCCGTCGGCCAGGGTGACGCCGCGGGCGCGGCCATTGTCGACCTCGATGCGCCTGACCTCGCTGTTCAGCATCAGCTGCCCGCCCAGGCCCTGCAACAGGCTCACCAGGCCGTTCACCAGCGCGCCGGTGCCGCCCATCGCCCAATGCACCCCCCACTGCCGTTCCAGCGCGTTGATCAGGCTGTAGATACAGGTCACCGAAAACGGGTTGCCGCCGATCAACAGGCTCTGCAGGCTCATCGCCATGCGCAGCTTCGGGTGCTTCAGGTGCGCAGCCACCATCTGGTGCAGGCTGCGCCAGCCGCGCATCTTCAGGATGGCAGGCGATGCCTTGAGCAGGTCGCCCACGGTGTCGAAGGCCTTGTCGCCCAGGGCCTTGAAGCCCAGCTGGTAGCAATGGTCGGCTTCGGCCATGAAGCGTTCATACCCGGCGGCGTCCGACGGGCTGATGCGGCGCACCTCGGCGCGCTGCTTTTCCTTGTCGCCGCTGTAGTCGAAGTGGTCGCCGTCGTCGTAGCGGATGCGATAGAACGGGTCCAGCGCTTTCAGGGTGACGTCGTCGCTGAACTTGCGGCCCGCCAGTGCCCACAGTTCTTCGAAGAGGAAGGGCACGGTGACGATGGTGGGGCCGGCGTCGAAGGTGTGGCCGTCGCGGTGGTGCACGTAGGCCCGGCCGCCAGGAGCATCGAGTTTTTCCAGCACGGTGACGCGGTAGCCCTTGGCCGCCAGGCGAACGGCGGCCGCCAGGCCACCAAAGCCGCTGCCGATGACCAGGGCCACCGGTTTGGCGCCTGAACCCGGCCCGGCCGGGTGGTCGGCGCCAGGGCCGGACAGGCGGTCGGGGGTGGTTTTCATCAACATCGCAACAGACTCTCGAGACACGATGGGTCGGGCCGGGATGGGCCGCCCATGCCCGGAGCATCGCCGATCACACCTCAGAGTGTCAATTCCGATTGACGCATTGATGTGTCAACGGCAATATGCGCACATGGCCCGACCTGCTGTATCCGCCGCCAACCCTGCCGCCGTGCCCCCTGCCGGCCGCACAGTGCCCGAGTGGCGCGCCGTCGCTGAGCTGTTCAAGCCCATCACCTGGTTCCCGCCGATGTGGGCCTTCGCCTGCGGCGTGGTGGCCTCGGGCGTGTCGCTGGAAGGCCGCTGGTGGCTGGCGCTGCTGGGCGTCATCCTGGCCGGGCCGCTGGTCTGCGCCACCAGCCAGGCCGTCAACGACTGGTTCGACCGCGAGGTCGACGCCATCAACGAACCGCAGCGCCCCATCCCCTCGGGCCGCATCCCCGGTCGCTGGGGCCTGTGGATCGCCATCGGCTGGACCGTGGTGTCGCTGCTGGTGGCCACCGCACTGGGCCCCTGGGGCTTCGGCGCCGCGGTGCTGGGCCTGCTGCTGGCCTGGGCCTACAGCGCGCCGCCGGTGCGGCTGAAGCTCAACGGCTGGTACGGCAACGCAGCTTGCGGCCTGTCGTATGAAAGCCTGGCCTGGGTGACCGGGGCCGCGGTCATGGCCGGCGGCCAGATGCCGCCGCTGCCGTCGCTGTTGCTGGCCCTGCTGTATGGCGTGGGCGCGCACGGCATCATGACCCTGAACGACTTCAAGGCGATTGCCGGCGACCAGCAGATGGGCGTGCGTTCGCTGCCGGTGCAACTGGGTCCGCAACGCGCCGCGCTGGTGGCCTGCTGGGTGATGGCGCTGCCGCAGGTGGTGGTCGTCGCGCTGCTGGTCCACTGGAATGCGCCCTGGCATGCGCTGGCCATCGTCGCGCTGCTGCTGGGGCAGGCCGTGCTGATGCGCTGGTTCATGCAGAAGCCGGTGGAACGCGCGCTGTACTACAGCGGCTTCGGCGTGCCCATCTTCGTGGCCGGCATGATGGTCAGCGCCTTTGCGCTGCGCGGCCTGGCGGGGGCCGCCTGATGGCGGCTCGTACGGGTGCCGACCTGGGCTGGCTGGGCGTGCTGCGCCTGGGCCTGGTGCAGATGGCCATCGGTGCGATGGTGGTGTTGACCACGTCGACCCTGAACCGCGTGATGGTCGTCGAGCTGGCCCTGCCGGCGCTGCTGCCCGGCCTGCTGGTCGGCCTGCATTACCTGGTGCAGGTGACGCGCCCGCGCATGGGTTTCGGCAGCGACGTCGGCGGCCGGCGCACGCCCTGGATCATCGGCGGCCTGGCGGTGTTGGCCCTGGGCGCCGTGGGCGCAGCGGCGGCAACGGCCTGGATGGGCACGTCGCCCGTGGCGGGCATCGTGCTGGCGGTGATCTGCTTCCTGCTGATCGGTGGTGGCGTCAGTGCCGCAGGCACCAACCTGCTGGTGCTGCTGGCCAAACGCGTGCCTGAAAACCGCCGGGCCCCGGCCGCTTCGATCGTCTGGATGATGATGATCTTCGGCCTGGCCTTCACCGCCGTGATGGCCGGAAAGATGCTGGATCCGTTCAGCCCGGCCAGGCTGGTGGCGGTGATGGCCGGCGTGTGTGGCCTGGCCTTCGTGGTGGCGCTGCTGGCGCTGCACAGGGTCGAGGGCCACGAGGTCGGCACCGAGATCCAGGCCGAACCGGCACCACCGCCGTTTCGCCAGGCGCTGGCCCAGGTCTGGGCCGAGCCCGAGGCGCGCCGCTTCACCATCTTCATCTTCGTGTCGATGCTGGCCTTCAGCGCGCAGGACCTGATCCTCGAGCCCTTCGCCGGCACCGTGTTCGGCTGGACACCGGGGCAGACGACGCAACTCTCGGGCCTGCAGCACGGCGGGGTGCTCACCGGCATGATCCTCGTGGCCCTGGCTGGTGCCGGCGTGCTGGGCCGGCGCTTCGGTTCGCTGCGTGGCTGGGCCGTGGGCGGCTGCCTGGTGTCGGCGCTGGCGCTGCTGGGTCTGGTGGCGGCAGGCGTGGTCGGCAAGGCCTGGCCGCTGGCAGCCAACGTTTTCCTGCTGGGCGCGGCCAATGGCGCGTTCTCGATCGCGGCCATCGCTTCGATGATGCGCCTTGCCCACGAAGGCCGGCAGCGCCGCGCCGGCGTGCGCATGGGCCTGTGGGGCGCGGCGCAGGCCGTGGCCTTCGGCCTGGGCGGCGTGCTTGGCACCGGCGCCAGCGATCTGGCGCGCTGGCTCATCGGCTCGCCCGTGGCGGCCTATTGCACCGTGTTCGCAGGCGAGGCCCTGCTGTTCGTCCTGGCGGCCTGCCTGGCCGCACGCATCGGCGGGGCTGCCCCCGTCTCCCATTCCACGCGCCCCAGGGCGCAGCACCCCGAGCACACGCGGCAAGAACCCGCCGTGGCCCTGGGCCAACCAAGGTAGACCTCATGTCGATGCCCCAAGCTGTTGCCAGCAAGCTGGAAACCTATGACGTCGTCGTCGTCGGCGGCGGCCCCGCCGGAGCCACGGCAGCGCACGACCTGGCCCGCAAGGGCAAGCGTGTGCTGATGCTCGACCGTGCCGGCCGCATCAAGCCCTGTGGCGGCGCCATTCCGCCGCGGCTGATCAAGGACTTCGACATCCCCGACGAGCTGCTGGTGGCCAAGGCGCGTTCTGCGCGCATGGTGTCGCCGGCCGACGTGAAGGTGGACATCCCCATCGACAACGGCTTCGTCGGCCTGGTCGACCGCGAGGTCTTCGACGAATGGCTGCGCGAGCGTGCCGCCGCCGCCGGTGCCGAGCGCCGCATCGGCACCTACGAAAAGCTGACGCGCGACGCCGACGGTACCGCCATCATCCACTTCCAGCAGCGCAGCAAGGCCGAGCGCGGCCATGGCGAGCCCGCTCAGGTGCGCGCCCGCGCCGTCATCGGCGCCGACGGCGCCCGCTCGGGCGTGGCCCGCGACGCGGTGCCCGGGGCGAAGGACGTGGAATGCGTGTTCGCCTATCACGAGATCGTGCGCGCCCCGGCCAAGCCCGGACCGGACTATGACGCCACGCGCTGCGACGTCTATTACCGCAGCACCATCAGCCCCGACTTCTACGGCTGGGTGTTCCCGCACGGCGACACCATGAGCATCGGCACCGGCAGCGCCGACAAGGGCTTCAGCCTGCGCCACGCCACCAGCCGCCTGCGCGAGGCCGCCGGCCTGGCCGACACCGAGACCCTGCGCCGCGAAGGCGCGCCGCTGCCGATGAAGCCGCTGAAGAAGTGGGACAACGGCCGCGACGTGGTGCTGGCCGGCGACGCCGCTGGCGTGGTGGCGCCTTCGTCGGGCGAAGGCATCTACTACGCGATGTTCGGCGGCCGCGTGGCCGCCGACGCCGTGGTCGAACTGCTGGCCACCGGCAAGGGCCGAGCCCTGGCCGGCGCGCGCAAGCGCTTCATGAAGGACCACGGCATGGTGTTCCTGGTGCTGGGCATCATGCAGCGCTTCTGGTACACGAACGACAAGCGGCGCGAACGTTTCGTCAGCATCTGCAAGGACAAGGACGTGCAGCAGATGACCTTCGAGAGCTACATGAACAAGAAGCTCACGCGCAAGAAGCCCATGCAGCAGGTGCGCATCTTCTTCAAGGACATGGCCCACCTTCTGGGCATGGCGCGGGTCTAGGCGCGCCTGCGGCCCGCGTGCGCCGGCCATGCTGCTGCACCTGATCGACCTGGTCATCGCCATCACGCTGCTGGAAGCCGCGGTGCTGGTGATCTACCACCGGCGCACCGGCCGTGGCATTGCCCCGCACGATCTGGTTCCGGCGCTCGGCGCGGGTCTGGCCCTGATGCTGGCGCTGCGGGCCGCGCTGGGCGACGCCGCCTGGACCTGGGTGGCTGCCGCCGTGCTGGCGGCCGGTCTGGCGCATCTGGCCGACCTGCGCAGGCGCTGGAAGCGGGCAGGCCCGGGCTGACGCGACCGGGCGGCCGCCCCTTCATTCGCGGGAGGCACCCTACCGCGATCGTGCGACGTTTCACCCCACCCGTCGGCAAACAATGGTGCGACAGACCGTTCCTTTGGTGGCCTTGGCGCCGCGCGGCCCAGGGCCACAGGCCTGTGCCAGCCGTGCCAAGGTCCAGCGGCCTGCAACCTCACGCACCCGCCCACCATGAAACTGCACATCGCATTGCCTCGACGGGCAGCCTTCGCTGCTCTCGCCGCCTTCTCCACCCTCGGCACTGCGCTAGCGCAGCAGTCCTGGACGACGAGTGTTTCGCCGCCGTCGCAGGGCACCTTCAGCAGCCTGGCCCTGAGCGCCGCGGGCGCCGCCGTGGTCGAAGGCGAATTCACCCCCGAACTGCAGTTGACGCGCTCAGGATTCGCGAATCTCGCGTTCGCCTCCACCGGCGCCAACGTGCCCACTTTCCGCCTGACTTTCGACAGCGGCCGGGGTGTCACCGACATCACCCGCCTGCGTGTCTCGCTGAGCTCGGGCAGGGTGGTCAGCGGGGTGTTGTTCCTGGACGTGCCGCTGCGCCTTCCCGACGCCTCGCTGCTGACCCAGACCGTCAACATCGCGCCCCAGAACGGTGGCTTTTGGCCTGCCGGCGATTACCTGCTGCAGTTCCTCTCTGGGTCGAACCAGTCCAACGTGGCTTTCCGCATCGACGACGTGACGATGACCGCCGTGCCCGAACCGGCCAGCGTGGCGCTGCTGCTGGCGGGCATCGGCATGGTGGCCGTGGCCGCGCGGCGGCGGCGGCAGGGGGGCGAGACGGCCGCCGGCCAGGCTTGAGGCCCCAGCCCAAGGCGCGCCTCAGCGGGGCGCGGGCTGTCCCTCTTCCGTCTGCACGTCGTTGCGATAGACGCCTTGCCAGCGTTCGCCGCTGGCCCATTCCATCGTCGCCTTGCCGTGCTTGAGCCCGGCACGCCACGCGCCGGTGTAGCGTGAACCGTTGGCCCAGGTGTAGATGCCTTCGCCATCGGGCTGTCCCTGGTCGAACTGGCCGGTGTAATGGTCCCCGGAGGCGTACTTCATCACCCCCTGTCCCTGTGGCACGCCAGCGCGGACCTCGCCTTCGTAGACGTTGCCGTTGGCGAACGCCAGGCGGCCGCGACCCTGGGCGACACCGTCCTGCCAGGGCCCTTCGTAGAGCTGGCCGTTGCGCCAGCGATAACGGCCCTGGCCGTGCGCCAGCCCGTTGCTGAACGTGCCTTCGTAGACGTCGCCGGAAGGAAAGCGCATACGCCCCTTGTCGCCCATCGCATTGGCGCGGATCTCGCCTTCGAACTGCCCGCCGTCGGGGAATGAAATCCGGCCGACACCCTGAGCCTTGCCGTTCTCCCAGCGGCCTTCGATCTGTAGGCCGTTGGTCCAGGTGTAGGTGCCCTGGCCCTGCGGGATGCCAGCGATGACGCCACCGGTGTAAGTGGCGCCATTCGCGTAGACATAGCGCCCCTGTCCGTTCGGTTCGCCGGCGCGGAAATCGCCCTCGAACTGATTGCCATTGGCAAAGCGCATCATGCCCTTGCCCTGCGGGAGGTCCTGCACCCATTCGCCGCGGTAGCTGGCACCGGTGCTCCACGCGCCTTCGCCCTGGCCGTGGCGGCGGTTGTCGACGACCTGGCCCTGGTAGCGGTCGCCGTTGGGCCAGGCCAGACGCCCGCTGCCGTTCACGGTCTGGCGATGGCGGTCGAACTCGAAGTCGCCTTCGATGGCCAGGCCGTTGGCCGTGACCATGGTGAAGGCCGCTGCGGCGGCGCCAGCCGGCGTGGCGACAGGCGTTCCGCCGAAAGGCGCCGAGGCGTTCGCCAGCGTCTTCGTGCGGCCGGACACGGGAGCGCCAGGCTCTGCTGCAGGCGGGCCCGCCGCGGCTGAGACGGCGGCTGCCGATGCGGCCGCAGCCGCCGCGGATACCGCGGCGCGAGCAGGCCGGGCCACGGTGGGCAGCGGCTCCTCGGGCGGGTAGCTGCGCACCCAGAGCGTGCCACGTTCACGCGCCAGGCTCTGGGCATTGCTGCGGGCCAGGTCCAGCGCCTGCCCCTTGCAGCTCTCGAAGGTGTCGCGCCAGAGGGTTTCGGCCACTTGCTGCTGCTGTTGGCGCTCTGCAGCTTCCAGCGCACCGGCCGCGTTGCGGTGGCGCTGCGTGTAAGCGCGCGCCCGGTCGAACAGCGGCGCGCAGAACTCGGCGTTGTGCGCGTCCAGCGCGACCTGGTCGCGGGCCAGCAGCGCCCGGCGCTGAGGCTCGCCTTCGCATTCTTCGGACGCGAGTTCCCAGGCCCCTTCGGCCTTGCCGAAGAGTCCGCTGGCGTCGGACCAGCGGCGTTCGGAGAGCGCCTGGCGCGCCAGCTCCTGCAAGGCCGCGGCGTTCTTGCTGCTGCTGGCACAGGCCGCGCCGCTGCCCAGCTGCTCACCCAGGCGCTGGCGCTGGCGCTGGTTCTCGCGCAGGTTGCGTTCGGCCCGTTGGCGCGGACGGTCCTGGCAGGCGCCGACCGCGGCCTGCCATTCCTGGATGGCCTCGTCCAGGTGCCGGGTCAGCTGCGCGGCGTCGGCCCGCTGCGACTGCGCTCCGGCCGCGCGCAGGTCGGCGGCCATCGCCGACGCGGTGGCTTGGCTGCAGCTGGGTGCGGCGTCGGCGGCGGCCGGCGCTGTGCCGGCTGCCGCCTGTGCTGCAGCCGATGCAGCCGCCTGCGCGGGCGCGGGCGCTGGCACCAACTTGTCGGTTGCCGCATCCGGCGGCGGGCTCGCCGGTGCCTGGGCCACCGCCGGCCATGCCGCAGCCAGGGTCCAGAGGGCAAGGGCGCCGCCCAGCAGCCGCAGGGCCCTGTTCATGGCTTCTCCTTCGAGCTCACGGGCATGTCCATCAATGCGGCGACCAGGCCGTAGGCGTAGGGGCCGTCGGCGACTGTCGGACTGTCGTGATAGCTGAAGCCTGCGTCGCCGGAGGCCAGCGGCATCGCGCCCAGCTCCGCGCCCAACGAGTCGGGCCGCAGCCCCTTGAGCAGGGCCAGCATCGCCACCTCCAGGCCATCGGCGGCGAACTGCTGCTCCAGCGCGGCCATGCGTTCGCTGTCGAAGACGAAGGCGTTGGACGCGCGGCTGGTCTCGGCCAGCCTCTGGTGCAGCGCCACGCCGGCCAGCGGGTTGGCGTTGAGCAAGCCCATGCGCCGGCGAGCCCAGGCGTCGGCCTGGTCGAACACCGTGGCGGCGACGCGCGACACCCCGCCCAGCCGGCCACGGTTGATCACCGCCTGCTGCATCGCCGTGGCCATGCGCATGCGCAGCAGCTTCTCGCTGGCGTCGTTGGCGGCGTCCCTCAGCAGGTCGATGGCGTAGGCCCGGGCCTGGTCGATGAGCTGCTGCTTGAGCAGTTCGGTGGCCACCTGCGCGGCCACGGTCTGCGCGGTCTTCACCGCCGCCTCGGCCGCCAGTGCAGCGCCCTTCAGCCCGGACGCCAGCGTGGCCAGGTTGTACAGCGTGGTGCCGATGCTCACGGTGTAGTGGAAGGCCTTCATGCGCAGGCCCCCTTCCTCGGAAAGGCCCTGGGTCCACAGCACCACCCACAGCGCCTCGTCCTCGGTCAGCGGACCGCGCACCAGTTCCAGCGGGTGCAGGGTCAGCAGCCAGTGGTAGTCCTGCAGTTGCGGCGTGTTGGGTGGCGCCAGCCGCACATAGCCGCGGCAGACCTCGAAGGGCTGGACCTTGACCGTACGCCCCAGCGCGGTGGTGACCATGAAGGGCTCGCCAAGGTCGCGCATCTGTGCCAGCGTTTGCAGCAGCAGCGCAGCGTCGTGTTCGCGGCGCAGCTTGCCGACCGCGACGATGCGTTCGCCGGCTTGCAGCGGTGACGCCGCGACGGCTGCGACCACGGTCAGCCGTTCGTCGACGTCCAGCGCTCGCACCCAGGCCACGCGCTCGTCGGCCGACCAGTCCGCGGCCGAAGCCACCGAGAAAGGCAGTTCCCATTGCTTGTCGCATTCGGTGTCGCGCAGCTCGGCGCTGCGCACGATGGCCGGGCGCAGCATGCGTTCCCCGGCACCGTAGTCGCGGATCTGAGCAAGCAGCTTCTCGTCGACGGCGCGGCCATCGTCGCGGGTGAAGCCGGGCGTGGCGCAACCCGTCAAGACCAGTGTTGCCAGGAGCAGCAGGCCTGCTGCAAGCCATCGCCCGACCGCGCTGCCGTCCCTCGCTGCTGCCGGTGCGCTCCAAGCCTGCATATGCTGCCCGCTCCCTGTTGCCGACCCCGCTGCGCGGGCCTTGTTTGATGGCAGGAAAGTATAGGGGGACGTTACAAGTTGTCTCTGCAACCGCTGCTCGGACCGGCGCAAAGGGCCGCGCAAAACAGTCCCACAGGATAGGCACCTGCCTCGACCTGGGGGGTTGTGCTACCGGGATCGTGCGATGCCCCGCGATGCACCGGCCGATAAGGTTCGAGCCATGGACTCCATTGGCGTTGGGATCCATCAGGAGTCGATGCGCAACGAGCCGCATTCGATCCTTGCCGAGCCGGCCGTCCTCTTTGTCCGTCCTCTCCTCTTCAATCAAGGTGCAAACATGAAAACCAAACTTGCTCTCGCGGCAATCGCGTCCTGCCTGACATTCGGCGCTTCGGCGCAGAGCTTCGTCGACTCCTTCGACAACATGACCCGCTTGCCGCAGTGGTCGTTGAGCCCCACGTCATCGGTGATCGATGCCATCGGTTCGGATGACTAACTGTACGTGGCTGCCGCAGGTGTGGGCGGCTCCGCGACCTTCAGTTTCACCACGATCGCCCCGATGACCTCGGTGCGGCTGAGCATGCTGTATGCCGGCCAGGGGGATCCGGTGTTCAACCCCGGCAGCGGCGCCGGCACGATCCAGTTCTCGACCGGCAACTTCAGCCAGAGCCTCGTGTTGCCGGCCACCGGTTTCACCACCGACAACCCTGGGCCCCTGGGCAGGTCGTTCTCGACCGAGTTCTTCCGTGCCATCCCGCAGGGCGCCCTCGTCAGCCTGCGATTCCAGGGCTCGCTTCCCGGCATGAACATCGACAACGTCAGCATCACCGCCGTTCCCGAGCCCGGTACCTACGCGCTGATGCTGGCCGGTCTGGGCCTGGTGGGCTTCCTGGCGCGACGTCGCCGCACGGCAAGTTCCGACGCGCTGCTGCCCGCGGCCTGATACAGCCCGTCGGCAGCGATGTCGCTGTCCGCCAAACTCAGCTTGCACCCCCGGCTTGCAGCCCAGGGGTCTGGGCATCGGCCTGAACGTCAGTCGATCTGGCCTGCAGAACGGGCCAGATTGACGGCCTGCAGGCGAGTCTTCGCCCCCAGCTTGGAGTGGCAGTTGCGCAGATGGGTGCTTACCGTGTGCAAGGACAGGCCGAGCAGGCGCGCAACCTCCGGGCCCGACTGTCCGCTCGCCACCAGGCCCAGAATTTCAGCTTCGCGTTCGGTCAGCGGATCGGCCGACGGTTGGTGCGAAGGCTGGGTCTTCAGGGGATGCTGCATCCGCGGCGGGGCGCCAGGTTCGAACATGCGCAGCAGGTGGCGCGCCACCTGGGGAGAAATGGGCGCGGCACCATGCGTCACTTCCAGGATGGCGCCGATCAGCGCCTCGTCGCTGGCGTCCTTCAGCAGGTAGCCCTGGGCGCCCGCCGACAGTGCGGTCAGCACGCGCCAGTCGTCGTCGAACATCGAGATCACCAGGGCCTTGGCCTGCGGCAGCAGCCGGCGCTGGGCGCGGATGATGTTGGTGCCGTCACCGTCGGGCAGGCCCAGGTCGACCAGCAGCACGTCGAGCGCGGGCCGGCCTTCCAGGTGGTGCAGCGCTTCACGGGCCAACCCGGTGCTGCCCGTCAGCCACAGCAGCGGACTGGACATGACCGCGCGTTCGAAATCGCCGCGCAGCACCTCGTCGTCTTCGACGATGTAGACACGGATGCGGTTCTGCGTTGTGATGTCCATGTGCGGTGCCGTTCGCTGTTTGTCGTTCGCTGTTTGCCGTCCGCCCTGGGCGGTTGGCCGTTGTCCATCACCCGGTCATCGCTACCGGCAAAACCAGGCTGACGATGGTGCCGCCACGCGCACCGGGTTGCACCTGGAGCAGCGCACCCAGCCGAGCGGCCCGGCGCTGCATGCCCGGAAGGCCCTGGCCACGGCGGCCCAGCCCCTTCAGGGCCGCAACTGCAGACACGCCCGTGCCGTCGTCGGCAATCTGCAGTTCGCTGCCACCGGGCACCGGCCGCAGGCTGATGCGGATGCACTGCGCCTGCGCATGCTGCACGGCGTTGCTCAGCGCTTCCTGCAGGATGCGCAGCACCTGCAGCGCCTGGTCGGGCGACAACAGCCGGCGCGTCGGCAATGCGTCGATGGTCCACTGCAGGCGGGGCCCCAGCGCATTCAGGCGCGACTGGTTGCGTTCCTTCCACTGCTCGACCAGTGACTGCAAGTCCTGCGCGGCGGTTTCCTGCGCATCGATGATCAGCCGCATGTCGGTCAGCGCCTCCTGGAGGGTGCGCGCCAACTCCTCGCGCGGCACGTCGTCGCGCCGCGCCAGGCGCAGCGCCGTCACCAACTGCGAGCCCACGCCGTCGTGCATGTCCAGCATCATGCGCTGGCGCTCTTCCAGCACCGCCATCTGGCGTTGCAGCGGGGCGTCTTGCTGCTGCTGCGCCAGGTGGCGCGCACCCAGCCAAAGCAGCACCAGCAGGAAGGGCAGGCCGCTGCCTGGTGTCAGCATGAAGGGGTCGGGCGGGATCAGGTCCAGCACCACCAGCATCAGCTGCACCGACCCCGCAAACCACAGCAGTTCGCTGCCCGCCAGCAGCAGCGCCGGCTGCGTCCGTTCGCGCCATGCCCAGTGCATCAGCCAGACGGTGCTCAGGCAGCGCAGCACCGTGGTGGGCAACATCAAGGCGCCGAGCATCGCGGACGAAGGTTCGGTCAGCAAGACCGCTGCGGCGCCAGCCAGCGAGGCCGAGGACACGATCGTCAGCGCGCGCGGGTACCACGGCCAGCCCTGGCCGCTCATCCGCCACAGCAGGGTCAGCAGGGCCCAGTGGAACGCAATCCACATCGCTGCGACCCCCGCTTCCATGTAGACCCGGGGCAAGGGCAGGTCGGGCATCAGGTAGTGCCACTGCGACGCGGCCCACAGCAGCATCGTCGCCACGGCCGAAGGCAGCAGTGGGTTCGGCTGATGCCACCACAGGCGCACACCCAGCACCAGGGCCCCCAGCAGCAGCACGAGCATGATCTGCGGCACCACGCCCTGAGGGATCTCGCGCAGCAGGTATTCCCCCCGCAGTGCCTGGGGTGTACCGATGCTGATGCCGGAGATCCAGGCCGGAACGGCGGCGCTGCCGGCCAGACGCACCATCAGTTCGTTCTGGCCCGGCTTGAGCAGACCCGTTGGCAGTACCAGCCAGTGTGGCCGGTGCAGCATCTGCGTTCCCGCCGGGCCGCCGGGCACTTCGAACCGCACACCGGGGTTCAAGAGCGAGCCGTTCAATCGGAATTCGGCCGTGGTGACCACGCGCTGGGCCAGCAGCACCAGGGGCCGTTCGGGCACGCGGTCGAGGTCGAACTGGATGCGATACCAGCCGATGCTGCCGCCGGTCTGCGGCAGGTCCAGGAAAGTCTGGGGCAGCTCCACCGGCACCCAGCCCCGGGCGGGTGGCTGCGCGTCGTTCCCCAGCACGAAGTCGGCCTGGGTCAGGCGCAGCAGCAGGGGCTCGCTGCCCTGTGCAGTGGCGGGCGCCGGGCCCACCAGCATCAGGGCAATCCAGAGCAGCGCCGCTGCGGTCCAGCGACAGACGGGGCAGGCTGCGCTCATGGGGCGGGTCAGTGAACCCGAGACGCCGGTGCAATCGTCCGGCCCCCGTCCACTGCGATGTCTAGGCGCACTGCGCACTCAAGAGCCTGGTCGACAGTTCACTCTGAGAGCGGGTCATCGGTTTCCCTGTCGTCGTTGGATGCGTCAGCACGAGAATCTAAGTCGGACCCCGATTGCAAGTCGATGCGACCATGGTCCACACTCCCCCCGTTCGCGGGGTGGCCGTTTGGGCAGAATCACGCAATCGATTGAAAGACGACTGCACTTGGCTCGCCGCGTTCTCCTGATAGACGATCACCCGGTCTTCCGTGACGCGCTGGCGGGGGTCATTCAGCGAATCGATCCGTCTTTGCTGGTGACACACGCTGGCAGTGCCGAGGAAGGCTTGCAAAAGGTGAGGCAGGACGGTGAACCCGATTTGCTGGTGATGGACCTTCGCTTGCCAGGCATGGATGGCCTCACGGCCATCGGGCTCTTGCGCGCGAACTGTCCCGGGCTCGCCGTGGTGGTTGTGTCCGCGGACGAAAACCCGGAGCGCCCGTCACAGGCGCTGCGTGCTGGCGCGTCGGCCTGGATCTCGAAGTCGGCTCCTGCAGCGCAGATGGCGGCTGTGCTCGGCCTGGCCCTTGCCGGCGAACTGCCGGATCGGGATGGGGCCAGGGCCACGGCGGCCGGCCCGCAGGCGCTTGGCATGCAGGACGATGCAACGGGCTTCCTCGACACCGAAGCCACCGACGTGGCCGATACCGCCGGCCTCACCCTGCGCCAGCTGGAGGTGCTGGCCTTGATGTCGCATGGCTACAGCAACAAGCACATCGCGCGTGAACTCGAACTGACGGAGAAAACCGTCAAGGCGCACCTGACGCGCGTTTTTCGCTTCCTGGGCGTGGTCAATCGCACCCAGGCCTTGCTCGCGGCGCAGAGACAGACTCTGCTGCCTCAGAAAAGCGACTGAAACGATCAGGCGTCCATGAGCAGGGGAGTCGGTTTTCCGCCGGCCGGGGGCTCAGCGCGGAGACCGCCGCAGCCGTGTCACCCGGGTGAGGGCCAGCAGACCGGCCGCCATCAGCGCCCAGCTGCCGGGTTCTGGCACGGCGGTGACCGCGAAGCTGACATTGGCCGAGGTCTGACCGAGGAGGAAGGACTCGCCGTCCAGCTGACCGACGTTCCATTGGATCGTCTGTGAAGTTCCAACGGCGGGCGCGGCTGCGCCATTGAACAGAGTGCCCAAGTAGTCGGACCGCGCAAAGTTGATGCAAGCGGTTACCAGCGTGCATTCCGCGATGGATTGCTGGCCACCGAAGAAGGTAGCTACGCCTACCCCGGGGCCTGTATTGATGGGGATGGATTGCGGGCCCAGGTCATTCAACGTGAACGAGTACGGTGCGGCCTGAATGACTCCGCTGAACCTCAGGTTGACCGCGCTGAACCCGCGCGTTGTTGTGTCGAAATTGAAGCTGCCAGCGACAGCTGTGGAGCCGCTGGAGGTGAATGTGAGCAATGCAGCGTGTGCGGCTATCGGGGAAGCGGCCGCCAGACCAATGAGTGCTCTCGCGACAAGAGTGGCGTGGTTTTTCAAGATCAGAACTCCTGGATTGAATCGCTGAGGTCCAAGTGGCCAAGGCCCTTGGCTATTGCGCGGCCGAGGCGGTGAGCCCGAGGCACAGCGTCGACGGAGAGTCTCGCAATGCGGCGGTGGACTGTCGACGCGACCAAAGTCCACACCCCCCCCGTTCGCGTGATGGCTGTCTGGAATGCCAGGCTCGGCATGCCCCGTGACTCGGGCGAAGACTGCCAGCGCCAGCCCACCACCTGGCTTCAGGCCAGGTTCCGTTCGCCCATCAGCCGCTGCATCGCCGCGCGCAGCACCGCAGGCGGCAGTGGCTTGTGCAGGACCTCGGTGAGCGGGTCGTGGTCCACGTCGCGCAGCCCGGCCGTCGTGTCACCGGTGATGATCAGGGCCGGGATGTCGAGGTTGAATTCATCGCGGATCAACGCCACCACCTCGAGCCCTGTTTCATGGCCGCGCAGGCGGTAGTCGCAGATCAGCAGGGCCGGTGGCCGTTGCGTGCTGGCCAAGGCCGCACGCAGGGCCGGGCCGCTTTCCGCGATGACGACTTCGCACTGCCAGCGTTCGAGCAGCGCCCGCATGGCTTCGAGAATCTCGGGTTCGTCTTCGACCACGGCAACGAGTTCACCGCTGAAACCCGCATCGCTCACGGGCGCATCCCCGGCAGCGCCTGCCAAGGGCTGCTGGTCGGGCAGACCGAGCGGCAGCGCGACCGAGAAGACGCTGCCCCTGCCCACTCTGGACAGCAGTTGCAGGCGATGCCCCAACAGCCGGACCAGCCTGTCGACGATGGCCAGGCCGAGGCCGAGGCCCTTGCGCCTGTCGCGTTCGGGGTTGCCGGCCTGATAGAACTCCTGAAACACGGCCTCGCGCTGGTCTTCAGGGATGCCGGGGCCGGTGTCCCACACCTGCAGCAACAGCTCTCCGTCGCGGTGCCGGCAACCGACGAGAACGCCGCCGCGGTCGGTGTAGCGCACGGCGTTCTGCACCAGGTTGCGCAGGATGCGATCGACCGATTCCCGGTCACTCATGACCACGGCGGCCGTGTGGCGGACGCGCAGAGCCAGGCCCTTGGCCTGCGCCAGGGGCAGGTACTCGTCACGCACGGCATGCAGCAATTCGGCGATCGGGAAGGCCGCCACGTGACGGCGCACGAGCCCGGCGTCCAGCCTGGAAATGTCGAGCAGCGCATCGAACAACTTGTCCAGCGCGCTGGTGGCGCGCTCGATGCGGTCGACCGTGCTGCGCTGGGCGGGACCCAGTTCGTCGCTCCTGAGTTGGTCGACATACAGGTTCAGCGCATGCATGGGTTGCCGCAGGTCATGGCTGGCTGCCGCCAGGAAGCGTGACTTGGCGGCATCGGCATTCTCCGCGGCCCGGGTCTGCTCGCGAAGGCGTTCGATCAGGTCCAGGTTCTCGAACCGCAGGTCGATCGACTCCCGCAGTGAACGATTCAGGTTGTGCGCAAACCGCATCGTCACGGGGATGTAGAAGAAGGTCATCAGCGCCAGCACGCCGTGCAGGGTGCCGCCCTGCAGCAGCAGCATCACCCCGACAGGCGCGACCGCCGGCGTCAGGTAGGCATGAAAGGCCGGCATATAGGCGGCTGACGCATACACCGACGCCGAGCCCATGCCGATCAGCACGAACAGAAGCAGCAATTGGAAGTCCAGCGTGGCCTCTGGGAAGAGCAGCACCGAGCCGATGCCCCACAGCAGGCCCGAAGCCCCCGCACCCAGCGTGGCACGGCGGCCCCAGCGCTGCGCATCCTGCGTGCCTGAAGCGGCCTTCGAATGCCGCCAATAGGCGCGCCAGTCAAGATGGCGCACCAGGGCCTGCGCATACATCAAGAGCACCCAGGCGACTGCGTGTTTCAGGTTGATTCCGTTGTGCATGATGATCACCAGCAGGGTGCTCATCACGACACTGCCGCCGTAGGCCGTCGGCATGTTGCGGTACTGGATGCGCACCTGCTCACCCAGAGCCTGCGCGCGTCGGTTGTCGGGCGCGGCGGGCGGCGAGGCTTGAGTTGGCGGCGTCGTCATCGATCCACTTCGGGCGCGGGGCAGAAGGAACCGGCCCAGGCCGCCTGTCCCGGGTTCGTGCTGAGGCCTACACCAGCCCTTGCTTGCTGGCCAGCACCGCAGCTTCAGCCCGGCTGCTGACGTTCAGCTTCTTGTAGATCGACTTGATGTGGTCGTTCACGGTGAACCACTTGATGCCCATCAGGCTGGCGATTTCCTTGATGGTGAAGCCCTTGCTCAGGTAGGTGAGCACTTCGCTTTCGCGCGGGGTCAGGCGTTCGTGGTCGGGCGCTGGCTTTTCGATGGGCACGGGCCGGCTCGTGGTGAAGCCGCTGAGGTTCGCAAAGCCCGAGTCGGGTGCCCGGCTGTCGCTGGGGCTGCCATGGCGGAAATGCGTGAGCAGCCGGCGCGCGATGGCCGGAGAAAGAGGCGGCTGGCCGCGCACGATGCGCTGCAGCTCTTCGACCAGCACCTCGAAGCGGTCTTCCTTCAGCAGGTAGCCGTCGGCGCCGCACTGCAGGGCAGGGAACAGGTGGTCGTCGTCGGAATACAGGGTGGTGACGATCTTGGTCGCGGGGTACTGCGCCAGCTCGACCAGCAGTTCCAGGCCGTTGCCGTCGGGCAGTTCCAGGTCGACCAGGATCAGCTTGAAGGGGTCGACACCATGCAGCCCCTGGGCGCCGCCGGTCAGCGAGATGTGCCGGCGCGCTGTTTCCAGGTCACCGGCCTCGGTGATGTGGTGGGCGTCGCTGAAGCTCTCGCGCACCACACGGCACAGGAAGCTGCGCGCCACCGGGTTGTCTTCGACGATCAACACCTTGACAGACATGCGCCCCCCCAATCAAACAGTTTGCGGATGCTAGCGCGTTGCCGACCGGCCACCTGCCCCAGGATGGGGGTTCGGCATCCGTCAAGCTGACGATTCGATCGCTCGCGCTGGCGCTCAGTCGTTGACCAGCAGCAACTTGCCGCGCACCTGGCGGGAACCCATGCGCGCATAGGCTGCAGGCAGTTCGGCCATGGGCAGGGCCTGGTCGATGACGGGCTTGATCTTGCCCTGCGCGTACCACTGCGCCAGCTGCATCAGCGCTGCGGCGCTGGCTTTCGGCTCACGCTTGACGAAGTCGCCCCAGAACACGCCCACCACGCTGGCACCCTTGAGCAGCGCCAGGTTCCAGGGCAGCGCCGGGATGCCGCCGCCGGCAAAGCCCACTACCAGGTAGCGGCCGCGCCAGGCGATGCTGCGGAACACGGGTTCGGCCAGGTCGCCACCCACCGGGTCGTAGACCACGTCGGGGCCCTGGCCACCGGTCAGAGCTTTCAGCGTCTCGCGCACGTTCTGGGTGCTGTAGTTCAGCGTTTCGTCGGCACCGAGTTCGCGGCACAGCCTGCACTTCTCGTCGCTGGACGCCGCGGCGATGACACGCGCGCCAGCGGCCTTGGCGATCTGCAACGCTGCGGTGCCGACGCCGCCCGCGGCGCCCAGCACCAGCACTGTTTCGCCAGCCTTCAGCTGCGCGCGGTCGATCAGCGCGTGGTGCGAGGTGCCGTAAGTGAATGCAAAAGCTGCACCGTCACGCGTGGAAAAGCCCGGCGGCAAGGGCAGCACCCGGGTGGCGTCGACACAGGCGTGGGTGGCGAAGCCGCCGGTGCCGGCGATGGCGGCCACGGCGTCGCCCGCTTTCAGGTGGGTGACGCCCGCCCCCACCGCATCGACCCGGCCGGCGAACTCGGCGCCGGGCACGAAGGGCAGGGGTGGCTTGAACTGGTACTTGCCTTCGACGATGAGCAGGTCAGGGAAGTTCAGGCTGGCCGCCTCGATGGCGATGCGCACTTCGCCGGCGCCCGGTTCGGGTGTGGGCAGGGTCTGAAGGCGCATGGCGCCGATGCCGTCCAGGGTTTCGCAGAGCCAGGCTTGCATGATCGTCTCGCTGAATTGGGGCCGGGGAAGCATCGGATGATAGGTTCGCCGCGGGCCTGGCCCAGGTCGCCGCGGCGACGTTGCCCTGACATCGCCGCGCCGCCATCGTGGCCTGAAACAGGGCCTTGATTTGGCGTGACATCGGCCGATCGCGCGTGGGCAGGGCGGTCGAGACTGTGGCCCATCATGCCCGCCCTGCGCTCTTTCCTGTCGATCTGTCTGGCCGCCGTCGCCCTGCATGGCCTCCCGGCCCATGCCCAGACGCGCTGCATCGACGAGGCCCGCGTCGAAGGTGCCGGTGCCGCACCCGACGAACCGGCGGTGCACGAAACCGTTGACCCGCGTGCCACCTTGCAAGGCCTGGTGCGCGACGCACTCGACCGCAGTCATGCCGTCGGCGCCAGCCGGCTGCTGGCCGAGGCTGCGGCCAGCGACATCGAAGAAACCCGCGCAGGGCTCAAGCCCGTGGCTTCCCTCTCGGCCGGGGTCGGTCCGGGCGGAGTGCTGCAGCAGGGCGTGAACGACGCTGCGGCGTTGCAGCTGCGCGCCAATGTCAACGTCAGCCAGCTGCTTTACGACGGCGGCCGCGTCGACCGCCTGGCCGACTGGCGCACCCAGCTGGCCGAGTCGGCGCGCTGGGGCACGCTGACGGTGCGCGAACAGCTGGCCATGAACACGGTGGCGCTGGCGCTGGAGCGCAGCCGATACCGCCAGCATGTCGTCATCTACGGCCAGTACGTGCGCAAGATGGACTGTCTGGTCGAAGCACTGGAAACCATCGTCCGCGCCGACCGTGGCCGCGCCAGCGAACTGGTGCAGGCGCAGAAGACGCTGCAGCAGGCGCAGCTGCTGCAATCGGGCGCGCAGTCCCAGGCGCGGCAGGTCGACGTGCGCCTGCGCCGGCTGGTGGGCGACGGGCTGCCTGGCGTCCAGGGCCTGTCGACCGTGCTGCTGCAGGTGGACCCGCTGTCGGAACTGGTGGCCGACGTCGAACGTTCGACCGAGATCGGCCAACTCACCGCGCAGATGGCCGCGGCCAGTGCCTACGCGCGGGCCGTGGCCGCGGGTGGCCGGCCGCAGGTCAGCTGGGCCTTCACCGGCGGTGGCGCCGCTGCCGTGGGCAGCAACCCCGACACCCCGGGCAATGGCCGCAGCGGCAATTTTTCGCTCGGCCTGGCCGTGAACATCCCGCTGTACAGCCCGGGCCTGGCGCCGGCGTCCGACGCCGCCCGCCGCCGCGCCGAGGCCGCGCGGCTGCAGCGCGAGGAAGCACTGGAAGCTCGCCGCTTCCGTGTCGCCGAGGTGCACGAACAGACCCTGGCCAGCTTCGACCGCGCGCGCCGCGTCGGCGCCGTGCTGCGCGAGAGCGAGCAGCTGCGCAACTTCACGCTGCAGCAGTGGCAGCAGCTGGGCAGGCGCAGCCTGTTCGACGTGATGGGCACCGAAGCCGAGCACTACCAGCTGCGCGTGGCCTACATCAACGCCCTTCACGACGGCCAGCAGATGAACGCGATGCTGCTGTCGCTGGGGCGTGGCGTGCAGCAGTGGCTGCGCTGAAAACCGCTGCAGCCGACCGAGACCCCCTACTTCGACACCTTCCACCGCCGTCCCCATGTCCGCCATCGACACTGCCTTCCACCAGCTGGCGCTGACCCGCCCGCTGTCCGCCCGCATCGACCCGTTGGCCCGCGTCCACGACAGCGTGGTGTTGCCCGAGGACATCGTCGTGCAGTCCGGAGCGCATCTGCCGGCAGGCCTGGTGCTGGAGCAGGGTTGCCGCATCGGCCCGAACGTCGCCTTCGTCGAAGGTGCCCCGATCGTGGTGCGACGCGACGTCCAGATCGGCGCGAACGCGACGCTGCTGCCGGGCATCACCCTGTCGGCGAAGTCGGTCGTGCGACCGGGCTCGGTGGTCGGGCGCTCGGTGCCGCCGGGGGCCATCGTCGAAGGCAATCCGGCCGCGATCGTGGGCTACGTGGACACCCTGGCAGGCCCGGTCAGCCAGCTGCACGCACTGGCGGCGACGCAGGGGCCGCGGGTCGAGGCGCTGGCCGTTCGCGGTGTCAGCCTGCACCACTTTCCGGTCATTCCCGACCTGCGCGGCAATCTCACCGTGGGCGAGTTCGAGCGTCAGATTCCCTTCCCACCGCTGCGTTACTTCGTCGTCTACGGCGTGCCCAGCCGCGAGGTCCGTGGCGAGCACGCCCACCATGCCTGCCACCAGTTCCTGATCTGCCTGCGCGGCAGCTGCTCGGTGGTGGCCGACGACGGCCGGCAGCGTGTCGAGGTGCAACTCGATGCGCCGCAGCGGGGCCTGTATCTGCCGCCGATGACCTGGGGCATCCAGTACCGCTATTCGGCCGACGCGATGCTGATGGTGTTCGCATCGCACCACTACGACGCCGCAGACTACATCCGAGAATACGACCAGTTCATCGCGCTGATCGGCCAGCAGGCAGAGGCTTCGGCGTGAACGCTGCTGAACGAACCCAGGGTTCCTTCGTTCACCCGCTGTCCGACGTGCAGTCCAGCGCCATCGGGCCTGGAACGCGGATCTGGCAGTTCTGCGTGGTGCTGCCTGGCGCGCGCATCGGCAGCGACTGCAATCTCAACGCCCAGGTGCTGGTCGAAAACGACGTCGTCGTCGGCGACCGCGTCACCGTCAAGTCGGGCGTGCAGCTGTGGGACGGCCTGCGGGTCGAGGACGATGTCTTCATCGGACCGAACGTGACCTTCAGCAACGACAAGTTCCCGCGCAGCAAGTCTCCGCCGCCGACTTTCGCGCCCACGCTGTTGCGGCGCGGGGCATCGCTGGGGGCCAACGCGACCGTGCTGTGCGGTGTCGAGATCGGTGCGGGCGCCATGGTCGGTGCCGGCAGCGTCGTCACGCGCGACGTGCCGGCCGGTGAACTCTGGTTCGGCAACCCGGCGCGCCCGCACGGCCCGGCGCCGCGCCTGGACGCCCTGGACCAGCGCCCTGAGCGGAGTTCGCTGTGATTCCCTTCCTCGACCTCCAGGCCATCAACGCCGCCCAGCGGGGTGAACTGCTGGCCGCCTTCGAACGGGTGCTGGACTCCGGCTGGTATGTGCTGGGCCAGGAGGTGCAGGCCTTCGAGCGCGAGTACGCGGCCTGGTGCGGTGCCGCCCATGCGGTGGGCGTGGCCAACGGGCTGGAGGCCCTGAGCCTGGTGCTGCGCGCCTGGGACATCGGTGCCGGCGACGAGGTCATCGTGCCGTCGAACACCTACATCGCCACCTGGCTGGCCGCCACGCACGTGGGCGCCACGCCCGTGCCGGTGGAGCCCGAAGAACGCAGCTTCAACATCGACCCGGCCCGCATCGAAGCGGCCATCACGCCGCGCACGCGCGCCTTGCTGCCGGTGCACCTGTACGGCCGGCCGGCCGAGATGGCACCGATCCTCGAAATCGCACGTCGACACGGCCTGAAGGTGCTGGAAGACGGTGCGCAGGCCCACGGTGCCACCTACCGCGGCCAGCGCCTGGGCGCGCTGGGCGATGCCACTGCCTGGAGCTTCTACCCGGGCAAGAACCTCGGGGCGCTGGGCGACGGCGGTGCGATCACCACCGACGACGCCGCGCTGGCGGAACGCCTGCGCACGCTGCGCAACTACGGTTCTCAACGCAAGTATCACAACGAAGTCATCGGCTTCAATTCGCGTCTTGACGAGCTCCAGGCCGCGCTGCTGCGCGTGAAGCTGCCGCAGCTGCAGGCCGGCAATGTCCAGCGCAGCGCGATTGCGCAGCAGTATCTGGCCGGCCTGGCCGGGCTGCCCGGCCTGGTGCTGCCCGACGCCCCGCTGGCCGCCGGCTGCAGCAGCGCCTGGCACCTGTTCGTGGTTCGCCACGCCCAGCGTGACCGGCTGGCCGCCGCCCTGCCGGCGGCTGGCGTGGGCACGGTGATCCACTACCCGGTGGCGCCCCACCTGCAGCCCGCCTATGCCCCCCTGGGCCGGCTGGCCGGCAGCCTGCCGATCAGCGAGCGTTTGCATGCCGAAGTGCTGAGCCTGCCCATCGGCCCCACACAGACCGCCGCGCAGACCCAGGCGGTCATCGACGCCGTCGGCTGCGCAGTCCGCGCGCTGGCCGAATCGTCCAGCCACGCGGCCCAGCCCGCCTGAGGCCCAGCCCATGGACATCGTCACACTCGTGCCGGCCTTCAAGCCGCAGTACCTGCCCGAACTGCTGAGCAGCCTGCGCCTGCAGACCCGTCCGAGCAGCCGCATCGTCTTCAGCGACGACAGCCCCGACGGTGCCTACCGGGCGGTGCTGATGTCCGAGGCGCTGGCGCCGCTGCGGGCCGGTCTGCCGATCGAATGCCACGAAGGCCCGCGCCGCGGCGGCTACCCCAACATGCTGCATCTGCTGGACATCTGGGCGCAGAGCTCCCCGCTGGTGCACCTGCTGCTGGACGACGACGTGATCTACCCGGAGTTCTACGCGCGCCATCTGGTGGCCCATGCCTCGGGGCAGTTCTCCTGCAGCATCAGCCGCCGCTGGACGGCGAACGACGCCGGCCAGCCGCTGCAGGGCCAGAAAGTGCCCGCGGCCGTGGACCAGGCGGCCCACCGCATCGTCGCCCTGGATGCCGGCGTGGTCTTCATGACCACGGCGGTGGAGTGCTGCAACTGGTTCGGTGAGTTCTCGAATGCGGTCTTCCGGGCCGAGACGGTGCCGATCTTGCGCAGGCCTCAGTTCGAAGGGGTCAGCTACGCCGGGCTGTGGGACCTGGGCGCCTTCATGGCGGCCAGCTTGCTGCATCCGGTGGCGCACATCCAGGACCACCTGGGGTTCTTTCGAACCGGCGGCCAGGGCAACTCGGGCAAGTTCTTCGGGCCCTACATGAAGGCCGCCCACGTGGGCTATGCCGCGCTGGGCCTGGGCGGACGCCGGCTCGGGATGTACAGCGACGCGCAGGCGCGCCAGTGCTTTTCCACCATCGCCACCGCGCTGGCCCAACGATACGGCTCGCAGGACGACATGCAGGTGTTCATCGCCCTGCTGCCAAGGCTGGCCCAGGGCGAAGCGGCGGCCGAAGGCGAGTTCCTGCTGGCCTGGAACGCCTACCTGCAGCAGCACGACTTCTGAGAGCGCCGCCATGGCCATGAAACTCCGACTGGCACGCTACGGCGCGCTGCTGCAGGCCACGCCCGCGCCCGAAGCCGAATCGCTGGTGCGCGGCCTGCTGGTGCAGTACTTCTTCCACGTCTCGAACAAGGCGATGGTCGAAGTCGTGGGCGGGCCCGCGGGTTCGGCACGCACGCTGAACCTGCTGGCGCCCACGGTCTTCAAGGGGCAGGGCCGTGTGCGCGTGACCACGAGCACCCTGTTCGGCTGGGCCACGTCGCCCTTCAGCTACCGTTGCAGCTACATCGAGGCCCGTAACCCGGGCGCGCTGATCGACATCGGCGAGCGCAGCACGCTCAACAATGCGGCCGTGCTGATCGCCGAGGGTGCCGGCATCCGCATCGGCGCGCGCTGCCTCATCGGCACCGAGTTCCAGGTGCTCGACACCAACGCCCATGAACTGGAACTGGGGCGTCGGCATCTGGCCGACAGCCAGACCCGACAGGTGGTGGTGGGTGACGACGTCTTCGTCGGTTCCCGGGTCACCCTGCTCAAGGGTTGCCGCATCGGCGATGGCTGTGTCGTCGCTGCCGGCGCCGTGGTCCCGCCCGGTTTCCAGGCGCCGCCCTTGTCCATCGTTGCCGGAAACCCGGCGCGCGTGGTCGGGCGGGTGGCTGCTCCGTCCCCAGAGGTTGCACATGAACATCCATGACATTCCGGTCGTCACCGTGGTCTACAACACGCCTGGGCTGCTGCAGGGCATGCTGACTTCGTTGCGGCGCCACTACCGCAACCCGGTGTGGGTGATCGACGGCTCCGAGCCCGGCCCCGCGGCCGAGATCGCCGCCATCGTGGCCGGCACGGAAGGCGCCCGGCTCCAGGCCTTCGGCTACAACATCCACCACGGGCCGGGTCTGGCCTGGGCCATCGAGCATCTGGGCCTGCAGGGCCCGGTGCTGTTCCTGGACTCCGACATCGTCGTGATGCGCGAAGGCTTCCTCGAAGCCCTGCACGCCGAACTGCGGCCCGGCGACTACGGCGTCGGTGGCGTGGGCTATGTCAATGCCGAGGGTTTCGACATTCCCTATGCCTACGGCGCCGTGCCCTACCTGCACCCACCGTGCATGCTGTGCAATGTCGAGGTCATGCGCCAGTGGCCCCTGCCGGTCAAGCACGGTGCGCCCATGGTCGACGCCATGAAGGCGCTGCACCGCGCGGGTCAATCGGGCCTGCTGCGCCACCTGGACTGGTGCGCCAACGACGTGACGATGGGCACCCGCAAGGTCTACATCGACCACATCGGCAAGGGCACCAGCGCCGCCACGGGCGGCTATCACCTCGAGGAGTGGATGGCCGAAGTTCAGGCGCGCCAGGCACGCAGCCGTGCTGTCGCGCCCCCGACGCAGGGCCTGAACCCCGACCTGCTGGCCTTGATGCCCGCCGATGCCCGCCGTGTGCTGGAATTCGGCTGCAGCACCGGGGCCCTGGCCCACGCCTTCAAGAGCGCCCATCCCGACTGCGACTACCGTGGCGTGGAGATCGACGAGCGGGCCGCCGAGGGCGCCCGGCGCTGGTGCGATGGCGTCTCGGTCATCGACATCGACAGCCTTCCCGCCAGCGACTTTGCGATGTGGCGCGACCGTGACTGCTGGGTGTTCGGCGACGTGCTGGAGCACCTGCGCGACCCGTGGCAGGTGCTGTCGCACATCCGCAAGGTGATGCCTGACGGGGCCTGCATCGTGGCCAGCGTCCCCAACGCGCAGCACTGGAGCGTGCAGGCCAAGCTGGCGCTGGGCGATTTCCGCTACACCGATGGCGGTCTGTTCGACCGCACCCACCTGCGCTGGTTCACGCGCGTGACGCTGCTCGAGATGTTCACGCAGGCCGGCTTCAGGATGGACGCGGGCGTACCCCGCATCTTCGAAGAACCCCAGCGCGAGCGCGTGCTGCCCGCCATTCGCGCCCTGGCCCAGAGCCTGGGCGCCGACCCCGAACTCGCAGCGCGCGACGCGCTGCCGCTGCAGTACGTGGTGCGCATGGTCGCCGCCTGACCGCAGACGCCCCATGAAAAAGGGCGCCGCATCGAGCGGCGCCCTTTTTTCGTGGGCGCCCGGTGGGGCGCCCTGCAGGGTCAGATCAGCGGCAGGTTCTGCTGGGTGTCGTCCAGCAGGCTTCGGCTGATCGGCATCATGCCCGCCGGCGCAGCCCGGCCCGGCTCGCCCTGGGTGCCACTGCTGGCGGCCAGCAGTTCCCCCGGCGGACCGGACAGCAAGTCTGCGAGCGCCGGAGCCACCAGGGTCTGCGTGTCCTTGGCAAACCAGACGTCGGCCATCTCGGCCTCGGTGCCGTCGGTCCTGGTGTAGCTGGACACCATGCCCACGAGGTTGCCTTCGTGGACCCGGTCGCTGAGCGCGTAGTCGAGATTGAGCTCCAGCACACCCATGTCGGCCAGGCCCTTCAGCTCGCCGGCGTCGGTGATGCCGTCGCCGTTGGCGTCGATCCACAGCTTCAGCTCGCCGAAGCTTGCGTCACTGGCGTTGACCTTGCCGTCGCCGTTGGAGTCTTCCAGGCTCAGGGCGGCGTAACCGTTGCCCATGCGCTCGCCCTTGTCGTTGCGGGTGGCCACACCGTAGAGCTCGCTGCCGTTGTTGATGACGCCGTCGCCGTTGCGGTCGCGAACCAGCAGTGCGTCGCCTCCGCCGACCCAGCCCACCTGGGCGCTGGTGTTGCCTGTGTCGGCCAGATCGAACCGCACGCCACTGGTGGCGGCCGAGACCGTGGTCACGCCGTCGCCGTTCAGGTCCAGGACGATCGGGGTGGCCGCGAACATCGCGTCGAGCTGGGCGTTCGACATCACCGCCACGTCGGCGGCTTCGAAAGCAGAGATCTGGCTCATCGACATCGCCCGGATGTCGGCGGTTTCCAGCCCGGCGATCTGGTCGGTGGTGAAGGCGACGATCTGGTCGGTCGTCAACGAGACCGCCTGCGCCGTGGTCAGCGCTGTGATGTCGCTGGACGACAGGGCGGCGAACTGCTCGGTGCTGATGGCACTGAACTGCGCGGTCGTCAGCGACACCAGCTGGCTGCTGCTGAGCGCCTGGATGCCGTCGGTGCCCAGCGCCACGAGGTCGGCGGTCTCGATGGCCCGCACCTGCGCCGTTGTCAGCGCGCCCACCTGGTCGGTGGTCAGCGCCTCGAACTGCTCGGTCGTCAGCGCGCGGATCTGGGCCGAGCTCATCGCACGCAGGTCAGCGGTCTCGATGGCGGCGATGTCGGCGGTGGCGATGGCGGCGACCTGGGTCGTCGTCAGGGCTGCGACCTGGGCGCTGCTGAGCGCGACGACCTGGTCGGTGCTGAGCGCGACGATGCCGTCGGTGCTGAGCGAGCGGATCTGGGCCGAGTTCAGCGCGGCCACGTCTTCGGTGGTCATGCTGGAGACCTGGGCCGTCGTCAGGCTGGCGACCTGGGCGGTGGTGAGCGCGCCGATCTGCTGGCTGGCCATGGCGTTGAGGTTGTCGGTGGACAGGCTGGCCACCTGGTCGGTGCCCAGTGCCCGCACCTGGGCGGTGGTGAGCGCGCCGATCTGGTCGGTGGTGAGCGCGTCGATCTGGTCGGTGGACAAGGCGCGCACCTGGGCCGAGCTCATCGCGCGCAGGTCCTGGGTCTCGATGGCGGCGATGTCGGCGGTGGCGATGGCGGCGACCTGGGTCGTCGTCAGGGCGGCGACCTGGGCGCTGTTCAGCGCGACGATCTGGTCGGTGCTCAGCGCGACAATGCCGTCGGTGCTCAGCGAACGGATCTGGGCCGAGTTCAGCGCGGCCACGTCCTCGGTGGTCATGCTGGCGATCTGGGCCGTCGTCAGGCTGGCGACCTGGGCGGTGGTGAGCGCGCCGATCTGCTGGGTGGACAGGGCGTTGAGGTTGTCGGTGGACAGGCTGGCCACCTGGTCGGTGCCCAGTGCCCGCAGCTGGGCGGTGTTCAGCGCGCCCATCTGGTCCGTGGTGAGCGCGTCCATCTGGTCGGTGGACAGGGCGCGGATCTGGGCCGATCCCATGGCGCGCAGGTCAGCGGTCTCGATGGCGGCGATGTCGGCTGTCTCGATGGCGGCGACCTGCTGGGTCGTGAGCGCGGCGATCTGGCGGCTGCCCAGGGCCACGATCTGGTCGGTGCCGAGCGCGGCGATGCCGTCGGTGGT
>LNET01000128.1 GCA_001464055.1 Burkholderiales bacterium Ga0077543
CAGGGCTTTGGCGCGAAAAGCCCGAAGAGCCTGATGCTGCGCACCCACTGCCAGACCAGTGGATGGAGCCTGGCCGAGCAGGACCCCTACAACAACATCGTGCGCACCACCATCGAGGCCATGGCCGCGGTGTTCGGCGGCACGCAGAGCCTGCACACCAACAGCTTCGACGAGGCCATTGCCCTGCCCACCGAGACCAGCAGCCGCATCGCGCGCAACACCCAGCTGATCCTGCAGGAGGAAACCCACATCACCAGCGTCGTGGACCCCTGGGCTGGCAGCTACATGATGGAAACGCTGACGCAGCAGATGGCCGACAAAGCCTGGTCCATCATCGAGGAAGTGAAGGCTCAGGGTGGCATGACCAAGGCCGTGGACAGCGGCTGGGCCAAGCTCAAGATCGAGGCCAGTGCGGCCGAGAAGCAGGCCCGCATCGACTCTGGCAAGGACGTGATCGTCGGCGTCAACAAGTACCGTCTGGCCAAGGAAGACCTGATCGAGGCGCGCGAGGTCGACAACGTCAAGGTGCGCGAAGCCCAGATCGCCCGCCTTCAGCAGATCCGCGCCACGCGCGATGGCGCTGGGGTGCAGGCCGCGCTGGCGGCCTTGACATCGGCCGCGCATTCCGGGCACGGCAATTTGCTGGCCCTGTGCATCGACGCCATGCGTCTTCGTGCCACCGTGGGGGAAGTCAGTGACGCCCTGGAGACCGTCTTCGGCCGCCACCGCGCCGACATCCAGAAGGTGACCGGCGTGTACGCCGCCGCCTGGCTGGGCCAGGCTGCAGGCCGAGATCGCGGCTTTCGGCGACGAGTTTGGCCGCCGCCCGCGCGTCATGATCTCCAAGCTGGGCCAGGATGGCCACGACCGCGGTGCCAAGGTCGTGGCCACGGCCTTCGCCGACCTGGGCTACGACGTCGACATCGGCCCGCTGTTCCAGACTCCCGAGGAATGCGCCCGACAGGCCATCGAGAACGACGTGCACGCAGTCGGCGTCAGCACGCTGGCCGCAGGCCACAAGACCCTGGTGCCCGCCATCATCGCCGAGCTGCGCAGGCAAGGTGCGGACGACATCATCGTGTTCGTGGGCGGGGTGATACCGCAGCAGGACTACGGTTTCCTTTACGACGCTGGCGTCAAGGGCATCTATGGACCAGGCACGCCGATCCCGGTGAGTGCCAAGGACGTGCTGGAACAGATCCGGGCCGCGATGGTCGCAGGGTGACGATCGTGGCTTCCAGGCCAGAGCCGACCCCCCGGCTCCCACCGGTGGCCAGCCCCCGAGGGGGCTGTGGCGGCGAGAACGGTCGTGCAGCACCGACCGAACCCATGCCAGCCGAACCCTTGATCGATCGCCTGCTCGGCGCGCCCGGGCCGGTGCAGCGTCGCGCCCTGGCGAAAGCCATCACCCTGCTCGAAAGCACGCGGGCCGAGCATCGACTGCAGGCCGACGAGCTGCTCAACACCCTGCTGCCGCATACCGGCCGCGCGCTGCGGCTGGGCATCAGCGGCGTGCCAGGCGTGGGCAAGAGCACTTTCATCGAAGCCCTGGGCCTGTTCCTGGTCGAGCAGGGGCACCGCGTCGCGGTGCTCGCCGTCGACCCCAGCAGCAGCGTCAGCGGTGGCAGCATCCTGGGCGACAAGACGCGCATGGAGAAGCTGTCGGTCGACACCCGGGCCTTCATACGGCCCAGTCCGGCCAGCGGCAACCTGGGCGGCGTGGCCGAGAAGACGCGCGAGGCCATGCTGGTCTGCGAGGCCGCCGGCTACGACGTGCTGATCATCGAGACGGTGGGTGTCGGCCAGAGTGAAACCGCGGTGGCCGCCATGACCGACATGTTCGTGCTGCTGCAGCTGCCCAATGCCGGCGACGACCTGCAGGCCATCAAGAAGGGCGTGATGGAGCTGGCCGATCTGGTCGTGATCAACAAGGCCGACATCGACCCTGCTGCAGCGATGCGCGCGCAGGCCCAGATCAGCAGTGCGCTGCGGTTTCTGGGTCCACATGCCCGTGGCCACGCCAGCCCTGAAGGCCAGCACCCCCTGGGTACGCAGGTGTTGCAGCTGAGCGCGCTGCAGGGCACGGGCCTGGCCGAGTTCTGGCGGGTCGTCGGCGAATTTCGTGCTCACCGCCAGGCCAGTGGTGAACTGGCTGCACGTCGCCGTGACCAGGACCAGGCCTGGATGTGGGAGCGCATCGAAGCCAGCCTGCGCCAGCGCTTCCGACAGCACCCTGCCGTGCGCCAGGCTTTGCCCCAGATGCTGGCCGAGGTGCAGGCCGGCCGCCTGGCGGCATCGGTTGCCGCCCGGCGGCTGCTGGACCTGCTGAACTGAACCTGAACACCGTAGACCGATCAAGGACCGACCCATGCATGACATCCTGGTACAGCTGGAAGCCAAGCGCCGTGCGGCGCGCCAGGGCGGCGGCGAAAAGCGCATCGCCGCCCAGCACGCCAAGGGCAAGCTCACCGCGCGCGAGCGGCTGGAACTGCTGCTTGACGAAGGCAGTTTCGAAGAATGGGACATGTTCGTCGAGCACCGATGCAACGACTTCGGCATGCAGGACAACAAGGTGCCCGGCGACGGTGTCGTCACCGGCTACGGCATGATCAACGGCCGCCTGGTGTTCGTCTTCAGCCAGGACTTCACGGTGTTCGGCGGTGCGCTGTCCGAAGCCCATGCCGAGAAGATCTGCAAGGTGATGGACCAGGCCATGAAGGTGGGTGCGCCGGTCATCGGCATCAACGACAGCGGTGGCGCGCGCATCCAGGAAGGCGTGGCCTCGCTCGGGGGCTACGCCGAGGTCTTCCAGCGCAACGTCATGGCCAGCGGCGTGGTGCCGCAAATCAGCCTGATCATGGGCCCGTGCGCCGGTGGTGCCGTGTATTCGCCAGCCATGACCGACTTCATCTTCATGGTCAAGGACAGCAGCTACATGTTCGTCACCGGCCCCGAGGTGGTGAAGACCGTGACGCACGAAGAAGTGACGGCCGAACAGCTGGGCGGCGCCACCACCCACACCGGCCGCAGCGGCGTGGCCGACCTGGCCTTCGACAACGACGTCGAGGCCATCCTGATGACGCGGCGCTTCTTCAACTACCTGCCGCTGAACAACCGCGACAAGCCGCCGGTGCGGCCCGGCGGTGACGCCGCCGACCGGCTGGACCCTTCGCTGGACACCCTGGTGCCCGACAACCCGAACCAGCCCTACGACATGGGCGAGCTGATCTTGAAGGTGGTCGACGACGGCGACTTCTTCGAGCTGCAGCCCGACAACGCGCGCAACATCCTCATCGGCCTGGCGCGCATGGACGGCCGCCCAGTGGGCATCGTGGCCAACAACCCGCAGGTGCTGGCGGGCTGCCTGGACATCAAGAGCAGCATCAAGGCGGCGCGCTTCGTGCGTTTCTGCGACGCCTTCGGCATCCCCGTCATCACCTTCGTCGACGTGCCGGGTTTCATGCCCGGCACCAGCCAGGAATACGGCGGCATCATCAAGCACGGCGCCAAGCTGCTGTATGCCTATGCGGAGTGCACCGTGCCCAAGGTCACCGTCATCACGCGCAAGGCCTATGGCGGTGCCTACGACGTGATGAGCAGCAAGCACCTGCGCGGCGACGTGAATTTCGCCTGGCCCAACGCCGAGATTGCCGTGATGGGTGCCAAGGGTGCGGTCGAGATCATCTTCCGCGAGGACAAGGGCGACCCGGCGAAGCTCGCGGCCAGGGAAGCCGAGTACAAGGCCCGTTTCGCCAACCCTTTCGTGGCCGGCGCACGCGGCTACATCGACGACGTCATCCAGCCGCACGAAACCCGCAAGCGCATCTGCCGCAGCCTGGTGATGCTGAAGGACAAGGCGCTGTCCAACCCGTGGCGCAAGCACGGCAACATTCCGCTCTGAAGCTCAAGGCAGATCGTGAACGCCAGCATCTACCGTCTGTTCAATCTTCGGCGCGACCAGCAGGAAGCCGACGTCATCGACGAAGCGCTGCGCACGGGTGCCGAGGCGGTGGGCACCAACCTGTGGGTGCTGTTTTTCGCCATCCTGATTGCTTCCGTAGGGCTGAACGTCAACTCCACTGCGGTGATCATCGGCGCGATGCTGATCTCGCCGCTGATGGGGCCCATCGTCGGCATCGGCTATGCCGCGGCCGTGGCCGACTTCCCGCTCATTCGCACCGCCGCGCGCAACCTGCTGCTGTTCACCGGCCTGAGCCTGGTGACCTCGGTGCTCTACTTCACGCTCAGCCCCCTGGATGAACCGCAGTCGGAGCTGCTCGCGCGCACCAGCCCCACGCTGTGGGACGTGCTGATCGCGGCATTCGGCGGTGCTGCAGGCATGGTGGCGGTCACGCGCAAGAGCTTCTCGAACATCGTGCCCGGCGTGGCCATTGCCACGGCGCTGATGCCACCGCTGTGCACAGCGGGCTTCGGGCTGGCCAATGGCCGCTGGGACATGTTTGCCGGCGCCTTCTACCTGTTCCTGATCAATGGCGTCTTCATCGCCGCGGCCACGCTGGCCGTGGCCAAGCTGCTGCGCCTGCCGGCCCGCGGCGAAGTCGACGTGGCCACCCGCCGCCGCCACCGCGCCATCATCACCTTCGGCCTGCTGGCGGTGCTGGTACCCAGCGTCTGGCTGGGTGTGCGCTTCGTCGAGCACGAAGTCTTCGCGAATGCCGCAGGCAAGGTCGGCCGGGCGATGCTGGCCGACAGCCGGGTGCTGTCCTACGAAGTCGACGCGCAGGGCCGCGAACTGCGCCTGACCGCACTGGGTGACCGCCAGCACGAAGAACTGCTGGCCCAGGCCCGCGAACTGCTGGGTGCCGAGGGGGTGCGCGACGCCCAGGTCTCGCTGCGCCGCGCGGGCGAACGGTCGCTGGACGTCAACGCCTTGCGCAAGGACCTGACCGAGGAGCTGCAGCGCAGCCTGGTGGCCCAGGTACAGGCCAACGACGCCCGTGTGCGCCAGCTGCAAGCCGATGTGGCCCAGGCGCTGGCGGCCACCGCGGCACGCGGGCCCGAGACCCTGGGCCTGGAAGAAGAGATCCGGGCCCAGCTGCCGCAGGTGCGCGCGGCCTGGCTCGGCAACCCGCTGGCCGCTGCCGCGGCGGCCTCGGCCGCCGCGGCCCCGGCGATGCTGGTGGTCAGTGTCGATCGGCCATTGCCTGCGCCTGACCGAGAACGCCTGTCCGCCTGGCTGGCGGTGCGCCTGGCACGCCCCGAAATCATCGTCGTCGACCACATCGTTCGGCCGTCGGCCCGCCCCTGAAAGACCTGTCAGAGACCACCATGTTCAAGAAGATCCTGATCGCCAACCGCGGGGACAACGGCCCCCAGGCCGTTGCGGCGAAGCCAAATTGCTTGGCGCGCGCAGCGCGCTCAGGCGATTTTCCCGCGGAGACAGAGCATGTTTAAGAAGATCCTGATCGCCAACCGCGGGGAAATCGCATGCCGTGTCATCACCACGGCGCGCAAGCTGGGCATCGCCACGGTGGCGGTGTACTCCGATGCCGACCGCGATGCCCGCCACGTGGCCCTGGCCGACGAGGCCGTGCGCCTGGGCCCGCCACCTTCACGCGAAAGCTACCTGCTGGCCGACAGGATCATCGCGGCCTGCCTGGCCACCGGAGCGCAGGCCGTGCACCCGGGCTACGGCTTCCTCAGCGAAAACGAGGACTTCGCCCGCCGGGTCGAGGAAGCCGGCATCGTCTTCATCGGTCCCAAGCATCACAGCATCGCGGCGATGGGCGACAAGATCGCATCGAAGAAGCTGGCGCTCGCGGCCCAGGTCAACACGATTCCCGGCTGGAACGCCGCCATCGAATCGCCCGAGCGTGCGGTCGAGATCGCGCGCGAGATCGGCTACCCGGTGATGATCAAGGCCAGCGCCGGCGGCGGCGGCAAGGGCCTGCGCGTGGCCTACACCGACCAGGAAGCCTTTGAAGGCTTCAGCAGCTGTCGCAACGAGGCCAAGGCCAGCTTCGGCGACGACCGCATCTTCATCGAGAAGTTCGTCGAAAGCCCGCGCCACATCGAGATCCAGGTGCTGGGCGATGCCCATGGCAACGTCGTCTATCTGCACGAACGCGAGTGCAGCATCCAGCGCCGGCACCAGAAAGTCATCGAGGAGGCGCCGTCGCCCTTCATCAGCGAAGCCACGCGCAAGGCCATGGGCGAACAGGCGGTGCAGCTGGCCAAGGCCGTGCGGTACCAGAGCGCGGGCACGGTCGAGTTCGTGGTCGGCAAGGACCAGAGCTTCTACTTCCTGGAGATGAACACGCGGCTGCAGGTGGAGCACCCGGTGACGGAAAGCATCACCGGCATCGACCTGGTCGAGCAGATGCTGCGCGTGGCCGCAGGTGAGCCCCTGGGCTTCACCCAGGCCGACATCCCGCGCCAGGGCTGGGCCATCGAGTGCCGCATCAATGCCGAAGATCCGTTTCGCGGCTTTCTCCCGTCCACGGGCCGGCTGGTGCGGTTCCAGCCGCCGGCTCAGACCATGTTCGCGGCGCAGCCGGTGCCACCGGGCGGTGGGGTGCGGGTGGACACCGGGGTGGCCGAGGGCGGCTCCATCCCGATGTTCTACGACTCGATGATTGCCAAGCTCATCGTGCACGCGCCCACGCGCACCGAGGCCATCGCACGCATGCGTGAGGCGCTGAACGGTTTCGTCATACGCGGCGTCAGCAGCAACATCCCTTTTCAGGCGGCCCTGCTGGCTCACCCGAAGTTCCAGTCTGGCGACTTCAACACCGGCTTCATTGCAGAGCATTACGCGAAGGGCTTCCGCGCGGAGGACGTGGCCCACGACGACCCGAACCTGCTGGTGGCGCTGGCGGCGGCGGCGCAGCGCCGGCTGCTCGAGCGCGCCATGGGCATCAGCGGCCAGCTCGACGGCCATGGCGTCGTGGTCGCGCGCGAGTTTGTCGCCGTGGTTCGTGGCGAAGGTGGACAGCATCGGCAACTGCCCGTGGGCATCGACTTGCGGCCGTCCGCAACCGGCGATGGACCCGGAGCTATGAGCATCACTGTCGACGGCCAGTCCTACGCCATGGCGCTGGACTGGGCTTTCGGCAGCATCCGCGCCAGCGGGCGCAGCAATGGCCGGCCATTCACCGCACAGATAGAGCGCCAGGGCCTGTGGCTGCGTGTGGCCCACGACGGCCGCCGCGTCGACGTGCAACTGCTCAGCCCTCGCGCTGCAGAGCTGTGGCGCCTGATGCCCTACAAGGCGCCACCCGACATGAGCAAGTTCCTGTTGTCGCCCATGCCCGGGCTGCTTGTCAGCGTGTCGGTGCAGCCAGGGCAGAAGGTGCTGGCCGGGGAGCGGCTGGCAGTGATCGAGGCAATGAAGATGGAAAACATCCTGACCGCCAGTTCCGACGGCGTGGTCGGCGAACTGCTGGCGCGGCAGGGCGAAAGCCTGTCCGTCGATCAACCCATCCTGAGCTTCACATGAGCAAGCCATTTCGCATCCTGGGCCTGCAGCAGGTGGCCATCGGCGGGCCCGACAAGGCGCGGCTGCGCGCCTTGTGGGTCGACGTGCTGGGCCTGCAGGTGAAGAGCAGCTTCGTCAGTGAACGCGAGAACGTCGACGAGGACATCTGTGAAATGGGGCAGGGCGCCCACGCCGTCGAGGTCGACCTGATGCAGCCGCTGGACCCCGACAAGAAGCCCGCCGTGCACACCACGCCGCTGAACCATGTGGGCCTGTGGGTGGACGACCTGCCCAAGGCCGTCGAATGGATGGCGGCACACGGCGTCCGGTTCGCGCCGGGTGGCATTCGCAAGGGTGCCGCTGGCCATGACATCTGCTTCATCCACCCCAAGGGCAACGAAGAGTTTCCCCTTGGCGGCGAAGGTGTGCTGATCGAATTGGTGCAGGCTCCGGCTGACGTCATCGTTGCACTGACAGCTTGAATCCATTGGGGTCGACCCAGGGTGTGCAAGCGCAGCATTTCCCCTACAATCAGGGGGGATGTCTGAGCAAATCATTCTTGAAACACGGGCGCTGACCAAAGAGTTCAAGGGCTTCGTTGCCGTCGACCGCGTCGACCTGAAGGTGCATCGGGGCACCATCCATGCGCTCATCGGCCCGAACGGTGCCGGCAAGACCACCTGCTTCAACCTGCTGACCAAGTTCCTGGCGCCGACCTCCGGGCAGATCCTGTTCAAGGGCGAAGACATCACGCGCGAGGCGCCGGCTCACATAGCCCGCCGCGGCATCATCCGTTCCTTCCAGATCTCGGCCGTGTTCCCGCACCTCACGGTGCTGGAGAACGTGCGCGTGGCCTTGCAGCGCAAGTTGGGCACCTCGTTCCATTTCTGGCGTTCCGATGCCACGCTCAAGCCGCTGGATGCCCGGGTGATGGAACTGCTGCGGGCCGTCGACCTGGAGGAGTACGCCCAGACACCGACGGTCGAACTCAGCTATGGCCGCAAGCGCGCGCTCGAGATCGCCACGACGCTGGCGATGGACCCCGAACTGATGCTTCTGGACGAGCCCACCCAGGGCATGGGCCTGGAAGACGTGGATCGGATCCGCCAGCTCATCAAGAAGGTGGCGGCCGACCGCACCGTGCTGATGGTCGAACACAACATGAGCGTGGTGTCCAGCATCGCCGACACCATCACCGTGCTGCAGCGGGGCGCCACGCTGGCCGAAGGGCCGTATGCCGAAGTGTCCAGGAACGCGGCCGTGATCGAGGCCTACATGGGCACTGCCAACGTCGAATTGAAGGGCGCCCATTGATGCTCGCCCCCAGGCTGCTCACTGCGTTCACCACCCCCCGAGGGGGCCGTTGATGGCCACGCCCATGCTGGAGGTGCGCGACCTGCAGGGCTGGTATGGCGAAAGCCATGTGCTGCACGGCGTGAACTTCGACGTGCAGGAAGGCGAGGTCGTCACCCTGCTCGGGCGCAACGGCGCTGGCCGCACCAGCACGCTGCGCGCCATCATGGGCCTGATCGGTTCGCGCAAGGGTTCGGTGAAGGTGCGCGGCACCGAGGCCATTGCGATGGCGCCGCACCGCATTGCCCGCTTGGGCATCGGCTACTGCCCTGAAGAGCGCGGCATCTTCAGCAGCCTCACGGCCGAAGAGAACCTGCTGCTGCCCCCGGTGCTGGCCGAGGGCGGCATGACGGTCGACCAGATCTACGGTATGTTTCCGAACCTGAAGGAACGTGCCAGCAGCCCGGGCACCCGGCTTTCCGGCGGCGAACAGCAGATGCTGGCCGTGGCCCGCATCCTGCGCAGTGGCGCGCGGCTGCTGCTGCTGGACGAAATTTCCGAAGGCCTGGCCCCGGTCATCGTGCAGAAGCTGGCCGAGGCCGTGATGGCGCTGCGCAGGCAGGGCTACACCATCGTGATGGTGGAGCAGAACTTCCGCTTCGCCGCGCCGCTGGCCGACCGCTTCTTCCTCATCGAGCACGGCCAGGTGCTTCGGGAATTCACCCAGGCCCAGTTGCCCGGGCAGATCGACAGCCTGCACGAATACCTGGGCGTCTAGAAGCGCCCTGGCTTGCACCACCCCCACAGACTGGAGAGACAACACATGAAACTCAAGAAAATCGCCGCCGCCTGCGGCACCGCACTGGCCCTGAGCACCGCCGCGCTGGCGCCTGTCCAGGCGCAGGTCTCGGGCGACGTCATCCGCGTCGGCATCATCACCGACATGTCGGGCCTGTATTCCGACATCGACGGCCAGGGCGGCGTCGAGGCCATCCGCATGGCGGTGGCGGACATGGGCGGTGCCATCAACGGCAAGAAGATCGAGGTGCTGTTCGCCGACCACCAGAACAAGGCCGACGTGGCCGCGTCCAAGGCCCGCGAATGGTTCGACACCCAGGGCGTGGACATGCTCATCGGCGGCACCAATTCGGGCACGGCGCTGGCCATGGCCAAGGTGGCTGCGGAAAAGAAGAAGCTGTTCATCGCCATCGGCGCGGCCACCGCAGCGCTGACCAACGAGCAGTGCAACCCCTACACCTTGCACTGGGCCTACGACACCGTGGCCCTGGCCAAGGGCACCGGTAACGCGGTGGTGAAGGCCGGTGGCAAGAGCTGGTACTTCCTGCAGGCCGATTACGCCTTCGGTGCACAACTGCAGAACGACACCTCGAATGTCGTGAAAGCCGCCGGCGGCACCATCGTGGGTTCGGTCAAGCACCCGCTGTCGGCCAGCGACTTCAGCAGCTTCCTGCTGCAGGCGCAGGGCAGCAAGGCGCAGATCCTGGGCCTGGCCAACGCCGGTGGTGACACCATCAACAGCATCAAGGCAGCGAACGAGTTCGGCATCACGAAGACGATGAAGCTGGCCGGCCTGCTGGTGTTCATCAACGACATCCACAGCCTGGGTCTGAAGACCACCCAGGGCATGTACCTGACCGACAGCTGGTACTGGAACCGCGACCCTGAAGCCCGCGCCTGGAGCCGCAGGTTCTTCGAGAAGATGAAGCGCATGCCCTCCAGCATCCAGGCCGGCGACTACTCGGCCACGCTGCAGTTCCTGAACGCCGTCAAGGCCACCGGCAGCGACGACAGCGACAAGGTGCTGGCGCACATGCGCAAGACGCCCGTCAACGACATCTTCGCCAAGGGCGGCTTCGTCCGTGCCGACGGCCGCATGGTGCACGACATGTACCTGATGCAGGTGAAGAGTCCCGACAAGAGCACCGAGCCCTGGGACTACTACAACGTGGTCGAGACCTTCAAGGGCGAAGCGGCCTGGACGACCAAGGCCGAGACGAAGTGCGCAGCCTGGAAATAGACCGCCACCGTAGCGGCTGGCGCCGCTCCCCCTCGAGGGGGCAGCGCCAGCGGTCCGGCGGAGCCGGTTCCTCGGCGTCCGCCTGAATGACTGCAGCCACTTCATGACCGAGATATTCGGAATTCCCGTGCAGGCCTTCGCCGGCCAGTTGTTGCTGGGCCTGGTCAACGGGTCCTTCTACGCCATGCTCAGCCTGGGCCTGGCGGTCATCTTCGGGCTGCTGGGCATCGTCAACTTCGCGCACGGCGCGCTGTACATGATCGGTGCCTATGTCGCCTGGGTCGGGCTCGAGAAGTTCGGCCTGAACTACTGGGCTGCGCTGATCGTGGCGCCGCTGGTGGTGGGTGCGCTGGGCGCGCTGATCGAACGCACTCTGCTCAAGCAGTTGTACAAGATCGACCCGATCTATGGCCTGTTGCTCACCTTCGGCCTGGCGCTGATCGCTGAAGGCGTGTTCCGCGACCAGTTCGGCGTGTCGGGCCAGCAGTACGCGGTGCCCGACCTGTTGCAGGGGGCCACCAACCTGGGTTTCATGATCCTGCCGAACTACCGTGCCTGGGTCGTGGTGGCTTCGCTGACCGTGTGCCTGGGCACCTGGTATCTGATCGAGAAGACGAGCCTGGGCGCCACGCTGCGCGCGGGCACCGAGAACCCGGCCCTGGTGCAGGCCTTCGGCATCAATGTGCCGCGCCTGGTGACGCTGACCTACGCCGGCGGCGCTGCGCTGGCCGCGCTGGCCGGCGTCCTGGCCGCGCCCATCATCCAGATCACGCCGCTGATGGGCAGCAACCTCATCATCGTGGTCTTCGCGGTGGTGGTGATCGGCGGCATGGGCTCGATCCTGGGGTCCATCATCACGGGCGTGCTGCTGGGTCTGGTCGAAGGGCTGACCAAGGTCTTCTACCCGGAAGCCTCGAGCATCGTGGTCTTCGTGATCATGGCCATCGTGCTGGTGCTGCGGCCCGCAGGGCTGTTCGGCAAGGGGGCTTGAGATGAGGGCCAACGCCGCCGCCCGCGTCCTCTGGGCCATCGCGCTGGCGCTGCTGCTGGCAGCGCCATTCCTCGGCATCTATCCCATTTTCGCGATGAAGGCGCTGTGCTTCGCCATCTTCGCGTGTGCCTTCAACCTGCTGCTGGGCTACACCGGCTTGCTGTCGTTCGGCCATGCCGCCTTCCTCGGCTCGGCAGCGTATGCCACGGGCTGGCTGGTGCGCAGCGCCGGCTGGACGCCCGAGCTGGGCGTGCTGGCTGGCACCCTGGTGGCGGCGTTCCTGGGCCTGCTGGTGGGCCTGATCGCCATCCGCCGCCAGGGCATCTATTTCGCGATGATCACGCTGGCCATGGCGCAGATGATCTACTTCATCTGCCTGCAGGCGCCGTTCACTGGCGGCGAAGACGGCCTGCAAGGTGTGCCGCGCGGCAAGCTCTTCGGCCTGTTTTCGCTGGCCGACGACCTGGTCCTGTACTACATCGTGCTCGCAGTGTTCGTCGCGGTGTTCCTGGCCATCATCCGCATCGTGCATTCTCCGTACGGCCAGGTGCTCAAGGCCATCCGCGAAAACGAGCCTCGTGCCGTGTCGCTGGGCTATGACGTGGATCGCTACAAGCTGCTGGCCTTCGTGCTGTCCACCGCCATCGCCGGTCTGGCGGGTTCGATCAAGACCCTGGTGCTCGGCTTCGCCACGCTCAGCGACGTGCACTGGTCGCTGTCGGGCGAAGTCGTGCTGATGACGCTGCTGGGCGGGCTGGGCACCTTTGCCGGGCCGGTGGTCGGCGCGGCCATCATCATCGGTCTGCAGAACTTCCTGGCCGACCGGGTGGGCAGCTGGGTCACGGTCATCATCGGCGTGATCTTCGTCTTCTGCGTGCTGGCTTTCCGCAAGGGCGTCGTGGGCGAACTGCTCGCCTGGCAGCAGCGGCGCAAGGCCGGTCGGCCCTGACGCGCGACGCGCGTTTCGGGGCGTCATCGCCAGGTCGATGAGGGGATCGGCTGCGGTTTGCCGTTCTCTTGGGCAGGGTGCTTTGCGCCCGCCAAGGAGAACCCGTCTTGACACGCACGACACGTCGCGCGGCAGTGGCCGCATTTTTCAGCTGGGCGCTGGCCGCAACGGCCGTCGCCTACGAACCCGCCCACCTGGGGCTGAGCGATGCTGAACGCGCGGCCGAGGTGCCGGCTGGGCCCTGGCAGGGCACCTGGCGCATCACGCGCGAGGACGCGCGTCTGCGCACCCGCGGCGCCCAGGAGTTGTTGACGCTGACTGTCTGGCAGGACCGTGGCTCGCTCGTCGCCATGGTCGACTGGCAGGCAGGCCGGGCCATCTGCCTGAACCCGTTGACGGCACCCTGCGACTGGGTCGGCGCCGAAGGCCAGGCTGCCACGGCCGCGGCCCATGCCGGCGGGCTGGTGGTGGTGCTGCCCGTGTCGGCAGACGAGCGCGATCCGTTCGTGGTGACCCTGTTCGGCGCGCCGGCGCGCGGCCGCTCGCCGGGGCTGGACGGCATCCTGGTCTCGGTGCTGGGTGATTTGCGCTACCGTATTCGGGCACAGCGCATCGACCCGCGCTGAAGCCGCGCCCGCCAGGCGCACCAGCGGTCTGGCGAACCCCGAAACCGCAACGCGACGAGCCCCCGGTGCCGAACCCCGATCTTCCCGAGTGGACCGAAATAGAACGCTGGCTGGACCAGGCGCTGGAGCAGCCTGAACCCGACCGGCTGGCCTGGCTGCAGGCCCAGGCACTACCTCAGGCGCTGCACGATGAAGTGGCTGGCCTGCTGCGCTCGGAGCAGGCCAGCCGCGACATGCTGGCCGGTGCGCCTGGCGCCCAGGTCGATCCTGCGCTGCCCACCGCGGCCCTGACCGCCGGCGACCGGGTGGGGAACTGGCGGGTGCAGGCGCTCATCGGCCGCGGCGGCTCGGGCGAGGTCTACCGCGTCCTGCGCGACGACGGCAGCTACGAACAGCCGGCCGCGCTGAAGCTGCTGCGCGCGCCCGACGACCCCGAGGAGCTGCAGCGCTTCGCCGCCGAACGCCGTCTGCTGGCGCGCCTGCACGACCCGGCCATCGCAAGGCTGATCGACGGTGGCGCGCACCAGGGGCGGCTGTATGCGGTGCTGGAGCTCGTCCACGGCGTGCCGCTGGACGAATACGCTGCCGGCCTGCCCCTGCCCGAGCGCGTGGCCTTGTTCGAACGCGTGGTGGCGGCGGTGGCCTATGCGCACGGCCAGTGGGTGGTACACCGCGACCTGAAGCCGGCCAACGTGCTGGTCGACGCCCAGGGCCAGGTGCACCTGCTCGATTTCGGCATCGCCAAGATCACCGAGGGCCCGGCGGGAGACGCCGATACCGCCCACACCACGCTGGCACTGCGCCTGACGCCCACCTACTGCGCCCCAGAACAGCTGCGCGCCGGCGCGGTGGGGGCGGCGGCCGACGTCTATGCGCTGGGTGTGATGCTCCATCAGCTGCTGGCCGGCCAGCTGCCCTGGGACCTGCAGGGCAATGGTCTGCAGCGCGCCGTGCAGCGGCTGGGTCTGCAAGAAGTTCCGGCGGCCCCCAGCAGCCGGCTGCCGGCCGCCGCGGCCCGCGCCGTCCGTGGCGACCTGGACGCCATCGTCTCGCGCTGCCTGCAGCCCGTGCCCGAGGCCCGCTACGCCAACGCCCAGGCCTTGCTCGAGGACTTGCGCCGCTGGCGCCAGGGGTTGCCGGTACTGGCCCGCGGCGACGGCGCTGGCTATGTGCTGGGGCGGCTGGTGCGCCGTCACCGGCTGGCCTTCGGCGCGGCGGCGGCAGTGCTCGTCAGCCTGTTGGCGGGGCTGGCCGGTGTCGCCTGGCAGGCCCGCGAAGCCGGGCGCGAGCGCGACATGGCGCGCGCCGAGGCCACCAGCAACAAGGCGGTGCGCGACTATCTGCTGACGATGTTCCGCGTGGCCGGCGAGCAAGGCGCGGCCGGAGCCGACTTGAGCGCACGGCAGTTGCTGGCGCAGTCGGCCACCCGGCTGTCGCAGGACCTGCAGGCCGACCCGGCTTCGGCCGCACCCACCCTGCTCGCGCTGGCCCAGCTGTACTTCCAGATGAACGACTATGTCGGCGCCGCCCCCTTGTTCGAAAGCCTGCTGCAGCGCGCCGACCAGCTGCCTCCGGAGCTGGTGGCCCATGCCCGCATGGACCTGGCGCATTGCCTGTGGCGCTCGGGCCAGGCCGACCGCGCGGCCGAGCTGCTGACCCAGGCCCAGGCCTGGTGGGCGCAGGAACCAGAGCGCTGGCGCAGCCGGGTGCTGGAAAGTCGCCTGGTGCAGGCCCAGGTGGCGCGGGCGCGTGGCCAGGTCGAGGACAGCGTGCGCATCCTCGAGGCGGCCTTGCCCGAGCGGGTGGCCGTGTCCGGCGAACAGCACGTGGAAACCGCGATCCTGCTGAACAACCTGGCCCTGGCCCGCCTGCACGCCGGCCAGCTGCCGCAGGCCAAGGCCGATTTCGAGCGCGCCTGGGCCGTCTGGCAGGCCCTGCGCGCCGAGAGCAACAGCGACGCGCTCAACACCCTGAACAACTGGGCCGCGCTGGAGTTGCGCCAGGGGCGTGCCGACGAGGCCGAACGCCTGTTCCGCCAGGCCCTGGCGCTGCGGCGGGCACATCTGCCGCCATCGGCGGCCCAGGCGGCGCTGCAGAACAACCTGGGCAAGCTGGTGCTGCGTCGGGGTGCACCTGCCGAAGCCCTGCCGCTGCTGCGCGAAGCGGTGGCGCTGGGCGAGCAGTTCGCCGGCGCCAACAGCCATCACACCCTGGCGGCGATGGCGGGCGTGGCCGAGACGCAGATCGCCCTGGGCGACATGCCTGAAGCCCGGGCCACCCTGGACGAGCTGGAACGCCGGACCCGGGCGCAGTGGGGTCCGGATCATGTGCTCAGCGGCGTCTCCGATCTGACTCAGGCCCGGTGGCATGCGGCCCGCCGGGACTGGCCACGCGCCCACGCCCTGGTCGATCGCGCAGAAGGCATCTGGCAAAAGGCCGGGGCTCCGGCTGCGCCTTATCTGGCGCAGGCCAAGACGCTGCGCACGGGCTGGCCGGCGCCCTGAGTCGGCAACGTCCGCAGCGTCTGAAGCCGCCGGTGCGGCCAGCTGGCTCGGAAGATCAGGCTGCGCCCAGCTCGCGGTGCAGCCAGGCGCGCGCCTTGGCCCAGTCGCGCTGCACCGTGGGCACCGAAATGCCCATGACCTCGGCGGTCTCGGTTTCGGTGTAGCCGGCGAAGTAGCGGCATTCAACGACCTGGCTCAGGCGCGGGTTCAGGGCGACCAGGCGCTGCAGGGCGTCGTCGATGGCCAGCACGCGTTCGTCGCTGTCCTGGGCGGCCACGTGCTCGGCTTCTTCCAGCGGCACATGGGCGGCGCCTTCGCCGCGACGCTGGGTCAGGCGTGCGCGCACGTCGTCGACCAGCACCTGGCGCATGGCCATGGCCGCGGCGCGCATGAAGTGCTGGCGGTCGTTCCAGGCCGGGGTGGCCTGCAGCTTCAGGTAGGCCTCGTGGATGAGGGCGGTGGTCTGCAGGGTTTCCGAGGCGCGTGTGTCATAGCGCACCCAGCGCGCCAGGCGTCGCAGGTCGGCATAGAACAGCGGCACCAGCTGTGCGGCGGTGCGCCGAAGCTGTTCGTCGGGGTCTCCGGGCGCACCGGTGCCGGGCGCGGGTGGCGGGGCTGACATCGGCCTGAATCCTAGCCGGGGTCGAGCCGTTCTGCAGGCGGCGGCCACCACCCCAGCTTGGGGGTGTCTTCGGCGCGGTTGATGGGATTCGTGGCGCAGGCGCGTTCTATGGGGCAGGCCTGGGGAATCTGCCGGGCTCGACCAACCACCTGACGACGCCACCGCCATGTCCCCGCTGTCCCTGTCACCTCCTTTCCCGACGGCCGAAGTCGTCGTACAGAGGCGGGCTCCAAAGACCTCGACCGTGAACAAGCTGGAGATCGCCAAACCCTTTGCCGCTGCCCTTGCCGCCGCACTTGCCGCTGCCCTTGCTGCTGCACTTGCCGCGCGCTGCAGCTGACCCTCCCGCCTTCGTCCCGCCTCACCGCCCCACCGCCCCACCGCCCCACCACCGCCCCGGAGCCCCTGCCATGAACCTGATCGATCGCGTACGCGCCATCCTGCTGAAGCCACGCCAGACCTGGCCGGTGATCGACGCGGAACCGGCCACGCCGGCCGGCCTGTATGCCGGCTACATCGCCTTGCTGGCCGCCGTGCCCGCCGTGGCCGGCTTCATCGGCCTGAGCCTGGTGGGCGTGGGCGGCATCGTCAGTTTCCGCGTGCCCATCGTCAGCGGGCTCGTGAACATGGTGGTGGGTTATGCCCTGTCGCTGGCCCTGGTGTACGTGCTGTCGCTGATCGTCGACGCGCTGGCGCCGAAGTTCGGCGGCCAGCGCAACGGCATCGCAGCGCTGAAACTGGTGGCTTACGGTGCCACCGCGGGCTTTCTGGGTGGCATCTTCAGCATCCTTCCGGCCCTGGGCGTGCTGGGCATCCTGGCGGCGCTCTATTCGATCTACCTCATCTACACCGGCCTGCCGGTGCTGATGAAATGCCCGCCCGAGCGTGCCGTGGGCTACACCGCCGTCGTCATCCTCTGCGGCTTCGTTGCCGCGCTCGTGATCGGCCTGGCCACCGCCTTCGTCACCCCGGGTGCCGGCCCGCTGGCCGGCCTGGGGGCTGCCAGCCATGAGACAGCCGACGTCACCCTGAAGGTGCCGGGCACCGACATCAGCATCAACAGCAGGCAGTTCGAACAGGCGGCCCAGCGCATCGAGCAAGCCCAGGCCCGTGGCGACACCCAGGCCGCAGGCGAGGCCACGGCCGCGATGATCGGTGCGGCGCTGGGTGCTGCCACCGGGCAGCAGGTCGACACCACGGGCGCGGCCATCGCCACCGAACAACTCAAGAGCCACGTGCCCGAAGCCGTGGCCGGGCTGGCGCGGCAGAGCCTGTCGGCCGAAGGCGAGTCGGTCATGGGCATCACGCTCAACGAGGTGCGCGCTTCGTTCGGCGAAGCCGACAAGACCATCGACCTCGTCATCACCGATCACAGCGGCCTGGGCCGCGTGGGTGCCACGGCCTGGGCCGCGCGCAGCCTGGAGCGCGAAGACGCCGACGAGGTCGAGCGCATCTACCGCCAGGGCAGCCGCGCCTTCCACGAGACCTGGCGCAAGGACGGCAGCGGTGCTTCGCTGCTGGTGCTGCTGGACAACGGCGTGCAGGTGCAACTGCAGGGCTCGGGTCTGGGCATCGACGCCTTGCGTGCGGCCCTGCCGGGCCTGGGCGTCGACGAACTGGCCAGCGTGACGCGACAGAAGTAGGCCCGATCCCATTCCGTACCCCAAGCACCCTTGACCCCCACTTTGCAGGAGCCACCATGAACTCGACCCGCATCCGTCTTGCCCTTCTTCCCGCCTTGCTGGCCACGCTGACGCTGGCTGCCACGCCGGCGGCGCAGGCCGCAGGCACCGTCGAATACGAAGTCCGGTCCGGAAAGGACCGCGGCCGCATGAGCATCGAATGGCTGGACAACGGCCGCATGCGCATGGACATGGCCATGGCCGGCATGCCCGCCAGCATGAAGGCCTGGCAGGTGATGCGCGACGGCAAGATCTATTCGGTGAACGTCAGCGACGGCCAGACCATGGTCATCGAGATGGGCAGCATGATGAAGATGATGGGCAACATGCTTGGGGCCCATGGCCTGCAGGGCGGCGAAGCCTTGGGCGACGTGGAGGAGTTTCACGGCCTGAAGCCCACCGGCCGCCGCGAGACCGTGGCCGGGGTGGCAGGCGAAGTCTTCCTGCTCGACTATCGGCCCGGAGAAGGCCAGCGCCAGCAGGTCGAGGTGGTGCTGAGCAAGCAGCGAACCGTGCTCGAGATGACCGAGGCCATGATGAACTTCGGCAAGACCCTGGGCAGCGCCATGGGACACACCGACCCCGAAGGCAGCCGCCGGCTGGAAGCCGAATTCCAGCAGCGCCAGATGGGCCTGCTGCGTTTCGGCGACCAGCTCAAGGTGGTCCGGGTGTCGTCGCAGGCGCCGGCAGCGCAGCGGCTGGAGCTGCCGGCCGCTCCGATGAGCCTGCCGCAGATTCCCGGCCTGGCGGGCATGGGTGCAGGCAAGGCTCCGGCGGCCGCCGGGGGCGCGGCCCAGCGTCAGGCCGAACGCCAGCAGGAACGCGTGGCCGAACGCGCCCAGGCCGAGACCGACGCCGCTGTCGACAAGGTCGTCGACGACGCCCTGGGCAAGGCGCTGGGCAAGCTGTTCGGGCGTTGAAGCGCGGGATTGGGCTCGGGTGCCGGCGCCGTCGTTTGCCGGCGCTGACCTGAGCCAGCTCGGCGGCCGACCGCCAAGGGCGGGATAATCCGGGGTTCGGCGCCCGATCCGTGACAATCGGCGCCTGCGCGAAAGGCACCGTGATGATCGCCCGAACCCTGTACGACAAGCTGTGGGACGAACATGTCGTCCACACCGAAGAGGATGGCACTGCCACCCTCTACATCGACCGCCACCTGGTGCATGAAGTCACCAGCCCGCAGGCCTTCGAAGGGCTGCGGCTGGCCGGGCGCAAGGTCTGGCGCACCAGTTCCATCGTCGCCACCGCCGACCACAACACGCCCACCACCGGCTGGGCCGACGGCTACGACGGCATCAGCGACCCCATCAGCAAGCTGCAGATCACCACGCTGGACGCCAACATCAAGGCCCACGGCGCGGCGGTCTACTTTCCTTTCCTGGACAAGCGCCAGGGCATCGTGCATGTGATCGGCCCGGAAAATGGCGCCACCCTGCCGGGCATGACCGTGGTCTGCGGCGACAGCCACACCAGCACCCACGGCGCCTTCGGCGCACTGGCCCATGGCATCGGCACCAGCGAGGTCGAGCATGTGCTGGCCACGCAGACCCTGCTGGCCAAGAAGGCGAAGAACATGCTGGTGAAGGTCGAGGGCAGCCTCGGCCAGGGTGTCACCGGCAAGGACGTGGTGCTGGCCATCATCGGCAAGATCGGCACCGCCGGCGGCACTGGCTACACCATTGAATTTGCCGGCAGCGCCATCCGCAGCCTGAGCATGGAAGGCCGGATGACGGTGTGCAACATGGCCATCGAGGCCGGCGCCCGCGCCGGCTTGGTGGCCGTGGACGACAAGACCATCGCCTACATCCACAACAACGGCAAAGGCCGGCTGTTTGCGCCCACTGGGCTGGAATGGGAACGCGCCGTGGCGCACTGGCGCACCCTGCACAGCGACCCAGGTGCACATTTCGACGCCGTGGTGGAGCTCGACGCCGCGCAGATCCAGCCGCAGGTGACCTGGGGCACCAGCCCGGAGATGGTCACCGGCATCGAAGGCCGTGTGCCCGACCCCGACAAGGAAAAGGACAGCGTCAAACGCGGCGCCATCGAGCGTGCGCTGGCCTACATGGGCCTGGAGCCGAACAAGGCCATGGCCGACATCCGCATCGACAAGGTCTTCATCGGCAGCTGCACCAACAGTCGCATCGAAGACCTGCGCGAGGCCGCGGCCGTGGTCAGGCGCTCCGGCCAGCGCGTGGCGTCCAACGTCCGCCTGGCGATGGTGGTACCGGGATCGGGCCAGGTGAAGGCCCAGGCCGAAGCCGAAGGCCTGCACGAGATCTTCCGCGCCGCCGGCTTCCAGTGGCGCGAACCCGGCTGCAGCATGTGCCTGGCGATGAACGCCGACCGCCTGGAGCCCGGCGAACGCTGCGCCAGCACCAGCAACCGCAATTTCGAAGGCCGGCAGGGCGCAGGCGGGCGCACGCACCTCGTCAGCCCGGCCATGGCCGCCGCCGCCGCCCTGTACGGGCGTTTTGTCGATGTCCGCCGACTTGGCTGACACCCACCATCAGGAGCACCACCATGAGCAAATTCATTTCTGCCTTCCTGGTACTGGCCTTCGTGCTGGGCTTGACCGGCTGCAACACCATCGAAGGTGTGGGCAAGGACGTTTCCAAGGTCGGCGACAAGATCGAAGAAGCCGCCAAGAAAAACAAGTAAGCCGCAAACAGCAGAAAGCCAGGCCGACATGCAAGCCTTCACCGTCCACCGCGGCCTGGTCGCACCCATGGACCGCGAGAACGTCGACACCGACGCCATCATTCCCAAGCAGTTCCTGAAGTCGATTGCGCGTTCGGGCTTCGGCCCGAACCTGTTCGACGCCTGGCGCTACCTGGACCCGGGCGAGCCCGGGCAGGACCCGGCCACGCGCCGGCCCAACCCCGACTTCGTGCTGAACCAGCCGCGGTATGCCGGGGCTTCCGTGCTGCTGGCGCGCAGCAACTTCGGCTGCGGCTCCAGCCGTGAGCATGCGCCCTGGGCGCTGGAGCAATACGGCTTTCGCGCCCTGATTGCCCCCAGCTACGCCGACATCTTCTTCAACAACTGCTACAAGAATGGCGTGCTGCCGGTGGTGCTGCCTGAAGCGCAGGTGGCGCGGCTGTTCGACGAAGTGCTGGCCTTTCCAGGCTACAGCCTGACCCTGGACCTGCCGCGGCAGATGATCGTCAAGCCCGACGGCGCTGAACTGCCCTTCGACGTCGAACCCTTCCGCAAGTACTGCATGGTGAACGGCTTCGACGACATCGGCCTGACGCTGCGTCACGCCGACAAGATCCGCGCCTTCGAGGCCGAACGCCTCGCGCGCATGCCCTGGCTGGAGAATGTGAGCCCCCAAGCTCGCTAGCGCTCGCTACCCCCCCCGAGGGGACCGCCCGCTGACGGACCGGCGGAGCCGGTTCCGTGGCGGGGAGCTTGACAAACTCAACACATTTACCTCGAGAAGCTCCTTCATGAAGATTGCCATCCTGCCGGGCGACGGCATCGGCACCGAAATCGTGGCCGAAGCCGTGAAGGTGCTTCAGGTGCTGGACCTGAAGGCCGAAACCGAGACTGCCCTGGTGGGTGGTGCAGCCTATGAAGCCCATGGCCACCCGCTGCCCGAAGGCACGCTGAAGCTGGCGAAGGCCGCCGACGCCATCCTGTTCGGCGCGGTGGGCGACTGGAAGTTCGACAAGCTCGAACGTGCGTTGCGGCCGGAACAGGCCATCCTGGGGCTGCGCAAGCAGCTGGGCCTGTTCGCCAACTTCAGGCCGGCGCTGTGCTACCCGCAGCTGACGCATGCATCCAGCCTGAAGCCGGAATTGGTGGCTGGCCTGGACATCCTGATCATCCGCGAACTCACCGGCGACATCTACTTCGGCCAGCCGCGTGGCCGCCGCACCGCGGTCGACGGCCACTTCCCGGGCGCCGAGGAAGCCTTCGACACCATGCGCTACAGCCGCCCGGAAATCGAGCGCATCGCGCACGTGGCCTTCCAGGCTGCGCGCAAGCGAAGCAACAAGGTCACCAGCGTCGACAAGGCCAACGTGCTGGAAACCTTCCAGTTCTGGAAGGACGTCGTCACCGAAGTCCACGCCGCGCATTACGCCGACGTCGAACTGCAGCACATGTACGTCGACAACGCGGCGATGCAGCTGGTGAAGGCGCCGAAGGCCTTCGACGTGGTCTTCACCGGCAACATGTTCGGCGACATCCTGAGCGACGAAGCCGCCATGCTGACCGGCAGCATCGGCATGCTGCCCAGCGCCAGCCTGGACAAGAACAACAAGGGCCTGTACGAACCCAGCCACGGCAGCGCGCCCGACATTGCCGGCAAGGGTGTGGCCAACCCGCTGGCCACCATCCTCAGCCTGGCCATGATGCTGCGCTTCACGCTGGGCCAGCCCGAGGCCGCGGCGCGGGTGGAAGCCGCGGTCGATCGCGTGCTGACGGCCGGGCTGCGAACCGGCGACATCTGGAGCGAAGGCACGCAACAGAACACGCGCCGCGTCGGCACGGCCGAGATGGGCGACGCCGTGGTCGCAGCACTGAAGAACGACTGAGAAGGAAGCAAGATGGCACTCGTAGGACTGGTGGGCTGGCGCGGCATGGTGGGCTCCGTGCTGATCGACCGCATGCGCGCCGAAGGCGACTTCGCGCTGATCGAGCCGATGTTTTTCAGCACCAGCAATGCCGGCGGCGCCTTGCCGGCGACGATCGCCGGGCTGGCAAAGAACGAAACCACGCTGAAGGACGCCAACGACATCGCTGAGCTGAAGCGCTGCGACATCGTCATCACCTGCCAGGGTGGCGAATACACCAAGGCCGTCTACCCGCTGCTGCGCGCGGCAGGCTGGAAGGGCTACTGGATCGATGCCGCCAAGACGCTGCGCATGCAGGACGACGCGGTCATCATCCTCGATCCCGTCAACCAGGACGTGATCCAGGCCGCGCTGGCGCGCGGCGTGAAGGACTACATCGGCGGCAACTGCACCGTCAGCTGCATGCTGATGGGCCTGGGCGCGCTGTTCAAGGCCGACCTGGTGGAATGGATGACGGCCACCACCTACCAGGCCGCCAGTGGCGGCGGCGCGCAGCACATGCGTGAATTGCTCACGCAGTACGGCACGCTGAACGCCGCCGTGCGACCGCTGCTGGACGACCCGGCCAGCGCCATCCTCGACATCGACCGCCAGGTCATCGGCACCCAGCGAGGCCTGTCGGCCGAGGAAACCAGGAACTTCGGTGTGCCGCTGGGCGGCAGCCTGATTCCCTGGATCGACGTCGACCGCGGCGACGGCACCAGCCTGGAAGAGTGGAAGGGCGGCGCCGAGACGAACAAGATCCTGGGCCGCGGCCCGGGCTTCGAGGCCAGCGGCCGCGCTGCCGTGCCCATCGATTCCCTGTGCGTTCGTATCGGTGCGATGCGCTGCCACAGCCAGGCGCTGACGATCAAGCTCAAGAAAGACGTGCCGCTGGCCGACATCGAGAACATGATCGCGAATGACAACGCCTGGGCCAAGCTCGTGCCCAACACGCGGGAAGCCAGCATCCGCCAGCTCACGCCCGTGGCGGTGACGGGCACCCTGGATATTCCCGTGGGCCGCCTGCGCAAGATGGCACTCGGCCCGAATTACCTGGGCGCGTTCACCATTGGCGACCAGCTGCTGTGGGGTGCGGCCGAGCCGCTGCGCCGCATGTTGCGCATTCTTTTGCAGGATTGAAGGCAGTCCGGGGGCCACGCTGATCGCCAGTCAGAGTGAAACTGCGCATTTCCAAGGCTTCATCATCGATTGCCTTAGGAATGGCTCCTATATGCTTGATGTTCATGCGAATTTTCGTTGTTGGCAGGTGTCGCTGCGCCCCGCGTGCAGGGGGCGCCTGACGACAGGGCGGCGGGCCGAGGGCCCGAGCCGCGCCGACCGCTGGGGGAATCCACCTTGAATCAACGCTCTAAAAGTACTGCGCGACACGCGCTGACCGGTGTGGCCGTCGCGGCCAGCCTGCTCTGCGCCCTGCCGTCCTGGGCCCTCGGCCTGGGCCGGCTCAATGTGCAGTCTGCGCTGGGTGAAAGCCTGCGTGCGGAAATCGACATCACCAGCATGAGCGCGGCCGAGGCCGAGTCCATCCGCCTTCGGGTGGCTTCGCCCGAGGCCTACCGGGCCGCTGGCGTCGAGTTCAACCCCGCCCTCGCCGGCGCGCAGGTGCAGGTGGTACGGGGTGCCGACGGCCGCAGCGTGCTGCGGGTCACCAGCGACAGAGCGGTGCTCGAACCCTTCGTCGAACTGATCGTCGAAGCCAACTGGGCTTCTGGCCGGCTGGTGCGCGAATACACGATGTTGTTCGATCCGCCAACGTCCGTCCGCACAGCGCAGGCGCCGGCTGCACCGACGACAGCGCCTGTGATCACGCCACCCGCACCGCAGCCAGCACGGGCGGCCGCCCCAGCGCCCCTGCCTGCGCCAGCCCCCGCGCCTGCAGTCGTTGCCGAGCGGCCACCGCGTCAGGTGGCTGCTGCGCCATCGCCGGCAGCGCCGGCGCCTGCCCCAAGCGGCATCGACGAAGTGCGGGTGCGGCCCGGCGACACGCTCAGCCGCATCGCCGGCCGTGCGCAACGGCCTGGCGTTTCGCTCGACCAGATGCTGGTGTCGCTGTTTCGCGCCAATCCGCAGGCCTTCATCGGCGAGAACATGAACCGCCTGAAGAGCGGTGTCGTGCTCAACGTGCCCAGCGCCGAGGATGCTGCCCGACTGAGCTCGCCGCAGGCGCGCGAGATCATCCTTGCACAGAGTGCCGACTTCGACGCCTTCAGGCAGCGCCTGGCCAGCGCTACCACCGCCCGGGCCGACGCCGCCCCGGCCCGGCAGGACAGTGGCCGCGTTCAGACCCAGGTGCAGGACAGCCGCCAGGCGGCTGCGCCCACACCCGACAAGCTGACGCTGTCGCGTCCGGGTGCCCAGGCTTCGGCGCCCGCGGTGCTGGCTTCCCAGGAAGCCGAGCGCCAGGCGACAGCCAACCGCGTGGCCGAACTGGCGCGCAACGTCGAAGAACTGAAGAAGCTCCAGAGCGCCAGCGCAGCTGCCGTTCCTGCGGCTCCTGCGCCCGCACCGGTGGCAGCAGCGCCGGTCCCGGCGCCCGCTGCGGTTCCCACGGTGGTCGCTGCCGCGCCCGTGCCGGTTCCGGCATCGGCCCCGGCCGCCGCTGCGCCGGTGCCGGCGTCCGCCCCGGTGCTTGCCGCCCCGGCCCCTGTACCCGCGGCGCCCGCACCCACCGTGGCCGTCGCGCCTGAAGCCGCCGCCGACGAACCCGGCATGCTTGCCAGCCTGCTGGCGCACCCGATGGTGCTGCCTGGCGCCGGCCTGCTGGTCGTGCTGCTGGGTGGCCTGGGCCTGTACCGCCTGCGCAGCGGCCGCAAGCAGGCGGGCGAGACCTCGTTCCTGGAAAGCCGGCTGCAGCCCGATTCCTTCTTCGGCGCCAGCGGCGGCCAGCGCATCGACACGCGCGAGGCCGGCACCAGTGGCAACTCGTCGTCGATGAGCTATTCGCTGAGCCAGCTGGACGCGATCGGCGATGTCGACCCCGTGGCCGAGGCCGACGTCTACCTGGCCTATGGCCGCGACCTGCAGGCCGAGGAGATCCTGAAAGAGGCGATGCGTTCGGACCCCGACCGCATGACCATCCGCACCAAGCTGCTCGAGGTCTATGCCAAGCGCCGCGACATCAAGGGCTTCGAGTTGCTGGCCACCCAGTTGCACAGCCTGACACGCGGGCAGGGCGACGACTGGGCCAAGGCGCAGGCGCTGGGCCTGAGCATCGACCCGAGCAATCCGCTCTACCAGCCGGGTGGCTCTCCCGATGCGGTCATGGGCAACCAGGGCGAGCACGTGGAGCCGCTGGGTGCATCGACCGTTCCTTACACCGTGCCGGCCGGTCCGCCGAGCTTCCAGCCGGCGCCCGATGCCACGCTGGACGGCAACTCCACCGACCTGTCGCTCGACCTGGAACTGCCACAGGAAGTGACGCGTCCGCAGGCTGGTCCGGCGGCGGCTCGCCCCGATCCCTTCGAACCCGAACTGCCCACGCTGCCGATCGCCCCGCCGCCTGCGCCCAGGCCCGCGGCCACGGTGCCCGATCTCAGCCTGGACTTCGACACCGACAGCGGCGTCGTGCGCAGCCAGACCGGCGGCGGCCTCGACTTCGACCTGGGCGAACAGGCCAAGCCGCCGGCTCGCGGTGACGCTGACGCTGCACTGGACTTCGGCGACTTCGGCATCGAACCCGAAACCGCAGTGTCCGAAGACCCGGAAAACGACGCCCTGTCGCGCAAGCTCGAACTGGCCGAGGAGTTCCGCCAGATCGGCGACCTGGAAGGTGCCCGCGACCTGCTCGAGGAAGTTCTGGCCAAGGCCGACGGTGCGCTGCGCGCGAAGGCGCAGGGCATGCTCGACGCGCTTTGATGGACGGGCCAGCGCGGCTCGCGCTGGGGGTCGGTTACCGCGGCGGCGGCTACCAGGGCTGGCAGTCGCAGCCCGGTGGCCGCACGGTGCAGGACACGCTGGAAAGCGCCCTGGCGGCCTTTGTCGGCGCGCCTGCCGCGGGCGGATTGCGCACGATCTGCGCGGGCCGCACCGACGCCGGGGTGCACGCGCTGCAGCAGGTGGTGCACCTCGACCCGCCGGTCGAACGCGACCCGTTTTCCTGGGTGCGTGGCACCAACAGCTTCCTGCCGCCGGACATCGCCGTGCAGTGGTGTCTGCCGGTGACACCCGACTTTCATGCCCGCAACAGCGCCCGCGGGCGCCGCTACCGCTTCGTGCTGCTGCAATCGGCGGTGCGCCCGGCCATCGAAAGCGGCTTGTGCGGCTGGGTCTTCCGCCCGCTGGACGCCGAAGCCATGCGCGCCGCGGCCGCCTTGCTGCTGGGTGAGCACGACTTCAGCGCCTTCCGTGCGGCTGGCTGCCAGTCGAACACGCCTGTGAAGACGCTGCGCAGCGTCGACATCGGCCAGCGCGGCGCCTACTGGCGCTTCGACTTCGAAGCCAACGCCTTCCTGCACCACATGGTGCGCAACCTGATGGGCTGCCTGCTGACGGTGGGGCAGGGCCGTCAGAGCCCCGGCTGGGTGGCCGAGGTGCTGGCCTCGCGCAGCCGCGAGGCCGCCGCACCCACGTTCCCGCCTGACGGTCTGTACTTCCTCGGGCCACAGTACGACGCCGAGCACGGCATTCCGACTGCGGTCGCGGCCCAGGACTGGCTGCCTTAGCCGCCGGCGGCCCGGCCCGTGCCGAACGCGGGCATCATCGCGGCATGGCGCACCGCACCCGCATCAAGATCTGCGGCCTCACCCGCGAGGCCGATGTCGACGCCGCCGTCGAGGCCGGCGCCGACGCCCTGGGCTTCGTGCTCTGGCCCGGCAGCCGGCGCCACGTCACGGCCGAAAGGGCCGGGGAACTGGCCCGAAGACTGCCGCCCTTCGTCACCCCTGTCCTGCTGTTCGTCAACGCCACGCCGGCCGAAACCGGCGCCGGGCTGGATGCGGTGCCGCAGGCCGTGCTGCAGTTCCATGGCGACGAACTGCCAGCCCAATGCCGAGCCGCCGGCAGGGGCTATCTGCGTGCGGCGCGCATGGGGGCCTCGGGCCGGGTGGCTTGCGGCAACGAAAGCCTCGATTTGCTAGACTTCGCGACCCGTTTCGGGGATGCACAGGCCCTGCTGCTCGACGCCCACGTCGAGGGTTATGGCGGGTCAGGAAAGGTATTCGATTGGTCGCTGCTGCAGGGTGTTGCCGAAGACGTGCCCCTTCCGCTCGTTTTGTCTGGTGGGTTGAGTCCTGCCAATGTGATCGATGGCATCACGCGCGTGCGGCCCTGGGCCGTTGACGTGAGCTCCGGCGTGGAAGCGGCCAAGGGCGTCAAGGACGCCACGCTGATGCGCCGGTTCTGTCAGGCGGTGCGGCTCGCCGATGAGCGGCTGGCACCGGCCGGATGAGCTTCGAATCGAAAGACCCGACCCGATGTTGAACTACGCCCAACCCGATGCCCGCGGGCATTTCGGCCCTTACGGTGGCACCTTCGTTGCCGAAACCCTGATCCATGCGCTGCACGAACTGGAAGCCGTCTACGCCCGGTACCGCGACGACCCGGAATTCCAGCGCGAATTCCGCCATGAACTGAAGCACTTCGTCGGCCGGCCCAGTCCGGTCTACCACGCCGCTCGCACCAGCCGCGAACTCTGCGGCGCCCAGATCCACCTGAAGCGCGAGGACCTGAACCACACCGGCGACACCATCGGCCAGGCCCTGCTCGCCCGCAGGATGGGGAAGAAGCGTGTCATCGCCGAAACCGGCGCCGGCCAGCACGGCGTGGCCACGGCCACCATCTGCGCGCGCTACGGCATCGAATGCGTCGTCTACATGGGCAGCGAAGACGTCAAGCGCCAGAGCCCGAACGTCTACCGCATGCACCTGCTGGGCGCCACCGTGGTGCCGGTGGAAAGCGGCAGCAAGACGCTGAAGGATGCCTTGAACGAGGCATTGCGCGACTGGGTGACGAACGTGGAAAGCACGTTCTACATCATCGGCACCGTGGCCGGCCCGCACCCCTACCCGATGATGGTGCGCGACTTCCAGAGCGTCATCGGCGAGGAATGCCTGG
>LNET01000129.1 GCA_001464055.1 Burkholderiales bacterium Ga0077543
GTGCCCTGGGGCTGGCTGGTGCGCTACATGCACAGCACCGGCGCCAGCGCCTTCTTCGTCATCGTGTACCTGCACATGTGGCGGGGCATGATCTATGGCAGCTACCGCAAGCCGCGTGAACTGATCTGGATCTTCGGTTGCGCCATCTTCCTGTGCCTGATGGCCGAAGCCTTCATGGGCTACCTGCTGCCCTGGGGCCAGATGTCCTACTGGGGCGCCCAGGTCATCATCAACCTGTTCGCTGCCATTCCCTTCATCGGCCCCGACCTGGCACTGCTGATCCGCGGCGACTTCGTCGTCGGCGACGCGACGCTGAACCGCTTCTTCGCCCTGCACGTGGTGGCCGTTCCCCTGGTTCTGCTCGGGCTGGTGGCTGCGCACATCATCGCGCTGCACGAGGTGGGGTCGAACAACCCCGACGGCGTCGAGATCAAGGCCAAGAAGGACCCCAAGACGGGCATTCCGCTCGACGGCATTCCTTTCCATCCCTACTACACGGTGCATGACATCCTGGGCGTGAGCGTCTTCCTGGCGCTGTTCTCGGCCGTGGTGTTCTTCGCTCCTGAAATGGGCGGCTACTTCCTGGAGTTCAACAACTTCATCCCGGCCGACCCGCTGACCACGCCTTTGCACATCGCGCCGGTCTGGTACTTCACGCCCTACTATTCGATGTTGCGGGCAGTCACCGACCCCTTCGTCCTGGTCATGGCGGTGCTGGTCGGCCTGGCGGCGGTGATGGCCGTGCTCAAGGGCGGCCTGCCCAACCTGTGGAAGGTGATCGTGCTGGTCGTGGCCCTGGCTTCGGTGGCAGCGCTGATGGTGTTCGACGCGAAGTTCTGGGGTGTCGTGGTGATGGGTGCCGCCGTCATCATCATGTTTGCCCTGCCCTGGCTCGACCGCAGCGTGGCAAAGTCCATCCGCTACCGGCCCAGCTGGAACAAGTGGCTCTACGGCATCTTCCTGGTGAACTTCTTCGTGCTCGGCTACCTCGGCATCAAGCCGCCCTCCGACATCGGTACGCTGGTGTCGCAGGTAGGTACCCTGTTCTACTTCGGCTTCTTCCTGCTGATGCCCTGGTGGAGCCTCATCGGCGAGAGCAAGCCCGTTCCCGACCGCGTGGTCTTCCAGCCTCATTGAGCCGCGCTCGGAAAGAAAATAAGCAAATGAAGAAGCTGATCCTGGGCCTGCTGGCCAGCTTGTTTGTGTATACCGGCGCGCAGGCGGCTGCAGCCGGCATCCCCTGGGACAAGTTCCCGGACAAGCGCGTCACCGACATGGCCGCCCTGCAAAACGGTGCCAAGCTGTTCGCCAACTACTGCCTGAACTGCCACGCGGCAGCCTTCATGCGCTACAACCGGCTGCGCGACATCGGCTTGACCGAAGAGCAGATTCAGGAAAACCTGATCTTCACCGGCGCCAAGGTGGGCGACACGATGAAGGTGGCGATGCAGCCGGCCGACGCCAAGGCCTGGTTCGGCAAGGTGCCGCCCGACCTCACCCTGGTCGCGCGTTCGCGCTCGGCCATGGGCGGAGGCAGCGGCGCCGACTACATCTACACCTACCTGCGCACCTACTACCGCGACGACAGCAAGCTCACCGGCTGGAACAACGCCGCCTTCCCGGGCGTGGGCATGCCGCACGTCTTGTGGGAGCTGCAAGGCCAGCACCGCGCCGTCTTTGCCGAAAAGAAAGACCCGCTCGACCCGACCAAGGTCGTCCAGGTCTTCCAGGGGCTGGAGCAGATCACCCCTGGCACGATGAGCAAGGATGAATACAACGAGGCGGTCGCCGACCTCGTGGCCTACCTCAAGTGGATGGCCGAGCCGAACCAGACCGACCGCGTCCGCCTGGGGGTGCTGGTCATGTTGTTCCTGGGTGTCTTCATCGTCATCGCCTGGCGTCTGAACGCCTCGTTCTGGAAAGACATCAAGTAGTCGTTGTCGCCGGGCTGACCTTGGGTCCAGCTTGGCAAGTCGACGCAGCGAAGGGCTGAGGCCTCTCGCTGCGTTTACCATTTGGGCGGGGCGTTTCGACCCTGCCGCAATCTCGAGGGCCTGCCACCATGATGGTGCTTTATTCCGGAACCACCTGTCCTTACTCGCACCGCTGCCGCTTCGTGCTGTTCGAGAAAGGCATGGACTTCGAGATCCGGGACGTGGACATCTTCGCCAAACCCGAAGACATCGCCTTGATGAACCCGTACAACGAGGTGCCCATCCTCGTGGAACGCGACCTCATCCTGTACGAAAGCCACATCATCAACGAGTACATCGACGAGCGCTTCCCGCACCCGCAGTTGATGCCGGGTGACCCGGTGGCCCGCGCCCGCGTGCGCTTGTTCCTCTTCAACTTCGAGAAGGAACTGTTCAGCAACGTCAACCTGCTCGAAGGGCGCGGCGTCAAGGCCAACGAGAAGCAACTGGAAAAGGCCCGCGACCAGATCCGCGACCGCCTGACCCAGCTGGCCCCCATCTTCCTGAAGAACAAGTACATGCTGGGCGACGACTTCAGCATGCTCGACGTGGCCATCGCCCCGCTGCTGTGGCGCCTGGACTACTACGGCATCGACCTGAGCAAGAACGCCGTGCCTTTGCTGAAGTACGCCGAGCGCATCTTCTCGCGCCCGGCCTACATCGAGGCGCTGACGCCTTCGGAAAAGGTGATGCGCAAGTAAGCGCCGCGCAAGTTGCCATGACCGGTCTTGCCGACACCAACCAGGGTTCGTCCACGCGTCCGTATCTGCTGCGGGCGCTGCACGACTGGTGCACCGACAACGGCTTCACGCCTTATCTGGCCGTGTTCGTCGACTCCAGCGTGCAGGTGCCGATGGAGTACGTGAAGAACAACGAGATCGTGCTGAACGTCGGTTTCGAGGCCACCAGCGGGCTGAAGCTGGGCAATGAATTCATCGAATTCAAGGCCCGCTTCGGCGGTGCTTCGCGCGAGATCGTCGTGCCGGTGGACCATGTCGTGGCGATCTATGCCCGTGAAAACGGCCAGGGCATGGCTTTTCCGGTGCCCACCGACACCGGTTCTGGCAAGACGGTCGGGCAGTCGCCGGCCGCCGAAAGGCCAGTTTCGGGCCCACGCGGCCTGCGTCTGGCCACGCCCGAGCCCACTGGCGACGACGCCGCGGCCGCTGCCACCACCGACGACGCCGTTGTCGAACCCACTGAACCCACCGACCCGGCCGGTCCGCCGGGCGGCCGGCCCTCGCTGAAGCGGGTCAAGTAAGGCCTGCACCCCCGTCTAGAATTCCTAAGTCATGTGCCGGCTTAGCTCAGCTGGTAGAGCACCCGCCTTGTAAGCGGAAGGTCGTCCGTTCGATTCGGACAGCCGGCACCAAGCACGCACCGTCTGCCGCCATTCCGCCGATCCGGCACTGTGTCAGCCCGGCTTGGCGGGGCGGGTGGCTCCAGGCGCCAGCGGTGCCTGAACCTTCACCTTCGGTTCGGGCCCGCTCCAGCCCGCCTCCAGCAGGCGCGCCACCAGCGCAGGCAGCATCTGCCGCAGCTTTGCCGCCGCGGCGGCGTTGTCGACCAGCAGCACCCAGCTGCTGTCGTCCAGCGGACCGGCGCGCACGCTCTGGCGCAGCGGCGCCGGCAGCAGGTCTGCCACGGCGGCCAGCCGGCGCTTGCTCTGGTCCATCCGCTGCATCAGCCCGGCGAGCGGCTCGCTGCCCTGAAGCGCCTGTGACAGTGTCACGCTGCGCGGCAACGGCAAGGGCTGGCGTGGGGCGTTCATGCCCGGAGTCTACCCAGGCGGGTGCTACCATCAAAGGCTGGCCGCAGGCTGCCGCCCCGCTTGCAAACTGCCACATCGGATCCATCTAGGCCGATTCTGGCAATTTGCCAGCACCGCAGGCACGTACGCGAACGCCCCCGCGTCGGCCCGTCCCCATCAACAGCCCACGCCCGCCGCATGCTTCCCAAGATCCTGACCCAGTTGTTCGGCAGCCGCAACGACCGCCTGCTGAAGACCTACCGGCGCACGGTGGACAAGATCAACGCGCTCGAGCCGCAATACGAGCGGCTGGACGACGCCGCACTGCGCGCCTGCACCGACGACTTCAAGAAGCGCGTCGAATCCGGCACCAGCCTGGACGACCTGTTGCCCGAGGCCTTTGCCGTCTGCCGCGAAGCCGGCAAGCGCGTGCTGAAGATGCGCCACTTCGATGTGCAGCTGATCGGAGGCATGGTGCTGCACGAAGGCAACATCGCCGAGATGCGCACCGGCGAAGGCAAGACGCTGATGGCGACGCTGCCGGTCTACCTGAACGCCCTGGCCGGCAAGGGTGTGCACCTGGTCACGGTGAACGACTACCTGGCGCGCCGCGACGCCGAATGGATGGGGCGCCTTTACAACTTCCTGGGCCTGAGCGTCGGCATCAACGTACCGGGCATGGACCGCGCCGAAAAGCAGCTGGCCTTTGCCGCCGACGTCACCTACGGCACGAACAACGAGTTCGGCTTCGACTACCTGCGCGACAACATGGTCACCGACGTGCGCGACCGGGTCGCCCGCGGGCTCAGCTACGCCATCGTCGACGAGGTCGATTCCATCCTCATCGACGAGGCCCGCACGCCGCTGATCATCAGCGGGCAGGCCGAA
>LNET01000130.1 GCA_001464055.1 Burkholderiales bacterium Ga0077543
TGGGCATGCCGGTGAACTACCGCCACTGGAGCTACGGCAAGGAATTCATCAGCACCGAGAAGAACTACAAACGCGGCCACATGGGGCTGGCCTACGAGATCGTCATCAACAGCAACCCCTGCATCAGTTACCTGATGGAGGAGAACACGATGGCGATGCAGGCGCTCGTCATCGCGCACGCCGCCTATGGCCACAACAGTTTCTTCAAGGGCAACTACCTGTTCAGGATGTGGACCGACGCCGGGTCCATCATCGACTATCTGGTCTACGCCAAGAACTACGTCGCGGCCTGCGAGGAAAAGCACGGGCTCGACGCGGTCGAGGAGTTCATCGACAGCTGCCATGCGCTGGCCAACCACGGCGTCGACCGCTATCGCCGCCCCAGCCGCAAGACCCTGGCCCAGGAACTGGCCGAACGCAAGGACCGCGAGGCCTATGCACAGCAGCAGGTGAACGACCTGTGGCGCACCCTGCCCAAGGCCATCGAGAAGGCCGGTGCGGCCGCCGAAGCCAAGCGCTTCCCGGATGAGCCGCAGGAGAACCTGCTGTACTTCATCGAGAAGAACGCACCGCTGCTGGAACCCTGGCAGCGCGAGATCGTGCGCATCGTGCGCAAGGTCGCCCAGTATTTCTACCCCCAGCGCCAGACGCAGGTGATGAACGAAGGCTGGGCCACGTTCTGGCACCACAAGCTGCTGAACACGATGTACGACGACGGCTTCCTGACCGACGGCGTGATGATCGAATGGCTGAAGAGCCACACCAACGTGATCTACCAGCCGCCGGTGGGGCACAAGGCCTACAGCGGCATCAACCCGTACGCGTTGGGCTTTGCGATGTACACCGACATCCAGCGCATCTGCGAGAAGCCCACCGAGGAAGACCGCGCCTGGTTCCCCGACATGGCCGGCAAGCCCTGGCTGCCGGTGCTGGACCACGCCATGCGCAACTTCAAGGACGAGAGCTTCATCGGGCAATACCTGAGCCCGAAGCTGATGCGCGACCTGCGACTCTTCGCCATCCGCGACGACGAGAAGGACAGCGAACTCGAGGTCGCTGCGATCCATGACGATGCCGGCTACAGGCGGGTGCGGGAAAGTCTCAGCCGCCAGTACGACCTGGGCAGCCGTGAGCCGAACATCCAGGTCTGGAACGTCAACCTGCGGGGTGACCGCAGCCTCACGCTGCGCCACTTCCAGCACAACGACCGCCCGCTGCACGACACCGCCACCGAGGTGCTCAAGCACGTGGCGCGGCTGTGGGGCTTCGGCGTTCACCTGGAGAGCACCAACGGCCAGGGCGAGGTCACCAAGCGCTGGACCGTGCCCGCACCGAGCAGCGAGGCCGGCTGAAGGTGCCTGCGCGGCGAGGCATCGGCTGCCGCGCCAGAATCAAGACTTCGCCCCACACTTTTCAGGCTCTCCCATGCCCACGAAACCCCAAGCCCTGCCTCGCCTGGCCGCCCTGGCCCTGGTGTCTTGCATGGCCGTCGGCGCCGCACACGCGCAGACACCGAGCACCCAAGCTGCCGTCGCCGCCGCCGATCCGCGTTACACCTGGGACCTGAGCCCACTGTTCAAGGACGACGCTTCCTGGGAAGCCGAGCGCCAGGCCCTGCTGGCGGAACTGCCGAAACTGAAGGCGCTGGAAAAGGGGTTCGGGAACAGCGCCACCAGCCTGCGCCGCGGCCTGGACCAGATCTCGGCCGTGAATCTGCGCATGCGCAAGCTGGGCGTCTACGCCAACGCGATGTCCAGTACCGACAACCGCAACGCCCGCAATCAGGAACGCGCCGCTCAGGCTCGTTCTCTTTGGGGTCAGTACGGCGCCAGCGTGGCCTGGGTCGACACCGCCATTGCCGCGCTCGGAACGAACAGGGTCGACCGCTTCCTGCGTGCCGAACCCGGCCTCGCGCGCCACGCGGTTCGGCTGCAGGAGACCCTGCGGCAGGCGAAGCATCGGCTGCACCCGGAAGCCGAAAAGGCCATGGCGGCACTGTCACCCGTGCTCAATGCCCAGTCCACAACGCGCCAGCTCTTGGTCACGGTCGACATGGAATGGCCCACGCTCACCATCGACGGCAAGCCGCAGCGACTGGACAGCACGGCCTACACCCGGCTGCGTGCCCATCCCGACCGCGCCCTGCGCAAGCAGGTCTTCGACAGCTTCTTCGCCAGCTATGGCCGTGTCGAGAACACCCTGGGCAGCACCCTGGCCCAACGCGTCGAAGCCGGCGTGGTGAATGCGCGGCTGCGCGGCTACACATCGGCCGTGGCCGCCAGCCTGGCCGCCGACGCCATTCCCGAAAGCGTCTACCGCACCCTGGTGGCCGAGGCCAACGCCGGCCTGCCCACGCTGCACCGCTACCTGAAGCTGCGCCAGAAGATGCTGGGCCTGCCCGACCTGGGTTACCACGACATCTACCCCGACCTGGTGCGCACCAACAAGCGCTACACCCCCGAGGAAGCCGCGCGCCTGACGCTGGCCAGCACCGCCCCGCTGGGCGCGGCCTACCAGGCCAGGCTGCAGCAGGCGCTGGGCGAACGCACCATGCATGTGTACCCGGCGCCGGGCAAGAGCCAGGGCGCCTACCAAAGCGGGGTCTACGGCCTGACGCCGCTGATCTTCCTGAACCACCAGGACACTTTCGACAGCGTCAGCACCTACACCCACGAGTGGGGCCACGGCATGCACACGCTGCAGGCCAACGGTGCCCAGCCTTTCGAGACCGCCGGCTACCCGCTGTTCCTGGCCGAGATTGCCGCGTTCACGCACGAACTGCTGTTGCAGGACCATGTGCTGAAGAACGCCAGCAGCAAGGAAGAACGCCTGTTCTATCTGGGCGAAGCGGTGGAACGCCTGCGCGGCACCTTCTTCCGCCAGACCATGTTTGCCGAATTCGAGCTGCAGGTGCACGACGCGCTCGAGCGTGGCGAGGCCGTCACCGGCAAACGCATGACCCAGATGTACTGCAGTCTGCTGAAGAAGTACCACGGTGACGCACAGGGCGTGATGAAGATCGATCCCGCGGTGTGCAGCGAATGGGCCTTCATCCCGCACTTCTACCGGCCGTTCTATGTGTACCAGTACGCCACCTCGATGGCCGCGGCCAGCCACTTCATCGAAGGCCTGCGCAGCGGCGACGCAAAGGCCAGAGACACCTATCTGAACGTGTTGAAGTCAGGCGGTTCACGCCACCCGGTGCCCCTGCTGAAGGAAGCCGGGGTCGACATGGATTCGCCCCAGCCTTACCGGGCCCTGCTCAAGCAGATGAATTCGCTGATGGACGAGATGGAAAAGCTGGTGGCCGAAGGCGCGGCCACGTTGCCCGCCGCGGCGGTGGCAGCGCCCTCCACCGGGGGCTGAGGCTAAAGCCAGCCGTCGACGTCCAGCCCGTCGAGGCCTTCGACGGGCGCGTCGGCCACGCTCTGGGACAGACCGCCGAACAACGCCTGGCCGGCCACGACACCGGCGGTGACAACAGCCGCGTCGCGCAGGAAGCTGCGGGACGCGGGCTGGCGGACCGCGGCAGCGGCCGGCGCTGCGGGTGCGATTGGCGCTGCGGGTGCAAGTTCAGCGCGGGACTGCAATTGCTGCAGCGCCGTTTCCAGCACCATCACCCGGTGCAGCAGCAAGTAGGCCGCGTCGGAACGGGCGGCCTGCAGCCGCAGCAACGCGCGTTCGAGTTCCAGGTCTCGCTGCGGCTCGGGCTGCCGCAACAATTGGCCCAGAACCTGGGTCACGGGATCAGGCGCTGTACCGGCGGGCACGGCGGAAGCGGGCTTGTCCATGGCCTGCACCTTACATCGACACCACTTTCCCTGGATTCAGGATGTTCTTTGGGTCCAGTGCCCGCTTGATCTCGCGCATCAGGGCCACAGCGCCGGCCCCGGCCTCGTCGACCAGGTAGCCCATCTTGTGCAGGCCGATGCCATGCTCGCCAGTGCAGGTGCCCCCCAGGCGGATGGCGCGCTGCACCATCAGTTCGCTCAGGCGTTCTGCACTGGCCATCTCGGCGGGGTCGTTCGGGTCGAGCAGGTAGCTCAGGTGGAAGTTGCCGTCGCCCACATGGCCGACGATCCAGTACGGCAGCCCGGCCGCTTCGGCTTCGAGCACCGATTCGTTGATGCTCTCGGCCAGTGCCGAGATCGGCACGCAGGTGTCGGTGCTGAGGCAACGGCAGCCCGGGCGCGTCTGGATGGCCGCGAAATAGGCCTGGTGGCGCGCCGTCCACAGCTTCGTGCGCGCCTCGGGCGTGGTCGCCCAGTCGAAGTGGTCGCCGCCAAATTCCTGGGCGATGGCCTGCACCGACTCGGCCTGTTCCTGCACGCTGGCCGGGCTGCCATGGAATTCCATCAGCAGCATCGGTGCTTCGCGCAGGCTCAGCTTCGAATGGCGGTTGACGGCGCGGATGGCATGCGCGTCGAGCAGTTCACAGCGGGCGATGGGCACGCCCATCTGGATGATCTGGATCGTCGTGCGCACCGCTGCGTCGATGCTGGGGAAATGGCACACCGCGGCGCTCACGGCTTCGGGCAGCGGGTAGATCTTCAGCGTGATCTCGGTCATCACGCCCAGCGTGCCTTCGCTGCCGACGAACAGGCGCGTGAGGTCGTAGCCGGCCGCCGACTTCTTCGCCCGCGTGCCGGTCTTGATGACTTCGCCCGTGGCCGTCACCACCTGCAGGCCCAGCACGTTTTCGCGCATCGTGCCGTAGCGCACGGCGTTGGTGCCGCTGGCGCGGGTGGCCGTCATGCCGCCCAGGCTGGCGTTGGCGCCGGGGTCGATGGGAAAGAACAGGCCGGTGTCCTTGATCTCGCGGTTCAACTGCTCGCGCGTGACGCCGGGTTGCACCGTCACCGTCAGGTCGTCGGGCTGCACCGCGACGATGCGGTTCATGCGCGACAAGTCGATGCTGATGCCGCCCTGCACCGCCAGAAGGTGGCCTTCGAGCGAACTGCCCACACCGAAGGGAATCACCGGCACGGCGTGTTCATGCGCCAGCGCCACCACGTCGGAAACGTCCTGCGTGCTTTCGCAGAAGACCACGGCCTCGGGCGGCGTCAGCGGGTAGGTGCCTTCGTCGCGGCCGTGCTGGTCGCAGACCGCTCGCGCGGTACTGCAGCGTTCACCGAAACGCGCGCGCAAGCGCTCCAGCATCGACGCCGGAACGGCCCGGCGTTCGTGGACGGGCAGGGCCAGGGCGGGCAAGGGTGCATTCATGGCGGGCTTCCTGAATCGGTCGGGAAAGATCGAGATGCTAGGTCCAGCGGCCCGGCCGCGCCATGGGCGGCCAAGGCCTTGCGGGGTGAATCGGCCTGCACACCGCCCGCAGATGTTCAAATCCGGATCTTCCGCCCAGCCGCCAGAGCCCGACATGAGCAACCGCCTCACCCAGATCGCCACCCGCACCGGAGACGACGGCAGCACCGGCCTGGGCGACGGCTCACGCGTGCCCAAGGACCACCTGCGCGTGCAGGCCATGGGCGACGTCGACGAACTCAACAGCGGCCTGGGCGTATTGCTGGCCGAGCCGCTGCCGGGCGATGTGCGCGAGCTGCTGGTGGTGGTGCAGCACGAGCTGTTCAACCTGGGTGGCGAGCTGTCGATTCCCGGCTTCACGCTGCTCAAGGCCGAAGCCGTGCTGCGCCTGGACGAGGCCCTGGCGCACTACAACGAGCAGCTCCCGAGGCTGAAGGAATTCATCCTGCCCGCCGGCACGCGCAGCGCGGCTTTGGCACATGTCTCGCGCACCGTCGCCCGACGCGCCGAGCGCGCCGTGGTCGCACTGGCCACGGCCGAGACGGTGAACGACGCCCCGCGCCAGTACCTGAACCGGCTGTCCGACCTGCTCTTCGTGCTGGCACGGGTGTTGAACCGCGCCAACCTCGACGGGCTGGGCGGCGACGACGTCTACTGGAAGAGCGAGCGCCTGGCGCGCGATCCGGGCTGAGCCCGGAAACCCCCGCCTGGCGGCCTCAGGCCGCCTGGAAGCTGTAGCCGTTGCCGCTGGTCACCATCTGGCCCAGCGCCGGGAACGGGAAGTGAAAGCCCCCGACCATGCCCTTGGCGGCGACGATGCGCTCGAAGGTGGCCCGCCGCGTCTGGCGCGCCATCACCGGGTCCATGTCGAAGCTGACGGCCCAGTCGGGGTTGCGGGCGAACAGCGCCGGGATGTTGGTCAGGTCGGCCAGGAAGGTGAAGGTCTGGCCCGCCGAGCTCACTTCGAACATCGACATGCCGGGCGTGTGGCCGTGTGCCGCCACGGCCTTGATGCCCGGCGCCAGCTCGGCCCCCGGCTGGAACGGCACCAGCATGCCTGCGGGCATGCCGGCGAAGGTGCGCTGCACGTTGTCGAAGGCACCCTTCATGCGGCCACCCGCGGCTGCCGCGGCGCGCGCCTCGTCGGTCCAGAAAGCGTGCTCGACCGCGGGCACCATCACCTTGGCCTTGCCGAACACAAATTCGCCGGCCTTGGTCCGCAGGCCGTTGATATGGTCGCCGTGGTAGTGACTGATCAGCACCGTGTCGATGTCGTTCGGGCCGAAGCCGGCGGCGCGCAGGTTCTCCAGCAGCTTGCCTGTGGTCGGGCCACCGAATTCACCCAGGCCGGTGTCCATCAGGATGCGGCGGCTGCCAGCGACCACCAGGAAAGGCGTGAAGGGCACGTCGATGAAGTCGGGCGACAGGTTCTGCGATGTCAACATCGCGCGCACGTCGGACAGCGGCGCGTTGGCCACGAACTCCTCGCCCAGCGGCCGGCGGGCAATGCCGTCGACCAGGGCGATGACCTCGACCTCGCCCAGCTTCATGCGGCGAAAGCCGGGGCTGGGCAGGGCAGGCGTGCCGAAGTTCTGCGCGTTCTGAGCCCACATGGGCGTGAAAGCGCCCGCGGCATAGACGGCGGCACCGGTGGCGGCTGCGCCGAGAAATTGGCGACGGTTGAACATGGGGGTCTCCGGTGGAGGAATCGAGTTGAGAGCGGCGGATGATCCACCTCAGCGTCACTACTCGCAGTAAAGCTTTTGCTTTCCCCGGCACCATCGGGGGAATTGCCTGTTTGCCCTGAATTCGATGGATACCCTGACCCACGCGCTTTCTGGGGCCTTGCTGGCCCGCCTGCTGGTCGCGCGCGGCGATATGGTGGCAAGTACCCACTCCGCTGAGACGCTGCAAAAACCAAAGCTATGGCAATGCGTGCTGGTGGGCACCGTGGCCGGCGCCTTTCCTGACATCGATGCCGTGGCCCAGGCCTTCGGGGACATCGCTTACCTCACCCAGCACCGCGGCATCACGCATTCGGTGCTGATGCTGCCGCTGTGGGCCGCCGCCGTGGCGTGGCTGATGACGCGCTGCTTTGCCAACACCCGGGCTGCGCCAGGCGCGTTCAAGACCTTCTTCGCGCTGGCCGCAGGCGGCATCGGCATCCACATCACCGGCGACTGGATCACCCAGTTCGGCACGATGCTGCTGCAGCCGCTGTCTGTCCAGCGCTTCGGGCTCGGTTCGATGTTCATCATCGACCTGGCGTTCAGCGGTTTCCTGGTCGCCGGGCTGATGCTGGCGGCCATGTTTCCGCGCCGCCGCTGGCCAGCCGCGCTGGGGCTGGCCGCCGCCGCCGGATGGGTGGGCCTGGCCTGGACAGGGCAGCAGGAAGCTGAAAGCATCGCCGCCCGCTACGCCCAGTCGCAGGGCATCACCGCGCCCGAGGTGGTGGTCATGCCGCGACCGGCATCGCCCTTCAACTGGACGGTGTCGGTCTTCGACGGGCACGACTATCACGTCGCGCACCTGAACACCCGCCGCACCGAGATGCTGGACCCGCAGGCTCCGGCGCTGTTCCCGCCGGCCTTCGTGCGCCGCTACTCGGCGCCGTATGCGCCCGTCGACCAGGCGGTCTGGACACGCGTGCCCCGGTTCGGCAAGCCGGGCACGCCCCCCTGGGTCCAGGAGGCCTGGGCCCAGCCCGACTTCGGCTTCTTCCGCTGGTTCGCGCAGACACCGGCCCTGATCGAAGCCACCGACCAGGCCGGCCAGCGCTGCGCCTTGTTCCGCGACCTGCGCTTCGATTTCCCCGGCCGCGAAGGAGGCCCGTTCCGCTATGGCGTCTGCCTGCCGGCCAAGGCGGGCGGCGCGGCCGGCCTGTTCAAGGTCGAAGGCGGGGTGCGCCTGCCGATGTAGCGCGGGCCGTCTTCAGACCCGGGCCCGTCGTGCCTTCACGGCGTCGGCCAGACCCTGCAGCAGGCCGACGCTGTCGTTCCAGTCGATGCAGGCATCGGTGATCGACTTGCCATGTTCCAGCCCGGCCGGGTCGTCCTTGCCAGGCGTGAACTTCTGGGCTCCGCCCTGCAGGTGGCTTTCGACCATCACGCCGAAGATGCAGCGGTTGCCGGCGGCCAGCTGTGCGCCCACGTCCCTCATCACCTCGATCTGGCGCTGGTGCTGCTTGCTGCTGTTGGCATGGCTGGCGTCGACCATCAGGCGGCAAGGCAGCTTGGCAGCTTCGATCTCCTTGCAGGCCGCGGCCACGCTGGCGGCGTCGTAGTTCGGTTCCTTGCCGCCGCGCAGGATGACGTGGCAGTCCTTGTTGCCCTTCGTTTCGACGATGGCCACCTGGCCGTTCTTGTGCACCGACAGGAAGTGGTGCGGGCGTGCTGCAGCCTGAATCGCGTCGGTGGCGATCTTGATGTTGCCGTCGGTGCCATTCTTGAAACCCACGGGGGCCGACAAGCCGCTGGCCAGTTCGCGATGCACCTGGCTTTCGGTGGTGCGCGCGCCGATGGCACCCCAGCTGATCAGGTCGCCGATGTACTGCGGGCTGATCACGTCCAGGAATTCGCTGCCGGCGGGCATGCCCAGCCGGTTGATGTCCACCAGCAGCTGCCGCGCAATGCGCAGGCCTTCGTGGATGCGGTAGCTCTCGTCCAGGTACGGGTCGTTGATCAGCCCCTTCCAGCCGACAGTGGTGCGCGGCTTCTCGAAGTACACGCGCATCACGATCTCGAGCTCGCCGGCATGGCGCTCACGTTCGGCCTTGAGCTTGCGCGCATATTCCATCGCGGCCACGGGATCGTGGATCGAGCACGGGCCGATGATCACCAGCATCCGGTCGTCCTGCCCGCCCATGATGTCGCGGATGGCGCCACGGGTGGTGGAGATCAGCGCCTCCACCGGCGTGCCGGCAATCGGGAAGAAGCGGATCAGGTGTTCCGGCGGCGGCAGCGGCGTCACGTCGCGGATGCGCTGGTCGTCGGTCTGGCTGGTCTTCTCGGACAGGGCCAGCCGGTCGCTGGCGGGACCGGAGGCTAAGGGCATGGCATTGACGGGCTTCGGGCTCATGACGGGCTTTCTTCGTTCGGGTCGGGGCTGAACAGGCTGCGGACAAGAAAAAACCGCCGGGGTTGCCGGCGGTTTTCTGGGTTCGGGGCGCGTTCTTTTCGTCTACGCGTTTGCCTCTCCAGCCGCCGTGCGGTGCGAGAACCAAAAGTACGAAAAGAAGAACACTGCTGAACGCATGGCCGCGAATGTAGCACGGCCGCAGTGGCTGGCAATTCAATACGCCGACGCCGCGAACTGCGCCGCCACCAGCGCCGCCACCACTTCCTGCACATGCGCCGGGTTGCGCGTCTGCAGCACCAGTTCCACCTCGACGTTCTGCGCGCTCAGCGTCGAGAAGGCGCGCTGGTGGTGCACTTCGTCGATGTTGGCACCGGCTGCGCCCACCACCGCGGTGATGCGCGCCAGCACGCCCGGCGTGTCGCGCGCACCCACACGGATGCGCGCCAGCCGCCCGGCCCGCACCATGCCGCGTTCGATGATCGCGGCCAGCAGCAGCGGGTCGATGTTGCCGCCGCACAGCACCAGGCCGACGCGTTTGCCCGCGAACCGCGCCGGGTCCTTCAGCAAAGCGGCCAGGCCGGCGGCGCCTGCGCCTTCGGTGACGGTCTTCTCGATCTCCAGCAGCATCAGCACCGCCTGCTCGATATCGCCTTCGTCGACCAGTACCAGGTCGTCGACATGTTCGCGGATCAGCTCGCGCGTGATGCGCCCGGGCTGGCCCACCGCGATGCCTTCGGCGATGGTGCTGGCACCCTGCACATGCGCCGTGCCTTTGATGGCATTCACCATGGCCGGAAAGCGCGAGGTCTGCACCCCCACGATCTCGATGCCGGGCTTGAGGTGCCGGGCCGCGATGGCGATGCCGCTGATGAGCCCGCCGCCGCCCACCGCGACGACCAGGGTGTCCAGCTCGGGTTCGGCCCGAAGCATCTCGATGCCGATGCTGCCCTGCCCGGCGATCACATCGACGTCGTCGAAAGGGTGCACAAACGTCAGTCCCTGGCTCTCGGCCAGCAGCAGCGCATGTTCACGTGCGTCGTCGAAACCGTCGCCGTGCAGCACCACCTCCGCTCCGAAGCCGCGGGTGCGCTCCACCTTCACGGTGGGCGTGTGCAGTGGCATCACGATCACCGCCCGCAGGCCCAGGCGCTGCGCGTGGTGCGCCACGCCCTGGGCGTGGTTGCCGGCCGAAGCCGCAATCACGCCTTTCAGCGCCACACCGCTGGCCAGCAGCGCGGCCAGCTTGTTGAGTGCGCCGCGTTCCTTGAACGAGGCCGTGAACTGCAGGTTCTCGAACTTCAGGAAGACCCGCGCCCCGACGATCTGGCCCAGCGTCTTGCTTTCCACGCAGGGCGTGTCCAGCACCTGCCCCTGCAGGCGGGTGGCGGCGGCTTCGATGTCCTCGAAGCGGACCGCCGCCGGGTTCAAGCGGTTCCGCCCACCGTGAGCTTCTCGATGCGCAGCGTGGGCTGGCCCACGCCCACCGGCACGCTCTGGCCTTCCTTGCCGCAGACGCCGACACCGGTGTCGAGTTGCAGGTCGTCGCCGATCATCGACACCCGGGTCATCGCTTCAGGCCCGTTGCCGATGATCGTGGCACCCTTCACCGGGTACAGGATCTTGCCGTTCTCGACCCAGTAGGCCTCGCTGGCCGAAAACACGAACTTGCCGCTCGTGATGTCGACCTGGCCGCCACCGAAGTTGGTGGCATACAGGCCGCGCTTGATGCTGGCGACGATTTCCTCGGGCTTCCTGTCGCCGGCCAGCATGTAAGTGTTGGTCATGCGCGGCATCGGCAGGTGGGCGTAACTTTCGCGGCGGCCGTTGCCGGTGGGCTTCACGCCCATCAGGCGGGCGTTCATGCTGTCCTGGATGTAGCCGCGCAAGATGCCGTCCTCGATGAGCACGTTGCGCTGGCTCACATGGCCCTCGTCGTCGACGTTCAGGCTGCCACGGCGGTCGGGGATGGTGCCGTCGTCGAGCACGGTCACGCCCTTGGCCGCCACGCGCTGGCCGACGCGGCCGGCGAAGGTGCTGCTGCCCTTGCGGTTGAAGTCGCCCTCCAGGCCGTGGCCCACGGCCTCGTGCAGCAGCACGCCAGGCCAGCCCGGGCCCAGCACCACGGTCATGTCGCCGGCGGGTGCCGGGCGGCTGTCCAGGTTGGTCAGCGCGGCGTGCACGGCGTGGTCGACATAGCTCTGCAGCATGGCGTCGGTGAAGTAGCCCAGGCCGAAGCGGCCACCGCCACCGCCGTTGCCCACTTCACGGCGCACCTGGCCACCCACCTTCTGCTCGGCAATGACGGTGACGTTCAGGCGCACCAGCGGCCGCACATCGGCGGCGCGCGTGCCGTCGGCACGGGCCACCAGCACCACGTCGTATTCGGCGCCGACACTGGCCATCACCTGTGCCACGCGCGGGTCCTTGGCGCGGGCCATCTTCTCCACACGTTCCAGCAAGGCCACCTTCTGCGTGCTGTCGAGGGTGGCGATGGGGTCGGTGGGCGCGTACAGCGTGCGGATCGACGCCACGCGCGCCGGGCGCTGCAGCTTCACGCGCTTGTTCTGTCCTGCCGCGGCGATGGTGCGCACCGTGCGGGCGGCGTCCATCAGCGCTTCGACGCTGAGGTCGTCGCTGTAGGCGAAGGCGGTCTTCTCGCCGGCCACGGCGCGCACGCCCACGCCCTGGTCGATGCTGAAACTGCCGCTCTTGACGATGCCTTCTTCCAGGCTCCATCCTTCGTGGCGGGTGGTCTGGAAGTACAGGTCGGCATCGTCGACGCGGTGTTCGCGGATCGCGCCCAGCGCCTGCGCCAGGGCTGCTTCGGTGATGCCGAAGGGCTCGAGCATCAGCTTGTCGGCAATGGCCAGGCGTTCGATCGTCGGTTCGCGGGTGATCATGGGCGGGTCCCGATGGGAATTGAACAGCCCGGGATTGTAGGGACGGCCCCGCAGCAATTCTTTACCGGGGCTTCACGGAACGACGGTGCGCGGCGGCGCTGGCCGTGGCGTTATGGGGGTGTGCCGGGCCGCCATAGAGGGTTCCGGCGCCGGAACCCCCGAAACCTCAACCCAAGATCGCCACGGAAGGAACCCCCATGACACTGCGCACCCCCTTTGCCGCCATCGCGCTGGCCCTGCTGGCCGCCACCGCAGCCCAGGCCCAGGGCACCCCCCGCGTCGACGAGCGTCAGGAACGCCAGGAACAGCGCATCGACGAGGGCGTGGCCAACGGCCAACTCACGAAACGCGAGACCCGCCGGCTCGAAGCCGAACAACGTGTCATCGACCGGAACGAACAGCGGGCCAAGGCCGACGGCGTGGTGACGAAGCGCGAACGTGCGCGCCTGCACAGCCTGCAGAACGGCGCCAGCCGCGACATCCGCCACCAGAAACACGACGCCCAGGCACGGAAGGCACGTTGATCCTCGTCGATCCGGCGGCCCGGTTCAAGACTGGCCGGGCTCGTCCTGCTCTGCGCCTTCACGCCAGGCCAGCGCCTGCTGGTACAGCGCGTTGCGCGGCGCGCCCGAGATTTCTGCCGCCATCGCCACGGCCTGCTTCAGCGGCAGCTCGCGCACCAGCACCTTCAGCAGTTGCAGGGCCGTGGCAGGCAGGCCCTCGTCGGCTGCGGCAGCCGGCAGCGCGTGCAGCACCAGCACGAACTCACCGCGGCTGCGGTGCGGGTCGGCCGCCAGCCATTCCGGCAGCTCGCCGGCAGGCCGGGTGACGATGTCCTCGAACTGCTTGGTCAGCTCCCGCGCCAGTGTCACGCGCCGCAGCGGCTGAGCTGCCGCCAGATCGGCCAGCAGGTCTTCGATGCGGTGCGGCGCCTCGAACAGCACCTGGGTGACGGGATCGGCCAGAACGGCCGCCAGCGCAGTGCGCCGGTCGCCGCCCTTGGCCGGCAGGAAACCGGCGAAGCGAAAACCGCCGCCCTGCGCGTCGCCCGCCACGCACAGCGCAGCCAGCGCGCTGCTGGCCCCCGGCACCGGCACGACCCTGTAGCCCGCCGCAGCGGCCCGGGCCACCAGCACGGCGCCCGGGTCGCTGACGGCGGGCGTGCCGGCATCGCTGACATAGGCCACCGCCTCGCCCTGCGCCAGCCGCGCCAGCACCGCGGCACTGGCGCCCTGCTCGTTGTGCGCGTGCAGCGCGAGCAGCGGCTTGTGCAAGCCCAGGTGACCGAGCAGCTGCGCGGCCATGCGTGTGTCCTCGCAGGCCACTGCGTCCACCCGCGACAGCAGGTGCACCGCACGCAGCGTGATGTCGGCCAGGTTGCCGATGGGCGTGGCCACGACGTACAGTGCCCCGGCAACGAAGCGCTGGTGGCCGGTGGCGGCCAGCGCGGCCGCGTGCAGCAAGGAGGTGTCGGTGGTCACAGGGGTGAAGACTACACGGCGGGCGTCGCCGGGCAGCGCGTCGCTGCCCGGCACATCCACCAAGGCCCGGGGCGATGCTGCCGAGGACATGGCTCTGCGCTGGCTCCAGGCGCGTGGCCTGGTGCTGGTCCACCGCAACTTCCGGGTGGCACGCGGACCCTATGCCCGGGGTGGCGAGATCGACCTCGTCATGCGCGAGGGCGATGGCACCCTGGTCTTCATCGAAGTGCGCGCCCGCGCCAGCCGCAGCCAAGGCGGCGCCGCGGCCAGCATCACCCCTGCCAAGCAGCGCAGCATCGTGCTGGCCGCGCGCCACTACCTGATGCGCGTGCCGGTACCGCCGCCCTGCCGCTTCGACGTGCTGGCCGTCGACGGCGACGACGTGGCATGGTTGCAGGGGGCCTTCGACGCTGCATCGTGAGGAGCGCGCCGCCCCAAGCTGGCGCCGGCGCGGGGATGCAAGCACATGTTGCAGGGGCTGAACCCTTTCGCGCCAGGGGCTGTCCTATGATCAAGCCATGCTTGAACAGCGCATCCAGCAGCAATTCTTCGAAAGCGCTGACCTCCAGTACCAGTCGGCCGAACACCTGTCGCGGCCCATTGCCGAAGCCGCGGCAGCGGTGCTGGGCGCCATCACCGGTGGCGGCAAGGTGTTGGCGGCTGGCAGCGGTGCCGGGCAGGCACTGGCTCAGCACCTGGCCCAACTGTTCATCACCCGGTTCGAACGCGAGCGCCCGCCGCTGGCAGCACTGGCGCTGGGCCGCCAGCCCATGGCCCAGGTGCTGGCTCTCGGCCTGCCGGGTGACGTGCTGCTGCTGCTGGACGACGGCGAAACCGACTGTGCTGCGCTGATCCGTGCAGCCCAGGGCAAGGACATGACGCTGGTGGTGCTGGCCGGCCAGGGTGCTGCCGCCCTGAACGAATACCTGGCCGAGACCGACGTGCTGGTGGCGCTGCCTTCGGAGCGCCCCGCCCGCGTCGCCGAACTTCAATTGCTGGCGCTGCACTGCCTGTGCGACGCCGTCGACTTCCAGCTGATGGGAGAACAAGAACCATGAACCAGACCACACCCCACTGCGCACCAAAGCGTCCTCTTGCACACCCGGGACCCAGCGCGCTGGGCCTCACTCGCCTGGCATTCGCGCTCGCCCTGTCCGCGGCGGCCGCCGGCTGCGCGCCCCTGCTCGTGGGTGGAGCCGTCATCGGCGGCGGCATGCTCGTCACCGACCGCCGCACTGCCGGCACGCAGCTCGAAGACCAGTCCATCGAACTGAAGGCCGCCACCCGGGTGCGCGAGCTCGCCACGCTGGGCCATGTCAACGTGGTCAGCTACAACCGCATGGTGCTGGTCACCGGCGAAGTGCCCACTGAAAACGACAAGACCCGCGTGGCCGAGGCCGTTGCGCGCGTCGAGAACGTGAAGAAGGTCATCAACGAACTGGCCGTGCTGGGCAATAGCTCGGTGGGTTCGCGGTCGAACGACACCCTGCTGGGCGCCAAGGTCAAGGCCACCCTGGTCGACGCCAAGGACGTGCAGGCCAATGCCGTGAAGGTGGTGGTCGAGCGCGGCATCGTCTACCTGATGGGCCGGGTGAGCGAACGCGAAGCCACGCGCAGTGCCGAGCTGGCCAGTTCGGTGGCGGGGGTGCAGAAAGTGGTGCGCGTGTTCGAATTGCTCAGCGAACAGGAACTCGCAGCGCTGGGCCGCAACACCGCAGCACCCGTTTCCACCGCGGCTCCGGCGGCCAGCGCCCCGCGCTAATCCTTCAGCCGCCTCACCAGGCTGGACGTGTCCCAGCGACCGCCGGCCTGAGCCTGCAGGTCGGCGTAGAACTGGTCGACCAGCGCCGTCACCGGCAGCCTGGCGCCGTTGAGGCGGGCCTCGTCCAGCACCAGACCCAGGTCCTTGCGCATCCAGTCGACGGCAAAGCCGAAGTCGAAACGGTCTTCGACCATGGTCTTGCCGCGGTGGTCCAGCTGCCAGCTCTGCGCTGCGCCCTTGCCGATGACGTCCAGCACCAGCGGCATGTCCAGGCCGGCCTTCTGGCCAAAGGCGACGGCCTCGGCCAGGCCCTGAAGCAGCCCGGCGATCGCCACCTGGTTGACCATCTTGGCGAGCTGCCCCGAGCCGCTGTCGCCGATTCGGGTGACGGCACGCGCATAGGCCAGCGCCACCGGTTTCATGGCGTCGAAGGCGGCAGAGCTGCCACCGCACATCACGGTCAGCGCGCCGTTGATGGCGCCGGCCTGGCCGCCGCTGACGGGAGCGTCGACAAAATGCAGCCCGCGCGCCCGCGCGGCGGTGGCCAACTCGCGCGCCACCTCGGCCGAGGCCGTGGTGTGGTCGATGAAGACGGCTTCGGGCGGCATGCCCGAAAAGGCGCCCTGCTCGCCCGTGGTGACGGCGCGCAGGTCGTCGTCGTTGCCGACGCAGGCAAAGACAAATTCCGCACCCGCGGCCGCCTCGAGCGGGGTCGCGGCACTGCGGCCACCGTACTCGGCGACCCAGGCTGCCGCCTTGGAAGCCGTGCGGTTGTAGACCGTCACGGCATGCCCGGCACGTGCCAGATGGCCGGCCATCGGGTACCCCATCACGCCCAGGCCGAGAAAGGCCAGGCTGCGCTGCGAAATCGGTTCGTAGGTTCGTGTGCTCATTGCCCGCATGCTGCCACGAAGCCGGGCCCGCGGCCGAATCCGGCGACAAGCCGCCCGGCCCAGGCTTGTGCCCTGTGGCCGGCTACACCACCTTCATGTGCTCGGTACCGGCCGACAGGTCGGTGTTGCGCGCGCGCTGGCTCTGCAGCTTGATCTGCAGGCGCAGGTCGTTGACGCTGTCGGCGTTGCGCAGCGCGTCCTCGTAGCTCACCGAGTACGCCTCGTACAGATCGAACAGGCTCTGGTCGAAAGTCTGCATCCCGAGTTCACGGCTGCGCTTCATCAGTTCCTTGATCTCGCTGACTTCGCCCTTCAGGATGAGGTCGCCGATGAGCGGCGTGTTCAGCATGATCTCGACCGCCGCGACGCGACCGCGGCCCTGGTCGCGCGGCAGCAGGCGCTGGCTGACCAGCGCCTTCAGGTTCAGCGACAGGTCCATCAGCAGCTGCTGGCGACGTTCCTCGGGGAAGAAGTTGATGATGCGGTCCAGCGCCTGGTTGGCGCTGTTGGCATGCAGCGTGGCCATGCACAGGTGGCCGGTCTCGGCGAAAGCCACGGCATGCTCCATGGTCTCGCGGTCGCGGATCTCGCCCATCAGGATGACATCAGGCGCCTGGCGCAGCGTGTTCTTCAGCGCCGCTTCCCAGCCATCGGTGTCGATGCCCACCTCGCGCTGGGTGATGATGCAGTTCTTGTGCGGGTGAACGAACTCCACCGGGTCTTCGATGGTGATGATGTGGCCGAACGAATGCTCGTTGCGCCAGTCCACCATGGCCGCCAGCGAAGTGCTCTTGCCCGAGCCGGTGGCGCCCACGAAGATGACCAGCCCGCGCTTGGTCATCGCCACTTCCTTGAGCACCTTCGGCAGGTTCAGCGTGTCGATGGTGGGCAGGGTCTGCGGGATCGTCCGGCAAACCAGGCCGATGTGTCCCTGCTGCATGAACGCATTGACTCGGAAGCGCCCGATGCCCGCCGGGCTGATGGCGAAGTTGCACTCCTTCGTGCGTTCGAACTCGGCGGCCTGCTTGTCGTTCATCACCGCGCGCGCCAGCGCCATGGTGTGCTGGCCGGTCAAGGGCTGTGGGCTGACCTTGGTGACCTTGCCGTCGACCTTGATGGCGGGCGGGAAGTCGGCCGTCAGGAACAGGTCGCTGCCGTTGCGCCCCACCATCAGGCGCAGCAGGTCGTTCACAAACTTCGATGCCTGGTCTCTTTCCATGCTGTTCCTTCGTTAGCGCAAATTCAGGCGCCAAGCAGTCGTTGAGGCAAGCTTCCCGCCGCGGAACCGGCTCTGCCGGGCCGCTGGCGGCCGGCCCCCTTGGGGGGGTAGCGAGCGCCAGCGAGCTCGGGGGCCCTGTTTCAGCCGGGGAAGTTCTCTGGGATCTTGGCCTTGGCGCGCGCCTCGGCCGGCGAAATCAGGTTGCGGCGCACCAGGTCACTGAGGTTCTGATCGAGCGTCTGCATGCCCAGGCTCTGGCCGGTCTGGATGCTGCTGTACATCTGCGCAATCTTGTTTTCGCGGACAAGGTTCTTGATGGCGCTGGTGGCGATCATGATTTCATGCGCAGCCACCCGGCCGCTGCCGTCCTTCAGCTTGCACAGGGTCTGCGAGATCACCGCCACGAGCGACTCCGACAGCATCGCACGCACCATTTCCTTTTCGGCCGCAGGGAACACGTCGACCACCCGGTCGATGGTCTTGGCCGCGCTGCTGGTGTGCAGGGTGCCGAAGACCAGGTGGCCGGTCTCGGCCGCGGTCAGCGCCAGGCGGATGGTCTCCAGGTCGCGCAATTCGCCCACGAGGATGGCGTCGGGGTCTTCGCGCAGGGCACTGCGCAGGGCATTGGCGAAGCTGAGCGTGTGCGGGCCGACCTCTCGCTGGTTGACCAGGCACTTCTTGCTTTCGTGCACAAATTCGATCGGGTCTTCCACCGTCAGCACGTGGCCGTATTCGTGCTCGTTCAGGTGGTTCACCATGGCTGCCAGCGTCGTGCTCTTGCCGCTGCCGGTGGGGCCGGTGACCAGCACCAGGCCACGCGGGCGCAAGGCCAGTTCAGCGAAGACCTTGGGCGTGCCCAACTGTTCCAGCGTGAGGATCTTGCTGGGAATCGTCCGGAACACCGCACCGGCGCCGCGGTTTTGGTTGAATGCGTTCACGCGAAAGCGCGCCAGGCCCTGGATCTCGAACGAAAAGTCGCACTCCAGCGTGTCTTCGTAGTGCTTGCGCTGGGCGTCGTTCATGATGTCGTACACCATGCCGTGCACCATCTTGTGGTCCAGCGGTTCGACGTTGATGCGCCGCACGTCACCATGCACGCGGATCATCGGCGGCAGGCCCGCCGACAGGTGCAGGTCGGACGCCTTGTTCTTGACCGAGAAGGCCAGAAGCTGGGTGATATCCATGGGGATTTGCAGCCAGCACGACGCCAGCGATTAAGCTCTGAACGATTATGGTCAGCATCGGAAGCAACCTGCAAGAAGTGAAGCGGCGCCTGGCTGCGGCCAGCGCCAGCGCGGGCCGGGACGCCAAAAGCGTCACGTTGTTGGCCGTCAGCAAGACCTTCCCAGCCGCCGCGGTGCGGCAAGCCCATGGTCTGGGCCAGCGTGAGTTCGGCGAGAACTACGTGCAGGAAGCGCTGGACAAGATCGACGCACTCGCCGACCTTCGCTCCGGCATCGAATGGCACCTGATCGGCCCGCTGCAGAGCAACAAGACCCGGCCCGTGGCGGGCGCCTTCGACTGGGTACACAGCGTCGACAGGCTGAAGATCGCACAGCGCCTGGCCGAGCAGCGGCCGGACAAGCTGCCGCCGCTGAACCTGTGCCTGCAGGTCAACATCAGTGGCGAGCCCAGCAAAAGCGGGGTGCTGCCGGCCGACACCCTGGCCCTGGCGCAGGCCGTGGCGGCGCTGCCGGTCGACCGCGTGCGCCTGCGCGGCCTGATGTCGATTCCAGAACCCGCCAGCGACCCGGCGGCACAGCGCGCACCGCACCGCGCGCTGCGCGAGTTGATGGACAGCCTGAACGCGCAGGGACTGCAGCTGGACACCCTGTCGATGGGCATGAGCGCCGACCTGGAAGCCGCCGTGCTCGAAGGCGCCACGATGGTGCGGGTGGGATCGGCCCTGTTCGGCCAGCGCGCTTGACACCGGCCTGGCACACCGCAATCCGGAGAAAAAAGCCACGAATGCAGGTCTGTTGCTTGTGACGACTGGTTACGAGCGGGCCGGCTTGGCCATAATCCGGGTCCGGCGTGCAAGGGCGGCTTCGGCCGATTGCACCAAAACGACGACCTGATCCGAACCGCACGGGGGTGGCTTGCAGCCAGCCGTGACGAATCCAACGACTCCGCCAGCCCGGCGGTGGTTTTTTCGTCACCTGAAGCTGCCATGCACACCGCTGCTCGTCACTCCCTCTTCACGTTCCGCTTCCCGTCCGTCCTGCTGGGCATCGCCCTGCTCGGCGCGACCCTGTTCCTGAACGGCGCCCGGGCCCAGTCCTCCAAAATTGCTCGCGACCTGCAGCCGGTGCTGACGGCCGCCACCACGCCCAAGCTGAACTGGGCGCGTGACGTGAACGGTCAGCGTTACGTGAAGGTGCTGATCGTCGGCACCGGCACCAACCCTGAACTGACCGAACTGCGCCGCGCCGTGATGGCCGCAGGTGGCTCCATCTACTACCGCTACAGCTCGGTGCTGGCCCTGGCCGCGCTGCTGCCGGCGGACAGAGTGGCTGGCATCGCCGCGCGCATCGACGTGCAGAGCATCAGCCCGAACCGGCTGATGTCGCGCAGCGCCAGCATGATGGAACGCGTCACCGGCACGGCCGCCGTGCGCGCCACCGGCACCACGCAGTTCAGCAGCATCCAGGGCCCCACGGGCCGCGGCATCGGCATCGCCGTGCTCGACTCGGGCATCGCCTGGCAGCACGCCAGCTTCAAGGACGACGGCGGCGGCAGCCGGGTGCGCGAGTCGATGAGCTTCACCACCGCCGGCGACGCGGTGCGCGCCGGCGTGACCGACTGGAAGCCGGGCATCGATGTGTCGGGGGTGCTGTACCCCGGCAGCCCGACGATGCAGACCTACCTGAACACCATTCAGAACGCGCGCAACCCCAAGGCCGACCGCTACGGCCACGGCACGCACGTCGCGGCGGTGGCCGCCGGCCGCGGCACGCACCAGACGCTGAACACCACCGGCATGGCGCCCAATGCCGACATCTACGACATCCGCGTGCTCGGCGAGAACGGCTACGGCCAGCTCTCCGACGTGCTGGCCGGGCTGGACTGGGTCATCTACTACGCCAAGTGGAAGAACATCCGCGTCATCAACCTGAGCCTGGGCGCCGATTCCACCGAGTCCTGGCAGACCGACCCCCTGGCCCGCGCCGTGCGCAGCGCCGTAGCTCAGGGCCTGGTGGTGGTGACCGCGGCCGGCAACTTCGGCACCAACGCCTCGGGCAAGGAAAGCTACGGCACGATCAGCTCGCCCGGCCATGAGCCCAGCATCATCACCGTGGGCTCGGTGAACACCAAGGGCACGATCAGCCGCACCGACGAAGTCATCAACAACTTCAGCTCGCGCGGCCCCACCCGTGGCTCACGCATCAACGCCAAGGGCGTGCGCGAGTTCGACAACCTGCTCAAGCCCGACCTGGTGGCCCCGGGCAACCGCATCGTCGCCGCGCTGGCCGAGGACACCACCGCAGCCGGTGGCCTGTGGAACGTGCTGGCCCAGCGCTACCCCACCGAGCTGACCGCCATTTCTGGCGCCAACCAGTCGCAGGACCAGGCGCTGATGCGGCTCAGCGGCACCTCGGTGGCCGCGCCCGCTGTGGCCGGCGCCGTGGCGCTGATGCTGGAAGCCAACCATGGCCTGACCCCGCCGATGGTCAAGGCCATCCTGCAATACACCGCGCAGCCGCTGCCGGGCGCCAGCCTGGTGGAGCAGGGCGCGGGGGCCCTGAACGTCGAAGGCGCCGTGCGCCTGGCCAAGGCGCTGCGCAACGACATGACCCAACGTATGGGCACCAGCAGCGCCTTCGTGCCGGGTGAATCGCTGCTTTGGTGGTCGGGCGCGGCCCTGCCCGATCCGAAGTCGGTCATCAACGGTCAGACCATCCCCTGGGGCCGGCTGGTGTTCGCCGGCGGCAACCGCGTGCTCACCGGCGAAGCCCTGTTCAGGCAGTGGCAGGGCTGGTACGACCCGAAGGTGCTGTGGGTCGGCAAGGACGTGATGCAGCTCAACACCCGTTGGTGGCCCAACACCAGCAACACCTTCCCGATGGCCGTGACCACCAGCGCTTCGGCCAACCGCGTGCTCGCCACGCCTGGCGTGGTGTCCCTGGTCGACCTGGCCGGCAGCACCTCCTGGAAGGGCGGCACCGGCGCCTTCATTCCCACGGCGCGTCTGTCGTCCTGGGCCGGCAGCGGCCAGACCCTGGGCCGCGGCATCGTGCTGAGCTCGGGCCTGGTCATGAGCGAAGGTCTCGTGATGAGTGAAGGCCTGGTCATGAGCGAAGGCCTCGTGATGAGCGAAGGCTTGGTCATGAGTGAAGGTCTGGTCATGAGCGAGGGCCTCGTGATGAGCGAAGCCGGCACCACCAACCCCAGCAACCCGCGCGAAAAGCTGGTCGCTGGCGAGCCCTGATCGAGCGTCGACTGCGCTGCAGCCGCCCGGGCAGGGCCCGGCTGCTTGCGGCCGACGCAGTTTCCGCGGACGTACTGCGCGGCAAACGCTGATCCGCGCCGCGCGGGGCTCAAGCGAGAGCCCCGCGCGCCGACAACAGACGCTGGAAACCCGATGAATCCCAGCGGACCCGCCACCCCCCCGACCGCACCCACCACCTGGTGGGCGCGGCTGCATGCGGCCCTGATGCCCGACTACAACCGCCCGGCCAGCGTGTACTGGTGGGCCGCGGTGGTGGGCGGCAGCGTGGCCGTGTTGCACGCGCTGTTCTGGCTGGGCCGGCAACCGCCGGAAGCGGTGTTGCTCGTGATCACCGGCATGTTGGTGGCGATGGCCGCGGGCGTGTTCCCGGTGCGGGTGCCGCATTCGACCAATTCCTTCGCCGCCGGCGAAACCTTCATCTTCCTGCTGCTGCTGATCTACGGCCCGCAGGCCGCGCTGCTGGCCGCGGCCGGCGAGGCCGCGGTCGGCAGCTGGCGCACGTCCAAGCGCTGGACCAGCCGCCTGGCCAGCCCGGCCATGGCCGCCCTGGCGATGCTGGCCGTGGGCAGCGGCTTCCAGGCCACGGTGGCCTACCTGGCGCGCCGCGGCGGCGACCATCCCGGCCTGCTGGTCGTGCTGGCGATGGTGTTCGCACTGGGCTACTTCCTGGTCAACACCATGCTCGTCACCGCCGTGGGGCGGCTCAAGCGCCGGCAGTGGTGGGCCGCATCCGACCTGTTTGCCGTGTTCGGCTGGGTCGGCATCGCCTACGCCGGCAGCGCCACCGTGGCGGTGCTGCTCTTCCTCACGTATCAGCAGTCGGGCCTGGGCGTGCTGATGGCCACCGTGCCACTGCTGGGCATGCTGCTGGCCACGCTGCACTACTTTTTCCGTCAGCAGGAGGCCGCAGAGTCGGTGCGCCGCGCCAGCGCCGAGGCGGCAGGGCGTGAACTGGAGCTGGCCGCGCGCCACGTGCGCGAACTCGAGGCCAGTGAACGCCGATTCCACAGCGCCTTCACCCACGCCAGCATCGGCATGGCCCTGCTCAGCTACGACGGCCAGGTGCTGCAGGCCAACGACGCGCTGCGCGAACTTCTGGGGGTGGGCGACGACGCCCTGGTCGGACACGCCTTTGCCGAGCACGTCCACGGCGACGACCGCCCCGAATTGCGCCTGGCGCTGGACGGCGTGCGCGCCGAGGGCTTCGAGGGCTTTGCACTGGAACTGCGCTGCCGCCACAGCGACCGGCACGACGTCTGGGTGGCGGCCCACGGCGCCCACTTCAGCGAACCCGACGCCACCGCGCCCTGCATGATCCTGCAGATCCAGGACATCAGCGCCCGCCGCGCAGCCGAAGCCGGGCTGCACCACATCGCCTTCCACGACAGCCTCACCGGCCTGCCCAACCGCCGCCGCTTCCACGAACTGCTGGGGCAGGCGGTGGAGCGTTCGCGCAACGATCCGGCCGAAGCCTTCGCGGTGATGTTCCTGGACTTCGACCGCTTCAAGCTCATCAACGACAGCCTGGGCCACAGCGCCGGCGACGACTTCCTGGTCCACGTGGCCAAGCGCATCGCCGGCTGCCTGCGCCCGCACGACGTGGTGGCGCGGCTGGGGGGCGACGAGTTCGCGGTGCTGCTGCAGCCCCTGGAACACGACCGCTTTGCGCTGGGCCTGGCCGACCGCCTTCTGGAAACCCTGAGGCAGCCCTACACCGTGGCCGGCACCACGATCAACAGCAGCGCCAGCATCGGCATCACCTTCAGCAGCTTCGGCCACCGCGACACCGAAGATGTGCTGCGCGACGCCGACACCGCCATGTACAAGGCCAAGGGCGCGGGCAAGGCACGCTACGCCCTGTTCGACGCCAGCCTGCACACCGAAGTGGCCAACCGGCTGCGCCTGGAAGGCGACCTGCGCCGCGCCATCGACGAAGGCCAGCTCTGGGTGGCGTATCAGCCGCTGCACGACCTGAACAGCGGCCGCATCATCGGCTTCGAGGCCCTGGCGCGCTGGCGCCACGCCCGGGACGGCGACATCAGCCCGGCCGCCTTCATTCCCATTGCCGAGGAAACCGGGCTGATCCAGCGCCTGAGCGACTTCGTGCTGCATTGCGCCTGCCGCCAGCTGGCGGCCTGGCATGACATGGACCCTGCGCTCAGGCACCTGACGATGAGCGTGAACGTTTCCGGCAACGACATCGCCCACAGCGCCTTCGTCGCCCGCGTCACGCGCGCCCTGGTCGAAAGTGGCGTGCGTGCCCAGCACCTGACGCTGGAACTCACCGAGAACATCCTGATGTCGCGCCTGGAAGCGGCGCTGCCGATGCTGGGCGAACTTCGCCGCCTGGGCGTGACGCTGGCGGTCGACGACTTCGGCACCGGCTATTCATCGCTGAGCCACCTCTCGACGCTGCCGATCGACACGCTGAAGATCGACCGCAGCTTCGTCAGCCGGCTGGAAGCCAACACCAAGGAAGCCGCTGTCGTGCGCGCCATCGCGCTGCTGGGGCTGTCGCTGGGCAAGACCATCGTCGCCGAAGGAGTGGAAACCTCCGGCCAGGCCGAACTGCTGCGCGAGATGGGCTGCCAGCTCGGCCAGGGCTTCCACCTGGGCAAACCCATGCCGGCCGAGACCGTGACCGCGCTGCTGGCCGACAGCGTGATGCTCGCGCCTGCGGCCGCGGCCGACGGTGTGCTGTTCGGCGCACCCACCCGCCCGGCTTCGCTGCTGCACTGAAGCCCCGGGCAGGGCGCCCGCTCAAGCCCTGGTCACACTGGCAACAGCCCGGTGTTCTTGACCTCTTCCATCACGGCGTAGGTGCGCGTCTCGCGCACGCCGGGCAAGGTCCAGATGACGCTGCCGATGAATTCGCGGTAGGCCGCCATGTCGGCCACGCGCGTCTTCAGCAGGTAGTCGAAACCGCCAGCCACCAGGTGCGCTTCCAGAATCTCCGGGCGCACCTGAACCGCGGCCTTGAACGTGTCCATGACGTCGTGTACGGTGCGGTCGAGCAGGATCTCGACGAACACCAGCAAGCCCGCGCCCAGCTTGGCCGGGTTCAACCGGGCTTCATAGCCCAGGATGAAACCTTCGCGCGTGAGCCGCTTCACCCGTTCCAGCACCGCCGTGGGCGACAGGTGCACTTCCTCGGCCAGTTTCAGGTTGCTGATGCGGCCGTCGGCCTGCAGCACGCGCAGGATGCGCAGGTCGATCTTGTCGACCTTGTCCGACCGATACGGGCTGCGGGGGCTGGTGTCATCGCTGTCCATGGCGCAGGATTCTCCGTGAACGCGACAGAAATCCGAATCCCCTGCGGCGTGCGGGCCTCTAAGCTGCCGATCTGGCCAAGAACAGCCTCAGAACTCCCTTTCGAAAGCGACCCATGCCCGGTTTCACCACCCCAACCGCCCGCGCCCGCCTGCCCTTCCCCTACCGCCCCGAAGCCGAAGCCCTGGCCGCGTCGCTGGCCGCATTGCAGGGGCGGCTGGACTGGCCTGCCGTGGTCGACGCCGCCCGCCCCTGGGTGCGCGCCGTGCGGGAACAGCCCGCGCCGTTCTGGGCCATGGAGTCGCTGTTGCGCGAATACCCCATCAGCAGCGCCGAGGGTCTGGCGCTGATGCGGCTGGCCGAAGCCCTGTTGCGCGTGCCCGATGCCGAGACCGCCATCGCGCTGACCGCCGACCAGCTGGGCCGGGCCGACTTCGACGAAGCCTCGGAAGGTTCACCCCACAAGATGCTGGCGAATCTGTCGGCCAGCGCCATCGCGCTGAGCAAGCGCTTCCTGCCCGACAGCAGCAACCCCCCCGGCCTGCTGCAGCGCCTGGGCTCGCGCACCGTGGTCGCCGCCACCGTGCGCGCCATCCAGCTGCTGGGCCGCCAGTTCGTGCTGGGCCGCAGCATCGAAGAAGCCATGGGCGAGGCCAGCAGCCAGAAAAAGGCCCTGGGCCAGCTTCGCTTCAGCTACGACATGCTGGGCGAAGGCGCGCGCACCGAGCGCGACGCCGAACGCTACCTGGCGAGCTACCGGCATGCCATCGGCGCCATTGCCGCAGGTGGCAAGGCGCTGTCGCCCATGGCCACAGACGGCATCTCGATCAAGCTCAGCGCGCTGTTCAGCCGCTACGAAGACGCGCAGCGCGAGCGCGTCTTCGCCACCCTGCTGCCGCGTGTGCAGGGCCTGGTGGACCTGGCCGCCACCGCCAACATCAACCTGACGATCGACGCCGAGGAAACCGACCGGCTCGAACTGTCCTTGGACGTGTTCGAAGCACTGGCTGCAGACATCGCTGCGCGCCACCCGCAGTGGCAGGGCTTCGGCCTGGCAGTGCAGAGCTACCAGACGCGTGCCCTGGCCGTCATCGAGGAAGTCGCCGCGATTGCCCGGCGTCACGGCCTGAAGTTCATGGTGCGCCTGGTCAAGGGCGCCTACTGGGACGGCGAGATCAAGCGGGCCCAGGAAGCCGGCCTGCCGGCCTACCCGGTGTTCACGCACAAGCACCACACCGACATCAGCTACCTGGCCTGCGCGGCGCGGCTGATCGAGCACCAGGGCGTGATCTACCCGCAGTTCGCCACCCACAACGCCGGCACGGTGGCCGCCATCGTGCAGCTGGCGGAAAAGGCCCAGGCGCCGTTCGAGATGCAGCGGCTGCACGGCATGGGCGAAGGCGTGTACCGCGAAGTGCTCACCGGCCAGAATTCGCACGGCCGCATCCCCTGCCGCGTCTACGCGCCTGTGGGCGAACACCGCGACCTGCTGGCCTACCTGGTGCGCCGGCTGCTGGAAAACGGCGCCAATTCGTCCTTCGTGCACCAGCTGGCCGACGAACATGTCAGCGCCGAGCAGCTGCTGGCCTCGCCGCTGCAGCCCAGCACCGAGCTTGCCCTGCCGCTGCCACCGCAGCTGTACGGCGTGCAGCGTCGAAACTCCACTGGCGCCGACCTGACGGTGCTGTCGATGCGCGCGCCGCTGGACGCCGCGCTGGCCGCGGTGAACGTCGAAGCCGCGCCGATGGCCAGCGCTGCCGAGGCCGGCGCCACGATGGCCCGCCTGCATGCCGGCTTCGATGCCTGGACCGCAGGCCCGCTGAGCGAGCGCGCCGCCCTGCTGCGCAAGGCGGCCGACGCGCTGGACGCTCGGCTGCCGGAGTTCTGCGCCCTGCTGGTCAGGGAAGCGCACAAGACGATGGGCGACTGCATCGCCGAAGTGCGCGAAGCAGTCGACTTCTGCCGCTACTACGCCGACCAGGCCGAAGAACGCCTGAAGGACCAGTCGCTGCCGGGCCCCACCGGCGAAAGCAACCTGCTGCGCCTGCACGGGCGCGGTGTGTTCGTCTGCATCAGCCCCTGGAACTTCCCGCTGGCCATCTTCGCCGGCCAGGTGGTGGCGGCCCTGGTGGCGGGCAACACCGTGGCCGCCAAGCCGGCTGAACAGACACCGGTGGTGGCGCGTCGTTTCATCGCCCTGCTGCACGAAGTGGGCGTGCCGCCCGACGCCGTGGCCTGGATCCACGGCCCGGGCGAGACCGTGGGCGCCGCCCTGGTGGCCGACCCGCGCACCGCGGGCGTGTGCTTCACCGGCAGCACCGCGGTGGCACGCATCATCAACCGCACGCTGGCGATGAAGGACGGCCCCATCGTGCCGCTGATCGCCGAAACCGGCGGCCTGAACGCGATGGTGGTGGACAGCACGGCGCTGCCGGAACAGGTGGTCGACGCGGTGGTGCAAAGTGCCTTTCGCAGCGCCGGCCAGCGCTGCAGCGCGCTGCGCCTGCTGTGCGTGCACGAGGGCATCGCCGAAGGCGTGATCGAGATGCTGCGCGGCGCGCTGGTCGAACTGGCCGTGGGCGACCCGGCGCTGCTGTCCACCGACGTCGGGCCGGTCATCGACGCCGAGGCTTTTGCCGGCATCCAGGGCCACATCCAGCGCCTGCGCGGCAGCGCCAGGCTGCTGGGCGAGACCGCCGTCTCGTCGACCATCCCGAACCTGGTGGCGCCGGTGGCCTTCGAGATCGGCCGCGTCGCCGACCTGAAGGAAGAGATCTTCGGCCCCGTGCTGCACGTGGTGCGCTGGGGCGGCGCGGTGGACGAGGTGGTGCGCCAGATCAACGCCCTGGGCTACGGCCTCACGCTGGGCGTGCAGACGCGCATCGACAGCCGGGCCCAGCGCATCGCCGACCTGGCGCGCATCGGCAATGTCTACGTCAACCGCAACATGATCGGCGCGGTGGTGGGTGTGCAGCCTTTCGGCGGCGAAGGCCTGAGCGGCACCGGCCCGAAAGCCGGCGGCCCGCATTACCTGTACCGCTTTTGCGCCGAGCAGACCGTCACGGTCAACACCGCCGCTGCCGGCGGCAACGCCGAGCTGCTGGCCGGCGCGTGATCTGGGTCGGGGTCTTGGCAAGGAGAACCCTGGCCAGCCCAAGACCCGGACCCAAAGCCGGGCAGCAAACGCGTCAGCCCGACTAGTTCAGGTACATGCCCAGGTAACGGCGGCCCCAGCTGACGGCATCGGCGTCGGGGCAGGCCTCGAACCATTCGATCAGCTGCTTGCGGGCACGCTCGCGGTCGGGCCGGCCCTCGGCCTTGTCGCGCAGCACCACGTCCAGCAGTTGTTCGAAGCCGGCGCGGAAGTCGCCTTCGAAGACACGGATGGCGCCCAATGCAAACCGGGCTTCGAAGTCCTTCGGGTTGGCTGCGATGCGCGCAGCCAGCGCCGCCGGGTCGCCCTGGGGCTTGTTGCGCGCGAGTTCGATGCGCTTGAGCAGCGGACCGTGCCGCGCCGTGCGTTCGGCCGTGGCGATGCCATCCAGAAGACCCTGGGCTGCGTCCAGCTCGGACCTGGCCACCAGGCGTTCGGCGAGGTCCAGTGTCAGCTCCGCATGGCCTGGCGCGTGAGTGAGTGCTTCCCTCAGCAAGGCCTCCGCGGCTTCGGGCTCGAGTTGCGCCGCTTCGTCGCGCACGGCCTGCACCGGGTCGACCTGGGGGCCGACATGCTTGTCGAGGAACTCGCGCAGCTTGCCTTCGGGCAGCGCACCCGTGAACTGGTCGACCGGCCGGCCGCCCATGAACAGGAAGCACTGCGGGATGCTGCGGATGCGCAGCGCCGCGCTGATCTGCGGCGCCTCGTCGGTATTCAGCTTGGCCAGGATGAAGCGGCCGCCGTAGTCGCGTGCCAGCTTCTCCAGCACCGGCCCCAGGCTCTTGCAGGGCCCGCACCAGGGCGCCCAGCAGTCCAGCAGCACCGGCACCTGCATCGACAGTTCCAGCACCTGGGCTTCGAAGTCGGCTTCGCTCACGTCGAAGACGAAACTTTCCTCGGGTGCTGCCGGGGCCGGGGCCGCCGCCGGCGTGGCCGCAGCCCCGCCCAGCGACATGTTCCAGTTGTTGGTGCTCCAGTTCATCGCGGCCGGCCCTGTTTCAGCGTTCCTTGCGGATCACGCCGGTGGGCGCAGCATTGCCACCCAGCAGGAAGACGGTGTAGACCGACTGGCCCTGCAGGTTGACCGCGGTCTGCTCGAACAGCGGCCCTGCGGCCGAAGCCGAAGTGACGTCGACACGCACCGACGCGCTGCTGAGGGTGGTGGCGTAGGCCGAGCCGGCGCCGAGTGCGATGTCGGTGGCCAGCGCCAGGAAGTCGGCCGACAGCGTGATCGGACCCACCACACCGTTGGCGCCGTGGATCAGGCGGATCTTGACCCGGTTGTTCAGGCTGGGCAGGCGGTTGTCGTCGACGATGAGCCTGATCTCCGGCGCTGCGGGCGGGCCGTAGACCATCAGCGTGTAGTCGGCACCGGCAAGGAAGGTCCGGCTCGCGTCGAACACGACGTTGCCACCCACCCGCACCTGCAGGGGCAGGGCACCGGCGTTGACCAGCTGGTACGGGCCCACCGACGGGCTGCGCAGGCCGCCCACCAGGGTCGTGCCCGCCGCCGAGATGCCCACCACGCCGGCAGCGTCGACACCGGCCACCACTCGCACGCGGGCCCGGGTGTTGCGCAGCACGGTGGCCGCCTGCTGCTGCTGGATCAGCATGCCGTTCAAGAGCACGCCGCCAGAACCGGCGGTCAGCACCAGGTTGTAGTGCTGGCGTGCGACCAGCGGGATGCCAGAAATGTCCAGGCGCACGTCGTTGGGGTCGCCCACGCCGGTGACGCGCAGGCGGTAGGTGCCTGCCGAGATCTCGCGGAAGCCCGACAGGTTGCCGGCGCCCACGGCGCTCTGCGTCGGCGCGGTGTCGCCGAGCACCGCAGCTTCGCTGGTGAAGAAAACGTCCACTGCGCCGCTGTCGGTGGTGGCGTTGAACATGCGCACGCGCGTGTTGCCACTGCCGATGGCGTTGTTGTCTTCGTTTTCGGGCAGGGTCGACACGCGCAGCGATGTCTCCCGGCCCCAGATGACGGCCGTGAAGTTCTGGTCCCTGCCCAGCGTGAAGGCGCCCGAAAACAGGGTCGCCCCGTCGCCGGTCCTGCGCACGCGCAGCGTGTATTCCTTGGCGTCGACGCCCTTGTAGGCCGGCAGGGCTTCCAGCGCCAGGGCACCGAACTGCACGGTGTCGTCGGTGAGCAGGTCGACGCTGGGCAGGTCGTTGGTCAGGTTGATCGCGCGCAGCTGCGTGCCGCCACCCCCACCGCCGTCACTGCCACCACCGCAGCCGGCCAGGGTCAGCGAGCCCGCCACCACGGTGCCGACCGAGCCCAGCAGGGCTGTGCGGCGCGAAATCAGTTCGGAAGTCATCAAGCAATCCTTGAAACAAAGGCGCCGTCCGGCAAGGTGCCGGGGGCGTGGGCGGCACAAGCCGCACCGGGCAAAGATGCTAACGCTTCCTGCGCGGCCCTCCAGGGTGTCCCTGAGGCCAGGATGCGTCCGGAAGTCCCGGCGGGGTCAGGGGTACAGGCCGCGCTCCTCGCGCGCCGTCAGGATGCGTTCGCAGGCCACCGCGAAAGTGGCGGTGCGCAGCGTGATCTGGTGCTTGTCGGCGGTGTCCCAGATCTTCTTCAGCGCGCCGATCATGATCTTGTCCAGGCGCACGTTGATCTCGTCTTCGGTCCAGAAGAAGCTGCTGAAGTCCTGCACCCATTCGAAGTAGCTCACCGTCACGCCACCGGCGTTGCAGATGACGTCGGGCACCACCAGCACGCCACGCTCGGCCAGGATGTCGTCGGCGCTGGGCACGGTGGGCCCGTTGGCGCCCTCCAGCACCAGCCTGGCCTGGATGCGTTTCGCGCGCTCGGCCGTGATCTGCCCTTCCAGCGCGGCCGGGATCAGGATGTCGCAGCGCACGTCCCAGAACTCCTCGTTGCCCATCCAGTCGGCACCCTTGAAGCCGCCGACACCACCGGTTTCCTTCACGTGCGCCATCAGGTCGAGCATGTCGAAACCGCGGTCGTTGTAGATGGTGCCGGTGTGGTCCTGCGCGGCGACGATGGTGCTGCCGGCCTGCACGAACAGTTCGGCCGCGGAAGAACCGACGTTGCCGAAACCCTGCACCGCCACGCGGGCGCCGTTCAGGTCCAGGTTCAGCCGCCGCGCGGCTTCGCGGCCGGTGACGAAGACGCCGCGGCCGGTGGCTTTCACCCGCCCCAGGCTGCCACCCAGGTGGACGGGCTTGCCGGTGACGACGCCCGTGGCGGCGGTGCCGGTGTTCATGCTGTAGGTGTCCATCATCCACGCCATGATCTGAGGGTTGGTGTTCACGTCAGGCGCCGGAATGTCCTGCTGCGGGCCGATGATGATGCCGATCTCGCTGGTGTAGCGCCGCGTCATGCGCTCCAGTTCCTTGTGGCTCAGGCGCTTCGGATCGACGCGGATGCCGCCCTTCGCACCGCCGTAGGGCAGGTTGACGGCGGCGTTCTTCACGCTCATCCAGGCCGACAGCGCCATCACCTCTTCCAGGGTCACGTCGGGGTGGTAACGCACGCCGCCCTTGCCGGGACCCCGGCTCATGTTGTGCTGCACGCGGTAGCCCTCGAAGTGGGTCACGCTGCCGTCGTCGAGTTCGATGGGAATGTCGACGATCAGCACCCGTTTCGGCCGCTTCAGGGTTTCCACCCAGCGGGCCAGGTGGCCCAGGTAAGGCGTGACACGGTCCACCTGCATCAGGTAGGTTCCCCAGGGGCTGTCGGGGGTGGGGTGGACGTAGGAAAGGGGCATGGCGGGCAAGGACATTCGGGGTCTCCGGGGGTGGTTCGTGGCGCGGCCTGCTGCGGCCTCTTGAGCCGCGTCGCCGCCGCGGTGTCGCGACTCTAGAGGCGCCGGCACCGAATAAGCTGCGGTTTGCCATGCCGCCTTTGCATGGAAGGCTGCATACACTGCCGTCCATGAACGAATTCATGGCTTTCATCGGCGGCGGCAACATGGCGCAGGCGCTCATCGGCGGGCTGCTGCAGTCGGGCCGGCCAGCCGCCAGCGTGCTGGTGGTCGAACCCGACCCGGCCCAGCGCGAACGCCTGGCCAGCCGCTTCGGGCTGGCGCCACTGGCCCAGGCCGGGCCGGCGCTGGCCACGGCGCGAACCGTGGTCTGGGCGGTGAAGCCCCAGGTGTTCGCCGAGGCCGCCGCCGCCTGTGCACCGCACGTCGGCGGGGCCCTGCAGGTCAGCGTGATGGCCGGTGTACGCAGCGACAGCATCACCCGGGCCACGGGCAGCGCGGCGGTGGTGCGCACCATGCCCAACACCCCGGCGCTGATCGGCCAGGGCATCGCCGGCCTGTTTGCCAGTCCGGCGGTGGATGCGGCGGCGCGCGCCGAAGTGGCGGCGCTGTTTGCGCCCACCGGCCAGGCGCTGTGGGTGGACCGCGAAGACGATCTCGACGCCGTCACCGCATTGTCGGGTTCAGGGCCAGCCTATGTCTTCTACTTCATCGAAGCGATGGTGCAGGCCGGCAGCGAGATGGGCCTGTCGACCGAGCAGGCGCGCCAGCTCGCCCAGGCCACCTTCGCTGGCGCGGCAGCGCTGGCGATGCAGAGCCCGCTGTCGCCTTCTGCCCTGCGCGAGCAGGTGACCAGCAAGGGCGGCACCACCCATGCGGCCATCACCGCACTGGAGGCAGCGGGGGTCAAGGCGGCTTTCGTGCGGGCGCTGCACGCGGCGCGGGACCGTGCTGCAGAGCTGGGCCGTGCCTGAGCCACCTGGGTCAACGCAAGGCCAGGTCCGCCACCACCCCCGCGAACACCGTAAACCCCAGCCAGTGGTTCAGCCTGAAGGCCCTGAAGCAGCCGTCGCGCGTGCGGCCGCGGATCAGCGTGTAGTGCCACGCAGCCTGCAGCCCGGCCGCGCCGATGCCCGCCAGGAACCAGGGCCCCAAGCCCAGTGATCGCCCCAGCCAGGCCCAGGACAGCAGGTAGGCAACATAAAAGCCCATGACCGCGGCCACGTCCCAGCGGCCCAGGGTGATGGCGCTGGTCTTCATGCCCAGGCGGATGTCGTCGTCGCGGTCGACCATCGCGTACTCGGTGTCGTAGGCCAGCACCCAGAACAGGTTGCCCAGCAGCAGCCACAGCGCCTGCGGCGGCACTGAAGAGAGATTCCATTCACGACCGCCCAGCGCCGCTGCAAAGGCCATGGGGATGCCGAAGCTGAAGGCCACGCCCAGCACCGCCTGTGGCATCGAGACGAAGCGCTTGGCATAGGGGTAGGCCAGCGTCACCGCCAGGCCCAGGAAGGACAGCAGGATGGTCGGCGGGTTGGTCGTCAGCACCAAGGCGAAGGCCAGCAGCGCCAGCACCGCGCCCAGGGCCAGCGCCTCCTTCACCGACACCGCCCCGCGCGTGACCGGGCGCTGTGCGGTGCGCTTGACATGGCGGTCGAAGTCGCGGTCGGCCACGTCGTTGATGCAGCAGCCGGCGCTGCGCATCAGCACCGTGCCCAGCACGAACACCGCCAGCAGGTGCCAGCCCGGCCAGCCGTCGGCGGCAATCCACAGCGCGCTGAGCGTGGGCCAAAGAAGCAACAGCCAGCCCGCAGGGCGGTTCCAGCGGATCAGGTCCAGGGCCAGGGCCAGGCGATTGGGCGCAGGTTCGGGTGCCGGCGTGGGGGTGGTGGCGCTCACGCCCGGATTATCGGCAGCACCGGCGCCGGTGGCGCGCCAGGGCGCCGATGCGATCATGCAGCTCCATGAACCCCCTGCTCGACATCCACCCCGACGTGGCCGCCGCCCTTCAGGGCGGCCAGCCCCTCGTCGCCCTGGAATCCACCATCATCACCCACGGCATGCCCTGGCCACAGAACGTGGAGACTGCGCTGCGCGTGGAGGCCGAGGTGCGCACGGCCGGCGCCGTGCCGGCCACCATCGCCATCATCGGCGGGCGGCTGAAAGCCGGGCTCACGCCCGAGGAAATCGACTTCCTCGGCCGCGCTGGCCACGCCGTGCCCAAGGCCAGCCGGCGCGACCTGCCCTTGCTGCTGTCGACGCACGCGCTGGGCGCGACCACTGTGGCCACGACGATGATGGTGGCGGCGATGGCCGGCATCCGCGTCTTCGCCACCGGCGGCATCGGCGGCGTGCACCGCGGGGCCGAGACCAGCTTCGACATCTCCGCCGACCTGCTGGAACTGGCGCGCACGCCCGTGGCCGTGGTCTGCGCCGGGGCCAAGGCCATCCTCGACCTGCGCGCGACGCTGGAAGTGCTGGAAACCCACGGTGTGCCCGTGCTCGGCTACGGCACCGACGAGTTGCCGGCGTTCTATTCCCGCACCAGCGGCCTGAAGCTGCCGGGCTCGCTGTCGTCGCCGGTGGCCGTGGCCAGCGCGCTGCGAGCCCAGGACCTCGTCGCGCCGGGCCAGGGCCTGGTGCTGGCCAACCCCATCCCGAAGGACCACGAGATCCCGGCCGGCGTGATCGGCGCACACATCGATCAGGCGCTGGCCGAGGCCGCGCGCCAGGGCGTGGCCGGTGCGGCCGTCACGCCCTTCCTGCTGGCGCGGGTGGCCGAGCTCACCGGCGGCGCCAGTCTGGCGGCGAACATCGCGCTGGTGCTGTCGAATGCGCGGCTGGCGGGGGAGGTGGCGGTGGCGTACGCGGCACTTCGGCGCTCCGGCGCCGGGCAGGGCTGAGTCGCCCGCGGCCCTGGTCTCAGGGCGCCGTTGCCGGCAGCGCCATCAGCGCGTCGCGCCAGTGCGCCACGCCCACACCCTGCAGCCGTTGCAGGCCCGGCGCGCCGCACACCAGCAGGGGCTCCACCAGGCGCTCCGTGGCGGCATGGCGCCCAAACATGGTCAGCCCGCGCAGCCAGTCGGGCTGGAAGGTCGCGCCGCTCTTGAACTCCACCGGCTGCAGGTGGCCGCCCCTGTCGATGAGCAGATCGACCTCGTTGCCGATGTTGTCGCGCCAGAAGAAGGCCGACGCCGCGGCCCCGGTGTGGCGCAGGTGCTTGGTGAAGTCGGCAATGCAGAGGTTCTCGAACAGCGCACCGCGCATCGGGTGGCTGTTCATCGCGGCCGCGTCGGTGATGCCGAGCAGCCATGCGGCCAGCCCGGTGTCGTGGAAGTAGAGCTTGGGCGTCTTCACCAGGCGCTTGCCGAAGTTCTTGTGATGCGGCGGCAGGCGGAAGGCCACGTAGGTGGCCTCGAGCACGGCGAGCCAATCGCGGGCAGTGGTCTGGGCCACGCCGAGATCGGCCGCGACGGCGTTCAGGTTCAGCAGCTGTCCGCAGCGCGCAGCCATCATGCGCATGAAACGCTGGAAGGCCAGCAGGTCGTTGACCCGGGTGACCTGCCGTACGTCGCGCTCGAGGTAACTGGCCACGTAGCTGGCGTGCCAGTCGGCCGCCTTGACCTCGGTGCTGTAGATGGCGGGATAGCCGCCCCGCACCAGCAGCTCGTCCAGGGACAGGCGCTGAAAGGCCGCACCGCCTTCGCGGTAGGACAAGGGCATCAGCTCCAGAAAGCCTGCGCGGCCGGCCAGGCTCTGGCTGACGGCAGCGGACAACAGGAGGTTCTGCGAACCCGTGACGACGAAGCGCCCGGGCCGGCGGTCGGCATCGACGGCGGTCTGCAGATAGGACAGCAGTTCCGGCACCCGTTGCGCTTCGTCGAGCACCAGCCCGGTAGCGGCATGGGCCGCCAGGAACCCGCGCGGGTCGGCCGCAACGCGCAGGCGTGTATCCGGGTCTTCCAGCGAGACGTAGGCATGTCCCGGCAGGGTGCCCTGCGCCAGGGTGGTCTTGCCCGACTGCCGCGGCCCCGTCAGCACCACGACCGGAAAGCCACGCGCCAGGCGCAGCAGCCGCTGCGAGGCATGGCGCTCGAAAACGGGTCGAAGCATTCTTACAGTTTCAGCGTCGAAGGCTGAAATTGTAAAGCGGAAGAACTTCAGCCCTCCAGCTGCTTCTGGAACACCAGCCCCGCGTGCTCGCGCAGCGCATGGAAACGGATCTTCGGCCAGTTGTCCTGCATCGCGCGCAGCTCACCGGCGTATTCCAGCAGCACGCAGGGTGCGTCGACAGCGTCCATGGCGACGCGGTGGCTGTTGCCGTCGATGAAGCGCTTGAGCTCGCGTTCGTCCGCCGCTGCACCTTCGCCCGTCTCGGCCGTCACCCAGCGCGCCACGTTGTAGCGCGCCGGCATGATGCGCGCCTTGCAGCCGTATTCGTGTTCCAGGCGGTGGGCCACCACCTCGAACTGCAGCTGCCCCACTGCACCCAGCAGCAACACGCTGCCGGCCACCGGGCGGAAGACCTGGATCGCGCCTTCCTCGCCCAGCTGCGTGAGGCCGGCGCGCAGCTGCTTGGTGCGCAGCGGGTCGGCCACTTCCACGCTGCGGAACATCTCGGGCGCGAAGAACGGCAGGCCGGTGAACTGCAGGCTCTCGCCTTCGCTGAGCGTGTCGCCCAGCTGCAGCACACCATGGTTCGGAATGCCGATGATGTCCCCGGCAAAAGCTTCCTCCAGCAATTCGCGGCGCTGGCTCATGAAGGTGACCACGGTGTTCGGCCGCAGCTCCTTGCCGCTGCGCGATACCTTCAGCCGCATGCCACGCTCGAAGCGGCCGCTGGCCACGCGCAGGAAGGCGATGCGGTCGCGGTGCGCCGGGTCCATGTTGGCCTGGATCTTGAACACCACGCCGCTGAACTTGCCTTCCTCAGGGTGCACCACGCGCTGGATGGCGCTGCGGTCGCCGGGCGGCGGCGCCAGGTCCACCAGCGCGTCCAGCACCTCGCGCACGCCGAAGTTGTTCACCGCGCTGCCGAAGAACATCGGCGTCTGCTTACCCGCCAGGAAGGCTGTCTTGTCGAAGGGCGGCGCGGCTTCCGTCAGCAGCTCGATCTCGCCTTCGGCCTGGGTGTACTGCATGCCGAAACGTTCGGCATAGGCCGGGTTGTGCAGGCCGCTCAGGATCTCGTCTTCGGCCCCCTTGCGGTCTTCACCCGGGCTGAACACGCGCATCTGCTCTTCGCGCAGATCCATCACGCCGTGGAAGGCCTTGCCCATGCCCACGGGCCAGGTGAAGGGCACCACCTCCATGCCGAGTTCGCGCTCGATCTCCTCCATCAGCGCCAGCGGGTCCTTGACCTCGCGGTCCATCTTGTTGACGAAGGTCAGGATGGGGGTGTTGCGCGCCCGGCACACCTGCAGCAGGCGGCGGGTCTGCGGTTCCACGCCGTTGGCCGCGTCGATGACCATCAGCGCTGCGTCCACCGCGGTCAGCACACGGTAGGTGTCTTCGCTGAAGTCCTGGTGGCCGGGGGTGTCGAGCAGGTTGATGACGCAGTCGCGGTATTCCATCTGCATCACGCTGGAAGCCACCGAGATGCCGCGCTGCTTCTCGATCTCCATCCAGTCGCTGGTGGCGTGGCGCGTGGCCTTGCGCGCCTTCACGCTGCCGGCGATCTGGATCGCGCCGGAAAACAGCAGCAGCTTCTCGGTCAGCGTGGTCTTGCCGGCGTCGGGGTGGCTGATGATGGCGAAGGTGCGGCGGCGCGCCACCTCGTGGGTGATGCGTTCTGGAACTGCGGCAGGCATGGGAGGTCAGCGCGGGCTAAACCGATGATTATCCGGCGCAGTGCACCCAGCGCGTGCGGTGGCGGCGGCCAGCGCCACCGCCGAGCGTCACAAGGGTGCGCCGTTCAGCGTGCCCGACACGAGTTCGATCACCGAAGTCCGCGTGGTCGTGCCGAAGGTGTCGGCTTCTTCGATCCGCGCCGGCACACCCTTGCCGTCAATGAACCAGAAGCTGGCGGCACCGGTGTCGCCCGACGTGGCCCGCTGGGTGTATTTGCAGGTGGCGTAGGTCCTGCCGCGAACGGTGATGCTCTCGCGCCCAACGAAGGTGTAGGACGACACGCTGTTGTCAACGCCGACGCTGGGCGGCCCGACAGGCAGGGTCAGGCTGGTGGTCGAGTTGCTGCTCTTGTTGATGGTCTGCGACGGCTGGATCGAGAACTCGACGTTGACACTCGGCGGCGTGTAGACGGTGCGGCTCTGCAGCGAACCCAGTCCGGCCAGGCTCACGTTCGCCTCCGCGCCAACGATGCGGATGAAACCCGCGCCTGCATCCTGCAGGAACGAACGCGACTCCAGCGACATGGAAATCAGCTGACCGGTTTCGGGGTCGACCTGCGAGCCGCTGATGAGCTCACGCGTTCGAACCACGGCCTGTCCTTCGAAGCTGGCCGGCCCTTCGACCAGGCTGTCGACGGTGTATTGGCCCGAGGAGCCGCTGATCGAGATGGCATAGGTCGCGAGCAGCCGCGAACCGCTGGCCAGCGCCTGCGCCGCCGGCAAGGTGCAGCCGTTCAGCGCGCCTGCCGGGGTGTTGGTGCCTGGCGTGCAACTGGCTGGGTTCACCGCGCACTGCTCGGCCTGCACTTGGGCCGACCAGAAGCCGATGCTTTCGAACTGCTGCAGTCCATTGTTGGTGAAGTCACCCAGGCCGAACACCCGGCCGTCGGGCGTGATGCCCAGGTAGCGGATGCCCCAGCTGCCGGGATAGGCCCGCGCGTTGTAGGTCACGCCATCGACCACCACCGAAGGAAAGCGCACCCCGACGGCCTTCGGGAAGAGTTCGGGGAACTTGAACTCGGCCCAGTCGATGACCATGTCGCCCGTGACCGGGGCGGTGTTCATGTGCGCGAACTCCGGGGGCGGCAGGGGCCCCGCCAGCGCGCGCATCTGTGTGGCGAACTGGACGGCGCCGGCCTCGGCAGGGCTGTCGGCCCCACCCCCGCAGGACGCGACGGCCAGGGCTGCCACCAGGGCGGCAACGATCTTCAGCGGACGGGGCAGCAGGGCACGGTTCTTGGGCATGGGGTTCTCCTGTGACTTGCCGCGTTGGCGGACAACTTGAACCCCTTATCTTGGCCCGGTTTGCCCGATCCGTCCAGCACGGCCAGGCCCCTCAGGCTAGGGCTGTCCCCGCTGCCGGACTGGCCGGCTTCAGTCCTCCAGCAGCGACCGCAGCATCCAGGCCGTCTGTTCGTGCACCGTGAGGCGCTGCGTCAGCAGGTCGGCCGTGGGTTCGTCGCCGGCCTTGTCGGCCAGCGGGAAGACGCTGCGCGCGGTGCGCGCCACGGCTTCGTGCCCTTCCTTCAGGATGCGCACCATTTCCAGCGCCTGCGGGGGCGTGGCCGGGGCGTCCTTGATCGAGGCCAGCGCGCCGTAGGCGGCATAGCTGCCCGGGGCCGGGTGGCCCAGGCTGCGAATCCGCTCGGCCACCGGGTCCACCGCATTCCACAGTTCGGTGTACTGGGTCATGAACATCGCATGCAGCGTGTTGAACATCGGCCCGGTCACGTTCCAGTGGAAATTGTGGGTCGTCAGATACAAGGTGTAGGTGTCGGCCAGCAGGTGGCTCAGGCCGCCGGCAATCGCCGCACGGTCCTTGTCGCTGATGCCGATGTTCACGCCCTGGCTGCCGCCGGGGGTCTTCTTTGTCTTGGCCATGGAGTGCTCCGGTGCGCGATGTGGAATTCCGGCACTCTATCGGACCCGGCGCCAGGCCGGCCAAGGCGGTCAATCGGTCAGCCGCTTCACGCCTGGCAAGGCGCAGGCGTAAATGCAGTTGCGCAATGCCGCGATGGCCTCGTAGCGCGTGAAGGTGTGGCGCCAGGCCAGCACGACGCGGCGCATGGGCACGGGTTCAGTGAACGGCACGTAGGCCACATGGGTCTGCGCTTCGGCAGGCACGCTCAGTTGCGGCACCACGGTCACGCCCATGCCCGAGGCGACCATGTACTTGATGGTCTCCAGGCTGCTGCCCTCGAAGCTCTTGCGGATGCCGTCGCGGTCGTTCGGGTTCGTGCTGGCGAAGCGGGCGTACTCGGGGCAGACCTCGAGCACGTGGTCGCGGAAGCAGTGGCCGGTGCCCAGCAGCAGCATCGTCTCGCTTTTCAGTTCCTCGGCGCTGATGCTGTCTCGGCGCGCAAACGGGTGGCTGGAAGGCACCGCGGCCTGGAAGGGCTCGTCATACAGGGGGGCCACGGCCAGGCCGGTCTCGGGGAAGGGCTCGGCCATGATCGCCGCGTCCAGTTCACCGGTGCGCAGCATTTCCAGCAGCTTGGCGGTGAAGTTCTCCTGCAGCATCAGCGGCATCTGCGGCACGCGGGCGATGGCCTGGCGCACCAGGTCGGGCAGCAGGTAAGGGCCGATGGTGTAGATGATGCCCAGGCGCAAGGGGCCCGAGACCGGGTCCTTGCCACGCTTGGCAATTTCCTTGATGGCGGCGGCCTGCTCGATGACCTGCTGCGCCTGGCGCACGATCTCGTCGCCCAGCGGCGTGACGGTCACTTCGCTGGCGCCGCGCTCGAACAGCTTGACGTCGAGTTCCTCTTCCAGCTTCTTGATGGCCACGCTGAGCGTGGGCTGGCTCACGAAGCAGGCTTCGGCGGCGCGCCCGAAATGGCGCTCGCGCGCCACGGCCACGATGTACTTGAGTTCCGTCAGCGTCATGGCCGCATTGTGCGGAAGTTGAAAGTGGCCACAAAAGCGGGCCCGCTGGCGAGCATCCTCGGGAGCGAAGGACGCACTGGCTGGCCTCGGCCAGACCAACCCCTCGTTCATGGGGTGCCGGGGAGCAATCCCGCCAGGCCCATGCAATGGGATGGGCCAAACACCCCTGTATGCGATTCGAATGCAGTGCTTCGCTGATGAGAGATCCCTCTGCCGCCATGACACCCGCCCCGGTCCCCGCCGTCCCGCAAGCCGCCCCACAGGCTGGCCTCATCGTGGCTGCGCCCGAGACCGACGGCTACATGATCTCCACGCTGGAACTGTCGGCCGGACTCGACGTCATGCCCCTGGCCCTGTCTACGCTGTGCAACGACACCCTGAGCGAACTGCTGCGACTGCGAGGCCACTGGGCCGGGGCCAGCCACGCGCACGGCTGAAGCCCGGCGCGCTGCAGGAGCCGCGGGCTCGGGCTCAGGCTTTCAGGTAGTCGCTCTTGCTGCCCAGCCAGCGGGCGACATGCTGCGATGCAGCCTGGGGGTGCTCGCGCAGCAGCCGCGGCGCCAGCGCGCGGGCCTGCTGCAGCAAGACGCTGTCTTCGTTCAGGTCGGCAAACCGCAGCAAGGCGTCGCCGCTCTGGCGGGCGCCCATGAATTCGCCAGGGCCGCGGATGTCCAGGTCGCGCCGGGCAATCTCGAAGCCGTCGTTCGTCTCGGCCATGGCTTTCAGCCTGGCCTTGCCGGTGGCCGACAGCGGCGTCGTGTACAGCAGCACGCAGGCGCTGGCAGCGGCACCGCGGCCCACGCGGCCGCGCAGCTGGTGCAGCTGGGCCAGGCCGAAACGCTCGGCGTGCTCGATGACCATCAGGCTGGCGTTGGGCACGTCCACGCCCACTTCGATGACCGTGGTGGCCACCAGCACCTGCAGCTGGCCACCGCTGAACTGCGCCATCACCGCCGCCTTCTCGGCCGCCTTCATGCGGCCGTGCAACAGGCCCACCTGCACGCCCGGGCCGAGCGCAGCAGCCAGTTCGGCGTGCGTGGCGGTCGCGTTCTGCAGGTCCAGGTGTTCACTTTCCTCGACCAGCGGGCACACCCAGTAGACCTGGCGCCGCGGCTGCACCGGCGCGGTCACCTCCTGGCGGATGCGCGCCACCACGTCGGCGCGGCGGCCGTCGGCAAACAGCTTGGTGACGATGGGGGTGCGGCCGGGCGGCAGTTCGTCGATGGTGCTGACGTCCAGGTCGGCGTAGTAGCTCATCGCCAGCGTGCGCGGAATGGGCGTGGCGCTCATCATCAACAGATGCGGTTCGAGCCGCTGCTCGTCGAGCTTGGCGCGCAGCGCCAGGCGCTGCGCCACGCCGAAACGGTGCTGTTCGTCGACGATGGCCAGGCCCAGCCGCGCGAAAACCACGTCGTCCTGGATCACCGCATGCGTGCCCACCACCAGCTGCGCCTCGCCCGAAGCCACCCTGGCGACCATCGCCTGGCGTGCCTTGCCCTTGCGGCTGCCCATCAGCCAGGCGATGCCCACGCCCAACGGCTCCAGCCAGCCGATGAGCTTGCGGAAATGCTGTTCGGCCAGGATCTCAGTGGGGGCCATCAGCGCACATTGCCAGCCGGCATCCATCGCGGTGGTGGCCGCCAGCGCCGCGACCACGGTCTTGCCCGAGCCCACGTCACCCTGCAGCAGCCGGTGCATCGGACGCGGGTGCGCCAGGTCGGCGTCGATCTCGGCCACCACGCGCTGCTGCGCGGCGGTCAGCAAGAAGGGCAGGGCCGCGTGAAAGCTCTCCCGCAGTCCGCCGACGCAGGGCATCATCGCCGGCGCCCGCAGCAGCGCGCGGGCCGCCTGGGCCTGGGCCTGCGAGAGCTGCTGCGCCAGCAGCTCGTCGAACTTCAGTCGTTGCCAGGCCGGGTGGCTGTGGTCTTCCAGTGTTTCCAGCGGCGTGCCGGCGGCGGGCTGATGCAGGGCCAGCAAGGCTTCGCGCAGCGGCGGCAGGCCGGCGGGCACGGTGCCTTCTGGCAGCAACTCGCCCAGGTGCGCGCGCGCCAGACCTGAAGCCACGGCCTTTCGAAGGTAGGCCTGCGGCAGCTGGGCGCTGGCGGGGTAGACGGGGGTCAGCGCCTGCGGCAGCGGGGCGTCGGGCGCCACCGCCTTGAACACCGGATGCACCATTTCGCGGCCGAAAAATCCAACGCGCACCTCGCCGCGGGCGCGGATCACGGCGCCCACGGCCAAAGTCTTCTGGTTCGAGGGGTAGAAGTGCAGCAGCCGAAGCGTCAGTTCACCGCCGCTGCCGTCGTCCAGCACCACCAGCAGCTGGCGCCGGCTGCGCGTTTCCACCCGCGCTTCGCGCACCGTGCCCTGCACCTGGGCCACGCTGCCGTCGCGCAGGCCGGAGATCGGGGCGATGCGGGTCTCGTCCTCGTAGCGCAGCGGCAGGTGCAGCGCCAGGTCGATGTCGCGCACCAGCCCGAGCTTGCGCAAGGCTCGCTGCGGCGCCGACAAGGCCGGTTGCGGCGCGACAGGCGGCGCGGAGACGGGCGGCACGGACACGGCCTGCGGGGAATTGGTGGGCATGGAACAATTTTGGGGCCCTTGGCTCAGACCTTCCCATGCCCCACCCCCATACCCTGGCCGACTTCGACTTCGCCCTGCCCCCAGAGCTGATCGCACAGCACCCGGCTGCAGAGCGCAGTGCATCGCGGCTGCTGGACGGCACGGGTAGCACGCCGGTCGACCGCGGCTTCCGCGACCTGCCCGGCCTGCTGCGCCGCGGCGACCTGCTGGTCTTCAACGACACCCGTGTCATCAAGGCCCGGCTGCTTGGCGAAAAGCCCACCGGCGGCTCGGTCGAAGCCCTGGTCGAACGGGTGCTGCCCGGCCACGAGGTCTGGGCACACCTGCGTGCCAGCAAGTCGCCCAGGCCCGGCACGGTGGTGCGCTTCGCCGACGCCTTCGACGCCGAGGTGCTGGGCCGCACCGGTCCGGAAGACGCCCTGTTCCACCTGCGCTTCCCGGCCGACCCGCTGGAACTGCTGGCGCGCCACGGCCATGTGCCCCTGCCGCCCTACATCACCCACGATGACACCGCCAACGACGAAGCCCGCTACCAGACCGTGTTCGCGCGCCGTCCTGGCGCCGTGGCCGCGCCCACCGCAGCACTGCACTTCGACGAAAAGGTGCTGGCCGCATTGGCCGCACGCGGCGTGGGCACTGCGGCCATCACGCTGCACGTGGGCGCGGGCACCTTCCAGCCGGTGCGCGTGGACAACATCGCCGAACACCGGATGCACAGCGAATGGTTCGAAGTGGGCGCCGACACCGTGGCCGCCATCGCCGCCACGCGCGCCGCCGGCGGGCGGGTGGTGGCGGTGGGCACGACGACCCTGCGCGCACTGGAATCGGCAGCACGCGAAGCCGCAAGCAACGGCCAGGCGCTGGCGCCCTACACCGGCGACACCGACATCTTCATCACCCCCGGCTTCGACTTCCGCGTCGTCGACCTGATGGTGACGAACTTCCACCTGCCCAGGAGCACGCTGATGATGCTCGTCAGCGCGTTCAGCGGCCATGCCCACGTGATGGCGCTGTACCGGCACGCGGTGGAAACACGTTACCGCTTCTTCAGCTACGGCGACGCGATGCTGCTCGAGCGCGTTGCCGCGAAAGACATTGCCGCGCACCCGCCGACAATGGGTGCATGCTGAAGTTCGAACTCCACACCACCGAAGGCCATGCCCGCCGCGGCACGCTCACGCTCAACCACGGCACCGTCGAGACCCCCGTCTTCATGCCGGTAGGCACCTACGGCACCGTCAAGGGCGTGCTGCCGCAAAGCCTGCGCGACATGGGCGCGCAGATCATCCTGGGCAACACCTTCCACCTGTGGATGCGCCCCGGGCTGGACGTGGTGAAGAAGTTCGGCGGCCTCCACCGCTTCGAGCAGTGGAACGCGCCCATCCTCACCGACAGCGGCGGCTTCCAGGTGTGGAGCCTGGGCGGCGCCGATGGAAAGGGCCGCAAGATCACCGAACAGGGCGTGCACTTCGCCAGCCCCGTGAACGGCGACAAGCTGTTCCTCACGCCCGAAGTCAGCATGCAGATCCAGGCCGTGCTGAACTCCGACATCGTGATGCAGTTCGACGAATGCACGCCCTACCAGACCGGCGGCACGCTCACCACCGAAGCGCAGGCGCGCACCTCGATGGAGCTCAGCCTGCGCTGGGCCGCCCGCAGCCGCGACGAGTTCCAGCGCCTGGCCAACCCGAACGCGCTGTTCGGCATCGTCCAGGGCGGGATGTACACGAACCTGCGCGAGGAATCCCTGCAGCGGCTGGTGGAACTGGACCTGCCCGGCTACGCCATCGGCGGCGTCAGCGTGGGTGAGCCCAAGGACGAGATGCTGGCCATCATGGCCCACACCCCGCACCGGCTGCCGGCGCACAAGCCGCGCTACCTGATGGGCGTGGGCACGCCCGAAGACCTGGTCGAGGGCGTGGCCTGCGGCGTCGACATGTTCGATTGCGTCATGCCCACGCGCAACGCGCGCAACGGCCACCTGTTCACGCGCTTCGGCGACCTGAAGATCCGCAATGCCCGCCACAAGGACGACGAAGCTCCGCTCGACATGAGCTGCGCCTGCCACGCCTGTGCCGGCGGCTTTTCACGCGCCTACCTGCACCACCTGGAACGCTGCGGCGAGATGCTGGCACCGATGCTGGCCAGCATCCACAACCTGCATTACTACGTGAACCTGATGCGCGAGGTGCGAGAGGCGCTGGACGAAGGCCGGTTCGAAGCCTTCCGCCAGCAGTTCAAGGCCGACCGCGCGCGCGGCGTCTAGGCGGCCTGGGCATCAGGGGCCGTCAGCCCGTCACCCTGTCGCGCCCGTTTCAGAACGCAAGACGCAGGCCGGCGTTCCAGACGCGGGCCTTGTCGGGTGCCTGCTGGCGGGCATGGGCCAGATCGACGAACAGGCGGTCGGGCCAGACGGTGGTGCGCACGCCGAAGTTGACCCAGCGGTCGCCCCGGTCGTCGCCGTACACCTCGACCAACGGCGCCCAGCCGAGGCCGGCCAGCTGTGCCGGTTGGTGCTCCAGGGCCAGGCCCCAGACCGTGGCTTTGGGGCCGCCGGTGTGGCTGCGCGCATGGCCCAGGTTGGCGTGGATGAAGGCATGCCGCACCGGCCAGGTTCCCAGCAGGCGAACTTCGCTGGCCTCGCGTTCCCAGCTTTGCCCGGCTGCGCGGCCCCAGCCCACTGCGCCGGAAACCGCCAACGACGGTGCGTCGTCGCCAGCACCGGACCACAAGCCGGCCTTGGCCGTCAGCGCCACGCCACGGGCCCGGCCTTCAGGACCGCGGGCCTGCCCGTAGCCCAGACCGAGCTGGGTCCCGAACCCGACACCACAGGCCAGTGCAGCACCGGTCTCGCCTGTGCGGTCGACGCCCAGGCGCGCGACCGTGCGGCTTGCTTCGAATTCACAGTCGCCGGACCCGATCACTCCCGTGTCGTCGGTGGCCAGGGGACGCGCGGCCCAGGCCGGCTGCAGACAGACGGCCACCATGGCGGCGGCTATGGCACGGACAAACGGCATGCCATCCCTGGGGTTAGTGAGGCTATTCCCAGTCTTTCGACCCGCCATGCCGAAACTTGACGCCGCCGACTGCGCAGGACTTCACCCGCGCTGGCCAGCGGCCGTGCCGGGCGTTCAGCCGCCAGCGAATTCCAGCGACGAGTGGTGCACCACGATGCGCAGCTTGCCGGCGTCGTCCTTGACGAACTTCCAGGTCTTGTCGACGGTGGTGATCTTGCCGTCCGGGCCGGTGATGCGCACCTTGCCCATCGTGGTGGCGCTGTCGCCGGCGATGAACACCGCGGCGTTGTCCACCTCGCACTTCTGCCAGCCCTTCAGCGCAAAGCCGGTGTCCTTGGGGAAGGCCGAGTCGCCGCCGACGAAGTAGGCCAGCGCGCCGGCGCGCGTGGTGCGGAAGGTCTGCGGGTTGGTGGTCAGCGTGGGCTTGAACAGCACAGCGCCCATCTGGTAGCCGTAGGCGGCGTCGATGACATTGCCTGCCAGCGCCTTGGCGGCCGGCTGGCCGTCGCGCTTGTGCGTCTGGCTGATGTCCACCAGCGCCTTGCACCAGGTCTGCTGCATGGCCAGCACTTCGGCTTCGGTGACGGCCTGGTTCACGACGATGCCCTTGGCGGCAACGGGCAGGGACACGGCGAGCGCGGCAGCGGCCAGGGCGGCGGTGGTCAGCAGGTTCAGCTTCTTCATGGATTTCCTCGAGGGTGGGTGAAACGAAACGATGAATGCCATTGCAACCCTCGCCCTTGAACCCGCGCTGAAGGCTGGATGAGCAGGCGCTGAGCGTTAAATGAACAACAGATGAAAGCCCGCCCGCCGCCGAAGCGGCCTCGCACAATCAGGGCATGTTCCGACGCCGTCTCACGCTTGCCCTGTCGCTGCTGGCGGCCGCCGCCGTGCTGCAGGGCCTGGCCGCTGCCGCCGCATTGGGCGTGGCCCAGAAGCAGGTCGAGCGCGGGCGCGTGGCCAGCGACATCCAGCTCGGCTTCACCGACCTGTCGGCCACCAAGCAGCGCCTGCGCACCTGGGTGGCCCAGCACCAGCAGGGCGCAGGCGCCAGCCCGGCCCTGCGCGAACAGCTGCAGACGCAGATGCGGCAGCAGGTGCAGCAGCTGCAACTGCTGTCGGCGGAACTGCTGCGGCTGGACGACAGCCCGGCCTCGCGCCAGGAACACCTGCAGCGCGAAGACGCGTTGAGCGTCCTGGCACAGAGCCTGGTCGCCCTGGAAACCACGGTCGACAACGCCCAGCCACTGCGGCCCGGAGCCGATGCCGGCCAGGCCTGGGAGGCCCTCTCGTATGTGTTCGACCGCGCCCAGGACCGCGACCTGCGCGCCTTGCTGGCCGACAGCAGCCGCCGCGAAGCCGCGGCCGTGACCCGCGAACGCGCCGCCGCCGACACCGCCCTGGCCCGCATGCGCGCGCTGTGGCTGGGCACGGCCAGCACGCTGGCACTGGCGGCGCTGGGGGCCGCCCTGTACTTCGCGCGCGCGCTGCGGCGGCCGCTGGACCTGCTGAGCCGGGGCGCGCTGGCCCTGCAGCAGGGCCAGTTGCAGCACCGCATCCCGGAACAGGGCACCAGCGAGTTCACCTCGGTCGCGCGCAGCATGAACGTGATGGCCACCGAACTGGAGCAGCACCGCCAGGGTGAAGCCCGGCTGCGTCAACGGCTGGAAACCCAGGTCGACGAGCGCACCGCCGAACTGACCCAGGCCCTGCAGGCCCTGCAGCAGGCCGAGGCTCGCAGGCGCCAGTTCTTTGCCGACATCAGCCACGAATTGCGCACCCCCACCACCGCCATACGCGGCGAGGCCGAGGTCACGCTGCGCGGTGCCGACCGGCCGGTCGAGGACTACCGGGCTGCGCTGTCGCGCATCGTCGACACCTCGCGCCAGCTGGGCAGCGTCATCGACGACCTGCTGGCCATGGCGCGCAGCGACATCGACGCCTTGTCGCTGGTGCGGCGCCCGCTGGACCTGGCCCAGCCCTTCGCCGAAGCCGTGGCCCAGGCGCAGGCGCTGGCCCAGGCCCGCGGGGTGGTGCTGCAGGCCGACGAACCCGCGCGCGGGCTGAGCGCGGTGCTGGGCGACGCGCAGCGCCTGCGCCAGCTGCTGCTGGTGCTGCTGGACAACGCCATCCGCTACAGCCAGCCCGGCGCCGCCGTCAGCGCGCGCCTGCTGGCCTACGCCGACGACTGGTGCGTGGAAGTGCAGGACCAGGGCATCGGCATCCCGCCGCACGAATTGCCCCAGGTCTTCGAGCGCCACTTCCGCGGCAGCACGGCGCGGCGCCACCGGCCTGACGGCAGCGGCCTGGGCCTGCCCATCGCGCGGGCGCTGGCCCAGGCCCACGGTGGCCGCATCCACCTGTTCAGCCCCCCGGGCCAGGGCACGCTGGCGCGGCTGGTGCTGCCCGCTGCACCGGTGGCCAGCCTGGCGGCGGTCGCGGCATGAACATCCTCATCGTCGAGGACGACGAACGCATCGCCGGCTTCCTGCTGCGCGGCCTGCGCGCCGAAGGCCACCGCGTCCAGCACGCGGCCGACGGCCCTTCGGGCCTGGCCCTGGCCCAGGACGCCGCCCGTGCCGCCACCGAAGGCGACGAGCCGACGCTGATCGTGCTGGACCTGATGCTGCCCGGCCTGAGCGGCCTGGAAATCTGCCAGACGCTGCGCGCCGCGCGCGTGCCGCTGCCCATCCTGATGCTCACCGCCCAGGCCGCGCTGGAAGACCGCGTGGCCGGCCTGCGCCTGGGCGCCGACGACTACCTGTGCAAGCCGTTCGAATTCGAGGAACTGCTGGCACGCCTGGAAGCCCTGGCCCGGCGCGGGCGCGAACCGCTGGCCCGCAGCCCGCGCCTGGTGGTGGGCGACCTGGTGCTGGACCGCGAACGCATGCAGGCCCGCCGCGGCGAGCAGACCCTGGCGCTGACGGCCAAGGAACTGGCGCTGCTGGAACTGCTGATGGCCACCCCCGGCCGGCTGTTCAGCCGCGAACGCATCCTGGCCAACGTCTGGGGTGCCAGCGAAGATCCGCTGACCAACATCGTCGACGTCTACATCAAGCGCCTGCGCGCGAAGATCGACATCGCAGGCGCACCCGAGCTCATCCACACCGTGCGCGGCCTGGGCTACCGGCTGGAAGCGCCCGGCAACGCCGACTGAACCCGCCGGCGGCCGTTCACCAGAACTGCCAGTTGCCGGTCGTCACCACCCAGATGCCGAGCACGCCGTTCGTCACCGCATGCGCGATCACCGCCACCCACAGCTTGCCGGTGCGGATGTAGACCCAGGCATAGGCCAACCCGGCCACGATGGCCGCCAGCCACAGCGTGTGCGCCAGCACGAAGACGAAGGTGCTGAGGACCACCGCCTTCAGCCCCACGTGCATGGGCTGCACGCCTTCGAATGCCGGAGCCTGCAGCCAGCGCATCAGGAAACTGCGCCAGAACAGCTCTTCCATCACCGGCACCAGTAACGCCGCACCGACCCAGCGCGTGATGATCAGCGGCCAGTGCAGGTCGCCCACGGTGTTCAGCGGGACATAGGGCTCGGTGCTGCCCCCGGCGGTGAGGGTCATCCACGGCGCGTCGAGGTTGATCCACAGCACGAACACCAGCAAGCCCACGGCCACGGCCAGGGCCGTTTCGCGCAGGTTGGGCAGGTTCTGCCGCGTGATTTCGCCGTATTCGCGCCACCACCAGGCCAGCAGCGCCGCCGTGGCCAGCACCTGCGCGCCATAGAGCCAGCGCACGTCGAAGCCCCAGGAACCGTCGCTGGGTGCGGCGCCGCGCAGCGCCAGGAAGGCCATGAACACCGCGAAAGGCGCCACGCGCACGAAGGCCGAGCGGCGGAATCCGAAGATCGTCTGCATCGTCAGGCCGCCTCGACCATGCCATGGGCGCCGTCGAACTGTGCCAGCGCCTGCGCCAACCAGGCCACCGCCGGGCGCAGTTCGCCCACCAGGGTGTGCGGCGGGTTGGCGATGAACACGCTGCTGCCCAGCATGCCGAAGCCGCGTTCGTCGGCCTGCGCCACCGTCAGGCGCGCATGCAGCCAGCCCTTCTTGCCCAGCTTCTCGGCGCTGGCCTTCAGCCGCTGCGGCAGCTGCGCGGCTTCCAGCAGCTGCAGCTGCGGCAGCCAGACGATGACCACGCCCTCGGCGAAGCGCTCCAGCGCCTCGCGCAGCGCGGCCAGGGTGCGGGCGTAGTCGGTCTTGATCTCGTAGCTGGGGTCGATGAGCACGACACCCCGGCGCGTGGTCGGCGGCAGGTGGCCCTTCAGCGCCGCGAAGCCGTCGGTCATGGCCACCTCGACGCCGGGCTGCTCGCCCAGGTAGCTGGCCAGGATCTTGTGGTCGGTGGGATGCATCTCGTGCAGGCGGAGCTGGTCCTGTGGGCGCATCAGCATGTGGGTGAGCGCGGGGGAGCCGGGGTACTGCGCCAGGGTCTTGCCGCCATTGAACTGCCGCACCTGCGCCACCAGGTCGGCCACCGGCGCGGGCAGGTCCTGGCGGTCCCACAGGCGGCCGATGCCCTGTTCGAATTCGGCCCGCTTGTTGGCGTATTCGCCCTGCAGCGAATAGCCGCCGGCACCGGCGTGCGTGTCCACCAGGCGCCAGCCCTTGTCCTTCAGGTTCATATAGCGCAGCACCGCGACGAGCGCGGTGTGCTTCAGGACGTCGGCGTGATTGCCGGCGTGAAAGGCGTGGCGGTAGGCGAGCATCGTGCGATGGTGCCATGCCCGGCGGCGGGGGCGGGCTTTTGCACCCCCAGGCGTGGGGTCAGGCCCGGGCCCGGCTCTTGAACAGGTCGCGCAGGTTCACCTCACGCGGGCCGGGCTGCAGCACCACGCTGTCGCCGGCGCAGACCACGCCGGGCAGGATCACGCCGAGATAACTGCCGCAGTAGCCCGACTGCACCATCATCTTGCTGGCATGCCTGAACCCCAGGGCCGCGTCGAACTTGAAGCACGGAAAACGCGGCTCGCTCACCGCCAGCACACAGCCTGGCGCGTCGGCACTGCCGCCGATGAACAGCTGGTCGCCCACCCACAGCCTGTCCTCGGTGATGCCCGCGAGCGTCAGGTTCTCGCCCATCAGCCCGGGCGGCACCGGGTCGTCCCACAAGCCCACCTGGGCCTGGGCACGCACCGTGCGCCAGAACGGCAAGTGCTCGCTGGGGTAGGCGTAGACGGCCTTGCTCAAGCCGCCGTGCACCGACAGGTCGGCCTGCTCGTCGCCTTCCAGCCCCATGCGCCGCACCGCCACGGCGCCGGCCACCGGGCGCTTGCCGATGGCGCTGCGCACACGCCGGCCGTTGATGAGCACCTCGCTGACGAGCGCGCGGTTGACGGACAGGATCTGGATGGGTTGGGGCATGTCGAAGGGATGCTACTTGCCGATGCAGAACCGGCTGAAGATCTCGCCCAGCAGGTCTTCGTTCGAGAACGCCCCGGTGATCTCGCCCAGGGCCTGGTGCGCCAGCCGCAGTTCCTCGGCCAGCAGGTCGAGCGCGGCGTCGCGCTGCTGTGCGTGCACCTGCGCCGCCTGCACATGCGCCAGCGTGCGTTGCAGCGCCTGCACGTGGCGTGCGCGGGCCGTGAACAGGCCTTCGGTCGAGGCCTGCCAGCCGGCCTGCTGCAGCAGGCGCTGGCGCAGCGCCTCCAGGCCCTGGCCGGTGCGGGCCGAAAGCATCAGGCCGCCCGCCGGCAGGTCATCGGCCGGGGCCAGGTCGGCCTTGTTGTAGACGTCGAGCACGGCCACACCCGCTGGCAGGCGCGCGGCAATGGCGGCTTCGCCGGCTTCGTAGGCCGCATCGCCGCGCCGAGCCAGGTCGTGCAGGAAGACCACGGCGTCAGCGCTGTCGATCGACTGCCAGCTGCGCTGGATGCCGATGCGTTCAACCTCGTCGGCCGCGGCCAGGTCGTCGCGCAGCCCGGCGGTGTCGACGATGTGCAGCGGCACGCCTTCGATCTGCAGGGTTTCGGTAACGCGGTCGCGGGTGGTGCCGGCGATCGGCGTGACGATGGCCAGTTCGGCCCCGGCCAGCGCATTCAGCAGCGAGCTCTTGCCCACGTTGGGCTGCCCGGCCAGCACCACGCGCAAGCCTTCGCGCAGCAGCGCGCCCTGGCGTGTGCGGGCCAGGGCCCCGGTGACGCTGGCCTCGATGCCGTCGAGCTGTTCGCGGGCGCGGGCTTTTTCCAGGAAGTCGATCTCTTCTTCCGGGAAGTCCAGCGTGGCTTCCACCAGCATGCGCAGCCGCACCACGCGTTCGGCCAGCGCGTCGATCTGCTGCGAAAACGCGCCCGACAGCGAGCGCGCCGCCGAACGTGCGGCGGCTTCGGTGCTGGCATCGATCAGGTCGGCCACCGCTTCGGCCTGGGCCAGGTCGATCTTGTCGTTCAGGAAGGCGCGCTCGGTGAACTCGCCGGGTGCTGCCAGCCGCAGCCCGGGCTGGGCCTGCAGGCAGCGCGCCAGCAGCAGCTGCAGCAGCACCGGCCCGCCATGGGCCTGCAGTTCCAGCACGTCTTCGCCGGTGTAGGAATGCGGCGCCGGGAAGTGGATGGCCAGGCCGCGGTCGAGCATCTGCCCTTCGCTGCCGACAAAAGGCAGCAGGGTGGCCACGCGGGGCTGCAGCGCGCGGCCGCAGACCGCGGCGATCAGCACCGACAGGTCGGCGCCCGAAGCGCGCACGATGCCCACGGCCCCACGCCCCGGCGCGCTGGCAATGGCCACGATGGCGTCACGCTGCAGCTTCACGGCATGGGCAGGGCGGCGGTGTCGCGGCTGAACGTGGTCAGCCCCAGCGCCAAGGCCACCGTCAGGGCCGTTCCCAGCGGCACGAACCAGGGGAAGGCCAGGCCGCTGCCGAAAACCACGAAGGCCATCACCACCAGGCTGACGACGACAGCGGTGATCACGCTGCGGCCCTGCAGCCTTGCGCCCAGCCGCCCGCGCCAGCCGGCCAGCACGTAAGTGCCCAACAGCGCACCATAGGTGACCGACGCAATCGACAGCGCCAGCACCACCACCGGCGTGTCGCGCCCGGTGGCCAGGGCATGGAAGCCCAATGCCGCGGCCGTGAGCAGCACGCCCCACAGCAGCGTGAAGGCGCGGCCTGCGCGCAGCAGGTGCGCGCCGTCGCGTTCAGGTGTCCGGCCAGCCCAGGGCGCGTACAGGTCGTTGGTGGCCGACGAGGCCAGCGCGCTGATCGACGAGCTGATGGTGCTCATCGCCGCGGCCAGGATGCCGGCCATGAGCAGCCCGGCCACGCCCGAAGGCAGATGCTGCACGATGAACTGCGGGAACAGCGTGTCTCCGGCCTGCCCGTCAGGCGCCTGGCCTGCGGCCCACAGCGCCGTGCCGATGGCCAGGAACAGCGTGAACTGCGCAATGACGAGCACGCCCGAGCCCACCAGCGCCCATTGCGCCGCGCGCAGGCTGCGCGTGGCCAGCAGGCGCTGCACGATGATGTGGTCGGTGCCGTGGCTGGCCGCCGACAGCAGCGCGCCGCCCACCAGGCCCGCCAGCAGCGTGAACGGCGTCGTCAGCGACAGCTGGAAATCGAACAGGCGCAGCTTGTCGGCGGCGTCGGCGCGCTGCCAGACCTCGGTCCAGCCACCACCCATGTTCAAAGCCACCGACAGCGCGAACACCCCGCCGGCCACGTACACCACCAGCTGCAGGGCGTCGGCCCACACCACCGAACGCAGCCCGCCCACCAGGGTGTAGCCCAGCGTGACCACGCTCATCAGCACGATGGCGGTGGCCAGGTCCCAGCCCGTCAGCAAGGCCAGCGGGATGGCGCCGGCATAGATGCGAACGCCGTCGGCGAGGAAGCGCGTGCTCAGGAAGGTGGCCGAAAGCATCTGCCGCGTGGGCATGCCGAAGCGGGCCTGCAGCCGCTGGTAGGCCGTCTGCTGGCCGCCGTTGAAGTAGCCCGGCAGCAACCACAGCGCCACGCCGATGCGGCCGACCAGATAGCCGAAGGCCAGCTGCAGGAAGGTGTAGTCGCCGCGCGCGGCGATGCCGGGCACCGAAATGACGGTCAGCGCCGAAGTCTCGGTGGCGACGATGCTCAGCATCACGGCCCAGGCCGGCAGGTTGCGCGCGCCCAGGAAGTAGTCCTCGGCATTGCGCGCCCGTTCGCGCATCCACAGCGCCAGTGCCAGGCTCGCGCCCAGGTAGATGGCGATGACGAGCAAGTCCAGAGCGGCCATGTCCGTCAGCCTTCCACCGGCCGGCGGCCGCTATTTGCCCAGCACGCCCAGCTGTTTGTTGATGAACCACTGCTGCGCGATCGACAGCAGGTTGTTCGTCAGCCAGTACAGCACCAGACCGGCCGGGAAGAAGAAGAACATGAAGCCGAAAGCCAGCGGCATGATCCACATCAGGCGGGCCTGCAGCGGATCGGGCGGGGTGGGGTTCAGCCAGACCTGGGCCAGCGACGACAGCGTCATCAGGATGGGCAGGATGAACCACGGATCTTTGGCCGACAGGTCGGTGATCCAGCCGATCCACGGCGCGTTGCGCATCTCCACGCTGGACAGCAGCACCCAGTACAGCGCAATGAAGAAGGGCATCTGCACCAGGATGGGCAGACAGCCCCCCAGCGGATTGACCTTTTCCTCGCGGTAGATCTTCATCATCTCCTGCTGCATCTGCTGCGGCTTGTCCTTCAGCCGTTCGCGCATCTCCATGATCTTCGGCGAGATCGCCTTCATCTTGCCCATGCTGCGGTAGGCGCTGGCATTCAGCCAGTAGAACGCTGCCTTCAGCACCACCACCAGCGCCACGATGGCCCAGCCCCAGTTGCCCAGGTAGCTGTGCAACTGCGTCAACAGCCAGAACAGGGGCTTGGAGAGGATGGTGAGCCAGCCATAGTCCTTCACCAGGTCCAGGCCCGGGGCCAGGGCGGCCAGCTTGTTCTCTTCCTGCGGGCCGGCGAACAGGGTCGATTCATGCACCTGCGTGGCGCCCGGTGCCACCTCGCCCAGCGGCACGACCATGGCAATGGTGTAGTGCTCGGGCAGGTTGCCAGCGGCGGGAATGTAGGCCGTGCGGAATTCGCGCTGCGGGTTGCCCTGCAGCAGCCAGGCCGAGGCGAAGTAGTGCTGCACCATGGCGATCCAGCCGTTGTCGGCGGTCTTGTCCATGGAGACATTGCCCTTGGCGATGTCCTTGAAGTCGATCTTCTTGAACTTGCTGGCCTCGGTGTACATGGCCGGGCCGGTGAAGGTGAAGTAGAAGGCGCTTTCGCCTTCGGGCGGCGTGCCGTCGCGTGCCAGCTGCAGGTACAGCTGCGGCGCCACTGGCGTCGTCGATTCGTTGGTGAATTCATGCTTCACGGCCACGGTGAACTCACCGCGCTTGAAGGTGTAGGTCTTGGCCAGCTTGCGTCCGTCCATCGCGGCCGACTCGAAGCGCACGCTGATTTCGTTGGCACCAGCAGCCAGGGTGCGCTCGCCGGGCACGGCCGTCATCGGCGTCTGGTGGTTGGGCAGCTGCACGCCAGCCTGGGACGTCACCAGGCCGGTTTGCGCCACGTACAGCCGCTTGCCCGACTGGTCCAGCAGCACGACGTTGCTGTCCTTGCGGTTGTGGTCGCGATAGCCCAGCAGCTCCAGGCGGATCAGGGTACCGCCCACGCTGTCGAAGGTGGCCTTGACGGCATCGGTCGTCACCACCACCTGCTCGCTTTGCGGCAGGGCTGCAGCCGGTGCCACCGGAACCCCCGGCAGCGCCGCCGCACCCGGAACGGCAACCGCCGGGGCCGGCAGGCCGCCAGGCGCAGCCGTGGTGCCAGCGCCGGCAGCGGGCTCTGCGCCAGCGCTGGCGGCGGGCCGGTTGCCGCCGCCGAACATCGAGGGCTGGCCGGTGTGCTTCTGCCATGCGTCCCACAGCAAGACCAGGGACATCGTGAAAACCACCCAGAGCAGGGTGCGGCGCATATCGGTCATGGAGGGGTCCGGGGAAGAGCGGAGGTGTCGGGGGAAAGCTCGGTCGAAGTGTCGCCTGTCGCGGCAGCGGACGAAGCCAGGAAGTGTGCAGGCACGGGGTCATGCCCCCCGTTGCACCAGGGGTGACAGCGCATCACGCGCCAGCCACCCAGCGCCGCGCCGCGCCAGGCCCCGTGCTGCTGCAGGGCTTGCAGGGTGTAGGCCGAGCAGGTGGGCTCGAACCGGCAGGCATTGCCCAGCCAAGGCTTGAGCAGCAGGCGGTAGCCACGCACCAGCAGCACGAGTCCGTCACGCGGAACATCGAACAGACGCCTGGGCTTCATGGCTGCGCTGGCTTGGCAGGCGCCGACAGTACGCGTATCAGAAGCTGCTCGAGTTCGCCGCGCGCTGCTTGCGTCAGTGCTTCTGAGCGCGCCGAAACGAACTGGCTCACGGGAAACGGAGAACGCAGGCGCACCAACCACTGCCCGGCAGGCAGTTCCGCGGCATGGGCCGCGAACACATGCCGGATCTGCCTTTTCAGAAGGTTGCGGGTGACTGCGCGCTTGGCATGCCGCTTCGGCACCACGCAACCCAGCCAGTGACCGGAAAGGAAGTCATCCACAGGGACCGATGGAGCCTCGACCACGCCTGTGGATAAGTCTGTGGTCAAACGCTGGATTAGGCCTTTGCTGGCTGGCTTGCGCGCAGGTAAGGGCCTCTGCGCCAGATGGTGCAGGGCGAAGTGAGCACTCCGCGACCGTGACGGTGCCGAGAGCACACGTTCGAAGTCGGCGGACTGCACGAGGCGACTGATCATGCTGGGCTGGCACGGGGCACCCCGCAGGGCTGGACACCCGTGCCGCGGCCGGGGCTGCTTTAGACGGCCAGGCGCTTGCGGCCCTTGGCGCGACGAGCGTTGATGACGGCACGGCCGCCACGCGTCTTCATGCGCACGAGGAACCCGTGAGTGCGGGCACGGCGGATCTTCGAGGGCTGGTAGGTGCGCTTCATGGGAGTGATTGGTTTGGCGGAAAACCCTCGATTACAGCAAGAATCGACCTGGCGGTCAAACCAGGGCCGGTTTCGGCGGCAACGCCTGTGCGCCGCCCGACCGGAAATTCAGGCCTTGACGGCCGGCGCGAATGTGTGGATAACTACGGTCCGCCGACTGCGAGGGACGTGGTTTCCGGCGGCTCCCCAAAGAAGATGTCCACAATGAGCCTAGATCTGTGGCGGCAAGGCTGCGAACGCCTGGCTGCCGAACTTCCGGAACACCAGTTCAACACCTGGATCCGGCCCCTTTCAGCAGAACCCAGTGTCGAAACCGCCAGCGCCATGGCGGCCTACACCTCCACCCTGCCTGAACGGGTGTGCGTGCGTGTGCCCAACCGGTTCAAGCTGGACTGGATTCGCGCGCAGTACGCAGGTCGCATCGAAAGCGTGCTGTCGGAACTGGCCGGCCACCCGGTGCAACTGGAACTGAGTCTGGCGCCGCGCCTGGAAAGCGCCACGCTCGTGCAAGCCGCGCCGGGTGCAGGCCGCCACGGCAACGGTGCCGTCGGCATGGACCAGCAGGCCGCTGCCGCGCTGCGCCTGCCGGTGCAAGCGGGCAACCCTGGGCCAGGGATGGCCGGCACATCGACCCCTTCGTCCCGGCCCATGCCGCCGGCCGCCACCACGCACCGCCTGAACACCGCGCTCACCTTCGACAACCTGGTGGCCGGCCGCGCCAACCAGATGGCCCGCACCGCCGCGCTGCACGTGGCCGGCGCGCCGGGCGCGATGTACAACCCGCTGTTCATCTATGGCGGCGTGGGCCTGGGCAAGACCCATCTGGTGCACGCCGTGGGCAACGCGCTGCTGAAGGACAACCCGCAGGCCCGCGTGCTGTACCTGCACGCCGAGCAATTCATCAGCGACGTGGTGAAGAACTACCAGCGCAAGACCTTCGACGAACTGAAGGCGAAGTACCACAACCTGGACCTGCTGCTCATCGACGACGTGCAGTTCTTCGCCGGCAAGGACCGCACACAGGAAGAGTTCTTCAACGCCTTCGAAGCCCTGCTGGCCAAGAAGGCCCACATCATCATGACCAGCGACACCTACCCCAAGGGGCTGGTGGACATCGACGAACGCCTGACCAGCCGCTTCGACGCCGGCCTGACGGTGGCCATCGAGCCGCCCGAGCTGGAAATGCGCGTGGCCATCCTCATTGCCAAAGCCAAGGCCGAAGCCACCGAGATGCCCGAGGACGTGGCCTTCTTCGTGGCCAAGAACGTGCGTGCCAACGTGCGCGAACTCGAAGGCGCGCTGCGCAAGGTGCTGGCCTACAGCCGCTTCAGCCACAAGGACATCAGCATCACCCTGGCGCGCGAAGCGCTGAAAGACCTGCTGAGCATCCAGAACCGGCAGATCAGCGTCGAGAACATCCAGAAGACGGTGGCCGACTTCTACAAGATCAAGATCGCCGACATGTACAGCAAGAAGCGCCCTGCCAGCATCGCCCGGCCACGCCAGATTGCCATGTACCTGGCCAAGGACATGACCAAGAAGAGCCTGCCCGAGATCGGTGAACTGTTCGGCGGCCGTGACCACACCACGGTGCTGCACGCGGTGCGCAAGATCGGCGAGGAGCGCCGCACCAACACCGAACTGAACCAGCAGCTGCACGTGCTGGAACAGACCCTCAAAGGTTGAAGCGGTGCCCCCAAGCTCGTCGGGGTGAAACTCCAGCCATTCATCTTGGCGGTGAAGTCTGTGGAAAAGACTGGCACAACACCCGGCTTATCCACACATCAAGCTGCCGCAGCCGACTTGTTCATTTTCGCGTGCACCCGCAGCAGCCCTGCGCCCACAGGCTTGTAGGTTTCCTAAACCGTTGATGGAACAGGCGAAAATAGACTTGTCCCCAGAAAACGTGGTGCTCTACTACGGCTACCACCTTTTAAAAAAGAGGAAGACATGATTGTTCTCAAAGCTGCGCAAACGCAGGTGCTGGAAGCCTTGCAGGCGGTGGCCGGCATCGTGGAGCGGCGTCATACCCTGCCCATCCTGGCCAATGTGCTGATGCGCAAGAACGGCGGCGGCATCGAATTCACCACCAGCGACCTCGAAATCCAGGTGCGCACCCAGGCCGAACTGGGCGGCGACGCCGGCAGCTTCAACACCACGGTGGGTGCGCGCAAGCTCATCGACATCCTGCGTGCCCTGCCGGCAGACCAGGTGGTGACGCTGAGCTCGGCCCAGAACAAGCTGACCCTGCAAGGCGGCAAGAGCCGCTTCACGCTGCAGACCCTGCCCAGCGACGACTTCCCGCTGGTCAACGAAAGCGTCGACTTCGGCCCCACCTTCAGCATCCCGCAAAAGACACTGCGGCTGCTCATCAACCAGGTGCACTTCGCGATGGCGGTGCACGACATCCGCTACTACCTGAACGGCATCCTGTTCATCGCCGAAGGCAAGACACTCACGCTGGTGGCCACCGACGGCAGCCGCCTGGCGCTGGCCCAGCATGCGCTGGACACCGAAGTGCCCAGCAAGCAGGAAGTCATCCTGCCGCGCAAGACGGTGCTGGAACTGCAGCGTCTTTTGCGCGACGATGAAACCGCCATCGAGATGCGCTTCGCCAACAACCAGGCCAAGTTCGCGTTCAGCGGCATGGAATTCGTCACCAAGCTGGTCGAAGGCAAGTTCCCCGACTACAACCGCGTCATCCCCAAGAACCGCAAGAACGCCGTGGTGCTGGGCCGTGCGCCGCTGCTGGCCGCCCTGCAGCGCGCCGCCATCCTGACCAGCGAAAAGTTCAAGGGCGTGCGCGTGAACCTGGAACCCGGCGTGCTGAAGATCGCCAGCAGCAACGCCGAACAGGAAGAAGCCAAGGAAGAACTGGAAGTCGACTATGGCGGCGACGCCATCGAGATCGGCTTCAACGTCACCTATCTCATCGACGTGCTGGCCAACATGAGCCAGGACATGGTGAAGCTGGAACTGGAAGACAGCACCGCCAGCACGCTGTTCAGCATTCCCGACCAAGCCGGTTTCAAGTACGTCGTCATGCCGATGCGGATCTGACCGCCCGCCTGCGTACAACAAGAAAGACATTCCACATGACCGACCCGCAGAAACCCGTCGACCCCAACGGCGTCACCCAGCGCGCCGTGCCCGACGCCGAAGGCGCTGCAGCCAGCACCGGCAACGAGGCCAGCGCCGCTTATGGCGAAGGCAGCATCACCATCCTGGAAGGCCTGGAAGCGGTGCGCAAGCGGCCAGGCATGTACATCGGCGACACCAGCGACGGCACCGGCCTGCATCATCTGGTGTTCGAGGTGGTGGACAACAGCATCGACGAGGCCCTGGCTGGCCATTGCGACGACATCATCGTCACCATCCACAGCGACAACAGCATCAGCGTCATCGACAACGGCCGGGGCATCCCCACGGGCGTGAAGATGGACGACAAGCACGAGCCCAAGCGCAGTGCGGCCGAGATCGCACTGACCGAACTGCACGCTGGCGGCAAGTTCAACCAGAACAGCTACAAGGTCAGCGGCGGCCTGCACGGCGTGGGCGTGAGCTGCGTCAACGCACTGAGCAAGTGGCTGCGCCTGGTGGTGCGCCGCGACGGCAAGGTGCACTTCATCGAGTTCAAGCAGGGCTTCACGCAAGACCGCTTGATCGAAGTGCGGGATGGCTTCGAAACCAGCCCGATGAAGATCACCGGCGAAACGGAAAAGCGCGGCACCGAAGTGCATTTCCTGCCCGACGAAACCATCT